>SAAO01000020.1 GCA_009929375.1 Bacteroidia bacterium
CGAGCTCAAAAAAGTTATCCTCGATTTTTTCGCCAAACATACTTAATGAACTAAAAAATTAAAAATAACTAAAGTTGCATTTACAACTTGAATTTAGCAAATAAGAAAACAGGCAGATTCAAAAAAATAACAAATCAGCTAATTTGAAACTACATTTTAATCGATTTTCAAATAAATGTTATTACATTTGTACACATTTTATTATAAACTGCATTAAATCAGACATTGAGAAACGCCGGTTTATGCTTAATTTCGCAACGAATTCATGTCCTGCGACAAACGGCTTTTGAAACCGTTTTTCTGTTTTGTATCAAAAAAAAGAACACGAGAATGAAAAAAACACTTCTGATTATTCTGGCAACCATAATGCTGACGACAATGAAAGCGCAGGAAATGCAATTCAGCGACTCAGCGGTTATCAGCTTACTGACCTGTTCGCCAGGACAGGAAATATATGCAAAATTCGGGCACTCGGGCATCAGAATTAATGATCCTGTTACAAAAAACGATCTTGTTTTCAACTATGGAATTTTTAGTTTTAATACCGAAAACTTTTATTACAAATTTATAAAAGGAGAAACCGACTATTATCTCGGCGTTCACCCCACCGACATGTTTCTGTTTGAATATGATGAGCGAAACTCAATGGTTTGGGAACAAATTCTCAACCTGACTCCTTTAGAAAAACGAAAAATTATCGATGCACTTATCGATAATTACCGGCCTGAGAACCGCATTTATAGATATAATTACGTGTTTGACAACTGTGCAACTCGCCCGAGAGATAAAATTCTGAATAATGTCACAGGTTACGTACAATTACAAAATACCACCGAATCGAAAACCTTTCGTCAGTGGGTTGGTGGATACGTAGGTCACGACACATGGCTAAAGTTTGGTATTGATATGGTATTTGGCATGGCAGCCGATAAAACCACTCAACAATACGAAAGTTTATTTCTGCCCGAAGTGCTGATGAACGAATTCGAAAGAGCTAAAATCATCACAAAAAACAATGAAAATAACCGTAATCTGGTAAAAGAAACCCGGATTATCGTGAATTCCGATGTTACAGAATCGCAATCTTCTATGCTGATTACCAAACCATTTGTTGTATTTTCGGCACTTTTATTACTTGGAATTCTGCTTTCACTTTACGAACAGAGAACTAAAAAATATTATACCATACTTGATAGTATTCTCCTTTTGGGAACAGGTCTGGCAGGAATTATTGTGTTTTACCTTATGTTTATTTCATTACATCCTCTGGTAAAAAACAACTTAAATATACTGTGGCTAAATCCCTTTAACATAGTAGCAGCAGTTCTGATATGGATTAAACCATTGAGAGTGTATATGTTTGTTTATCAGATATTCAACATAATGCTACTTGTACTTTCACTTATTGCTCTTGCATTATCCATGCAGGATTTCAATGCGGCAGTATTCCCTCTGATAGTACTCATTTTTATCCGCTATTCACTGTGGGTGGTTCGCATTAAACATCGCATCTTCCGCAAAGCAAAATTCTTAATTAAAAGTAAACCAGGCAACTAACCAGATGAGCGATTTAAAATTTGCAGGAATTATTCCTGCAAGGTTTGCATCCACACGTTTTCCGGGCAAACCATTGGCATTGATAGGTGGCAAAACTATGATACAAAGAGTGTACGAAAAAGCCTCCTCTGTGCTTAAACATGTCTACGTAGCTACCGACGACGAACGAATTGCCAATGCGGTAAAAGAATTCGGCGGGAATGTAATTATCACATCGCCAAATCACCAAAGTGGCACTGATCGCTGCTACGAAGCATTATGCAATACCGGAGAAAAGTTCGATGTGGTTATAAACATTCAGGGCGACGAACCTTTTATCGATCCATCACAAATAAAAGCCTTGATGGATTGTTTCGACGATTCGCAGACTCAGATTGCAACAATGGCAAAAAAGATAAGCCCGAAAGATGGAATGGCTTATCTCGAAAATCCGAATCATCCAAAATTAGTGGTCAATAGCAAGGACGAAGCCATGTATTTCAGTCGCTCTGTAATTCCTTACCTCAGAGGCACTGACAAAAACGAATGGTTATCCAAACATGTTTATCTGAAACATTTGGGTATTTATGCTTATCGCGCTGATATTTTGGCCCAAATCACATCCCTCACTCCTTCAACACTTGAATTAGCCGAATCGCTTGAGCAACTGCGCTGGCTCGAAAATGGATTCAGAATTAAAATATGCTATACTGATATTGAAACCATTGGTATTGATACACCAGAAGATCTTGAGAAGGCAAATTTACTTTTGTAGCATTATTTGTTGATTTTGTAGTATTTTTTAGTACAAAATATAAACAATAATGATCCTCATGTGTTATTGTTTGTGATATCTGCGATATTCATATTGTAAATTTTATCAGAACAAAAATGAGGCGAATTGCAACAAGCATTTTAGTACTTTTCATTACTACCGTAACCTTTGCTCAGGGTGTTTCAAATTCAAAATGGTCGGCCACATTCGAGGCCGGCTTTAATCAGTTCGATGGCGACATGACACCAGCCGTCACAAAAACATCATTCGGCGCGTCGGTTGAATATACCATTTCGCCCACCTGGGGAATTGGTGTTGAATACTACTATTTTCCTTTACAAGCCGGAAAAACAGCCGAAAGCATGACCAGCAAAATGCATCACATAAACCCTTACATCTCTTTGAACATGCTTAATCTGCTGTCGCCTGACATCAACACAAAATGGGGAATTTGGGCAACAATAGGAGGCGGTTTGGGGCTTTACAATACCACACATTACAAAAACAATCTGTTTGTCAACGAAACAAAAAACGGAATGGCGATTACAGTTCCCGTTGGTGGATTAATCGAATACAATCTGACATCTTCATTAGCTATCGGAGCGAAAGTGCAGTACCGATCGCACAATCAGGACAGTATTGAAGCTGCTGAGCGTTATAGTGGCGTGACCAATGATTTTATTTCGATGGGAACTTTGCAGTTGCGCTGGAAGTTTAATGCTAACAAATCGAAAAAACACACCCGAAACATCAACACCACCACTTTCAGTCCTGACGAAGCCATTCTTCCCGCACGCCGGGCACAGGCAAAAGCCGACTCGCTGCAAAATGTAGTCAACAAACTTCAGAATGAAATTAATGAATTAAAGCCGCAACTTGGCAAAATTGATGCGCTTGAAAACAAGCTTAACGAGGTTCAGAAAATTGCAGAAAACGCAGGTAGTCGCACAGTGTATGTACCACAATATGAAGGACAGGGCAATAACGCAATAAATACGAACAACCTAAGTCCCAAAACCAACTTTGCTGCAGTGGGACGCAATAGTAATGCCGACAGTGACGGAGATGGAGTTCCAGATCATCGCGACAAAGAACCTCAAACACCCGCAAATACGCCTGTCGACTTTTGGGGACAAACCATTAGCAACAGCAAAACAAACGGGTTTGCAAGCGTTTATTTCGACTTCGACCGCACCGACCTCGATGCTGATGCATTGAAAACAATTGAAACTGTAGCCGCAAAGCTAAACGAAAATCCGGAATTAATGGTGGAAGTACGCGGTTACGCTGACTATGTAGGTAACGAGAACTACAACAAGGATTTAAGTCTTCGTCGCGCCGATAAAGTAAAAAGTGAGCTTGTAAATAAATTCAACATCAATCCATTACGCATTATTTCGAATGGTAAAGGAATTGTGCTCGAGCCCAAAAGTGCTTACAGACTTAATCGTCGCTGCAATTTCTTTTTTAGCGAAGAATGATAAAACTGGTAACTCTTTTTAAGCAGATTACTTACTTTTAAAATTTACAACACACAACAAAACAACTACTAATCAAACAGTTAGGATTCAGAGTTTATTCACTTAAGAGTTCGTGTATTATTCTGTTTTTATAATCATAAAGTCCTGTAAACTTTAATTGCTTTCCATCATATTTTCTACGCGTCAATGCAACTCCATTTTCATTATTTACCAGATTATTATTTGAATTCCAATAACTTTCTTCAATAATATTATAATCATTATCGTAAACATATTTCACAGAACAAACACCCTTACTTAATAAATTATTATTGTTGTCATAGTAGAATTCTGCAATTTTATTTAAGTTATTATCATATTTAAACTCAATAGAGGCACATTCATTTTTAAAGAGATAAGCGTACCTATATCCATAAGGGTTCATCTCTTCAGGAAAAACACAATAATCACTATCTACGGCCTTAAATTCATTTTTAAGTCTTGTAATTCTTGTAACAAGACCCAACGAATCGCACTCTTCTCTGTAAACAGCATCCTCTAAATGTGCTAAAGCAGAGTTTGATCTCGAATAGAAACATCTGTGTAAAGACTCAGTAGAATTACCGTATTTGTTATACTTACATTCAAATTGAATAACACGAGTAACAAAACGACCAATTACAGAGTCATAATAACACACCAGATTGCCTTTCAAATCATACTTATAGTCTTTTTTTGCAATCAGTCCTTTATCTCCTCCGATATAGCTGACACTACGTTTAAGCACTCTATTTGTATTAAGATCTATGATTTCAACAGCTTTCTTATTAAGTTTCTCTGACTTTAGTTTGTCTTTAAATCCAAAATATGTGGTACTGGTATGGGTTAGTAAGTTTTTATTTTCAGACCAGTTGTAAATTGTATGACTACTACTATCACTAAACAAAATTGGTTTAAGGTCATCATTCACATACTGTTTCTTTATGATATTTTTTTGACTATCAAGCGTATATAGTACAATTGAGTATTTTCTACTTACAGGCTTACCATTGGCATCTAATTCTCTTACAATTATTCTATTTTTATCATTGAGTCGTTGAATACTTTCTGTAAAACAATTATAAATATTATTATTCATATCCCTCTCACAAAACATTCTTTTTTCTATAAACCCTTTATATTCAATTTTCAAAATTGATTGTTCTCCAATATTGGCAAGTGGTTTACCATGTCTGAGTTTTTCAATTTGAACCGGTCTATTAGTTTTATCGAAAGTCACACGATAACATTCTGTCTTCCTAAGAATCGAAGTATCAACCGAATTGATAAATTTTATCCTGCAGTTACGTTTATCTTCTGAAAAAGATCTGAAATATTTTACACTTTGACTATAAACGTTAAATGAAAACAAACAGAATACTGTTAATACAGTGATTTGATTTTTCATGTTTTATAATTTAAGATGATTATTCTTGAAAAATTTATTTATTGCCTTCCATTCAACTATGCGTTTAATCTATCAAGCAAAGTGGCCATAAACAAGCCATTTGAAGCCACAATTTCGCGACCAAACAAGTAATTATCACCGCCTGAATAATCACTTACCATTCCACCTGCTTCTTTTACAAGCAACGAACCGGCAGCCACATCCCAGGGCTTGAGGTCGTATTCCCAAAAGGCATCGAACCTGCCACAAGCCACATAAGCCAGATCGGCTGCAGCCGAACCCAACCTGCGTACGCCACGCGCATTTTTCATAGCCCATTTCAGAAATTCAATATATTCTTCGATGCGACTAAAATCAGAATATGGAAATCCGGTAGCCAAAAGTGCATCGTGAATATCACTCCTATCTGAAACTGTGATTTTCTCACCATTCAAATAAGCACCGCCATTTTTCCACGCATAAAAACATTCGTCGCGACCCACTTCGTAAACTACGCCCACTACAAGTTCATCGCCATCGAGCAAACCAATACTTACACAGTAAACAGGCACACCCTGAATAAAATTAGTTGTTCCGTCAAGTGGATCAATTACCCAGTTAAAGCGTTCGCCACGCGTATCATTTGTTCCTTCCTCGGCAATAAAACCCGATTCGGGCAGAAGTTTTTGAAGCTCAGCAATGATGCGTTTTTCCGACTCCTTGTCCACATAACTTACCAAATCGTGCATGCCTTTACTTTCAATCTTCGATGCATCGAAATTTTTACGTTCTTCGGCCATAATTTTACCTGAATTACGGGCAATTTCGCAGGTTTGCAGGCAAAGGTCTTTGTAAGTATTCTCCATAACTTTTTTATTTATCTCAAAATATTAACTGCGAATTACACTGATTAAACGAATGATTATCGCGATTCAGGTTCTTTCGTTTTATTGAACAGGTCTGATATCTGAGGATTATTTTCACAAAAATACAATTAAAGTTCCGACAATAAAAAAACCGCATTGAAAAATGCGGTTTCTGTATTTATTTTTTCAGCGAAGCAATGCTATCTTTCAGCGAAGCAATTTTGCTTTCGGCGTCAGCTTTCTTTTTGCGTTCAGCCTCTACAATTTCAGGTTTTGCATTCGCCACGAAACGTTCGTTTCCGAGTTTTTTCATTACCGACTCAATAAAACCTTCGTAATAAACAATTTCTGCTTCCATTTTAGCAATTTCCTCTTCGGCATTGATTAAATTTCCCATAGGAATGGCAAATTCGGTAGTTCCTACAAGAAATGAAACTGAACCAGCAGCTTTTTCGGTTGTTTTTTCTATTGTTTCTAAATTTCCGAGTTTAGCTATCACAGCATCAAATGCGCCATTGTGTTCACCAATTATCTGCAAACTCAACACTTCTTTATTCGGAATATTTTTCTGCAAACGAACGGTACGAATTCCGGCAATAATTTCTTTGGCATATTCAAAATTTGAAATCAAAGCTTCATCCACTTCAGTAGCTTTTGGCTGAAGTACCACCATGATACTTTCACCTTCTTTGCGATCTTCAAGCGCTTGCCAGAGTTCCTCAGTGATAAATGGCATAAACGGATGTAACACCTTCAGCAACGAATCGAAGAAACCAAGTGTAGCCTCGTAAGTGGTGCGGTCAATCGGTTTTTGATAAGCCGGTTTAGCCATTTCGAGGTACCATGAAGAGAATTCGTCCCAGAAAAGTTTGTAAACAGCCATCAACGCTTCCGACAAACGGTATTTCGAGAATAAATCGTCGATCTCAATAAGTGTTTTGTTCAGTTGCGCATCGAACCACTTCACTGCCATACGGGCCGATTCAGGTTGTTCGATATCGGCGACCTCCCACCCTTTTACAAGGCGGAATGCATTCCATATTTTGTTATTGAAGTTTCGTCCCTGTTCGCAAAGGCTGTCGTCGTAAGGTAAATCGTTTCCGGCTGGCGAAGTAAGCAACATTCCCAAACGCACCGCATCTGCACCAAAATGCGCAATCAAATCGAGCGGATCGGGTGAGTTACCAAGCGATTTCGACATTTTACGACCTAATTTATCGCGCACAATACCAGTCAAATACACATTTTTAAATGGCATTTCGCCTTTATATTCGTATCCTGCAATAATCATACGAGCCACCCAGAAAAACAGAATTTCGGGAGCAGTCACCAAATCGTTGGTTGGATAATAATAGTTTATTTCTTCGTTTTCGGGATTGTTGATGCCATCGAAAACCGAAATCGGCCACAACCAGGACGAGAACCAGGTATCCAGACAATCTTCGTCCTGACGCAGGTCATCAATTGACAGTTCATAGTTGACAATTGACAATGCTTTCTGGTAAGCTTCTTCTTTGCTCAAAGCCACCACCAAACCACCCTGTGGCAGAAAATAAGCAGGAATTCGGTGTCCCCACCAGAGCTGACGCGATACGCACCAGTCCTTCACATTTTCCATCCAATGACGGTAAGTATTTTTGAATTTGGCAGGATAAAGCTGAATATCGTCATTCATAACCGCATCCAAAGCAGGTTTTGCAAGTTTTTCCATTTTCAGGAACCATTGCATCGAAAGTTTTGGTTCAATCACCACATCGGTACGTTCCGAAAAACCCACTTTATTGGTATAAGGCTCCGTTTTTTCGAGCAAACCTGCAGCTTCAAGATCCTTCTCAATTTGCTTACGAACGTCAAAACGATCCATGCCGGCATATTGCGCACCATGCTCATTCAGCGTTCCATTATCATTAAAAATATCGATTGATTGCAGATTGTATTTTTCGCCCAGCATATAGTCATTCACATCGTGAGCAGGCGTTACTTTCAGGCAACCTGTACCAAATTCCACATCCACATAATCATCCTCAATTACAGGAATCGAACGGTTGATCAGCGGAACAATTACGTTTTTGCCTTTTAAATGTGCATTTTTCGGGTCATTCGGATTGATACACATTGCTGTGTCCCCCATGATAGTTTCCGGACGTGTTGTTGCCACAACCGCATAACCGTCTTCACCTTCAATTTTGTAACGGAGATAAAACAGTTTTCCTGTAATTTCCTTGTGAATCACTTCTTCGTCGCTAAGAGCTGTCAGCGCTTTCGGATCCCAGTTAACCATGCGCACACCGCGGTAAATCAGGCCTTTGTTGTACAAATCGACAAAAACTTTCAGCACACTTTCCGAACGCAGTTCATCCATTGTAAAGGCTGTACGATCCCAGTCGCACGAAGCGCCAAGTTTTTTAAGCTGCTCGAGGATAATTCCACCATGTTTGTGCGTCCAGTCCCAGGCATGTTCCAGAAAAGCTTCACGGGTTAAATCAGTTTTTTTAATTCCTTCGGCAGCCAGTTTTCCAACTACTTTAGCTTCGGTTGCTATGGAAGCATGGTCAGTTCCGGGCACCCAGCAGGCATTCTTACCCTGCATACGCGCACGACGCACCAGCACATCCTGAATAGTATTGTTGAGCATATGGCCCATGTGAAGCACACCCGTCACGTTTGGCGGCGGAATGACGACAGTGTATGGCTCACGACCATCAGGTTTTGAACTAAAAAAACCATTGTCTAACCAATACTGATACCATTTCGACTCAATTTCCGTCGGGTTGTACTTACTTGCAAGTTCCATATTTTATATTTACAATTTAATTATCCGCCACGGCGGACATGTTTTACAATTTATGATTGAGAAACAATATTTAATCAATTGTTTTCCAACGCAATAAAAAAGCAAAAGAGCTGCTTTTTTCAAGAATGCAAAGATAATGAAATTTGAGGGTTTATAAAACTGTATTTTTGTGAAATAAAACAACCTGTGCCGGATTTCTCCAACACAGGTTGTACACAGACTAATTTATCAATTATCAACGAATAGCGACTTTTACAGTCTCACCATTAACTTTAAGCATATAAATTCCGGATTCAGGTCTGATACTAAATTCGTTTTCGTAAACACCCGAGTGAACTTTCTGACCATTAATAGTGTAAAGTTCAACCTGTGATTTTGAATTTAAAACCACTTTTAATCCATCGTTTGTCACGATTCTGAAATTTTCGGTCAACTTCTCTGTTCCTGTACCCAAATCATAAGTAAATGTAGCTATGTAATTTGCAGAATTGTTGCTATCCCATAGCGTTGTTGCACCCTGTGTAGCATTAAACCACACTTTCAGCTGATAGGTTTCCCCCTTCGCCAGACTATAATCTGCAAACACATTCGTTCCTGAAGTACTTTTCCATTTTGAACTTGTAGCTCCATTATCGGAATCGTGTGGCAAGAGAACTTCTTTCACAGCAAGAACATTTACCTGATAAAACATTTTTACAACAACACCTTCCAGCACAGGTGCAGTGGTGATTTCAGCCCCAAGATAAACAGGCGTGGTAACCGAACCAAGATTCTTTCCGTTGAAGTTCTCTGTTTGATAAGTAGCGCTTCCATTGTACCAAACAGCCGATTCGGGCGATTGACCTACAAAAATATAAGAATTTGAAACAGCACTAAGCGTTGGAGTTGTTGATCCATTGGCAGTAGCAGTTGCAGCAAATGAAGCATAATCCAGTTTAATGGTATGATTTCCGTTAGCTGTTACAGTCATGTCACTTGGGGTAATATCGTTCCAAACAATTTCTCCGTTTATATCTTTTACAATAAGTTTATAATTGCCACCAACCACATCGGCAGTATAAGTGGCATCAGCAGCATTATTGGTCATAAGTTTGGCGTTGGCTAAACCCCAGCCTCCCACAGCAGCCCCAATCACATAGATTTCCTGTGCATCTGAAAAGAACAGAATCTGTGAACCATTGAGTTTCGCATAAAATTTCACCGTTTTTTCATCGGCAAGCACAATTTGTCTGTTTATAGCGGTACCCGGACCATCCCACGTTCCGGTATTTAAAACCTTAAATTCATAGGTACCCGCCGGTAAGGTTTTTTCAAGCATATACACACCCGAAGATTCAATCTCGGTCATCTGATAATCCGGGTTTGAATTATTCCAGCTATTATCTGGGAAACTACCAGTAACAGTCAGATTTACTGCAAACATAAAACTTGGTATACACAATACAAATAATAGGGTAAAGATTTTTCTCATAATGAATTGATTTAAAATTTGATAAATATGTGATTAATTGACCTCAAATCTATCAAAATAAACAATTTATTATCATCCCATACAATAGAATTAACGTCACATTTCTACGCAATCGATTGCAAAACAGTATTATCTACACTGTAATCAATCAATTATACAAAAAAAAATAAGATTGAAGTTACAAAAATAGAAGGACAGTTGATATTGGTGGCTTTTTATTATTTTTGTATCAGAATCAAATTTCAAATAAAAAGCATAATAATGAAACGAATTATCAACACAAGCAATGCACCGGCAGCCATTGGACCATATAGCCAGGCTGTAGAAGCCAATGGTACACTTTACATTTCGGGACAGTTGCCCGTAAATCCGGAGGTGGGAAAGATTGAAGCAACAGATGTCGCAGGACAGGCTGAGCAGGTTTTTGCGAACATAAAAGCCATATTAACCGAGGCAGGTTACAGTTTCAGCGATGTCGTAAAATCAACAGTCTTTTTATCGGACATAGCCAACTTTGCCGGCATGAACGAAGTATACAAAAAGTATTATGCTACCGAATGCCCTGCCCGATCGGCATTTGCAGTAAAAGACTTACCACTCGGAGCTTTGGTGGAAATTGAAACCATTGCTGCAAAATAAAAAAAGCGCTTTAAAGCGCTTTTTTTGTATCAGAACGGAAGATCATCAGCTGCATGCGGAGGTGCCTGTACATCAGGCTCGGGTGCAGCCGCGACTGTTGCTGTATGCGATTCAACCGAATCGGGCTTTTTACCAAGCATCTGAATGGCTTCAGCATAAATTTCGGTTGTGTAACGTTTAATACCTTCTTTTTCCCATGAGCGGGTCTGAATTTTCCCCTCTATGTACAAGTGCGCACCTTTGCGAATGTACTTCTCGGCCAATTCGGCCAATCCGCGCCAGGCGACGATATTGTGCCATTCAGTACGCTCAGGAACCTGAGTTCCGTTTTGCATTGTAAATCCACGCTCGGTAGTAGCTAAGGTAAAGTTTGCAACTGCCACATTTTTTTCGAGGTAACGAACTTCGGGATCTTTACCCACATTTCCAACTAAGATAACTTTATTTACAGACATAAATACAGATTTTGAGGTTAAACATAAATAATTAACGGCATAAAAGTAAGGTTAATTCTGATGATTTGCAATAAAAAACGGAAATATTTTAAAATATTTCCGAAAAAACTTTACAATCAACCTTTAAAGCTATTGTAGCTAATATTCATAATTATAGAATCAAAAAAAACGACATCAATATCTATTATATGACACCTAATCATTAACGCCGCGGACCTTTACGTTTAAAACGCCCTTTACCTGCCGAAAAAGTTTTACTTCCCCTCCGATGTAGTTCCGGATTATACTCAGGCGCCTCACCAAGTTCTTCGGGCATTGGTATTTTATAAATGGTTTTTTCCAGAAAATCTTCAATCTGTTTGAACTTGTACTGCTCATCCTCCGACACTAAAGTAATCGACATTCCTTTGGCACTGGCACGCGCTGTACGACCAATACGGTGCACATAATCCTCAGCATCATGAGGCACATCAAAATTAATAACCAGCGAAATATCATCAATATCAATTCCGCGCGAAACGATATCCGTTGCTACAAGCACTGACACACGGTTATTTTTAAACTCGTGCATCACATGATCACGTTGCGCCTGATCAAGATCGGAATGCATTTCGCCAACCGAAAGCCCCATTTGACGGAAAGTTTTATAAAGCTCTTTTACCTTTATTTTCGAACCTGCAAAAATAATGACTTTGGTCAGATTCTGATCGGCAAAAAGATGACGAACGATGCCTGTTTTCTGAGACTCATGACAAAAGTAAGCTGTCTGCATGATACTTTCAGGCGGACGCGACACTGCAATTTTCACTTCGACAGGATTATTCAGAATAGTTTTTGCAAGTTGTCGGATTTTGGGAGGCATGGTAGCCGAAAACATAATGGTCTGACGTGTAGCAGGCAAACGTTTCACTACTTGCATAATATCATCAAAAAAGCCCATATCGAGCATTCGGTCAGCTTCGTCGAGAATAAAATATTCAACTCCGGAAAAATCAATATCGTACAAATTGATATGCGAAATAAGCCGACCCGGCGTGGCTATTACCACATCAGCACCTTTTTGCAGACCCCGGCGCTGCACATCCCATGCGGCAGCATCGTTACCACCATACACAGCTACCGAGGAAAACGAAGTAAAATATGAAAAACCTTCCATTTGCTGGTCAATTTGCTGAGCAAGTTCACGGGTCGGCGCCATGACAATTGCATTCACTTTGTCTTCTGCATGTGGTTTCGATTGCAGATTGTGTAGCAAAGGTAAAATGAAAGCTGCTGTTTTACCGGTTCCGGTTTGTGCACAGGCTATTACATCGCGTTTTTCCAGAATAACAGGAATTGTTTCGGCCTGTACAGGGGTGGCTTCTTTAAAATTCATCGCCTGCAAACCATCGAGCACAGCATCGCAAAGCGGAAGTTCGTCAAATCTCATACTTTTTTCTATCGTTATTTGCATGCAAAGATACGCATTTTAACCCGATACACAACTTATTACAAACAACAAAAAACGCCGTCATCTTTTACGATAACGGCGTTTGTAAGCGGAAGCTACGAGATTCGAACTCGTGGTACGGTTGCCCGTACGTCAGTTTAGCAAACTGGTGGTTTCAGCCACTCACCCAAACTTCCTTACTTCGCTTTTGCGGGTGCAAATATAGGAAAGAGTTTTGAATTATCAAAACCAAAAATACATTTTCCTTTGCAGAATCCTGTATTTACAGCTAATCAGAACTGAATGTAAGTATATTAACCGAAAATAATTTTACATGTTTTTTGTTTTTAATCCCGAACAAATAAAATCCAAAACTATTGGTTATTTTTGCAGGCGAAAACCGACAAACATTTTCGACTTATAAAACAAAAAAACAGCTTTCCAAACATCGAAAACTGAATGAAAAAGAACAAACGCACCAACTCCTTTCTGCTAAGCATTGCCATGCTTGCCGCCATTATTGTAATATTTGCTGTCTACGTATTTTTAGTTCCGAACAGTAATACAACCGGCAGCAAAAGTCAATATCTGCTCATACCGGATAATGCAACTTTTGAAACAATTACCGATCAGCTTGCCGAAACAGGAGCGTTGAAAAGCATTTTTACTTTTACGCTGACAGCAAAAGCCTACGGTTATAAAAATATCAAACCCGGACGTTATGAAATAAATCCGGGCATAAGCAATCTGCGTCTTGTACACAAACTGAAAACGGGCAGACAAAGCGCACTAAAACTCACTTTCAACAACATACGTACAAAAGAACAACTCGCGGGCAGACTTTCCAGACAAATAATGGCCGATTCTGCAAGCATTCTGCAACATTTAAACGATTCTGCATTTCTTACAAAATACGAGCTTAACCCGAATACATCTGTGGCTTTGTTTATTCCTGACACTTACGAAGTCTTCTGGGACATGGATGCTGAGGAATTATTTGAAAGAATGAAAAAAGAATACGATCGTTTCTGGAACGATGAACGTAAGGGAAAAGCCGCTCAAATACCTATGACTGCTGTGGAAGTGAGCACACTGGCTTCAATTGTGGAAGAAGAAACCAATAGCAAGTCCGAACGACCTATGGTAGCCGGATTATATATCAATCGTCTCAAAACGGAAATGCCTCTTCAGGCCGATCCTACCGTTAAGTTTGCGTATGGCGATTTTAGTTTGCGTCGTATTACAGGCACACATTTACGCATACAATCGCCCTACAATACTTATAAAAACAAAGGGCTGCCTCCCGGCCCTATCCGTCTGGCCACAGCCTCAGGAATTGATGCAGTACTGAACTATTCAAAGCACAATTACATTTTCATGTGTGCCAAAGAAACGCTGAATGGTGAACATAATTTTGCAGCCACCTATGCCGAGCATCAGGTGAATGCAAAAAAATACCAGAAAGCGCTTGACGACAGAAAGATTTTTGAATAAAATCATTTACTGCAAACAAATAAAAAATCAGCTGATAAAGTTTACCTCAGGCACGAGTTCAACTCCGAATTGCGCACGAACACTTTCTCTTATCTGTTCCGACAAACCAGCAATTTCGTATCCTGACGCACCTCCGCAGTTTACAATAACAAGCGCTTGTTTGTCGTGTACGGCTGCATTTCCAATGCGACGACCTTTCCAGCCACAACGATCAATAAGCCAGCCTGCAGGAATCTTTTCTTCTGTTTCAGACACATAATAATGAGGCATTTCAGGATATTTTGCCTGAAGTTCGAGAAAATGCTTTTTAGGCACCACAGGATTCATAAAAAAGCTTCCCGCATTTCCCAACACTTCAGGATCCGGTAATTTCGATTGCCGTACCGCAATTATCGTATTACGCACATTCTGCAAAGTAATGTTACCATTTTTAAGCACTTCGGCTTCCAAATGCTGATATGTCAGTTTAAATTCAGGAAGGAGGCTCAGTTTAAAAACTACTGAAGTAACAATAAACTTGCCTTTCAAACAACCTTTAAACACACTTTCGCGATAACCATATTCACAATCAGCATTACTGAAAACAACTTCATTTCCAGTGGCAATCTCAACTGCATACACAGTTTCGATCAAATCCTTCACTTCAACCCCGTAAGCACCAATATTCTGCACCGCCGAAGCACCTGTTTCTCCGGGTATCAACGATAGGTTTTCTGCTCCGTACCAGTTATTATCCACACAAAACTGCACAAAATCGTCCCAGACAACACCTGAACCAACCTTTACAGTCACAGAATCATTATCAGACGAAACCGGTTCAATACCTTTTATAACCGAGTGCAGAATGATGCCATCGTAATCTTTGAGAAAAAGCAAATTGCTTCCACCTCCGATATGCAGCATTTTATTTTCGGAAAGCATGCCGGATTCTAAAAAGCTTTTCAGTTCGTCAACAGAAGCATACTCAACAAAATAACGTGCTTTTACATCTATGCCGAAAGTATGATATTTTTTCAGAGAAATATTTTCAAAAACCTGCATATCAATTATTTATTTTATTCTTTAAGTACTGAAAAACCGCATCCTTATCATCGGGATGAAACCATGCAATTTCTTTATCGCGATTGAACCACGAAAGCTGTTTCTTGGCATAGCGGCGTGAATCCTGCCTGATCATATTTACAGCAAAGTCCAGATCCCATTTACCATCCATATATTCGTAAAGCTCCTTGTAGCCAACCGTATTGAGCGTATTCAAATGCCTGAAAGGATAAAACTGTTCAGCTTCGGCAAGCAATCCCTCCTGCATCATTACATCTACGCGCTTATTAATTCGCTCGTAAAGTTCCTGTCTTTCACGAGTCAGTCCTAATTTTACAATATTGAACGGCCTGACTTTCTTTATGCCGGTTCGTATTTCCGAAAATGGTTTTCCGGCAATTGTGCAAATTTCAAGTGCATGAAGCACCCGTTTATAATTACGCAGGTCCACCTCATTGTAATGCTCAGGATCGAGCCGTTTCAACTCCTCCTGAATATATTCAAGGCCTTTTAGAGCATATTCATTTTTCCAGAATTCGCGGGTTTTAGCGTCCACAGTAGGAATATCGTCGATACCCTGACATACAGCATCAATATACATCATTGAACCACCCACGAGCATTACCACATCATGCTCCAAAAACAAATTACCAAGCAAATCCATCACATCAAGTTCATACTGACCACAATTATATTCGTCGTGAATGGAGTGTGTGCCTATAAAATAATGCTTTACCGCGCTCAATTGGGCTTCGGTCGGAGCTGCCGTACCAATCTTCAGTTCACGGTAAAACTGACGCGAATCCGAAGAAACAATGGGACATCCGTAGTGTTGGGCAATTTCGAGACTAATGTCCGTTTTCCCGACTCCAGTAGGCCCAAGCACAACCAGCAATGTTTTATTCTTGAATAAATTAATCATATTGAATTTGTCCGCACAAAATAACAACAAAAAAACAGAAAATAAGCTGCCTTATCTTCTGTTTTATGTAAATACTATATAATCTCCCTCAGCGGGACATTAAAATTTCGGGTCGTCGTTGAAAAGCGCAGCATCGTCGAAATTCATATCTCCGAAGCCTTCTTCATCAAGCTCGTCGATATCAAAGTCTTCGTCGCCGTAAAAGTTCTCGTCAAGGCTTAGTTTCGGAGTTGAAGCTACAGCCTCATCGCTCAGCATTTGCAGGGGAGCTTTGCCTTCCGACACCATGCATACAGGTTTATCAACCGTTTTACCGGGGATAATTTCAGTGAGTTCCATAAAGAACGCTCTGTCCGAAATCATATCAAACACATAAAGCAATTTCTGCTTTTCGTCGGTAAAAAGTTCCTCCAGTTTGGTATCTTCCATTACCAGATTATCGTATTCCGAGCCCGAGTCCATTTCAACCAGAGTAATTTCCTGCTGCTTCTCCCAACTGTCACTACACATAAAAAAGGTAGTCATCAGATTCTTTTCGTAGTTTACCGAGTCAAGAATGGCATTATGCAGATCGAGGAAAGTTGCCTCCGGATCAATCTTTATGACACGTACAAAATCGTCTATCTCATCGGATAGCAAAGTAAATTTATATACCATTGTTTTTCGTTTTTATTTCGCTTGTAAAAATAATATTTTTTTTCGTTCCTGCATAGCAACAAGACTACATTATTCAAAAAAAAGACTACCCTTACGAAAAGGTAGTCTCTTTTTTAATAAGCTAAACATATATCTGTTTAATACTCAACAAAACAACAGTTTAACGTTTCAGTTTCTCTTCGATTTCTTTTACACTGGAGCGGAAATTTTTATCAATTTCCATCAAATCAGTGACTATTTTACAGGCATGTAAAACGGTAGCATGGTCGCGCTGACCAATTGCAAAACCAATCGACGAAAGCGAGTTTTTAGTCATTTGTTTCGAAAGATACATGGCAATCTGACGAGCCTGTACAACCTCGCGTTTACGGCTTTTTGTCGAAATGGCATCCACCGAAAGTGAGAAATACTCACAAACAGCATCGCGGATTTTTTCAACTGTATTCACCTTACGTGTTACATTTACAATACGGCTAACCACTTTCTCAGCAAGCTGTACATCGATAGGCATGTCGGCCAGTGTGGAGTGTGCCAGCAACGACACAAGCGTTCCTTCGAGGTCACGCACATTGTCAACCACGTTTTCAGCTATAAAATCGACTACATCGGCAGGAATTTCAAGTCCATCGCGGTAGATTTTATTTTCGAGTATTGCTTTTCGTAATTCAAAATCGGGCTTTTCTATTTCAGCTGACAAACCCCATTTAAAACGGGTAAGCAAACGCTGTTCAAGACCGGCAAGTACAATTGGCGAACGGTCGGCAGTAAGCACAAGCTGCTTACCTGACTGATGCAAATGATTGAATATATGGAAGAATGTATTCTGAGTTCCTGTTTTTCCGGCAAATTCCTGAATATCGTCAACAATAAGCACATCAATAGTTTGATAAAAATTCAGAAAATCATTTACCGTATTGTTGCGTACAGCATCTGTATATTGTATCTGAAAAGTATTAGCAGACACATAAAGCACGCGTTTTTCAGGATTTAGCTGTTTGGTCATTACACCAATAGCATTCGCAAGGTGCGTTTTTCCCACACCCGACTGTCCATACACGAAAAGCGGATTGAAAATGGTTTTTCCGGGTTCGTTTGCAATGCTTATACCTGCAGTACGGGCCAGTTTATTGCTGTTACCTTCAATCAGATTATTGAAATTGTACGATGGATTGAGTTGCGGATCAATTTCGGGCAATTGCGGACGATGATACGGACTAATGTAGCCCGACATTTGCTGTTTGGGCTTTGGTTGTTCGTTGGCACTGGGTATTTGCGTTCCCTTACCACTGGTTTTGTCAATCAGCACACGATATTCGAGGCGCGTACCCTGCCCTACCACACGGTAAAGCGTCATGCGCAGAAGATCGATGTATTTTTCTTCGATATATTCAACGAAGAACTGACTGGGAACCTGCAGAACAAAAACATTCTCCTCGTATTTGAGAGCTACTATAGGTGCAAACCAGGTATTGAAAGAAGCTTCACTGATGTTGTCTTTGATTACGCTAAGGCAGCGACTCCATAATTGTTCGTGATGATTCGACATTTTTTATTTCAGTACAAAAAAAATTAATTACCAGAATTAGATAAACACAATCCTCATTTCAGATAGCTGAGGAGAATACTTTTCCTGAAAATAAAAAGCGTTTCAGCAACGGGCGACTTTCAGGACTACAAAAATCATAAACATTTTCGAGAAAAAAAAATGTAGTATTTTTTCCGACTTTATAATATTTTTCATCATCTTTATTTTCAGCAAATTACAAAAAGGCATTGTAAAACAGTAAATTAGTTGTAATAATTTTGAAATATCACTGATTCTAAAGATGTTAACAAATCGCAACTGATTTCAAGCATCAAGGGTTAAAAAATGCCGAAACTCTTGAAGTCAAAAGGTTTCGGCACTAAAAAATTTTTAATTTAAAAAATATGAGTGCTCTGCTCTATTTAAAATAATTCTAAATTATATCGTCTTAATTCTTTGATCCGAAAAGCGAAAAATGAACATAACGTTTCGGGCTTTGCTTCAGGTCGATAAGAAGTTTATCGGCACTGGCAGCAGTACTGTTCAGATTGACATACAATGCTTTATCATTAAGCAACATTCCAAGCGAGCCTTCACCGTTATTAATTTTATCTGTCATCAGATTGAGGTTGGCAATGGTATGATCGATAGAAGCAAATGTAGCTGCAAAGTCAACTTTTCTGAGGTTTCCTGTCACAGATTTCAGATCGGTAGTCACAACATTTACATCCGACATGATACGCGGCACATCTTTATTCATCATTCTTTTAAGCTGCGAAGAAGTCACAGCCAGATCAGCTGTTGTTTTTTCGATAGATGAAAGACTGTTCTGGAGTGCCTGACCTTCGATAACCACGCGTACAGCACGCAGAAGCGAATCGGCCTGCTCTGACACACTTTCAATTTTAGGCATTATGTCGGCCGAAAGCTGAGCAAGCAAACCATCACCAAGCTGCGATGGAATAGTATCGCCGGAGTGGTGTGCTTTCTGAGCTGTCATAGCCGGATCGAACACCAGCTGAATGGCTTTTCCGCCCATTAAACCATCGTCGAACAGTTCAATTTTGGCACCGTGAGGAACTTTAATATCGTTTGTCACTGAAATTTTTACTACAAAAGAAGTAGCTTTAGCAAAGTCGTATTTTACTTCTTCAACCTGTCCCACTTTAAAACCTTTGATGTAAACAGGCGACGAAGGCACAAGACCGCCCACATTTTCGTATGTGGCATAATAATAATTGATAGGACTAAAAACATCAACTCCCTTGAGGAAGTTCAGACCAAAATATAACACAAAAATGGCCACTACGGCCATTATACCCACTCTTACTTCACGTGTAAAAAATTTTCTCTTCATTTTTATTAGTTATACTGCATCGACAGCTATGTTGTTTATTTAATCAATTTTAAAGCATCTTTGGCCGACATTTTTTTATTACCTGCAAATGCAATAATAAAACAATCGGGAAATTTCGCCTTTAATTCTTTCTGAATATTTAAAATCTTATTATAATCGGTTTCCGAACCTACCGTATATTTATATAGTCCGTTTTCGACAAAGAAATCAGCATTTTTCACCCCTTTCAACTCCGAAGAGTTTTTGCTGAGTTCCTTTGCACTTGCAAGAATCTGAACTTTAAAAACAGGCACATCATTGTTTGCCGTTACAACAGGTTTGTTTTCATTCTTTGCAATCCCGTTCTTTTTATCGGCAAAAGCACTATCCACCACATTTTTTGCTGATGATTCCTTTTTATCGGATACCTTTTTTCCGGACTCTTTACTTTCTGATTCCTTTTTGTTTTTCTTCTCGTCAGTTTTCGGCGACTCTTCGTTTTTCTGCTCTGTATTTTTCTTCACAGCAGTGTCGGGAGTTTCGGCCTGAACTTCGTCATCATCCTTTTCGTTTCTCGAAATCTCTTTGTACTGAGAAGCATTTCCGCTTAATCCTGATTTTTTATCGTGCTCATGTTTGAACTTTACAAAAGCATTGTAAACGGAGGTTGCAAGTTCTTTCTGTCCTTTGTCGCTGGCCAGAAAACGTTCTTCAGCAGGGTTAGAAATAAAGCCCAGCTCAATCAGCACACTCGGACAGGCTGAACGGTGCAGCACCCAGAATCCGGCCTGACGAACACCACGATCGGAACGACGGGCATAGTTCACAAACTGTTTCTGAATATTCGAAGCCAGATCGATACTCTTATCGATATACTTATCCTGCATAAACTCGAACATGATGTACGAATCGACAGAATTCGGATCAAATCCCTTATATTTTGTTTTGTAATCGTCTTCGAGCAGAATTACCGAGTTCTCGCGCATGGCTACATCGAGATTGGCTTTTGACTTTGCAAGACCGAGCGTAAAAGTTTCAGAGCCATAGGCAGCAGAACTTTTAGCAGCATTGGTATGTACAGAAATAAATAAATCAGCGTGATTGTTATTCACCACATCAGCTCTTTGCTGCAGTGTCAGATATTTATCGGTTTTGCGGGTGTAAACTACTTTTACATCTTTGAAATTACTTTCGACCAGTTCACCCAAACGAAGTACAACCCCTAAATTAATATCTTTTTCCCGCGAAACGGCACCAATAGCACCCGGATCATGACCTCCATGACCGGCATCGAGTACCAGAGTGAAATTCGTTTTCTGCGCTTTCAATCCGAAAGATGCCGAGAACAAAAAGGCAACAATAATATTCAGGAATAAGAAAATTCGTTTGTATCTGAAAATCATAGTGATTCCGTTTTCTGAATGGTAATTTTCAGTGAAATTATTTGCAAAAGTAATGTTTTTATCCCGTTTAAAGCACTTAGTGAATAAGTAATTATTCAAATTATTCATAAAAAAAAGTTATTACAATGTGACAGTACTGATTTTTCACTAAATTTGCGTTCCGAATTTAAAAAACTATACACCCACCGGATGCTAATCTGTAACCGTTTATATTTCAAGAGTAAAAGCCTATTAATAGTATTGCTTTTCTGGCTCTTTTTTGCATTCGCGGGCAACAGTCAGACCATTGAGCGTTCCGATTCGGTAGCAAATACTGCGTTGAAAGCCGACATTCCTGTTTCTGGAAACGATAGTTTAGCCCTACCCAAAGCCGACAGTTTAAACACAGCACCAGCCAAAGTGCAAAAACCGAACCAGATTGATGCCGAAATAAAATACATGGCCAAAGACTCTATCGTATTTTTGAGAAGTGGCACGGCATTCCTGCATGGAGAAACAGACATTACATACAAAAACATCAATCTGAAAGCCGATTTCGTGAGGGTAAAACTGGACAGCAGTCTGGTTTATGCACGTCCGACTATAGACAGTCTCGGAACAAAAATCGGCGAACCGGTTTTCAGCGAAGGAGAAAAATCATACACTTCGAGAGAGCTTACCTATAATTTAAAAACAAAAAAAGGATATATCCGTCAGGCTGTTACACAGGAAGGTGAAGGTTACATTATCAGCGACCGCACCAAAAAGTCGGACGAAGATGTACTCTGTATTGCCGGAGGAAAATATACCACCTGCGACAATCACGACCATCCTCACTTTTACCTGAGTCTTTCGAAAGGAAAAGTGAAACCCGGAGAATATATTGTAGCCGGACCTGCGCACCTCGTAATTGCGGATGTACCATTGCCGGTAGCTGTACCTTTTGGATTTTTCCCTTTTACCGACAAATATTCCTCAGGACTTTTGATGCCAAGCTACACAGACGAACTTAACCGTGGATTCGGTTTGCAAAACGGAGGCTGGTATTTTGCCATCAACGATTATGTGGATCTGGAAGTGCGCGGCGATGTGTACACCAAAGGAACGTGGGCTGTGCGCGGAACTTCATCTTACGTAAAAAGATATAAATTCCGCGGTAATCTGGGAATTGAATACCGTGAGGATGTGACCGGCGAAAAAGATATGCCCGACTACAACAACAGCAAAAACTTCAGTATACGCTGGTCGCACAGTCAGGATCAGAAAGCCAATCCGAACTTCAATTTTTCGTCGAGCGTAAACTTTTCGACCAGTGGATTTAACCGCAGCAACATCAACAGTTATGCGCGTCCTGAGCTGAATTCGCAAAACACCACAAGTTCAAGTATCAACTTTACCAAACGTTTCCCTGACATTCCTTCGCTGAGTATTTCGGGAGGTATGTCGCTTACACAGCGTACAAAAGACTCGACCATCAGTATGAGTTTGCCAAACATCAGCATTTCGTACAGCCGTTTTTATCCGTTCAAACGAAAAGTAATGGTGGGCAAAGAGCGCTGGTACGAGAAGATTTCGATGTCGTATTCGGGAACAATTTCGAACAGCATCAATTCAATTAAGGAAAACGAACTGCTGACTTCGTCGTTGCAGCGCGACTGGAAAAACGGTATGCGACACAGTATTCCTGTTTCGGCCACCTTCAATCTGCTAAAGTATATCAACATTTCACCATCGATAAATTATACCGAACGCTGGTATTTGCAGTCGACAAAGAAACACTGGGATGCGCAGGAGCAAAAGGAAGTAAAAGAAACTGAATATGGTTTCAACCGCGTATATGATTTTAATATGGGTGTTTCGGCATCGACTAAATTATACGGATTTTTCCAGCCCATCAGATCTATTTTCGGAGATAAGATTGACCGTATCCGCCACGTCATGACACCAAGTATCGGTTTTGGCTACACTCCTGATTTCGGCGATGAGAGATGGGGATATTTTGATACTTATACAAAACTGGTACGTGATGCTGTAAATCCCTTGGTTTACACACAATCGGAAGTAGAATATTCGCGTTTCGAAGGCAGTTTGTACGGAGCACCCGGCAGAGGAAAATCGGGTAATCTGAACTTTTCGCTTGGCAACAATGTGGAAATGAAAGTGCGTAACGACCGTGACACAACCGGTAACGAACCTTTCAAAAAAGTCAGCCTGATCGATAACTTATCTTTGGGAGGAAGCTACAACATGGCTGTGGATTCGATGAACTGGTCGATGATTTCAGCCAGCATACGTCTTAAGCTCACAAAATCGTATTCTTTGAGTCTCAGCACCTCGTTCGACCCTTATATGTACGGTCTTAACAGCAATGGAAATCCTGTACGTATCAACAAGCTT
Source organism: Bacteroidia bacterium (assembly GCA_009929375.1). GTDB lineage: Bacteria > Bacteroidota > Bacteroidia > Bacteroidales > Paludibacteraceae > Paludibacter. Next base: position 23,606 of record SAAO01000020.1, read on the forward strand.
CGCTGGGAGAATGGTATGTTCCCACGCTTTCAGGGCACCAGCACTTCATACAGCTATACATTCAACAACGATACATTCAAAAAACTTTTTGGCAAAAAAACGTCAGAAAGCAGCTCAGGAAGCAGTGCAGAAGGCAATGCCACAAACGAAAATCAACCGGGAAGTGGCGATCAGGAAAATCAGGATGCTGAACTTGGTGGCAACAAAAATCCCGAAAAAGCAGAAATTACCGACGATGGATATGCAAAAGTGGCTATCCCATGGAGTTTTACGGCAAGTTATTCAATCCGATACGGAAACACACCCGAGTTCGACTTTAATAAAATGGAGTATAAAATGGATTTTACCCATAACCTGAGTCTGAACGGAAGCATAACGCTGACTAACAACTGGCGTATCACGGCTAACTCGTCGTACGATTTTAAAGCAAAACAATTCAGCTATACAAGTATCAACGTCAACCGCAGTTTGCACTGCTGGAGCATGTCGGCAAGCATTGTACCTTTCGGAGCATACAAATCGTACAGTTTCCACATTGGTGTGAACTCAAGCATGCTGGCCGACCTGAAGTACGACAAACAGAGCGAATACGGCCGCAATGTGATTAACTGGTACTGATTCAGTGGACAATTGACAGTTGACAGTTAGTAGTTGGGAGTTGGGAGTTTAGAGTTGGTAAGTGAGGGTGGTTTTTAGGATTGTAATACAAATAAAGAATATTATAAAATCCTAAATGCTGAACAAAGAGCGGGCAATATTAGTTTAATGGATATTGCCAAAAACCGGTATTGAAATATTTTTTTTTAAACAAAATAAAAACAGAAAATGAAAATTACAGCAAACAAATCAGTGTCAGCAGAATACGAATTATATGTTGATGGCGAAAAAGAAGGCGAACTTGAACTTATGGAAAGAGCTACCGAGCAACAACCGTTGAGTTTTATCTACGGAGTTGGTATGATGTTGCCTAAATTCGAAGAAAATCTTTTCGGACTCGGAGCCGGAGATGCTTTCGATTTCACAATTGCTAACGAAGATGCTTACGGACCATACGAAGATGAAAATGTAATCGAACTCGATCGTTCAATTTTCGAAATCGATGGTAAACTCGATACTGAAGTTGTTTTCGAAGGCAATGTAGTACCTTTGATGGACAACGAAGGACACCGCTTAAACGCTCAGGTTGTAAGCGTGACCGACTCTCATGTAACAGTAGATTTGAATCACCCGCTTGCAGGTGAAAATCTGCACTTTAAAGGCAAAGTAATTGAAGTTCGCGAAGCTACCGAACAGGAAATCGCAGCACTTTACGGAGGCGGCGGTTGTGGCTGCGGAAGTGGCGGTTGTGGCGACGAAGGTTGTGGCTGCGGCGACGAAGAAGAAGGCGGAAGCTGCGGTTCAGGCTGCGGTTGTCACTAATCAGTTTTCAAAAAACTAATAAAATGGATATCAGGTAAAAATCCCGGTATCCATTTTTAGTTAGTATAAAACTCCCCCGTTTTTAAGAAAAAATGTATCTTTGCAAATATAAACAGGTTTTGAGGAGATTTTCCAAAAAAAACAATATCTAATTTTTTCCAAATGTCAAATACTACTGGTAAACTTTTTACTTTCACATCATTCGGCGAATCGCACGGAAAAGGAATAGGTGGCATTATTGATGGTTGTCCTCCGGGCATCGAACTCGACGAAGCATATATACAAAGTGAACTCGACCGTCGCAAACCCGGTCAGTCGAAAATTGCAACCCCACGCAAAGAAGACGACAAAGTAGAATTTCTATCAGGCGTGTTCGAAGGCAAAACCACCGGAACACCCATTGCATTTATTATTTGGAATCAGAATCAGCACAGCAAGGATTACGATCATCTGAAAGAAGTGTACCGACCATCGCATGCCGACTTCACTTATCAGCAAAAATATGGCATTCGCGACCATCGTGGAGGTGGACGCAGCTCGGCCCGCGAAACAGCTGCCCGTGTGGTAGCCGGTGCTGTGGCCAAACTCGCATTACGTCAGAAAGGAATTGAGATCACCGCATTTACTTCGCAGGTGGGACATATAGCCATGACGCAAAGTACCACAGAAGCTGATTTATCGTTGATTGAAACCAATATCGTGCGCTGTCCGCAAACCGAAGTGGCCGAAAAAATGATCGATTATATTCAGGAACTAAAAAAAGACGGTGACTCTATTGGCGGCATTATTTCATGTATTATAAAAGGAATGCCTGTAGGTGTGGGAAATCCTATTTTCGATAAATTGCAGGCACGATTAGCCGCAGCCATGATGAGCATAAATGCATCGCACGGGTTCGATTACGGTCGTGGATTCGATGGCGTAGCGCTCAAAGGTTCGGAGATGAACGACGCGTTCGTAAAAGACGGGAACCAGATAAGCACCCGCACCAACAACTCAGGCGGTATTCAGGGTGGCATTAGCAATGGTCAGGACATTTATTTCAGAGTACTTTTTAAACCGGTAGCCACTATTTCGAAAAAGCAGGATACATTGGATGTGAATGCCAACGAAATTGAGTTACAGGCCCGCGGGCGACATGATCCATGTGTTTTGCCACGCGCTGTACCCATTGTGGAAGCTATGGCAGCCATGACAATTCTGGACTTAATACTGACGCAAAATTAATTTTGCCGGAACAGAAGTGCTGCTTTTTCTCAGATGATTCTGCTCCGACGCAAACAGAGGATTATGGAAATCACAAACAATCACTGGGCAATCATTATCAATCCCAAATCGGGTAAAAAGAAATTTCGCCAACAAAGAAAATATCTTTTCGAAACACTTAAACACAACGAAATCGAATTCGACTATCGCGTCACCCGATTTGCAGGCCATGCCTCGAAAATCGCTGCTGCATTTGTCGAACAGGGTTACAAAAACATTATGATTCTGGGAGGCGATGGCACTACCAGCGAAGTGATAAACGGGATTTTCTGCGCAGCTATTGAAAAAACCGACGATCTGAAAATTGCACTTATTCCCCGTGGCACCGGCAACGACTGGGGCCGTTTCTGGGGACTGACAGCCGATTACAAAAAATCGATAGCTGTATTTCTGAAAGGCAAAACACAAACTATTGATGTGGGCAAAGTGGAGTACGACATCGAAGGTAAAACAGAAGCGCATTATTTCATTAACTCCATAGGTCTCGGCCTCGATGCCGCAGTGGTTAACCTCACACACAGACTGAAAGAAGTGGTGGGCAGCCACTCATTCCTTTATTCGGTGGCACTGCTAATGGCCGTGTTCACCTACCGTCCGCACAAACTGAAAGTCCATTCCGACGAAAAAACACTCAGCCACGGCATGTACACCATGAACATTGCCAACGGCTGCTACAGCGGTGGCGGACTGAAACAAAACCCTTATGCCCTACCCTACGATGGACTTTTAGATGTAATGATAGCACGCACACCACGCTTTACCGACATTCTGGGTGCTCTCGTTTATCTGTTTCGGGGCAAGCTGCTCGAACATCCGGTTATCGAATCGTTCCGCACCCGCGAACTACTGATTCAATGCGACAAAAAAGCACTTATGGAAGCAGATGGCATTATTGTTCATGGTTTTTCGCCCTTCAGGGTAAAAATTCTGCCGAATGCCATCAATATGATTGTGCCGTAAAAGACACAATATCAACTACTAAAACAAACAAAAAACATCCGTATACCATAAACATGGTATGCAATATACCCCATCGCTGCGATTGCAGTATTTTGACAAGTGCAGTATTTTTGCATCAACGAAAACGAACTCATTTTAAAAATATTACAGATATGGCAAAAATAGCAAAGAATCTGAACGAACTGATTGGTAACACTCCGCTGTTGCAACTCTCGAATTTTGCATCGAATAAAAATCTCGAAGCAAATGTAATTGTAAAGCTCGAATCGTTTAACCCTGCAGGTTGCGTAAAAGAGCGTATCGCACTGGCCATGGTCGAAGCAGCAGAAGCAGCAGGCATTCTGAAACCGGGTGTTGAAATTATTGAACCTACAAGTGGTAACACAGGGATCGGACTTGCCATGGTAGCAGCCGTGAAAGGTTATAAACTGACGCTGACAATGCCCGAAACCATGAGCATCGAACGTCGCAACCTATTGAAAGCTTTCGGCGCTAACCTGGTGCTGACTCCCGGAGCGAATGGTATGAAAGGCGCTATTGCCCGTGCCATTGAACTGCACGAAGAAAATCCGGCTTCGTTTATTCCGCAACAATTCGAAAATGCAGCCAATCCTGAAGTACATTACCGCACCACCGGCGCCGAAATATGGAACGACACCGATGGCAAAATCGATATTTTTGTAGCGGGTGTGGGTACCGGCGGAACTGTGAGCGGTGTAGGTAAATACCTGAAAGAAAAAAATCCTAATGTAAAAATAGTAGCTGTGGAACCTGCCGATTCGCCTGTACTGTCGGGTGGCGCTCCCGGTCCGCACAAAATTCAGGGCATAGGCGCAGGCTTTATTCCTAAAAATTACGATGGCAGCGTGGTGGACGAAGTGCTTCAGGTAAGCAACGACAACGCGATACTTACTTCGCGCCAGTTGGCACAACAGGAAGGTTTGCTCGTGGGTATTTCGTCAGGAGCAGCAGCTTATGCAGCTACAGTCCTGGCCCAACGTCCCGAAAACAAAGGCAAAAACATTGTGGCACTGCTTCCCGACACCGGCGAACGCTATCTGTCGACTTTGCTTTATGCATTTGAGGAATACCCTCTTTGATTTACAATTTATGGATTTACGATTGAAAGATCGGAGATCCTTTTAGGATTTACCATTTTTTCATTTACCATTTACCATTTAAATGTTTCGTCTCCTGAACAAAGAGTGGCCAAGGTAACGCGGAACTCAAAACACGGAACACGGAACCCGAAATTTTCAAATCTTCAAATTCTCAAATCTTTAAATAAGAATTATTTATGGCTTCAAAAGATTTAAACTTCAGCGTCAACGGCAAAAGGGTTGGTGCAACCAAATATCAGGGTTTTGCCCGCAGTTTTGAACTTGTAGTGGACGAGCCCGAAATGTTGGGCGGCGAAGACTCAGCAGCCAATCCGGTGGAATATCTGCTGGCAGGCTATGCCGGATGCCTGAATGTGGTTTTTGGCATTGTGGCCAAAGAGTTGAAAGTGGAAATAAAAAGCCTCGATATCAACATTGATGGAGACATTAATCCTGAGAAATTTCTGGGCATTTCGGACAACGAACGCACAGGTTTCAAATCGATCAATGTAAATATCGAACTCAGAACCAATGCCGACAAAGCCACCGAAGCATTGCTGATAGAAAAGGTAAAAAGCCGCTGTCCGGTCAACGACAACTTAGCCAACCCCACTCCTATTCACTATTCATTCAATTAATAAAAAGAAAAAACTCAATAAACTATTGCCTTCGTAGTAACTAAAAGTCCCCCTTCAGGGGGATTTAGGGGGCCATCACTTATGAAATTCGAAACTTTACAGGTTCACGCCGGACAGGTAGTGGACGGAACCACCAAATCGCGGGCAGTGCCCATTTATCAGACCAGTTCTTATGTGTTCGACGATGCAGCCGATGGCGCCGATCTTTTTGCCCTGCGCAAATTCGGTAACATCTACACCCGACTGATGAACCCCACCACCGATGTGTTCGAGAAACGCATTGCAGCCCTCGAAGGCGGTGTGTCGGCATTGGCTACTTCATCGGGACAGTCGGCTCAGTTTCTGGCACTGAACAATATCCTGCAGGCAGGCGACAATTTTGTTTCCACATCGCATCTTTACGGTGGCACTTACAACCAGTTTAAAAACCAGTTCAAACGTCTTGGTGTGGAAGTGAAATTCACTGCCGACGACCAGCCTGCTACATTCGAAGCGCTGATCGACGAAAACACCAAAGCGCTTTATCTTGAAACCATCGGCAACCCCGACCTGAACATTCCCGATTTCGAAGCCATAGCAGCAGTAGCCGACAAACACGGCATTCCGCTTATTGTGGACAATACTTTCGGAGCAGGCGGTGCCATTTTCCGTCCTATCGATCATGGTGCAACAATAGTGGTGCAGTCGGCTACCAAATGGATTGGCGGTCATGGTACTTCGCTCGGAGGTGTGATTGTGGACAGCGGAAAATTCAACTGGGGCAATGGAAAATTCCCGGCTTTCACCGAACCTTCCGACAGCTATCACGGTCTTGTGTTCTGGGATGTATTCGGCTTCGACGGACCCTTTGGCAATATCGCCTTTAATATCCGCGCCCGTGTGGAAGGGCTCCGCGACTGGGGAAATGCCATCAGTCCGTTCAACTCCTTCCTGTTGATTCAGGGACTCGAAACGCTTTCGTTGCGCGTAGAACGTCACAACCAGAATGCGCTGGCCATTGCCGAGTGGCTCGAAGCCAATCCGGCGGTGGAATACGTAAACTATCCGGGATTGAAAAGCAGCAAATATCACGCACTGGCTCAGAAATACCTGACACGCGGATTTGGCGGTGTACTTTCGTTCAAACTGAAAGGAAGTGCCGAAAAAGCAGATAAGTTTATCGACAGCCTCCAGCTTATCAGTCACTTAGCCAATGTGGGCGATGCCAAAACACTGATTATTCACCCGGCTACCACCACACACGAGCAGCTTTCGCCCGAGGACAAAGTTACAGCGGGAGTATTCCCCGGTCTGTTGCGTCTTTCGGTAGGTATCGAGCATATCGACGACATCAAAGCCGACCTCGAAAAAGCTTTCGAAGCCATAAAATAAATCCAATTTTCTGTTCAATAAAAGCATTCTCTCAAAAGGAGGATGCTTTTTTGTTTTCTCATCTCTCCCCTTCCCTACCTTGTTTATGGTAGAAGATTTGCCCTATACAGGGTATTTCAGGGATATATCGCACAGCTTATTTTTGCAAAAGGAAATTTGAACCCGGAACACGGAACACGAAACACGAAACTCGAAACCCGAAACACCCAATGTCAAACAACAATTCAAATATAATGTGTATGTGCTGCTGTAAAACTTATGGTCGGCTCATTTCCCGTGTATAACAAATCAAAAGAAATACAACAATGAAAAGGCTGATCAACGAAAGTTTATCGGTCTTTATTTTTAAAAATAAAACAGTATTTATCAATTAATAAAACAAGCAAATGAAAAGATTAAGGTTAGAAAAGATTACATTCGTTTTGTTGCTGAGCCTGCTGATTACCGGAGTTTCGGCGCAGACCAAAGCCCTGCTCAGCGTGACCGGAAAAGTGACCGATACCTCGGGTACCGAACTGGCAGGAGTTACCGTATTGCACAAAGATGCAAAATCAGCCGGAACCATTACCGATGCTCAGGGAAAATTCAGCATCAGCATTCCCCGTGGCGAGTATCTTGTTTTCTCGTACATTGGGTTCGAAACACAGACTGTTCAGGTAAACACCGACCGACAGATCAACATACAACTAAAAGAAAGCTCCACTTATCTGAACGAAGTGGTCATTACCTCGCTCAATATTCCACGTGAGAAAAAAGCGCTGGGATATTCGGTGCAGGGCGTTAGCGATGAAGCCTTTCAGACTCGTCCAACCAATGCACTGAGTGCATTGACAGGTAAAATTGCAGGTTTGCAGGTGATCAGCAGCGGAGGAAACCTCGGAGGTTCATCGCGCATAACACTGCGTGGTATCAACTCCATTACCGGAAATAACCAGCCACTTTACGTCATTGATGGTGTGCCCCTTGACAATACCGACCTGAACACTTCGTCGACAATCAACGGTAGCGCCGGAAAAGATGTGGGAAGCACCATTCAGGACATTAACCCTGACGACATTGCCGATGTGAGTGTGCTCAAAGGCCCTTCGGCAGCTGCACTTTACGGTTCGCGGGCAGCCAACGGTGTGATTCTGATCACCACAAAAAAAGGCTCGGGAACATCAGGTAAGCTAAGCGTAGAACTTAACACAGGCATTGAATTCGAAAATGTGGTGCGACTTCCCGAACGGCAGAAACTTTACGGAGGCGGATATAACACCACTTTCTCCACAGCAAACATTAATGGAACAACCTATAATATTGTGGATTATGCTTCGGACGAAAGCTGGGGTCCTAAACTCGACGGAACACCTGTGCTTCACTGGTACAATCTCGACCCTGAATACCCGGCCGACTATCTGAATCCCGAACCCTGGCTGTATCCTGAAAATGATGTGAACTACTTTTTCAGAACGGGCGTTGCCAACACCAACAATATTTCGCTGTCGCAAACAACCGACAAAGCATCGTTCCGCATATCATTGACAAACAAAAATGTAAGAGGAACAGTGCCCAACTCGTCGCTGAGTCGTAATGCAGTAAATATATCAGGTAGCACCAATGGTAAGTTTATTTCGTTCTTTGGAAATGCCAATTATCTGAAAAACAAATCGCTTGGTCGCCCATGGACAGGTGCTTCGAACCGGAATATTATCCTTGAAGCCTTTCAATGGGGAGCTGTGCAGGTGGATTACAAAAAGCTGGAGGAATATAAACGTCCCGACGGTACACCCCGTGCATGGAACCGAACAGGATATGCAAACACCGTGGGAGATGAAAAAACAAGATACATCGACAATCCCTACTGGTCGGCTTACGAAAGTTATCTTGAAGAAGACCGCGACCGCCTTTACGGAAATGTGGGAGTAAAAATCACGCCTGCAAGTTGGTTAACGGTAACCGGGCGCATCAATGGTGATATTTATCAGTACAATGCGCAGGACAGAATTGCGGTTTACTCGCGTTCGCAGTCGCAATACTCCGAATACCTTCAGAAGTACAATGAGTTTAACTACGAGTTGATAGCCACTGCCAACAAAAGCTGGGGTGCACATTCGCTGGTGGCCAATCTGGGAACCAACTACCTGCAACGTTCGCGCCGTGTGAGCGATATAGTTACTTCAGGCGGACTTATTATTCCGAATTTCTACAGTCTGAGCAATGCCACTTCCACCATCATTGGTTCGTCGACAGGTATTTACAACAAAGCGCTGGCTTCGGTATTCGGAAGTTTCTCCTACGGTTGGAACAGCACTTTCTACCTCGATGGAACTTTGCGTAACGACTGGTCGTCCACACTGCCCGAAGCGCACAATTCCTATCTGTATCCTTCGCTGACCTCATCGGTGATTCTGAGCGAATTGCCCGGACTAAAAAATCAGCAATGGCTTTCGTTCGCTAAATTCCGTTTGGGATGGGCGCAGGTGGGTAACGATACTGATCCTTATCAGCTTTACAAGGTGTACGAATCGGTTACCGCTATCAACGGCAACATTGCCTACTCCCTGCCGGGGCAGCTCAACAACCTGAACCTGAAACCAGAAATCACATCTTCGATCGAAACAGGTATTCAGTTGCAATTATTTAAAAACCTGATTGGGTTGGATGTGACTTATTACAACAATAACAGTCGCAATCAGATTATTTCATTACCGACTTCGGATGCCTTTGGCTATAATTCGAAACTGATTAATGCCGGCGAAATAAACAACCAGGGGATTGAAGTTACTTTGACTGCAAATCCGGTAAAAACACGTGACTTCGACTGGAACTCAAGCATCAACTTTTCGAAAAACACAAATAAAATCGTAAAACTGTCTGATGCCGTTTCCAAACTTGACCTTAGCAACACACTCGTAAGTCTTGTGGCTCAGGAAGGTGAAAGTTACGGACAATTGCAGGGTTACGACTTTGTGTATGCTCCTGACGGACAAAAAGTAATCGGAGCAGATGGACTTTATGTGCGTACGCAGCAACTTAAATCACTCGGCAGCGTGTTGCCCGATTTCCTTTGGAGTTTTCAGAATCAGTTCCGCTACAAGGATTTTACTTTCGGTTTCCTGATTGATTCGCGTGTAGGCGGAAAATTCTTCTCGCAAACCTATAAAGTGGCCATGTACTCAGGTATTCTACCCGAAACGGCAGCCAACGGCATCCGCGAAACTGGAGTTGTGATTGATGGGGTGACCGGCGATGTAACTTTCAATCCTGATGGTTCATACACAGTGAGCAACACAGCGCCAAACACTAAAAACGTAAGTGCACAGGCCTGGGCACGTAATCATTACAATGGCCCTACTACTTTCGATATTTTTGATGCCAGCTTTATAAAACTGCGCGAAGTGACACTGGGTTACGACCTGAAACTTCCCAAAGGCAGCGCCATCGAAAGCATCAACACTTCAGTGTATGCCCGTAATCTGTTTTATCTGTTCCGCGAAAGTAAAACAATTGACCCCGAATTGACTAACAGCGGTGGAAACGTGCAGGGAATTGAAGGTGGAAACATGCCTACTCCGCTTACTTACGGTCTGAACATCAGCTTTAAATTTTAATTTCAAACACGATAAAAAATAAAAGTTATGAAACTCAAAACAATATATACACTTATTATTTCGTTGACTGTAGCAGGTTTTAGCTCCTGCATCGACGAGGATCTGAACATTGATCCAAACCGTCCCTCGGCTGTGCCAACCACTTCGCTTATTGTAACTGCCGAAAAACGCCTTGTCGACAATCTCCGCAGTGAGAATATTTCTCTGCGTGGCTCAGCACTCTTTGTGCAGCAACTGGCGCTGAACACATACACAAGTCAGTCGCGTTACGACATTCCGTTCAGCTACTCAGCCGATTACTGGAGCGGACTTTACAAGGTGTTGAACAACCTTCAGGAAATCATTAATCTGAACACAAATCCGGCCACTAAAGACATAGTAACAGCCAACGGTGCGGGACGTAATGCTAATCAGATAGCCATTAGCCGCATTCTGAAATCCTATGCTTTTTATGCCCTTACCGATGTATTTGGCAATGTTCCCTACCATTCGTACGGTAGCAACGATCCGGACTTTCAGGCTTTACAACAAAACCCCGATAATATCACCCCTAAATATGCTTCGCAGGAGAAAATATATGCCGACATTCTGAAAGAGCTGAAAGAAGCCGGAGATACGCTGCTGAAATATTCAACTGAAAAAACATTTGGTAACTCGGACATAATTTATGCCGGCGATAATGCCAAATGGGCAAAATTTGCCAACTCATTGCGCCTGCGTTTTGCCACCCGTTTGAAAGCTAAAAATCCGACTTTGTATCAGAGTCATTTTGCCGATGCGCTTGCCAAAGGTGTATTTACAAGCAATGCCGACAATGCTGTGTACAAATATGCCAGCTCGTCGCCCAACGAAGCACCACTCTACCGTGCCACAGTAACTGCCAATCGTAAAGACTTTGCCATTTCGCATGTATTTATCGGATTGTTGAATGGCGAAAATCCGCAACTTCCCGTGGCTGATCCACGCCTGGCAATATTTGCTTCGAAAAACAGTGCCGGAAATTATGTGGGATTGCCTTACGGACTTACCGAAGGTCAGGCAGGTAAATTTTCCGCCACAGGAGTAAGTCTGCCGGGTGCTGTGTACAATGCTGCAAATTTTGGCGAAGTACTTCAGGAATACAGCGAAGTGGCTTTTCTGATTTCGGAATATAACAACTGGAGTCAGGCCGATTATGAAAAAGCTGTAAGAGCATCACTCGAAAAATGGGGAGTTTCCGCTGCTGACGTAAATACTTACATTGCTGCTTTACCTTCAGCCGGTGAACAAAGTGTATTGAACCAGAAATACATTGCGCTGTTTACGCAGTTTCTCGAAGGCTGGAGTGAATATCGCCGTACAGGCTATCCGAATTTCCTGATCAAAAAAGACGATGTGGTATTCAGCGGAACCATCGAAGGAACACCGGTCACTTATACGTTCAGCCCTTTATTTGGTGATGGAGGCGTACCCGCACGACTTTATTATCCTGTAAAAGAACAAACAGTGAATAAAGCCAGTTATCAGGCGGCCATTGCGGCTCAGGGAAATGATGTGATAGAAACCGATTTGTGGATATTTGAATAATTCTTATTTTTGTCGAACCAATATGCAAAGCCTGCGAAACAGTTTTTCGCAGGACTTTGCATATTGCCGAAATAGTAAATCGTAAATTCTTAAATCAATGTCGTTAAGATAAGGATTCTTCCTGATATTAAGCCCGAAGGGCTTGAATAAGATTAGCCACAGGTGAAACCTGTGGTTGAAGTGAATCATAAATTTGGAAACCCTGAAAGGGTTTAATTAAAATAGAAGTGATATTAAACCCTTACAGGGTTTGGGTAAATCAGTCTTAAATTCCATGGGTTGCACCCATGGTTAATCAAATTCAAGCCCTTCGGGCTTAACTTAACGGCATTGATTCTTAAATAGTAAATTTCTGTTATGATAAAGAAAATTAGTTTTTTATTACTGATCATTTCAGTATTTTTTATTTCGTGCGGACATCAGCATTCGCGGGATGGCATCTGGCGTGGCGAATTGCAGGTGCAGGATCAACAGGCACCTTTTCTGTTCGAACTGAAAGGCACTCAGAGCGATTCAGCTTCAGCCACACTGATCAATGGCGAGGAAAAAGTAGAACTCACGGGAGTTTCACTCCGCGGTGACACCCTTCTTATTCCGATCGATGCCTATGACGCGTACATTACCGCCATTATTTCGAATGATAAAATGGAAGGCCGTTTTATCAAAAACTATATCGAGAATGATTCGGGAGTACCCTTCAGAGCCGACTTTCACACAAAAAGCCGTTTCGAAGCAGTTGAAAAACAGCCTGCAAACAACATCGAAGGCAAATGGGACATTCTGTTTATTTCAGAAAACGGCGACACAACCAAAAACGTGGGCATCTTTACATCGGCCAATGGCATTGTCACCGGTTCGGTGCTGACTCGCTCGGGCGACCTGCGTTTTCTCGAAGGCGCTTATACAAACAAAGGTGTGGAACTTTCGGCTTTCAGCGGATTAAGTCCTTATTATTTGCAGTTTACATTCAGTGGAGCGAACAATTTCGAAGGATATTTCTATACAACAAGAAATAAAACCAGACTTGTAGCCACCCGAAACGACAAGGCCGGACTCTCCGACCCTTACAATATTGCAAAAATGAAACAGGGTGTTTCGTCGCTCGGATTCAGCCTTCCAAATCTCGAAGGTCGTCAGGTTTCACTTCAGGACGAACGCTACAAAGGCAAGGTGGTCATTGTGTCCATTCTTGGCAGCTGGTGCCCGAACTGTCTCGATGAAGCTGAGTTTCTGGCACCCTGGTACAAAGCCAACAAACAACGCGGTGTGGAAATTATCGGACTGGGTTTCGAGCGCAAGGACGATTTTGAATACTCCAAAGCCACTCTCAACCGACTGAAGACGAAATACGGAATTGAGTACGATGTTTTGTTTGCCGGCAAAGCCGATCCGGAAGGCGTTGCAAAAGTGCTACCCGAAGTCGAGAATTTCTCAGGCTATCCCACCACCCTGTTTATCGACAAAAAAGGCAATGTGCGCAAGATTCACACAGGCTTCACCGGACCAGCCACAGGGCTGTTTTACGAGGATTTCAAAAAGGAGTTTAATGCCCTGATTGATTCGCTACTGGCTGAATAACATCTACAAATTCTTCAAATAAACGAAATGCCCTTTCTGAAAATTCAGAAAGGGCATTTAATATTAATCGCAACAATACTTTCAGTCAGAATGAATATCTACGGCCACAAGCTCATTCAGCAACTCCAGGCCTTGCTCCCATTCATAATGACCTGAGGCTGCATTGATATGACCTGCATTCCCTATGTTGACAAAACGGCTACCCCATTTGCCGGCATATTGTTGAGCAACTTCAATTGCCGACCACTCATCGTTACTACTCGACACGACAAGTGTTGGAAAATTCAGTTTCAAAAAAGGATTTTCCTGAAAAAGTCTGCGCTGAAGTTTCTGCTGAAGAGTTTCAATATCGGGTGGAGCCACCAGAAAAGCAGCTTTCACACTTTTATTGTAGCTCCGAAACCACTCTGCCACCGTGAGGCAACCCAGACTATGAGCAACAAGCACCACATTGTCAGCTCCGTATTTCTCCACATAATTATTCAGTGTTTCCACCCAGCTGTCCATATCCGGCTCATCCCAGTTCTGTTGCTCCACTCTTACAAAATAAGGCTGCGTATTTTCGAGCCAGCTTTGCCAGTGCAATTCTCCGGAGCCACCAAGTCCGGGTATAATTAAATAATTCAGCATAAATTATAGATAAAATTTTAAGTTACAAATATCTGATGAATTACATATTTGAGAAATAACCGCAAAGTGGTAAATTACTACCACAAACATGGTAAATTTCATCGTTAGAGTATCACTTTTCGAACTTTCATTGTTTATATTGTTATTTCGTTTCCCTCTTTGACAAATTTATACACCACAAAAACCTTATTTTCGGCATATATTTGTAAAAATATTGCAACCCACTGATATGAAGATAAAAAACACGCTTTTTGTAATTGCTTTTACAACAATTTTTCTGATAACAAAGGCCATCGGCCAAACCAGCGAAATACAAAGTAACTCCGACTTTCTGGTGGCCCAGCCTGCTGCCGACCGCACCGTAAGTTTTAATGTGAGTGATACGGGTGTATACAAACCCATTATCTGGGGACTTGATCTGGCCTGGCTAAGCGAATCAAATATTCGTCGTGGTATTGCATTTATGGGAGCCGATCGTGTGGATGTGGTCAGAGCCTCATTTCAACCCACACTTCCTTTGGTGAATGGCGACTTACAGGCAGCTCAAATTGCAGATCTGAATGCCCGCATAAACCTTATAAACCTCACAGGCAGTAAAACACTCGTGGCGCTTAACTGCGATCATCCGACAGTAGATGCCTGGTATGCAGGGAATGCCGAACGTTGGGCACAACTGATTGATGTCACCACACGCCGTGTACAGGAACGCGGAAGGAAAGTAATTACCGTGTCACCATTCAACGAACCAGACTTTGGTTGGGGGCAGGGCACAGTAACTGACTTCTACAATATTGCCGGAGAATTACGCAAAAATCCACGCTTCGACACCATTCGTATTTCGGGCGGCAACACACTGAATTCCGACCAGGCACTTCCCTGGTACAATCAGCTTAAAAGTCGTCTCGATGAAGGAAATACACATCAACTGGCCGGAAGTTTCGATAATTTTGCCAGTTTCTACAAAACAGTGCGTGCCAACGGTCATCATGCCACAGGCGACGAGCTTCATAACGTAATGGAAGCCATGGTGGGCGTGGAATATGGTATGCAGACGGGCATTTGGTGGGGAACTGCCGAATATGCGCGAGGCGAATTTGTAAAAGCCAGTGATGGACGCCGGCTTGCTTATGCTGAACACCGTCCGAACTGGACTGCTGCTTCAGTCTATCGCAATCCGGAAGGAAAAGTTCAGGCTTTTGGCGGAACTTCCGAACGTCAGGCAGTCACTACTTCCTACAGTTTTTTATCAAAAGAGAAAAGTGTATTCTTCGATGGAAAAGGTCCTCAACGCACATACACGATGGTTTTACCGGGCGGAACAGCTTATCAGACAGGGCAAACAAATGCCGAAGCTGTGGTCAATATCAGTTGGGGAGACGATGTGCAACCTGTCATAAACGGAAAATATGTACTTGTAAACCGCCTCAGCAAAAAGGTAATGGAAGTGGCCTTAGCATCGACAGCAGCAGGAGCCAATGTCCGCCAAAATGCATACACAGCAGGAGCCACACATCAGCAATGGGAAGTACGTCCTGTGGATACCCGCATTGGAGGTGATTTTAGTTACTTTACTTTTGTTGCAGCACACAGTGGAAAAGCTATCGACTTACTCAACTGGTCGCTCGACAACGGAGGAAACTTAATTGTATGGGATGACGTCAAAGGTGAAAATCAACAGTATTATCTGGAATATGTGGAAGATGGGTGGTTCCTGATTCGCAGTCGCCACAGTGCAAAATGTGTGGAGGTGGCCAACAACAGTAGTGTCAATGGCGCCAATGTGCAACAATGGGATGTGGATGGCGGCTTTAATCAGCATTGGCGTTTTCTACCGATCGATGCTGCTATAGAATTTGTGGCTCCCACTACTCCTGCCACACTAACTGCAGCTCCTGGCACATATTTCAACACGCTCGAATGGCCGGCAAGCCCCGAAAGCGATGTGGTTGGTTATACCATTTTCAGAACTGAAACCACAGGACAGAACTACGAGATAATTGCTCGAAATGTAACTTCAACAACATTTGTCGACAACGACGTTGAAGCAGGTAAAGAGTATTACTATGTTGTGAAAGCAGTGGATAAATCGCTGAACCGTTCGGCTTATTCACCCGAAGCCAAAGCAATTGCTACAGGTGGAAATGTACTTCTGGCACAGTATCAGTTCGAAGACAATTCGAAGGATAATTCAGCACAACTTTTGCATGGAGCGGTATTTGGTACAGCTACCTATACCACAGGAAAAACCGGAGCAAAAGCCATTATTTTAAATGGTACAAATACAGCTATTCAATTACCATCGAATATTGCAAACAGCAGCAATATCACTGTGGCTGGCTGGGTTTATCCGCGTTCGACAAACACATGGCAGCGCATTTTCGATTTCGGAAACGGTGACAGTCAGTATATGTTTCTGACGCATCGTGCGAGTACCGGACAGTTACGCTTTGCTATTAAAAACGGAGGCGCAGAGCAAATACTGAACGCTACTTCACTCACCCTTAACAAATGGTCGCACATAGCCGTAACGCTCGACGAAACTTCCGTAAAAATCTATGTAAACGGACAACAGATGGCAGCATCAAACAGCATAACCATTCGCCCAGCCGATTTCAAACCGCTTCTGAATTATATCGGACGTAGTCAGTATCCCGATCCTTTACTCAATGGCTATATCGACGATTTCAGAATTTACAATTATGCATTACCAAGCGAAGACATAATGAAATTAACCGAAGTGGTATCGGGTATCGAGAATATACGCGCAGAAAGCAAAAACCTGAAAATTTGGCCTTCGCCTGCTACTCTTGAATTTAAAATGAAATACGAAAACAGTGCTTATTCGGGGAAGTCAACAGTGCGAATTTTCAATACAGGTGGCCACATTATGTTACAATCTGAGATAAGCGGAAATTCAGAAAATAGTTTTAACATTAAAGAGTTACCTGCAGGTATCTATTTTGTAAAAATATCGAATCCGCAGGAAAGTATAATTCAAAAACTGGTCGTAAAATAAAATGAGAAAAGTTCTGCTATTTGCAGAACTTTTTTTTTGATTAATGGTTCATAGATTTAATGTATATGTTATAATCCGAAAACCAAAAACAAAATTCAGCCGGAATACCGTTATTATCATATTGATAAACAATAAAATTTATATGTTATTTTACAGCAACCAAAGGGCTCAATAACAATTTTTTATCCACAAAACACAACTTATATATTTATCAATCAATATATAGAGCCGCTACATTTACAGAAAATTATATATCTTTGTCACATATTTGTACCAAACACATAAAAACAAATTTGTAAAATGAAAAAACTAGCATTCATCATTATGTCAGGAATCCTGCTGGTGGGATGTGCAAAAACCGATAATCCGTTTTTTGCCGCGTACGAAAATGAGTACGGCGCACCACCTTTCGAAAAAATTAAGACCGAACATTACCTTCCCGCTTTCAAAGAAGGAATCAAACAACATCAGGCTGAAATAGAAGCTATTGCCAACAATACAGAAGCTCCGACTTTCGCCAATACCATCGAAGCACTCGACTTCAGCGGTGAACTGCTTTCGAAAGTTTCGTCGGTATTTTTCAACCTTTATTCGGCTGAAACAAACGACCAAATGGCTGAAATTGCCAACGAAGTATCGCCAATGCTTACCGAGCACAGCGACAACATGTACCTCAACGACAAGCTTTTCGAACGTGTAAAAACACTTTACGAAGGCCGTGCATCGCTGGGACTCACTACCGAGCAGGATCGTTTGCTCGAAAAATACTACAAAAACTTTGTACGAAGCGGTGCTGCTTTGTCGGCTGATGACAAAGAAAAACTGCGCGCTATCAACAAAGAACTCGGACTGGCTGAACTTGCTTTCGGACAAAATGTATTGGCCGAAACAAACGCCTACTCGAAAATTGTGGACAAAGAAGCTGATCTCGCCGGATTGCCCGAAAGCGTTCGTCAGGCTGCTGCCGAAGAAGCAAAAGCTGCCGGACACGAAGGTAAATGGTTATTCACTACTCAGAAAGCCAGCTTTATTCCTGTGCTTCAGTACAGCGAAAACCGTGAACTTCGCAAAGAACTTTTGATGGCTTATGCAAATCGTGGCGACAACGACAATGCCAACGACAACAAAGCGGTGATCAACAAAATCATGAAACTGCGTGTACAACGTGCTCAGTTGCTTGGTTTCGACACACCTGCTGCCTTTATTCTCGACAACACAATGGCCAAAACACCTCAGGCTGTGTACGACTTCCTGAAAACAGTTTGGGAACCTGCTGTAAAACAGGCTAAAGTGGAAGCTGCTGAACTTCAGAAATTGATGGACGCCGAAGGAAAAGGCGAAAAACTCGAAGCCTGGGACTGGTGGTTCTATGCCGAAAAACTTCGCAAAGCAAAATATGATCTTGACGAAGAACAACTCCGTCCGTACTTTAAACTCGACAATGTACGCAAAGGTGCATTCGATCTGGCCGGTAAACTCTGGGGTCTGAAATTCAAAAAACTCGAAGGCATGCCTACATATCATGCTGATGTGGAAATGTTTGAAGTAACCGATGCTGATGGTTCGCTTATTGGTGTGCTTTACACTGACTATTTCCCACGTCCCGGAAAACGTGCCGGCGCATGGATGAATAACATTACCGAACAGTTTGTAAAAGATGGAAAAAACCATCGTCCTATCATTGTAAATGTAGGTAACTTCACCAAACCAACTGCCGACAAACCTTCGTTGCTCAACATGGACGAAGTGGAAACTCTTTTCCACGAGTTTGGTCACGCATTGCACGGATTGCTTTCACAAACCAACTATATTTCGGTAAGTGCTACCAATGTATCGCGTGACTTTGTGGAACTTCCATCACAAATCATGGAAAACTGGTGCTTCGAACCTGAAGTAATGAAAACTTATGCGCTTCATTACGAAACAGGCGAAGTAATTCCGAACGACCTTATCGAAAAAATTCAAAAAACAGGTACTTTCAATCAGGGATTTGTGATGACTGAACTTCTTTCGGCTTCTCTGCTCGACATGGATTATCACATGCTGAAAGACACTGCAAACTTCGATGTACGCGAGTTTGAGAAAAAATCGCTCGAACGTATCGGCATGATTCCTGAAATCATTGTACGCTACCGCAGTACTTATTTCAACCACATATTCGGTGGTGGCTATGCTGCTGGTTATTACAGCTACACATGGGCCGAAGTACTCGATGCAGATGCTTATCAGGCATTTGTGGAAACAGGCGATATCTACAACAAAGAAGTCGCAACTGCTTTCCGCAAAAATATCCTTGAAAAAGGAGGTTCTGACGATCCAATGAAACTGTATCGCACCTTCCGTGGTGGTGATCCAAATCCTGAAGCACTGCTTCGCAAACGTGGATTTATCCAATAAATCGTAAAAATCAATGCCCGGTCTGAACACCGGGCATTTGTTTTTCATTACACTTTTGTTTATTTTGTGTTTCGCGTTTCGTGTTTCGCGTTTCGCGTTATTTGGCTCAATTGTAAATTGTAAAACTTGTCCGCCGCGGCGGATGAATAAATTGTAAATAAAGAATAATGTCTCTCCACCCCTACTCTCAGATTCTTCAAAACTGGTATCACATTTACAAACGTGATTTGCCCTGGCGTGATGTTTCCGATCCTTATCTGATATGGATTTCTGAAATCATCCTTCAGCAGACCCGTGTGGCTCAGGGAATGGATTATTATCTGCGTTTTGTAACACGTTTTCCGAATGTACTTTCGCTGGCAAAAGCCGAAGAGCAGGAGGTTTTGAAATACTGGCAGGGACTGGGTTATTATTCGCGTGCTCGAAATCTGCACAAAGCTGCACGACAAATTGCGGAAAATTATGGAGGGCAATTTCCACACGTACATACTGACATTCTGAAACTATCGGGCATTGGCATATATACTGCTGCTGCCATTGCTTCGTTTGCCTATGGTCAGCCATACGCAGTGGTGGATGGAAATGTATATCGTGTACTGTCGCGAGTTTTCGGCATCGACAGCCCCATTGACAGTCCCCGCGGACAGAAGGAATTTGCAGCGCTGGCCGCAGAACTGCTCGATTCAGAAAATGCAGGAACGCACAATCAGGCCATTATGGAATTCGGTGCTTTGCAATGTGTGCCTGTAAACCCCGATTGTGGAATTTGTCCGCTAAAGGACAATTGTGTGGCTCTGAAAACGGCTTCGGTAGACAAATTGCCGGTAAAAGAGCGGAAAACCAAAATCAAAGCACGCTATTTCAATTATCTGTTTATAAAACATGAGAATCAAACATATCTGCAAAAAAGAGAAAGTCAGGATATCTGGAAAAACCTATACGAATTTCCACTCATCGAATCAGACAGATTATTTACTGTAGACCAATTAATTGAGCAGGATGAATTTAAAACACTTTTTCCCGACACAACGGCCTTAAAAATCAGCAGTATATATTACGATTTTAAACACATACTTACCCACCGGCATATTTTTGCCCGTTTTTTCATGATAGAAACCGACAAAACAAATAGTCATTATAAAAAATTCGGTAAAACGCTCATCGACAATATGGATCATTTGCCAATCTCGCGTCTTACCGAACTGTTTCTTGAAAAAATATTTACCCGATAATTTTCTTGCCCATAGGCAATACGGTTTTTCCCGCTAAATCGTTGATAATAATGCCTGCCATCATATACCATGCAGCAAAAGCGCACACAATCAGATCGATAGCAGCAAGCGTTTTAAGCTCCGGAAAGTAAAAATGCTCAAGCACCAGCAGAATAAATCCGGCAAGCAATGTTCCGAAAGTAAAAGTCATTGCTTTGTGCACACGGAACGAAGCAATAAACATAATTACAGTGTAAAGCGTCCAACCCAAAAGGTAAAAACCCACATCAGTAGTTGACGAAGGATACACATTGAAATGATTGAGAAGTTTGATAATACTCAGTCCGATCCAGAAAGCACCATACGACACAAAAGCGCTGTAACCAAAGTTATTACCCATTTTTTGTTCCTGAAAGCCGGCAATCAACTGAGCCAAACCACCAAAAATAATTCCCATGCCGAGCACAGGTCCCCAGCCTATCAGGCCAAGATTGTGTAACTGAAGAAGAAATGTGGTCATACCAAAACCGGCCAGACCAACCACTGCGGGATTTCCGTTTTTCATTTTTTTAAATTGTTTTTAATTTCGGGCGCAAAAGTACTACAATAAATCATTCTCCGCAACCTATAGATTGACAATGTTTTAAACAAAAATCAATTAGCATTTGTTATGTTTTACAATCTATACAAATTGCATTACAGTAAACTGAAAAAGAGGCTAAGCTATTGTTTTTTCGGTACTATATACATACATTTGTAACCGTAGAATTCTAAAAAAAAATAAAGATCGTGAATACAGCGACTGATATCGACCAATATATAGCAGGATTTTCACCCGAAATAAAAGAACTGCTGCACAACATACGCGCCTGCATCCGTAAAGCAGCACCCGAAGCCACTGAGAAAATTTCGTATGGCATGCCCACATTTGTTCACAATGGCTTATTGGTACATTTTGCCGTCAATAAAAATCACATCGGATTTTACCCCGCCCCTTCGGGTATTGAAGCATTTAAAGACAGACTTATTGATTGGAAATTCTCAAAAGGTGCCATACAATTTCCGCTAAACAAAGAAATTCCATACCATCTAATTGAAGAAATTACCGCATTCAGATATTCAGAGAATTCAGCAAAAAAACAGAAAAAAGATCGTTAAAAAATAATCCGGATTACAATAAAACAATTAAACTCAATCTTTATGAAGAGCTTATCGAATTTTACCATCATATTACTTTTATCCATATCCTCCATTTTAAATGCGCAAAACGACTCCATCGACAAGCAGAATGCAAACCTGCTCGAAAAGTATAAACAAAAGTTCGAACAAATTGAGCAGCAAAGGCTTAAAGATTCGGTGCGTAAAGCTGAACTTGAAAAAAGAATTGAAGCCCTGAGTATAAGCGACCTGACTACAAGGCAGTACTTACAAAAACAGCTGACTGATATCGAACGAGATGAAGCTCAGCTTCTGAATAAAAAGAAAAAAAGCATCGATTCGCTGCGCACAACTGCTGTAGCATATCCGGTAATTGTAGGTGGTACCGATACCATTTACCATATATATACCAAACTTGGAGCAACGACACCGCGCGAAAGAGCCGATAATATCTCAAAAAAAATAAAGCTGCTCGTCGAAGACGATTTTTTCCGTCCGGATTCACTACTCATTATACCTGCCGAAAATGCACACGACATTGTATATGGCGAAATTATTATAATGAGCATATCCGAAACCGATGCCATGTGGTACGATAGCGATTCGAAAACTTTGGCAAACAGTCTGCGCGAAGATATTCTTCTGACAGTACAGAAAGCCAAAGATGAGAAAAGTGTTTTAAAATTACTAAAACGTATCGGACTCGTTTTATTAGTACTGATTTTGGCGTTTTTTTTGTTGAGAATTATTCGGTTAGGTTTCAGAAAAACGCTTGAATATATCGATCTGAAAAAAGACAAGTGGCTACGGAAACTAGCTTATAAGGATTATACATTTCTTACAGAAGAACAGGAGCTCAGAATTTTATTTTTTCTGTTTAAAATCTTCCGTTGGTTCGTATATGCCATTTTGCTATACATTATACTTCCTATTATTTTTAGCATTTTTCCGTTTACAAAAGGGTGGGCCGACACACTTTTCGGACTTATTTGGTCACCTTTCAAAGTTGTACTGATCGCCGTATGGGAGTATCTGCCCAATCTGTTTAGCATTCTGGTCATATATATTGTTATGAAGTACTTTATTCGCTTCGTAAAATATATATTCTCGGAAATTGAGAGCGGAAACCTCAAAATTTCCGGATTTCACGCCGACTGGGCCATGCCTACGTACAGCATTTTGCGCTTCCTGCTTTATGCTTTTATGTTTATAATGATTTTCCCTTATCTGCCCGGATCCGACTCCGACATCTTCAAAGGCGTTTCGGTTTTCATGGGTGTATTGTTCTCTCTCGGATCATCTTCGGCCATTGCCAACATTGTAGCAGGCCTGGTGATAACTTATATGCGACCTTTCAAAATCGGCGATCGTATTCACATTGGCGATGCAACGGGTATTGTGCTCGAAAAAACACTGCTTGTCACCCGTATGCGCAACATCCGAAACGAAATCATCACTATTCCCAACTCATCGCTACTCACTGGTAATACCGTAAATTACAGTACCGAAGCCGAAGAAAAAGGACTCATCATTCACACTTCAGTCACCATTGGGTACGATGTTCCGTGGCGCGATATGCATCAGGTGCTGATCGATGCAGCCAACAAAACGAATCTGATTCTGAACGATCCGCCACCATTTGTATGGCAAACATCGCTCGAAGATTTTTACGTGAGTTATCAGATTAATTGCTATACCAATGCTCCCACCAAAGTTATGGACATTTATTCGGAATTGCATCAGCACATACAGGACATTTGCAACGAAAGAGGCATTGAAATTATGTCGCCTCACTACCGTGCAGGGCGCGATGGCAGCCAAACAACCATTCCGGCCGATTACCTCCCAAAAGATTATAAAGCTCCGGGATTTAACGTAAATGTAACTCAGAAAAAATGATTGACAAAGACAGAATTTATAAAATAATATTCGAAAGCAACACAGCTAAAGGCAAACAGTTTGATGTAGCATTGCTTTGGGTAATACTTGTGAGTATAGTAGTAGCTGCTATCGACAGTATGCCGGCACTTCCATACTGGATCGATATCACACTCGATATTACAGAATGGCTGCTCACATTAGGCTTCACGGCCGAATACCTGACGCGTATATATGTAAGCCCAATGCCGCGAAAATACATTTTCAGTTTTTGGGGAATTGTCGATCTTATTGCAATTCTCCCGGGCTATTTCAGTCTTTTCTTTTTTGGCTATCAGTATTTATTGGTAGTGCGTGTACTCCGATTATTGCGTGTATTCCGTATTCTGAAACTTGTAAGGTTCAATACCGAAGCCATGTGGCTTATTAAATCGCTAAAAGCGAGCATATATAAAATCAGCATTTTCTTATCAGCAGTGTTGGTCACAGTCATCATTCTGGGTACTGTAATGTATGTTATCGAAGGTGACAACAATGGTTTTAGCAGTATTCCGCAAAGTATTTACTGGGCAATTATCACTATAACTACAGTAGGCTATGGCGACATAGTGCCGCATACAATGCTCGGAAAGTTTGTTTCTTCGATAATTATGCTTATTGGGTATGCCATTATTGCAATTCCAACAGGCATTGTAACCGTTGAGATGTCGCGCCGACACGAACGTAAACAGATTTGCTCCTCATGTAACGAAAAAAACGACGAAAATGCCAACTATTGTAGTCAGTGTGGTTGCATGTTAGAAAGAAAATTGCAGAAATAGTCAAAAAACTTATGCACCGGATAAAAAATATATAAAAATTCTTTTGTACTTTTGCCATAGGTTCATCCCAAAACAACAAATAAAAGTATTGTATAAGCATTCTGAGCAATATTTTCGCCTCAGCATACAAAAGGAAATTCAATATTTTTTCTGCATAAATAAACAAAATCGGACATGTAATTGTTAAGACATACAAAACCCCACAAACATGATTAGAGTTTTTATAGTTGACGATCACGAAATTATTCGTCAGGGCCTGAAAATGATCCTGAAAGAGGCACCGGATCTTACAGTTGTAGGCGAAGCTGCTGATGGAAATGAAGCACTTAAAAAGCTTAGAACTGCCGAATGTGATGTACTTGTACTCGACATGAACATGCCGGGGAAAAGTGGCATAGAACTTCTTACCGAAATAAAAGCGTTGCGCCCAAAACTTCACATCCTTGTACTGACAATCCACCCTGAAGACAAGTTTGCACTGAAAACTCTCAAAGCCGGCGCATCCGGCTATCTGTGTAAGGACACTGCGCTCGAAGAACTTGAAGTGGCAATTCGCAATATCTACAACAAAGGTCGTTACATCAGCAATACTCTTGCCGAACAATTAGCCTTCGAAGTAGTTCCCGACAACAAAGCGCTTCACGAACAATTGTCGCGACGCGAGAACGAAATTCTGATAAAAATTACCCGTGGCATGAAGGTGAAGGACATTGCTGCTGAGTTAAATCTGAGCATAAGCACTGTATTTACCTATCGTCTCCGCATTTTTGAGAAACTGAATGTAAAAAGCAATGTGGAACTTACTCATTACGCTATTGAACACAAACTCATTAACTAACAACACTTTATTATAAAGTATAAAGCAAAAAAAAACCGGAAGAAATTCCGGTTTTTTTTTGCTTTACACAGAAAAAAAACAGAATCCTATATTACTCTATTTTGGTAATTACTGATTTTATGACAACAAAAGAAGCCTACTGAGATGTAATTTTACGAAAACGTTTACTATAACTCAACTGCATTTTATATTACAAAACCATAATTCAGGAAATAAGAAAACAAAAAAAAGGATAAAAACCCATCAGAATACGGCCTAATCAACAATACACAAATTTCGTTCAGAGCCGGGCAGGATACCGAATACAAACTGGAATTTACACATACAAATACAGAAACCAGATATGCTAAATTATTCCTGCACGATATGGTAACCAACAAAGTCACCGACATAAGCGAAAGCGGCTCGGCATACTACTTTACAGCAGTTTCGACTCCTTCGGCAGTGAAGAGATTCAGAATTCTGACGCAACCGCTTTCTGAAGATATTGATAGCAATATTTCAATTTTCAATTCGCAGAACACCATCTATGTGCGAAATACAGGAAGCGAATACGGGAAAGCTTATGTTTATGATATTGCCGGCCGTCTGATTGCTACTCAAAACATATCTCCGGCATCAGTCAATGCGTTCAACGTGACATATCACGAAGCTTATATTGTAAAAGTAGACATGCCGACCGACAATGTGGTAAAGAAACTTTCAATCAGCAAATAACAGATTCAAAATACAGAAGTAGTGCATGCTATTTAATGAAATACTTTTCAACACATAGTGCACAGTAGTTTTGAAGAATTAAAGAAAAGACTAAGAACACATAGGATTATCCCGACAGCAGGATAATTTAAGAGTTGAGACTGTCTCTAAATACACTTTGATACAGCCAAACAGGATGAAAAAAGCCGTCGCACAAGTATTTGTACGACGGCTTTTCAATTTATATAGCTGAATCAGCAATTAAGCTTCAGAGGCACGCTTAGCAAGGTTTTGCTCCCAAGCCCAGGCACTACGAAGCGTTTCTTCAAGTGTTTCTGTAGCTTTCCATCCCAATTCATTATTAGCATACGACGGATCTGCCCACACTTTTTCAATATCGCCTTCGCGACGTCCTACTATTTTATGAGCAACTTTTACGCCGTTTACACGTTCGAAGGTTTCAATAATCTCCAGCACCGATAAACCACGTCCGGTTCCCAGATTGAAAATTTCCACATTTTTCTTCGATTTACTTTCGAGTAACCGCTTTACAGCTACCACGTGTGCTTTTGCCAGGTCGACCACATGAATGTAGTCGCGAATACAAGAACCATCAGGCGTATTGTAATCGTCGCCAAACACTTGTAATTGTTTGCGCATGCCAATAGCAGTTTGCGTTACAAAAGGCATCAGATTGTTAGGAACACCGTTTGGAAGTTCTCCGATCTCAGCAGAAGCATGTGCTCCTACCGGATTAAAATAGCGAAGAATAATGCTGTTCAAACCTGAATTTGCATAAATAGTGTCACGGATAATTTCTTCACCAATCTGTTTTGTATTGCCATAAGGCGATAAAGCAGGTTTGATAGGTGCATCCTCAGTCACAGGTAGAATATCGGGTTGACCATATACTGTACAAGATGATGAGAATACAAAGTTACGCACTTTATGTATTGGCATCAACTGAAGAAGATTAATAAGCGACACCAGATTGTTGCGATAATACAACAGTGGTTTCTCAACCGACTCGCCTACAGCCTTGCTTGCTGCAAAGTGAATAATAGCTTCTACATTGCTGTATTTTTCGAACATGCGATCCATACTCACATAATCCACACAATCGATATTTTCAAAAGCAGGACGAATACCTGTAATTTTTTCAATACCATTCAACACCTCAATGTTCGAGTTAGAAAGATTATCGACGATAATCACTTCGAATCCTTCTTTCTGCAATTCCACAACCGTATGCGAACCGATATATCCGGTTCCTCCGGTTACTAATATTTTTGCCATATATTTTTATTTAAACAACTGCTTTGGATACACTCCTTTGCGAATTAACTCATTAATTTTCAACACCACCTGCGGACGATCTTCAGCGTAAGTTACACCAAACCATTTCGAAGGAGTATCGAGTACCTCACAGGTAGCACGACCTTCAACGATCAGATTGTTTACTGCCAGAGGAATGTAGAATTCCGATTTCAGTTTATCACCGTTTTCGGCCAGAAACTGTTTGAAATATTCAAGTGAATAATCGAAATAATCAGGAGTAAAGCCCCACATATTCATCGACACGGGAGTTTCAGCCGGAATAGACACTTCTTCTCCGTTTTCGTCGATAAAAATAATTGTACCGCCTTTTTCTTCAATGTGAGTACGTTCTACCACATTTTTAAGCAGATTATTCTCATCAACCACACAAACGCCACGACTTACCGAACCACTTTCCGAAAGCGTATTACCCACACGATATCCTACCATGCAGTATTCGTTCGATTTTCCAACTACTGAACGAAGAAAATCTGCCAGAATAGCAAAGGATTCCTGTCCGTAAAAGTCATCGGCATTGATCACCGCAAATGGCTCTTTGATCACACCACGGCCCATCAGTACAGCGTGATTAGTTCCCCATGGTTTTTCGCGTTCGGGATTGTAGGTACAACCTTCAGGCACATCAGTAATATCCTGAAATACAACCTCTACATCGATCAGATTTTTAAATTTATTTACAACGACAGCACGAAAATCAGCTTCAAAACTTTTACGTATTACAAATACCACTTTGCCAAATCCGGCTTTAATGGCATCGTAAATCGAATAATCCATAATAGTTTCTCCGTTTGGGCCTAAGCCATCGAGTTGCTTCAGACCACCGTAACGGCTACCCATTCCTGCTGCTAATACAAATAAAGTTGGTTTCATCTGTTTATAATTTGTTTTTAATTGTCACATGTAAAGCATCCCGTTAGTGTGAGGACTCGTTACATGTAAAATTTTAGTTTTTATTTTAAGCTGCAAAATTAGACAAATGTTTTCAAATAATAAATTTATTTACAAACCATTTTCAATTGTATTTTCAACATTATTATACTGAGTTTGTTAGCCCAAAGCAACTGTAAATTGTTGATAACTTCAAAGGACTATAACTTGCAGGGGCTTATTGTAATTTTTATCTTTGTGACTTAAAGCCATGTTTTATGAATGTAAAAAAACTTATTGCTCAAAGAAATCTCATTATTTATGCTCTTATCGGACTGATATTCATGATAGTAATCATTCTTGTAAAAGCGCCAGAAAAAGAAAAATCTGTTGAAAAGAAAATCAGCTACGCCGAATGCGATCATATATTGTATGCAAACGCCCCGATTACTCCTTCTGATAAGTTAAATGACAAAAACGATATTCATCTGATACATGCAAGTAAAAATGGTGTGACACCATTCGCAAGCAATGAGGAATTTGAAAGTAAAAAAGCCAAACTGACAGAGAACAACAAATTAATGCTCGTCGAAAGTAACGAATATTTTAAAATTAAAAAACTCACCCATTCCCTCCCCTACCTTACGCCGGATGCTGTAGAAATGGTAAACGAAATTGCGCGCCGTTTCAACCTGAAAATTCAGGAATATAAAGTTGACGATTACCGCATAATGCTGACTTCACTTTTGCGCACTGAGGAAACACAGACAAAACTAAGTCACCGCAACCGGAATGCCACCAAAAGCAAGTCGGCTCATTTGTACGGCACAACAATCGACATATCATATAAGGATTTTTATAATGTAGAGAAAGATACTGTAGAGCAAAACTGGGAAGCCATTCAGGCGCTTAGCAAAGTACTTGTGGAAATGCGAAAGGAATGTAAATTTGTGGGCGTTCGCGAGCGCAAACAGTCATGCTTTCACCTGACAGTGGTGGTTTGCGATCCGGAGTATAAAGAGGATTTGAAGATGTGATGATTAAATGATGTGGTGATGTGCCGATGAGATGATTTATGAATTTGAAGATTTGAAAATTTCGTATTCAGGAAGGGTTTCTGGTTCCGTGTTCCGTGTTGGGCAATTAGGGATGGTTTTTGCAATAAATCAGATGACCGTTGTTACCTTGTTTCCTCGTGTAATTAAAGTAAAGAATAAAGACAAACAGCAGTAATTCGTAGCCAAAATTCTTCTGTGGCAATCTGTGAAATTTGTGGATAAAAAATTATTGCAAAGCAATAAAAACAAGATCAAAGAATAAAGATTGTGAATCGCTATATCAAATACGACTAACTTCCGAAATGCACAATCTTCAAATTTTCAAATTCCAAAACTTGTCCGCCGTGGCGGATTTTCAAATCTTTTGACAAGTACAAAATGCGGTACTAAAACCCAAAATTCACTCCGGCACTGATAACAAGATTTTTGCCATGTAGGTAAGGATTTGTAAATCTGTTGAGATAGTCTGCTGCTGTTTTTTTGGTTTCGAAAGCTATGGCTGAGGTGGAATCGTAGGCTCTGATATTGCTGTAGGCTGCACCAAAATTGCAAAACACATTATTGAATACTTCGTACTGCGCATTGAAGTTTAAAGCAGTGGAATGCCATACTATATCCCCCATCACTGGTTGACTGATAATCTGACGAATCACATTTACATTGCCTGCTCTTCGCACATATTCAAAATCATTTCCTTTGCGGGCATCTGTAAAACTAAGCTTTAAATCCAACCCACGTATAGGCTTGTAAAGCAATGCAAGATACATTTCGGCTGAATTGTCACCCAGATAATGCCCCAGATTATAACTGTTTGAAGCGTAAGTAAGCGTATTGAACGAATGCTTATAAGTAATAATATTGGTATAAGTATATTCAGCTACTGCAGTCAGATTTTTCACAGGAAAATTGCTCAACGCGCCACCAATTTTCAGCGACATGGGGTTTTGCTCCTTATTGTCAGGCAGAAAACGTGAGAAACTTACCTCATCGAACAATACCGACGCAAACAGATGCAAATGCTTTATATTCCGCGAACTGATATTGAAATAAACCTGTGAATTCTGATTTTCCGTTCCGGTTCCTTTCGTCAGTAAGTGATCGATGGATTTATAAAAAACTATTGGGATCAGATATCCAGCCTGAATATTCCTTTCGGCATAAATAATCGAATTACCAAATGACACTTTTAACCGTGGCAGTGGAGTAAAAGTAAACATATTCGCAGCCATAAACTTATTGGCCGGACGGTAATATATCCGGTTTGTATTATCAGTATAAAAATTGGTACTGTCAGCCACATTAGAAATCAGCCAGCCATGGAAATAATTCAGCTCAAACCATTTCACAGGCTGTAATTTCAGGGTAATCATGGGAAACGAAGGCGTACGTCCCGACAGTATATTGGCACTTTGGTAACTGTCGCCCCAAACAGGATTGTCCTTTACCAAACCTACAGCTCCCCAACTGTCAGACAATACAATTCCACCACGCGAATCGCTGAAATCGCCTCCGTAAGTAGCTTCCTTATACTCGTAACCGGGTAAATTGTTCAGATAATTGTAACTTGTAAGCGTGTCACCTTTTACCGAAATATCGCGCAGACTTCCATAAACAGCTAAATGTTTGCCAATAGTTGTCTGAAATTCGGCTCCGAACCAGCGTTTATCAATTAACGGACTTACTGCCCTGCTATTGTAAGTTAGTTGCAAACCCAAAAGCGGTGTAATACGTGCTGTAAAATTTGAATCGGCATAATGAAAAGCCGGTGGCACAATGGCAGCTTTTGAATGTTCATTTTTCCAGATATGAAAACGTGCTTCGGGCAACTGACGGTATTCGGGTGCAAACTCCTGAATAAAGAACAAAACCTCTTCTTTCTGGCGCTTGCTTAAAGCCTCGTTTTCGACAACTGATTTAAGCTGTTCCGCAATAAATGCACGACTAAATGGCTTTACAGTAGTATTTATATCAATAAACCCATCCGCAGCAAGTTCGTCGAGCAAATCGTACACACGGTTATACGACACATGATGCGGTATAAACTGAGCCTGTAATGACGACAAGACAAGCGACAATATAAGTAAAAGTATTGACCTTTTCATTTACAATTTATTCATTTACAATTTACAATTTGAATACAGCATCTCGTAAAACAGGAATTTTCGAAACTTGTTCAGAGTGCCGTATCCTCAAATTTCAAATTTTCAAATCTCAAATCTTCAAATTGAAACCCTGAAACACAAAACACAAAATAAAAAACCGTCACGCGCTTCTTGCTTTTTTGAAAAATATATTTCTCAGAATCAGTATCAGATATTTGACATCTGTGGTAAAGGAACCATGTTTCTCACAACTACGAAGATATTTCATTTCCGAAGCCTGAATTTCGTCCATTGTTTTGGGCATATCGGCATAAAAAGGTGGTAGCAAACCGGGCTTAAACTTCACCCTCAGGTTTTGTAGTTCTTCTGAATACAGACTGAAATAATGTGCACTCAAAGGTCTCACTCCTACAAGTTTCATATCGCCCATCAACAGATTAAAAATCATGGGTAACTCGTCGAGCCAGTATTTACGCATAAAACGACCCAGAGTTGTGACACGAATATCTTTATTAAACTTACCACCTTCCTGCAGACTATTGCGTTCATATATATAAGCCTGCAGATATTCAGAATAAGGGTGCATTGTACGCATTTTGTAAACTTCAAATATCTCACGGTTCTTACCCATACGACGCAACTTAATCAGAGGGCCATAACTTTTCTTTGTTTTGGGTTCCGGTTGCTTTATACGACGGGCAGTCACATAGGTGAGTTTACCTATTTTCTTCTCATTTACAATCTCATAGCCACAGTAATAAAGCCGGCCGAGCACCTCTGTCTTCGACAGAATACGGTTTTTACCTTTTGTGATATCGTAATAAAGTCTGCGTGTAAGAAATATCTTTGGAATAAAACGTTTGAACACAAAATCAATCGTGTAAAACAGATAATTTACAACCGGAGGATATTTAGCCAGAATACGTTTTTTTCGGGTACTTTTCGATTCAAAACAACATACCATAAGCCCGTTATCCGGTAATTTGGCATTTACAGTACAGAAAAGCGTATTAATACCACGCATATTATTCAGCCTTTCGAGCTGAATGATGGTTGAATACTTATAATTTTGTTTTGCTTTTATATCAAGATGTCCGGACGAAAAGTTCACCAGGGTATTTCCACTTCTCAGATCAAATCTGGAATTCAGTGCCTCCATTACCTTTACACCCGAATGCTGTACGATAGCTTCACAAAGCTCTCTGTAACTATCTTCATCAAGTGCAGTAGCCGGACGTAACTGAGCATTTTCTCTGATTTCGGGTTCGACCTTAGCCTTTTCATCATCGTAATCCACTGCATACAGAAGCGCAAAATAAAGCATATAAAATGCAAAATACACTCCAAAGGCAATGGTCGTAAATGTAAAAATCACATAAATAGAATATGTGCCATTATAAAAATAATACGAAATACCCCAGGCCAGCAAAAATACGAGAGTAGTCACATAAACCAAACGGAATGAAGCTTTCAGGTATTTTTGAAGATGTAAGGGCTTATAACGCCCGAACAAATACGACAACAACATCCAGGCAAATGTATATACCAAACCCGCTCCATCATACTTCTCGTACGGAGTCTGCGTGGTAAGCGGAAACCATTCCAATACAATTACCGCTGATAATATCAATATCATCAGATCGATAATTATACTTAATAAAGAAGGGCGGTAGAAAAGTTTCATTAATTTATTTTGTTGTTTCGCGTTTCGTGTTTCGTGTTTCGTATTATGCGTTTCGTGTTTCAGGGTTTCAGAGTTGATTAGTTAATTAGTTAGTTATAGATGACGGCTCTATTAAATGGTAAATTGTAAATGATTAAATTGTAAATTGCTCCTATTTCCACGTCATCTCATTATCACATCATCACATCATCTCATTACCCACCTTTTCACCACATTCTTCAAATTCTGCATCACCCATTCGATCAACCACTCAACAGGGTTATCTGTCCAACGCTGCGGGTGAGTGGTTATCATAATGCGTGGTGGCAATGTTCCGTTTTGTGCTGCACGGATAATATCATTAGTACTGTGATAACTTTGTGTAAACGACGATTTCACTTTATCGCGCACACTGTATTTATCGCCATCCCAGCAACGCCCTGTATCAGTCAGATAAAACACATCCTCAAAATCCACATCAAAATACGGCTCTCCGATAATGCCGAAATCACGGTAATTATAATGTTTCCACAAATCACGGTTATCATATTTCGAAGCCGGACTGCCATGCATACAAACAGTACGGACAGGGTAAAATTGCCGGAAATGGGCAAGATTTGATGAAAATGAGTCTATTGCTTTCTTCACAGTTCCATTAGCCTGCACCAAATCATCATAATGATATCCTATCTCATGATTACACTTAACAATTTGCTCAATCAACAACCTTTGATTAATAAAAGTTTTTGATTGAAAGAAAAAAGTTGATCTGGCTTTATAATAACAATCAATCTTAGCAATCTCCATTGCCTTTTTCGGCATCCTATCAATATCGTGTCTTAAAATCACAAACTTTCCCTTTGGACTCAGATCGCAATACTCTTCGAATGTAACAAACTTGTATCCCGCATTTTGAAGAGCCGACAAAAGTTGTTTGTATATTTTGAGTGTAAAGTCCATGCGTTTGTTTTGGGGTTCGGAGTTTCAGGTTCCAGAGTTTCAGAGTTTATCTATTGTAACGGCCGTTACAGTAACCGCTGTTACAATTCGACATGTTTATTTAAAGCGATACTGATAATCGGGGTTGGAGCGCATAACATTTGCACTATCGGGATAATTCTCAATAAACCATGTAAAAAACGCAGTCACATCAATTTTATCAGTAAGCATTTTTTGTCGCCGTTGCTGAAAAACGGTCTTCAAATCGGGCAATACTAACAATTCATCTAATTTGGCAAATAGTTTTTCAGGTTCGGATGAATGAATGCCGTATGTCAGTTGGTATTTAGTTTCCAATTCATTTAGCACGCTAATTTTTCCGGCAAAGTCATTGAAACGAACCGAAGGAGTACCCAACATCGCAGCCTCCACCGACATACTCTGACTGTCGCCAATATAAAGTGTGGCAAAAGCCATTAGATGATGAATATCCAGTGGATTAATATTCAAACGATACTTTTCGAACTCCTCAGGTAATTCTCTTTCGGAACTTATATATACATTTCCAAGTTTTTCAAGACGTTGAATTATTTTTCTGGCAATATCATTATTCAACCCTTTTACACCATTATCGTGATGTGCATTTAATTTAGCAAACCGAATAAGAAAATATGGCTTATCTGTAGAAATATAATTTTCTACAACTTCAAAATTAGCATTAAAGTAGTCCGGGTACAAATAAGTAAGTTTCTGGAAACCATGATATTTTATTGACTTCTGTTCCCATTGACCATTATTACAACTAATTGGAGAAAGAATGACAGATGCAAAAGGATAAACTAATTTTGCATATTTAGGAATAACAATAGCATCATCCTCAGCAGTAACAATAACATGTTTTCCGCAAATAATTCTGACTGCAAAAGATAAAGTTGAACCTATTAGAATATCAATTTTATTCTTTCTAATAAATTTAATCATTTCAAATTCCATTTGCAAAACTGATTTTATCAAACCAATTTTACTATCTGAACGGTCTTCCCTAATTACAGTATAATTTAAGCCACTCTGCTTTAGCAACTCCTCAAGAATATCCTTCTTCTTTATGACAATATGTATGCTTTTCCCTGATTCAACAATATTATTTATCAAATTTCTAAACATATAGAAATGTGCAGGATGACCAAGAAATACTGCTATTCTCATATTAAATTTCATTAATTCTTTTAAACTCGTAATTCTTTTTTTTCCAGAACAACAATTCCATTCTATAAAGCTCCAAAGCCGGGACTCCTAAATTTCTCACCTTTAGTTTAGATCTCAGCACATCTGCTAGCAAGTACTTCAAAATATTCCCTGAGCGTCTTTCAAGTTTTTCATCCAATTTTTCTTCTTCGATTAGTTCATTTGGATGTATTAGAAAATTCACTACCTTATTACTATTCTTTGTTTCAAAGTACAATAAATTTCTTGTGATATTATTCAAAAATGGCGAGACACGCATTGTAGTGCCAATATATGGAATACCAAAAGAAGAAACCGGAACTTCTTTTAAAATAGAACTTCCTTTCCTAGCAAGATTTTTCTCATTTACAAAATATGGATTTCTGGGTGCTCCTAACCATTGAAGCTTGTTTTTACTGCCTAATGTCAGGAAAATATCAAGTCTTTGAGGTGCAACCGAACTATCAAATTTAAAACCGGTATCGATTAATGCTTTTGGTGTAAATTGATTTACTCTTAAAGCGGGTGCACGAAAAGAAACGACTTCCTGACCACTAATATCCTCTAATATTATTTTTGATTTTTGAAGATGTAGAAATTGGCTCTCATAATCCATAATATCAAATGAGAATTTATAATCATGAGTTAAGCCATGACAGGCAACCTCATGACCATAAGGCAACACCATTTTCACAATTTCAGGAAATTCCTGAGCGAAATCAGCAATAAAGAAGAAAGTTGATTTGACATTAAACTCAGAATAAAGATCCAACAATCGCGGCAAACCTTCCTTCCAAACCTTAATTCCTGTTTCGTTTCTCAGGCCACCATTAAGAATAGAAGTTGTTTCAACATCATTTGTTAGTAAACATATCTTTTTCATTTCGGTCATAATATCATATTTTCAGCACTACTCCACCCCATGAATATCCCACTCCAAAACCGGCCAGCAATATATTTCCATTTAATTTATCCTCTTTGCCGGCTTCGTACAAAGCAATAGGAATAGTAGAAGAAACAGTATTCCCAACTTTCTCAAGATGGATATAAAATTTTTCCTGATCGATATCAATCAGTTTGCGCAAATAATTCATCATATATTTGTTTGCCTGATGAAATACAAACAGATTTATCTCATTCTGTTTTAATTCGTTTTTATTCAATACTTCTGAAACTAAAATCGGTACAGCTTCCGAAGTAAAATTAAATATCTCACCGCCATTCATAAACAAGAAGTCGGACGATTTTGGATTACCTGATTCATCAAAAAACAAGTCATTCTTGGCGTCAGCTTGACGCATCGCACCTTTTTTCACAATCAGATTTTCAGCACCACGCCCATCTGTACCCAGTGAGAAATTTCTGATTTCAGCAAATCCTTCGGTTGATACAAGTGTGGCTGCTGCTGCATCACCAAAAATAGTGCGGTTGCCTTTGTCGCGGGGATGCAAGTGCTTGCTGTAAGTTTCGGAAGTGATGAGCAATATATTTTGAGCTATGCCGCCAGCAATCAAGCCTTTGGCCAGGGAAAGTCCATATACATAACCCGAGCAGCCTAGATTAAAATCGAGCGCTCCGATATTGGTACGTAAGCCTAATTTTTCCTGAATCAGACAAGCAGATGTTGGTAAAAAATAATCGGGGCTCTGCGTACAGAACAATAGAAAATCGACAACACTTCTATCGATTTGATGTTCTGCAAAAAGCTTTTCAGCAGCTTTTGTTCCCATATCGGCAGCTGTTTCGTCTTCGGCTGCAATATGTCGCTTAGTGACCCCAACTTTCGAGGCCACCTTTTCCACAGTCCACTCTGGAAATTCTGCCACAAGCGCTTCATTAGTAAGCACTTTTTCGGGAAGATAATACGAAATTGCGTTTATATATGCGTTCATCTGTAAATAATTTGCTAATACGATAATACGATAATATGCCAATGTGCCAATTACTAGTCTGTGAAAGGTCTTAAAAATTTTGCGACTTTAATATTCTCAAAGTCTTTAATGCACATTGTGTATAAATGTTTAATGTGTTATTTTAGCCACTAACCCCTTAAAGGAGGAAAGCTGGTCAAGTTCAAATATATCTAAAATGCCCGAATTAAACTTAACGCCTTTTCGCCTATACAAACTCCTATTCACCCTTATTGGAGCGTATAGCCACCATCGATCAAAATACTACTACCCGTCATCCAGCGCGTGGCATCCGACAACAAATAAACCGCAGCCCAGGCCACTTCTTCAGGTTTACCGTATCGTTTCAAAGGATATTTTTGTTTATCCTTGTCAAGTTCATCCTGCGAAATATTTCCATCTTTAAGCAATTCGGTTTCTATCATACCCGGCTCAATGCTGTTTACTCTGATACCTTTAGGCGCTAATTCCAACGCTGAGGCTTTCATAAAACCTGTCAGCATAGCTTTTGAAGCTGCATACAAAGTACTTCCGATATAGGCACAGCGATTTCCGTTGATGGAAGAAGTAAATACCACCGAAGCATCTTTCTTTAGTTTTTTCTCCTGTAAAAGCAAACGCGTCAGGTGAATTACCGATATTGCATTGGTATTGAGTGTTTCTTCCACATCCTGTTTCTCTACAAATTGAAGCATGAGTGGATTAGCAATACCTGCATTGCTGACAAGTCCATCTAATTTGGGAACAAAATCCACCAAAGCGGCAAGTTCATCTTCATTTGTCAAATCGGCCACACACATACTATGCCCTTCACCATGTAATAGTTGAAGCGTTTCGGACAATCGCTCTTTATTCCTTCCCGAGATAACAAGCAACGCACCCGCTTCGGCACAGGCAATGGCCATAGCCCGACCAATTCCCGAGGAAGCTCCGGTTATTAGAATAGTTTTTCCTGTCAGACTAAATGCCTGCATACTGTATTATTTTTTTGAAAGTACCAAATCGTATAATTCCTGAATAGTCTGAGTAGGTTTCATTTCATCAGGCAGGATTTTTATTCCGTATTTTTTTCCAATCATATTCAACACAGCCAATGCATTGAGCGACGACCATTCTTCCAACTCTCTGAAACGGGTTTCGGGAGTAAAAGTACTAACATCGGTATCATCGAATTGCTGACCAAAATTCTTTATAAAATCATTCATTTCCATATCATTTACTTTTTATTGATACATATATTCAAAATCTGTTACTTTCTTCATTGGGTTTCCTCTGACAACTGTGAAGGGAGCCACATTGCGATCGACCACAGTACCGGCGGACACAATGGCATTTTTTCCAATTACAACTCCTAATAAAATTACAGCTTTCACACCAATCCATGCCCCCTCTTCAATTACTATCGGTGCGACTTTCGACTCCACCACAGGTGCAAAATGTGCATAAGGATTTGAATGTGCAATGACTGAAACCTCACCTGCCAGCGATACATTATCACCAATTAAAATATATTCCGGATAGGCATTATCAATCACACAATGCTGACCAATATATACATTCTTACCGATATTCACTCCACGCCAGCGATGCATTTTTACCCGCCAACCATTCAGCGGACAAAAATAAGCCAAACGATGCAAAAGGATATTTCTGATTTTACGCAAGGCGAATTGCAGAGGACTCATCTTCCTGCGTGTACCTGAATTACGGATTGTTTTCAGAAGCTTCTTATCGTGATCGAAATAAGGAATATTTTGAGATTCACGTATAGTATCATTCATAATTATTATGCCAATCTGAATTTAAGGGAATGTTTAAAGACAAGGATGTCAATCTCAACAATAAACTATAATCTTCTTAATGCTAAAATTACTTTTCCTGTAAAATATAAAAACGGACTACAAATATACAAAAACCTGCCGTGTTCCACGAGTTTTCCACCAAACCTTGCTTTAAAATCGCGTACTCCGTATTTACTGTCAGGCTTACCGGCTCCCATAAAGTCAAACATTCGGTAGCCATTGTTTACTGCATATTCTATACCTGCCCGCGTAGCCATTACCGAAGGGTAAACCTTAGGCAGTTCTCCATCGTCGCCACATACAAACCACTCGTACAACACATTGCCATCGCCCACACACAAGATGCCCCCCAGTATTTTATCTTCACTTTTTACAACGAGTAAGCTTCCATAAGCTTTTGAGACTATGGTTTCAAAAACTCAAACGGGAACAAAGGTAGTTTTAGTTTTCTGCTGTATGTCTGCTGTAAAATACTGTAAAAAGCCCGTACATCTTCTATTCTATCCGTTTCCTCACAGACAATACCTTCAGCCAAGGATTGTTTTATCTGTCGCTTCCGGTTATCGCTGAAATTAGCAAACACCTCATCGCCACTGTGAATGGAAATCTGATAATTTAAATGAGCCTGATATTCAAAATCGGCTTTCTGAAAAGCACCCTTATAAGCACTGTAATCGTGCAAATTACGAAGTTCAATATAAATGGCTTTTCTCTGCAAATCAGTTCTGAGTTCTGAGAGTAATAGCTCAAGCGCCTCCTCACTGATATCATTTGCAAGCAATACTCCACCCGGAATAATAGCCCTGCGGCTAAAGTAACTTTTTAAAAGTCCTTTTTCTGCAACAAGATATCCGCACACCAAAGCTTTTAGCTCTCCCTCCTCTTCTACCGCATATACAAATGGAGTAAAAAAAGATAGTTCTTTGTAAAAACGGTAGCAAGCCGGACTTTGAAAAAAGGTGGCAAACGAAGAACTTTTGTAAAGCTGTTCCCATTTATCTGTAATAATGTCCTTTCCTTTCAGAATTCTCATCGGGAACTATTTTACAAGCGACATATAAATTGTTTTAATCTTTTCTGCCACTGATTCTGCAGCAAGGCCTGATTCACTTATTTTTTTATTTCCATCCGGACGGACTGAGATACGCAACAAGTCATTCAGATTTTCTGAAATCATATTTGCATCCCTCTCCACAATTCTACAATTTTCAACTCCATCTAATAACTCCTCCACATCACCCACATTCACTGAAACTACCGGACAATTACAGGCCAAAGCTTCTTTTACAAACTGAGGTGATCCTTCGGTATGACTGGTCATAAGGCAAATATCCACTGCATTCATCAACTCTGCAACCTGTGTACGGTCGTATCCTTTGAGTTCTAATAAACGTGCATTAGGTATTTTCGCTACAGATTCAACGGCCAATTCCGGATTTTTGACCTTATTATCAAAGGCTCCGGCAAATAAAATCAGCTTTTCGTCGGGGTCGAAACCAAATTTCTGTCTGCAGACTGCTTTATCCATTGGCTTAAACACATTCGTATCCACACCACACGGAATCAACGAAAAACGTTTTTTCACTCCGGAAAGTTGAATATTTTTCTGTGATACAAAGATATTCCATGCTGAAAGACCAATTGCAATTTTTGAAAATCGCCTGGCCTTAGGATTGTTGATATCGCTACCATGAAAGGTAGTTACCACAGGAACCTTTCTCTGAAGATTGGCTAATACACCTGAAAGGCCGTAATGAGCATGAATAATATCAGGCTTGAATACTCTTATTTCTCGCCACAAAGGTAATAAATTAAGTAAATAACCTTTGATGCCCTTGCCTTCTATAGTAAAATACTCACAGCTCACACCTGCTTTCTGCAATGCTTCCACCTGATCGGTGATAAAGGGAGCAATGCGACCGGAGTTTTTACTGCAAACTACGAGAACTTTCATGAGTTTTAACAAATACGATTATTTAATTATTTCCTTCAGCCACTTCGGTGTTGGAAGTATTGTTAGATTCCTTGTTACACTTGGAATGACAGTTTATCCGTCGTTTTTTTTAGATCCCTCGTTACACTCGGAATGACAATCCACGTTGTTGTTATTATCACGCTGCCCAGCCCTCTCTACAAAACGAACGCCCATTCACGGCAGTGGTGCTAAACATTACGCACCCGTCGTATACAAAGCCGCGAACTTATACAAAAACTATCGACGGGAACACTCGAAAGAATAAACTGTCATTCCGAACGCAGTGAGGAATCTAAGAAGTCATTCCGATCAGCCGTGGCGAGAGATGAATCTAAGTCTCTCACCTAATCAGCTTATGATTTAAGATTGCAATAAATGCAAATATCTTGTCTTTTAGATCCCTCGTTACTCTCGGGATGACAGTTTCCTTTGTTATCATTCCGCTGCCCAAATCCTTACTAACACGA
Source organism: Bacteroidia bacterium (assembly GCA_009929375.1). Taxonomy (GTDB): domain Bacteria; phylum Bacteroidota; class Bacteroidia; order Bacteroidales; family Paludibacteraceae; genus Paludibacter. The sequence continues at coordinate 65,087 of SAAO01000020.1, forward strand.
AAGCCCATTCACGGCAGCGGTGCGACGCATTCCGTAACCACCAAGGCCAGAGAAGAATCTAAAAAGTCAAACCAACAATTCATTCCATTCAGGATTTTTTGCTTCTATCAATTTTACTTTCTTTTCCCTTGAATAACCTTTGATTTGCTTTTCACGGGCAATAGCCAAATCAATATATTCGAACACTTCAAAATATACAAGTTTATTTATATGATACTTTTTAGTAAATCCATCATTCATTCCTATTTTATGCTCATAAATACGCCTCTTAATATCGTTCGTCACACCGGTATACAGAACAGTATTTCTAATATTTGATAGAATATACACATAAAACAATTGAATTTTCATAGTATAAAACAAAAGAGTATGATCAAGAAGAAATAAAGTGTATCTGTGAAGCCTTCTTAGATCCCTCGCTACACTCGGGATGACAATGTTTGATGTTGTTATTATCCGCTGCACAACCCTTCAAAAATAAAAAACCGATTCACGGCAGCGGTGCGAGGAGTTCAGCACCCGTCGTATGCAAAATTTAAACCTTAGATAAATATTATCGACGGGAATCACGATAAAAAGTGTATTGTCATTCCGAACGCAGTGAGGAATCTGAAAAGTCATTCCGATCAGCCACGGCGAGTGAGGAATCTGATTCTCTCACCTAATCGGGCTATGATCTAAAATTACAAAAAATGCAACTATGTTGTCTTTCAGATCCCTCGCTACGCTCGGGATGACAGCGTTTCATTTATTATTGTTCCGCTGCCCAACCCTTCAAAAATAAAAAACCGATTCACGGCAGCGGTGCGAGGAGTTCAGCACCCGTCGTATGCAAAATTTAAACCTTAGATAAACTTTATCGACGGGGAAAATGACCTAAAATTCATTGTCATTCCGAACGCAGTGAGGAATCTAAAAAGTCATTCCGATCCGCCGCGGCGAGAGAATTCCCTGATTCTACATTCTACATTTTCAATTCTACATTCCACTCCCCTACGCCATTCCCCTTCCTGCCAGTTTAAACCAGCTCCAGCCTATCAGTGCCACAAATATAAATGCCAGCCACCATGTGTAGTATTTCTTGGTTTTATTGTCAGCGCGGGAGATACCATAGGCCGCAAACACCAGAATAAAAGGCAAGGCAGGCTGGTGAAAGCGCTCCGACTGAGCAAATGCACTCAGGGCAATCACTGCCAGATATCCTATAGTAAACGAGCCTATCAGCAAATGATCGCGCCATTTCCCTTCTTTTATCAACAGAAACAAAGCAAACATGGTAAAGAAAGCCAGAATATTCTTTACATAATTTCCACCATTAATCAGGCGCTGATTTTCCTGCCATTGCGTTTCTACCATGGTAGGAAAAGGAATTACAAAAATCATGGGGGCAAAAACAGCTCCTGTAGCATATTTGGCAAACTGATTACCACCTTCTCGGGTTGCACGCCATTCCATGGAAGACTTTTGATTTTCTCCTCTTGACTCCCAAACCTGTTCAATTTCGGTAGCCACTTTTCCTCCCACCAAATATATAATGGCTAAACCAATCCACACAGCCAAAACTGTACGCTTACCCATATTTAGCACCTTATTACCCGACATCAAAATAGCTGTCATTAAAGCAAAAAGTGCAGTAGCACCCAATACAGTGCGAAACATAAATAACAAACCTGCCAATATTATAGGGACAGCGATATTGATAAAATTATAACTTTTACTGCGCATTACATAGTCCGCCCTCTCTATAAAAGCTACCACCAGAAAAACCATTTCGGCTTCCTTTAAATGTGAGCCTGTGTACAAAATCAGGTTAGGCATCAACATATAGAAAATACCCGATATGCGTCCCGCTTCCTCTCCAAAATTCCGGCTTGCTACATGATAAATCAAAACTGTGGCAAATGCCCCCAATAAGGCTTTTATCAAACGGGGGACAATCACCCCTTTTCCGAATATTGAATAAATGGTCCCAAGATATGTTGCATATCCTGAGTCGGATAAACCCACTGAATCAATCAGACTTTGTACTCCTTCCCAACCGTTCGTCATGACCAGTGTGGCAAAACTTTCATAGGTATATACATCTGCTGCGCTAAATTCGTAAGGAGCACCAGTCATCGCTAAATAAAAGAAATAACTGAAAAACACCCAAACCACACGAAGTATCAGGGCTGTCTGAAAAAGCTTTCTACTGAATGTTTTTTCAGAATAATTTGCCCATTTCCGTGTGAGCTGATTCGAGAAATAGAAGAAACCTGCCACTTCCACAATGCCAAATACCCACCATACAAGTGACATGGCCATGTTCATAAAAAGTACACTCACCACCATTAAGGCCACAAGATAAAGTGTAATGGCTTTGGAAGTAAAGTATTTGGGGAAATAGTTGAGCATTGGTTCTGAGTTCTGAGTATTGAGTATTGAGTATTGAGTATTGAGATATGAGTATTTAGCTAAGAGTTATGAGTATTGAGACAGTTCAGACTTTTATATAATTTATTTAATTCAGCAATATGGTTTTGAATGCTAAAAGTATTTCTTACATATTCAGATGATTGTTTGGTTTTTATGCTGTAAGTTTCTTTATTCTGCAAAAAGTTTGAGATTTTTTGAAACAAATCTTCTTCGTTCTTAGTCTGATAAATGGTTGCATATTTTCCATCTTCAGTAATCTCATTCATCACTGGCCAGTCATTTACAAAAACAGGGATGCCAGCAGCCATAGCTTCCACCACTGCAATTCCAAAAGTGTCGTGGTCGGTGGAATATATAAAAGCATCCAACTGACTTAATATAGCCGGAACATCGTTTCTCGAGCCTAAAAAGGTCACCTTATCGGTCAGGCCATTCTCCTTACAATACTTAACACTGTCCTCATAAATTTCCGGATGCGTATCCGATTTCTTTCCGACAAATACAAAATGAAAAGACTTTTGACTCTCTGACAATAATTTCAAAAACCGACACACTGTCATTGGTTCGCGACCGGGTACAAAATTACCCACCATACCTAACAATATTTTATTCTCAGTAATCTTAAGTTCCTGCCTAAGGGATTTATTATTGATATCCTTTTCAATGATTTTTGAAAAAGATACGCCATTGTAAATTACAAACTGTCGCTCGGACTTCAAATTATATTTTTTTGAATAATAATCTTTTACATGCTGGCTCACATAAATATTTGCTGTGGTTCGGGGCAGGATAAATTTCAAAATTATTTTGCCCATTTTGCCGGTACTAAAATCATAGCCATGTAAGGTAAGTGCTATTTTTATATTTAACCCAAGACAAGCCAGAAAGACATAAAGGGCATCAATCGGTTGCTGTGCATGAACGATATTTATTTGTTCCCTTCTGAGCACTTGCCGCAATGTTTTAAAATAAGCAAAGATATTTTTGACAGGTGTTATCCTGAGCATCCTCACTCCTGCATACTGAAATTCCTTTTCAAACACACCTGTTTTCCGATAAATGCAGACACACTCGGGTAACAAATTTTTTCTGCCGAATGTATCCAGCATCAAAGTCTCCGTCCCTCCCCTGTTGAGAGAACCCAGCATATAGGCTACTTTTATTTTATCTGACATAAGTTTTTGCTTTTTTGTTGATCTTTAAGTGAGGGTGTCTCCCGGAGAGACGCCCTCTCTGTACCGCACCAGTGAGCGGGTGACTACAAGTCACCCGCTCACTAAGCCCAACGCTAATCCCTAAACATTTCCACTATCCTTTCAGAGGCTTTTCCGTCGCCGTAAGGATTCACAGCCATCGACATGCCTTTGTACAGCTCCGGCTGTTCGAGGAGTTCGCTCACAGCATCAATGATTTTATCCATATCGGTACCTACTAATTTGACAGTTCCTGCTTCTACAGCTTCAGGACGTTCGGTAGTATCGCGCATTACCAACACGGGTTTTCCCAGTCCGGGTGCTTCTTCCTGAATTCCTCCGCTGTCGGTCAGCAGAAGGTAGGACTTGCCCATCAGAAAAACAAAGGGAAGGTAATCGAGGGGCTCGATAAAGAAGATAGCCCCCTCCCGGCCTCCCCCTTTAGGGGAGGAGAGCTCGCCAAATATTGTTTGTATTGGTTTGCGGACATTGGGGTTGAGGTGCATGGGGTATACAAAATCCACATCGGGATATTTAGCTGCTAAAACTTTAATGGCACGACAGATATTCAAAAATCCTTCGCCAAAGTTTTCGCGGCGATGTCCCGTAATCAACACCAATCTGCGGTCGCCATTTAAACGATTGATATCATAACCCATTTTATCCAAATCGGCTGCCAACTGTGCTGAGACTGCTTTATCGGACTGGATTTTCTGATTGACCCATTGCAGGGCATCAATCACCGTATTTCCGGTGACTAAAATACTGCTTTCAGTCACATTTTCTTTCAGCAAATTGGCCTTGGAACCAACAGTGGGCGACAAATGATAAGTGGTGATACGACCTGTGATTTGCCGGTTTACCTCTTCGGGCCAGGGACTGTAGATATTGTGGGTACGCAAACCGGCTTCGACATGTGCCACGGGAATCTGCTGATAAAAAGCAGCCAGTGCAGTAGCAGTGGAAGTGGTGGTATCGCCATGCACAAACACCACATCGGGCTGCACCTGGCTGAGAATATCGCGCATACCGAGCAATACCCTTGAAGTAATATCATATAAATCCTGTCCGGCTTTCATAATGTCCAGGTCGTAATCGGGCACAATCTGAAAAAGCTGCAATACCTGATCGAGCATCTGACGGTGCTGCCCTGTGACGCACACCACTGTCTGAAAATCCTCAGGATATGCTTTAAAAGTATTGACCAAAGGAGCCATTTTAATGGCTTCGGGTCGGGTTCCAAAAACTAAAAGTATTTTTTTCATAAAATATGATTTCGGGCGAATACCCTATAAGAACACTCGGTTACGCCCTTTTGTAATAATTTTTGATTAACTTATAAAAAGATATCAGGGCTACGCCCCTAAAAAATCAATCTTTCATATTCGAGCTACCATGATGACAGGGCTACGCCCCTATTGTAATAACATATGAATTTTTCTACAAAGATATCAGGGCTACGCCTCTAAAAATCATTCTTTCATATTCAGGCTACCATGATTTCAGGGCTACGCCCCTTCAATTTAAACATTTAACTATATAGCTGTGATATCCTTGTCATTCCAAACTATTTTACTCAGACTTTGAAGGGGCGTAGCCCTGATATCTTAATAGCAGCCGAATTATCACACAATATTTTGGAGGGGCGTAGCCCTGATATCTTAATTATCTTCATACCATTCGAAAAGGTATTTCGGATCATAATCAACCTCAAATTTATTTAAAAACGACATATACTCATCTTTGAACAGTTGTTTTTTATGATGTTCCGGTTGATTAAGTATATATTTCACAACAACATCAATTTGTGATTTTGAATATGTAAATGCCCCATAGCCATCTTGCCAACAAAATTTTCCAATCACATATTTCTTATTATTCACCCAATTTGACGAACCCGATTTTATTTGTTCTACAAGTTTTGAAACCGATATGGTTGGGTGTAGTCCGATAAAAATGTGTGTATGATCCGGATTACAATATATTGCTAAGGTTTTACATTTATGTTGTGTAACAATCCCACACATCACTTTTTCTAATTCATCCCTGAATTTCTCCTTTATTAGATTTTCACGTCCCTTTACAGAGAAAACAATCTGTATATATATTTGTGTATATGTATTGGCCATTTAATTTTATGATGTCAGGGCTACGCCGCAATTTTTCTCTACAAAGATATCAGGGCTACGCCCCTATTGTAATAACATATGAATTTTTCTACAAAGAGAACAGGGCTACGCCCCTAAAAATCAATCTTTCATATCCTGACTACCATGACTACAGGGCTACGCCCCTTCAATTTAAACATTTAACTATATAGCTGTGATATCCTGGTAACTCGAAACTATCATACTAAGACTTTGAAAGGGCGTAGCCCTGGTATCTTAATAGAGGCCGAATAATCACCCAGTATTTTGGAGGGGCGTAGCCCTGATATCTGTCTTATTTTTTTAATCGAATAAGCTTTATTCTTTGCTTTAGCAACCATGCCTGTCTGAGTAATCCAAACCAGCATTTCACCATAGCTGGCGACAAAACTTTGTAGTAAAGATAATACTTTTTCTCATGCCGACTCCAGTCTATCTGCTTTAGAATTTCCTTTGTTTCTTCCCGATGCTTAGCTGCCATATAATATTTTAAAAGGCCGTATAAGGCTAATCTCTCAAACAAAAACCTGAAATCTGCATTATCAGTAAGTGCCTTATCGTATTGTGTAAAAAGCATATGTTCATGTTTTTCGTACAACCTTGCTCCCACTGCACGGGTATCCAAAATCACATCCTGATTATAATATGCCAATGGCTTATTCAAAAATGCCACAGGATATTTTATAGCCACTCTGGCCCACAGGTCAAAGTCTTCGCCCAGTTTAAGGCTTGGTTTAAATCCATTCTTTTCTACAAAAATATTTTTCTTAATTACTACTGAAATTGAAGTCAATGGCATCCAAAGTGTTTTGGCATATACCTGAAAATAATTAATCAGTCCATGACTAAAACCCTTCTCCACTCCGATATTGGCCGGAATATGTTTGCCGTTTTTTACTTTAAAATAACTACTGCCATAAATGCCGGCTTCGGGATATTGTGTTATCAGCGCTTTCATTTCTTCCAGATAAGTCGGCGCCCACCAGTCATCCGCATCTAAAAAAGCGATGTGATCGTATTTCGCAAGTTTTACACCAATGTTTCTTGTGTTTGACACGCCACTATTCGATTGTTTTAAAAGAAATCCTTTTTCGCCAATCAATGCTTCAATATCGCTATACGAGATGATAACTCCCCCTTTAGGGGGCTGGGGGGCAGCTATATCCGTTGATCCATCGTCAATCACTATCAGCTCAAACTCCTGACAGGTTTGTGCTGCTACCGACCGAATGGCTTTTTCGATATAAGGAGCTTTATTGTATAAGGGGATGATGACTGAAAACATAAACAAGAAATATTTACTTAATACCCAGTAATTTCAATGCGCTTATTGGCTCTCCATAAGTATACCAATACTTACGGGCATTTAATTCTAACGTTTTTCGATACTCCGGATTATTTAGAATATACTCTACAGCTATACGTATTGATTCTTTTGAGCTATCCGGAATTATATGTATATGTTTTCCGTGTACCAATGGTTCAGGCAAATCGTTTGATAAAGGAGTAGAAATAATTGCTTTGCCTAATGCCAAATATTCACCAAGTTTCCAACCGTGACAATCCCAAAAAGCTGGTGTATTAAAAACTAATACAGACTTTTTAGTTTTACAAATCCATTTATCAAAACTCAAACGAATTGTTGTTGTAGAATTTACAAAGTTTTTACTTGAAGAATTATCTGCAAGAAGTCCTCCTTCAAATTTACACTTTGATTTTTCATTACAAACTTCAATAAAATTTGCTCGTCTTCTATTTACTCCCTCATCGTTTCTATTATAATCATCACTATACCACAAGGTACTTAAGAAAAAAATATAATTGTTTTCTATCTCTGATTGGTTAGCATAACTCTCAAGAGGCAATCTGTTTCTATAGTTTTTAATATAACCTGAGAAATGTCGTTTGATATTTTTAAATGGCTTTCTTTCAAAATTCGTTGCGTATTTGTTATATACCTTTCTTGATAAAATATCATTATAGGAATAAAAGAAATTTGAAATTGAATAAAACAGAGTGTCAACCAAATTAAAATTTCGAATTGCAAATGATGGCACTAATGATACCTGCTTAGGATATTTATCTTTAGGATAATGATTAAAATTAGCGTTCACATTTCCATAAACATCACACCAACTATAATGATCTTCATTTATTTTATATGAATCATTTGTATGAATAAACACTTTAGATATTATTACCTGGTTTTCTACAATAACAAATCTCACATCTTTTCCTAAAGGAGTCAGATTAAGAAAATAATGTTTACTGAATTTTACATTCTTCTTTCCATAAATATTACAAAGCCCCTTTATGTAGAAGGATCCATATGGAACATTGACAGATGCATCGATATAAACTTTCTTTTTCACTACAATGATATTTTAATTAAGTATATAACACTACTTATGTAATTACAAGTTTTTCATTCAAGAAAAAATAATTATTGATTTATGAAAACAAAAACGCTGTTCAAACAAGCTCTAAGTACATTTACACAAGGCAGCCCTTAAATTATCTTAATTTTTACGCCATTATGAATTATTTATCAATATCAATTCACTATCTTTGGCTCATTAATTAACAAGGCTGATTGTCAAAAAGTCTTGTATCTGTTACCTTAAACTATAAAAATCATCCGGCTATGTTTACATCCACCCTTCCTTTATTCCAACATCACAGATTATTCTACACAAAGCATTTAGCATTTAAAGCATTTACAAAGGAGGTATTGCTCTGTCACACTTATGCCCGTTGCAGCCAAGGCTATTTGGCAAAGGAGGTAACGGGCATAAAGGTGTTCAATTAAACAATTATTCATATATTCAGAATCAAATAAAGTAAATAATTTTAAAACAAATAAATATGAACAATTCACATAACCAATCTATTCCACAAGCGGAATTAGATGAAATAATTCTCAGCATCAACAAGGCAATTACATTAATGAGGCCTTATGTAGTGACATTGACACCAGAGGAACGCTCCGACTTAGCAAAACTTGGCGATAAAACCCTGGCATTTGTAGAAAAAACCAATTCCTATGCATTGGCAAATCCACAACTTTGTCCTGCATATTTCGATCAGGCCGCTTTTGCTATCGACTTTGCCGACTACAGAAGTCTTCGTCCATTGGTGGTACTTACCGAACAGCTACTACATAATATCGACGACACCATGATGGTAGCCGGAAGTGAAGCATTTATCGCGTCTTTGTCGTTCTACAACTCAGCCAAAGATGCTGCAAAACGCGACATAGCAGGTGCAAAAGCTGTGTACGATGATCTGAAAACCCGTTTTCCACAAAAAAGAGGCAAGGCTGCCGAAAAATAATGGATCTCTGAAGTTATTTCAGTGAATCTTTGACAAACGACTCCTGTAAGCCAATGCTTGCGGGAGTTTTTTTCAAAGAGCAAAGAGTAAAAAGTATTGAGTTCTGAGTATTGAAATCAAAAACGCTCAGAAAATTGTAAAGATACTTTTGATAGAAAAATTTCATATAAAACATAAGCGATTGATTCTTTTTACAGACATTTATCTGTTTACACCCAAATGATTTCTACTTTGAGCAGAAAGATTTCGGGTCAGACCCAAAAGATTTCATGTATCGATAGAAAGTTTTCTGTTTTTACCCAAATGATTTCGGGTGAAAATAGAAAAATGTCTGTTCCGACCCGAATGATTTCATGTTTTAATAGAAAGATTTCATCTAAAACAT
>SAAO01000073.1 GCA_009929375.1 Bacteroidia bacterium
CTAAACTGAATTTTCTCCTGATTTTACTCATAATTCCACAAAATTAATGTCCTAAATTGATTCTACAAATTAGTCCAGTTAATTAGGGGGCTAAGACAAAGACAAAAGAATAAAGACAGACCGGACGCGAGGATTTGTAATCCGAAGCTATTATATTTACGGATTTTAAATCCGTTGATAATCATCGTGGGATTACAAATCCCACGAGACGGTCAAAGACAAAAGACGGTGGGTCGCGAGATGAAGTGCAGATCACTTCCAGTGTGCAAAACTCTGAAACTCTTGCAGATCACTTCCAGTGTGCAAAACTCTGAAACTCTGAAACTCTGAAACTCTGAAACAAGAATAAAAAACCAAAATAAATAACTATGGGTCAGTGGATTAAATGAGACTCGCTCCCAAAACGCAAAATCTTCAAATCTCAAAACTTGTCCCGTTTTACGGGATCTTCAAATTTTCAAATCTCAAATCTCGAAATATTTTTTTGTTTTCAGGAGAAAATTATTCACTATATTTGCTGTGTATAAACCAACCCCAATTATTGTTCCTTAAATTGGATAATCTAAAAGATGTTTACTTATGAAATCACAAATTCAACTGTTTGAAGAAAAGAAAGTTCGTACCGTTTGGGACGAAGAAAATGAAGAATGGTATTTTTCTATAGTGGATGTAGTAGGCGTTCTTACTGATAGCCCAAATCCTAATAATTATTGGAAAGTATTGAAAAACAGATTGAAAAAAGAGGGTAGTCAGTTGGTTACAAACTGTAACCAACTGAAAATGCAGTCAGCAGATGGAAAGTACTATAAAACAGATGTGGCCTCTACTGATCAGCTTTTCCGACTTATTCAATCCATCCCCTCACCCAAAGCAGAACCTTTTAATCCTGACGCGAGGATTTGTAATCCGAAGCTATTGTATTTACGGATTTTAAATCCGTTGATAATTATCGTGGGATTACAAATCCCACGAGACGGATTACTCTGATAGCTGGATAAATCAACGCCTGAAAAGTATTGAAATCCGCAAAGACCTGACCGACGAATGGAAATCGAGAGGCCTGGAAGAGGGTGTTCAGTTTGCAACGCTTACCGACATTATTTACAAAACATGGGCCGACAAAACAGCCAGGGAGTACAAACAGTATAAGGGTCTGAAGAAAGAAAACCTGCGCGACAATATGACAAATGCCGAACTGGTACTGAATATGCTGGCTGAACTTTCCACAAAGCAAATATCGGAAGCAGGTAATCCGGAAACTATGGACGAACATACACAGGTAGCTAAAAGGGGAGGCGAAATTGCACTTAATGCCCGTCTGGAACTGGAGGCTAAAACTGGCAAAAAGGTGGTTTCTCCTTTGAATGCAAAGAAAGGTCTTTTAAGTCCCGGCAAAAAACAAATTGATTGATTTTTTTTATCAAAAGTATATGCATAACTTGTAGATTATGAGTGATCACAGTGATTATATTTTAAACGCCCATAACGATGATTGTAAATCATTCAGCGCAAAGGAAATTGAGCAGTTTGGAGAGGATTTAGTCAATCCACATACTGATATTGAGCTAAAGAAAAAGGCGCTCGGAGTTCTGGCTCACCGCGGCGATTTACAAAGTTATAATATTCTGAAAGCTTATGCTGCAAAGCCCGATAACGGACTCGAATTATGGTCTGAACTGGCTCTTGGCGAATGTACTTTGTTTTTGCACGCCGATATTTGTGGCGACGACTGTGAGGATGGCGATGAATTTGTTTTTACCGGTGTTGGAAAACATAATAATATGCTACGTATTTACTTTGTGGTGTTGCCCGAAGAAGGGAAATTTCTCGAAGACTGGCAGCACGATATTATACGTAAGGAAATGTCTTGGTTGGCTCAGGATATCGGTTGCGAAGAAATTGAATGGTTCGACTGTAAACCTCATTACGTGGGATTAAGTATGCTTCAGCCACTTGATGTTTCTATAACACAGTTTATCAACCCGGCAATCGCAGCCTGCAATGTCTTTGGCAATTTCCTGATCCCCGAGTACTATGCAGGAACAGGGATTCCTAATGCTGATGAAATCGAAAAGATTATTAACATAGTGTATCATGGCGGAAACGACGACGATATGAACGATATGGATATTTCAGCTTATTAGAAAAGACAAAAGACTTCTGTGTTAATCTGTGTAATCTGTGGATAATCTTCAAAATCCAGACGCGAGGATTTGTAATCCGAAGCTATAATACTTACGGATTTAAAATCCGTTGATAATTAACGTGGGATTACAAATCCCACGAGACGGAGGATTCCGAATGCCTTTGCATCCATATCCACCAGTTTCACAGGTGGCTATTCGTATTAAGTCCCTTCAGGACTTTTTCTAAAACTTTAAAACACTAAAACAAGAGCAAAGAGTAAAACAGTTGATAATTGACAGTTGACAATTTTTTATTTACCATTTTACTATTTACCATTTACCATTTGTTAGTATCGTCTCGTGAAACAAAAACAAAAACTAATGAATTTGTGATTAGTGAGAATCACTTCCGAAGTGCAAAATCTTCAAATCTCAAATTTCAAATCTTCAAATTTCAAACCTCCCGAAACCCGGTCATCTTCTTCTATGCTTAGCCGTATCTTACTTTTATATAAAACACATATAAAACAGATATAAATCACATATAAAACAGATATAAAACACACATTAAGTCTGTTTTATATCTTATTTATTTCTTATTTAAAAATAATTATACTACATTTGATATGAAATTAAGCAACGGTACAACTGAAAGGAAACAGATTTCATACAAAATAATTTACTATGTTCCGCGTATAGCGTTTTAATAAAAACCGGAACGGGAGACCTAAAATCGGAAAAAACTGCCCCCAACCCTTCCGATAAATCTGGACAGGCTCTTAAGGGGACTTAGTCTTTGCAACGTAATTTCTTTATTTGCACTATGTCACAGTCCCCTTTAGGGGGTTGGGGGCAGTTGAATGTATCGAATTGAAAGTTTTGGTTTTCTTTTCTTATTTTATAAAGCCTAACATAGGGGCTATCTTAAGTATTACAATCATGTACTTTTACAAAATACAACCACACACACATTATGGCACGGGTAAAAAATCTAGATCAGATCACAGGGAATCTTAAGAACCTGTCGTTTTATACGCGTAAGGGTTCCGAAGGAATTATAGTACGCACCAAGGGTGGAGCTTTGAAGGAGAAGATAAAACGCGACCCGGCTTTTGCGGGTTTGCGCAAAGCGAATAAGGAATTCGGGGGTTGCTCCAAAATGGGTAAACAGATACGCATGGCCTTTTACGGACTGGAGCATGTGGCCGACTATAATTTGTCGGCAGTGCTGAACAGGCTGGCGAAGGACATACAGAAAACCGATACCCTGCATCCTGTGGGCGAGCGCGATATACGCTTTTCGGCCTATCGGTTTTTGCTGAAAGGCTTCGACTTTAGCCGTACTACGCGCTTTGCTTCGCTGCTCAGGGTGCCGCTCAGCTATAACCTTGTGCGCCAAAAGCAGGAAGCTGTGCTGCAAATACCTGCTTTTGCCTGTAGCTTCGGGTTGAATATGCAGGACACACGTGCAGCCTATAGCTATTTCCGCATTACGGCTGCCCTGGGCATAGTGACGGATATGACCCTCAATCCGCAAAACCAGCAGTACGAACCGGTACATGATAAACTCGGACAGGGCTATCTGACCCGCAGCACCGAATGGTACAGCACAGCGGGTTCCGTGCCGGAGCAGGAGCTGAGACTGTCGCTGCTGGCTGAAAGTGCAACAAGTGGGGGCGTTACTCAACAAACAACAAGTGGGGGCGCCACTAAAAACGTAGCAAGTGAACGGGTCACTTTGAGTGACCCGCTCACTGTCGCGGAGCATCCTTACCCCATTTTCAACGACTCCGACAGTCTGGTGCTTACGGTGGTGCTTGAGTTTGGTGCGCCCGATGCCTTTGGCCATATTATGCCTGTGCGTGGTGTGGGTGGTGGCATGG
>SAAO01000021.1 GCA_009929375.1 Bacteroidia bacterium
GCCCAATCACGTCGATGGTACTGCTGAAAAGTGGGAGAGTAGATAGCCGCCGTTTTTAAGTCCTGATTACAGAAATGTAGTCAGGACTTTTTTTTGTTTATCACAGTAAGTGAGTAAGAAAGTAAGAGGTGAGAAGGTAAGTAAGGGAGTATGTAGTATGTAGTATGTAGTATGCATTAGGTATATATACTATTTTACGATTGAATTTTATTGTAAATTATTGTTTTGGGACAATTGTCGTTAATTAGGAATCAAATTTACTGTTTCCTGTTACTGTTTATACGTAATTTTGTAATACAATTTTATATTACAATGAATTATGTATAAGTCTCAATTTATAAACAGTCTATTGCTAATTGGCGGTGTAAGTACATTTCCGGGTGCTACTTTTGCCCAGCAAAATTCTCAGGTTCATCAAAAAAATGTTCTTCTCATTCTGGTTGACGATTTAAAGCCTAATCTGGGCTGCTATGGTGACAAAACAGCTGTAAGCCCAAATATCGATAAGCTTGCTGAACTTGGAATTCGATTTAATAAAGCTTATTGCAATCAGGCTGTAAGTGTTGCTTCGCGATATAATTTATTGACAGGGGCAAGATCAACCAGTAGTGGTTTGTATGATTTTGGCTCTCAGTTAAGGGATGTTTATCCTAATGCAGTAACGCTTCCCCAATACTTTATGAATGCAGGTTATCATACCGAGGCTATAGGGAAAGTGTTTCATATAGGCCATGGAAATACTGATGACAAGGCGTCATGGAGCATTCCCCACCATAAGGAGAAGGTGATTGAATATATATTGCCCGAAAGTACAGGTCGCCAGCTCACACGCGAAGAGGCCTATTTCGAAAACACAAAAATGTATTTTCCTGAACTACCTCCAAATCATCAGTTAGCCCGCGGAGCTACCTGGGAAGCGCCTGATGTGCTCGACGATGCTTATGGTGATGGAGGAGTGGCCAATCAGGCTATATCCCGCTTCAGAGAATTAAAGAAGAATCCTGATAAACCCTTTTTCATGGCTGTCGGCTTTGCCCGTCCTCATTTGCCTTTTTGTGCCCCAAAGAAATACTGGGATATGTACGATCCGTCAAAATTACCTATGCCGCAATATGAAAAAGACCCTGAGAATGCTCCAAACGTGGCTGTAAAGCGGGGAGGAGAGATTGATCAGTTTAAGCCTGTTCCTGCCGGGAAATATGTTTTTGCAGATAGTCTGACACGTAAACTTATACATGGTTATTATGCTTCGATGAGTTATATGGATGCACAGGTAGGCCGTGTAATTGAGGAACTGAAACGTTTAGACATGCTTGATAATACAGTAATTGTATTATGGGGAGACCATGGCTGGCATTTGGGTGATCATGGGTATTGGACAAAGCATACAAACTACGAACAGGCGAATATAATACCACTAATAATGGTTGCTCCGGGAGTAAGCAAACCCGGTACCTCGACTGATCAGCTGACAGAAACGGTTGATATTTATCCTACACTTACTGACCTGGCAGGACTTGGAAAGCCAGTGACACCGCAGCCAATCGATGGATTAAGTCTGATTCCGGTAATGAATGATACCGAAAAAAGAATCCGTGATCATGCTTATCACGCCTTTCCCCGTGGTAAATATCTCGGGCGGGCCATTCGTACCGACCGATACAGAATGGTGGAATGGAAAAACAGAAACGATGCAAATGATGTGTTGTATGAGCTGTATGATTACAAACTGGATCCTCTTGAAACAAAAAATATCGCAAAGGACCAACCGAAAGTGTTAGCAAAGATGAAAGAAATTCTGGCTAAACATCCAGCTGCAAAATGATTGTATACCGTGTGTAGTTTGGAAAAACTGATCAGTTAAATCTTCAAATTTAAAATACAATGCAAAAATCAAATATTTGTTTTATCGGTTTATTCTCGTTTGTAAATGTGGCATTTGCAGCCCATAAAGATGCTCGTCCCAATATTGTGGTAATAATGGCAGACGATTTGGGAACAAACGAACTGAGTTGTTACGGAGGTAAAAATCTTCAAACGCCTAATATTGACAGACTGGCATCGGAAGGCATTCGGATGACTAATAATTATGCTTCTGCTGCCATGAGTGTACCAATCAGAGCATCACTGTATACCGGTTTATATCCTGCAAGACACGGTTCATATCAGAATCATAAAACATCCTATTGTGATATTAAAAGCGTTACACATTATTTGCCTGAGATTGGATATAGGGTTGCAAGAACAGGAAAGCAGCATTCCTTACCTTTGGATGTATATAAATTTGAGGAAATACCGGGTTTTGAGATAAATTGCGTGTCTCCTAAAGCTAATTTTGATACAAAAGGTATTTATGATTTCATAACGAAGAACAATGAGCCTTTTTGTCTTTACGTTTGCAGTACACATCCACATGTGCCCTGGACCTGGGGAAATCCTAATGAATTCGATACAGATAAAATAATATTACCTCCCAATGCTGTTGATAATAAGGAAACCAGAATTTTATACCGTAAATATCTGGCTGAAATAAGGGCTTTGGATACAGAGGTTGGAGCTGTGCTGAAAACACTGGAAAAAGCAGGAACTCTTGATAATACTTTGATAATCTTTCTTGGTGAACAGGGCCCACAGCTCCCGTTTGGCAAATGGACCTGTTACCGGTACGGACAGAATAGCGCATTCATTGCAAGATATCCGGCTAAGATTAAACCTAAAACCACCAGTGATGCAATTGTACAGTACGAAGATATTTTACCGACTATGATGGATTTTGCAGGCGCTAAGCCTCTCAAAGACCTTGATGGAAGAAGCTTTTTAAATGTACTCTATGGTAAGGAAAAATCGCATCGTAAATGGTCTTATGGAATTCATAACAATATTCCGGAAGGAACCGCCTATCCTATCAGGAGTATACAGGATAAGCGGTATAAGTTGATTGTAAATCTTCTTCCGGATTCCGGATATTTTGAAAAGCATTTAATGGATCTCAAAAACAGAAATCAGGTTTGGGCCAGTTGGGTTGAGAGTGCAGCTAAAGATTCTCATGCAAACTCGATTACAAACAGATATGTGAATCGTCCTGCTGTTGAATTGTATGATTTATTAACCGACCCGTGGGAACTCAATAATCTTGCCGGACAAAAAACTTATAACCGGAAAATTAAAACAATGCGCAAAGCACTTGATTCATGGATGAAGCAACAGGGCGATAAAGGAGCACTCATGGATGTGGCATTTTAATAAACCACAAAGCGTTTGCTGCTGACACCTTTTGTGCAGGTCAATTTTACGATGTAATGTCCTGCAACTGGGCTCAGAAAATCTGAAATACTGTGTGACCCGGAGTCGAAATTCTGATTGTAAACTGCTAAACGAACACCCTGAATGCTGAAAATCTCGATTTTTACATCCGATGGTTCGGTAAGTTCGAACTCAACCACAAGTATTCCGGCTTTGCTGTACGCCTTTAGTTTATTGGCTGAAAGCGGAAGAAGGTCGAGAGCTGTTTGATACGAAACTCCGTTTGCAGTAATGGTTTTCACAATGTCGCCATAGGTGATTGTAATCTGCTCGTTTGTGATATTGCGGCTGCCATCGAAAGCGAGAGTGGTTGATACAATGCCATCGTTGACTTCATCGGGTGTGAACGCTGTTTTAGCCACTGTAATTCCTTCGGGAGTTTGAATGGTTACATTGTCGCGAATATATTTACCCTGAAAATTTACTGAACGTGTTTTATATGTTTCGCTGAAATTTACAGATGAGGGTGTAACTGACAGTTCGCCGGGTAAATAAACTCCTTCCCGTACTTTTAATTCTCCCACAGCGCCCAACATTTTTGTAGTGTTGTCGAATGTGAGATAGTAAGTTCCATCCATTACAGGTCTGAATACCATTGCAAAATCGTTCAGTTTGAAAATGTCCGTTTTTTTGATGGTTTTGTGATGTGCTGCCAGTTGAAGTCCTTTGTTGTCGGCCTGATTATTCACAGATATACTGTACACAGAATGACTGTCACCATTGGCCTGCCAGCCATAAACGCCGTTTACAGTATAGACTTTTCCGCCTTCGAGTTCTACCGGAAAAGCATAATTGCTGCCCGGGGCAAGACTGCCATCCCAACGCAAATGAAGCAAGCGTCCGGTCCATTTTTGGTCATTGAGGCTATAACTGCTTCCGGAAGTCTGGTCGCTGTAACGCACGTCCGAAGTGGCATTGGCAGCACGCCATGTAACCGATCCGTTGGCTGTCCATCCGAATTTGTCGGGTTCAGAGCCTGTTCCTGTCAGTCCGTTGGCATCCCAGCCTTCAGCCAGATTATTGGTTGAGAATTGTTTCTGCGATGTTTTAACACGTACCGATCCTGTATATCCGGAACCTGTAATGACAATACTTCTCAGACCACTGAATGCAATTCCATTGAATGTGGCTGTGATTACAACTCCGTTTTCGGCTTCCTGCGGTGTGATGCGGTTTTTGTCGACTGATATTCCCTCAGGTGTATTCAATATGAGGTCACTACTCAGTTTGTGTGCTGTAATTCTGAAGGTATGAATACGCTTAGTCAGATTGAATGCAAGTTCATTGCGCGAAATGCTTACAAAAGGTTCGTCGGTTTCGTACACTTCCACATTGTCGATGCGCGAACCTGCAGCGCCTGAAAGAAAAATCCCGCTTTTCAGACTACCTGCGGTTGCAGGTGCTAAAAAAGTAAATTCCACAGCCTGCCATTGATTCAAATTTGAGCTAATGGTTTGTGAACTAATGCTGCTGCCGTTTGTGTCGTTCGCGCTAAGGACCACATCGCTACCATTGGCATAAACCATGGCTTTTACACGATATGTTTTTCCTTCGCTGAAATTTATATACTGTGCATATGTTCCTCCGGTAATTTCGGCGCAATAATTTCCGCAATAAACTTTGGTCAGGTCGCGTAAAAGTTTTCGCGAACCAGTGCCGTCGGGGCTTACTTTATTACATTCGGGGTCGGGAGCCAGATTGCCTGTAGGCTGAAGTGGCTGGTAACAACTACCTGTACTGTTGTCGGGCTGATACACTCTGAAATAGTCCACATAATATGTAATAGGATAATTGGGCTTCGAAGGATCACCACCATTTACGCCTCCCAAAGCAAGATTCAGCAAAACATAATGATTGCGGCTTGTAAAGGGGTTTGAACCATCAGAATTGAGAGTTCTGTAAGTCTCAATGGTATTGAGAAGTTCGCCATCAACATACAGTTTAATAAACTCGGGTGTCCAGTCCATTACCCAGATATGATATTTATTTACCCAGTTAGCATCTTTGCCTTTGAAATATGACATGGGTGTTTTGCTTGAATCCCATGTGCCTACCCACGCCTGATTCGAGCCCCAGGCTGCATTTGCCAGAATGCCGTCGCCATAGTATTCGAGAATGTCAATTTCGCCGTTTGTGGGCCAGTCTCCCCAGTTCCCAAGTGTCCAAATGGCCGGCCATGCTCCTGTGGTAGCCGGTATTTTAGCCCTGATTTCGAAACGTCCGTATTTCCACGACTGTTTGCCACGTGTATGAATGGCTGCAGAAGTATATTCGGCGTATTCGAGGCTTTTTTTCCAGTCACTGCTGCCCGATTGATAATTTGGATTTTTTACACGTTCTCTGCGTCCGGTTATCTGTAATGTGCCGTTTGATACATTTGCATTGTCGGACTGATACCATTGATGTTCTTCATTGCGCACAAATCCTGTTTCGTAGCTCCAGTTCGTCGACGAAGGTTTTCCGGTATAATTAAATTCGTCGGACCAGGATAATTTGTAGCCCGGAAGTACTGCAGGAGGGTTTGGGTCAGGACTGTAGGGGTCAACCTGAGCAAATAATTGAAACTGAAACAGAACTAAAATTAATAGTAAATGAAATTTTCTCATTTTTTTTGTTGGTTTTGCTTTTGTGATATTTCTAAGTTATTCTCTGATACAAAAATAGATAATGAGCAGGTGCAAACGGTGTCGGTAATATGCATTTAGGGTGTACAAAAATGTCAGAATACAAAAATGCCGGGTAAAACTGAAGTTTATCAGCTTTACCCGGCAAATGATTGATATTGACTGCAAAAATTATATGAAAATGTATTTCAGCACAAACAATACGGCTAAAATATACATGGGGATCGATAATTTTTTGAAGTTACCGGCCAGCATATTAATCAATACATAACTTAAAGCACCCAGTGTAATACCTTCGGCAATACTGTAAGCCAGAGGCATTGCCAGAATGGTGATAAATGCCGGAATCGATTCTGAATAATCACTCAGGTCGAGTTCCTTAATGGGCGATAGCATAAACAGACCTACCAGAATCAGTGCAGGAGCAGTGGCAGCACCCGGAATGGCAATGAACAATGGAGCAAAGAAAAGAGCAGCTACGAAACACAAAGCTGTAACAAGCGCTGTCAGTCCGGTACGACCGCCTTCAGAAACACCTGCAGCACTTTCCACGTAAGTGGTTACGGTGCTGGTACCAAGCATTGCACCTACAGTAGTACCAACAGCATCAGCCATAAATGCTTTTTTTACATTTGGCACTTTACCATCTTTGTCGAGCATGTTGGCTTTGCGCGATACACCTACAAGTGTTCCCAAAGTATCAAAAATATCGACAAAGAGGAAAGTGAATACCACAATCATCATGTCGAAAGTGAAAACCTGCGAGAAATCGAATTTGAAGAAAATAGGTTCAATCGAAGGAGGTAAACTTGCAAATCCTTTCATTTGAGTAATTCCCATTGGAATACCGATTAAAGCAGTCACAATAATACCGATAAGTAAGTCTCCTTTTACTTTTTTGATAATAAGTACCGAAGTAATCACAAGGCCGATCAGCGCGAGTAAAGCTGAACCGGAAGTGATATCGCCAAGATGTACAAGTGTAGCATCGTTGTTTACAATAATACCGGCATTTTGCAAACCGATAAATGCAATGAACAGACCGATACCGGCACTGATGGCTGTCTGTATCGATTTTGGAATCGCATCCACAATGGCTTCGCGGATATTAAAAATGGTCATCAGGATAAAAATAATACCTTCGATAAGCACAGCAGTAAGTGCAAATTGCCAGCTGTAACCCATGCCAAGCACTACCGAAAATGCAAAAAAAGCATTCAGACCCATACCCGGAGCAAGTGCAAAAGGCAATTTTGCCCACAAAGCCATTACCAAAGTCCCCACCACAGCTGCCAGAGCTGTAGCGGTAAATAATGCATTGGCATCCATGCCTGTAGCCGAAAGAATTCCCGGATTTACGGCCAGAATATAGGCCATCGTCAGGAATGTGGTAATCCCTGCAATTACTTCGGTACGCACATTGGTACCGTTTTCTTTTAGTTTAAAATATTTTTCGAACATAATATTTTGCTTTAATTGATTAGAAATTCCATTTTGCACCCAAGGCAGGACATACTTTCAGACCGTTTACTGTGCCAAAGTTTGTGGCTACTTCAATCTCTCCACCAAGCGACAGATTTTTATTTACATTGTACCATACCTGTGGCTCGGTAAGGAATACAAATTTAGTGTTGGTAGGAACAATAAGATTGCCCTGTGCATCGGTGAAGTTTGTGTTGTCTTCTCTCCAGAAATCGGCGAAGCCCGAAACTGTCAGTTTGTTATCAAGGAAGTTCAGGTTCCATACTCCGGTAATCTGGAACGAAGCAGGATTTTTACCTACAATGTTTTTGTATAAAACTTTCAGATTCAGGAATTTTGTGAACGCTTTATCATTCCAGGCATAATCCACACCGGCCAGGTAAGCATTGTTAATTGGGAAGCCAGCTCCTGTTGATGTAGCAAGCAAACCACCGTTATATTCCAAATGAGCACTGAAAGGAGCATCCCAGAATTTCAGGCAACGGGCTATTTCCATGTAAGCTGATGAAGGATGATTGTCGTTACCGTTGTTGAACTCCATGTCCACAAAAAAGAAAGTGTTACCCCATTTGTCGGGTTTGAACATTTCGAGTGTGGAAGTGACGTTCTGACGACCGTTACCAAAGTCGTACATAACCTGAAGGTTTTGTGCCTGCGACGATACCGCACACAGCATTAGCAATGCGAAAATTACTTTTCTCATAAATGATGATGTTTGAATGATGAATTGATTGAATTTATTAATTAAAATAGATATTTCTGTTTCGGACATACGCGTCTTCGGTTATCAGTAAATAACACGGATTCAGATTTTTATGAATCCTCAATAAAAAATTCAAACCTGAAAAAATCAGGTACAGGCAGGTGTTTAAGTTTTTCGTTTAAAACTGAAAATAAATAAATGGCTGAATTTCCGACGAACGGATTTGTATCACCAAAACTATAATCAGCGACAAATATACAACTTTTAATACAAATGGCGAACGGTTGACCAACGATCCAAAGCTGTTTTCGATGCTTTTAGGAATGAAATGTAGTGTAAATCCGCTGAGCATCAGTATAACAACAAGTTTGTATCCTTCAATAAAATTTCCAATAATTTCCGGATGAAAATTCAAAAAAATCTGATTTAACATCTGACTAACTATTTCCATAGTATCGGCACGGAAAAAAATCCAGCTGAAACAAACAATATGAAATGTGACGATAATGCCCAAAAATCGCGTGAATTTGTTTGCAGGGACTTTTACCACCGTCATCCACATTTTTTCGATGGCCAAAACTACTCCGTGAATGGCACCCCAAATGATAAACCGCAAAGCAGCTCCGTGCCAGAGTCCACCCAAAAGCATGGTGATGAGTAGGTTGATGTATGTGCGTATTTTGCCTTTGCGGTTGCCACCAAGCGAAATGTACAGATAGTCGCGCAACCACGACGAAAGCGAAATGTGCCAGCGACGCCAGAATTCAGTGATGCTGGCCGACTGATAGGGCGAATCGAAATTGATATTCAGTTTAAAACCCAGCAACAGTGCAATGCCAATGGCCATGTCAGAATAACCTGAGAAATCGCAGTAAATCTGAAGTGCATATCCGTACACGCCCATCAGATTTTCGAAACCGGTATAAAGCAAAGGATTTTCGAAAATACGATCCACAAAGTTCAAACTGATATAATCAGAGATAACTGCTTTTTTGAAAAGTCCGCCCGCAATCAGAAAAATGGCGCGACCGAAATCGTCCTTACTTACAAAGGGTGTTTTGTGTATCTGCGGAATAAAATCGGCTGCGCGCACAATAGGTCCGGCCACCATTTGCGGGAAGAAAGTCAGGTAAAAAGCATAATCGCTGAGCTTTTTAAGCGGCTCAATTTTGCCACGGTAAATATCGATGGTATAACTCAGACTCTGAAAGGTAAAAAACGAAATTCCCACAGGCAGAAAAATATTGAAGTTCTCGAAGGGCTGATTTAATAATTTGTAAAAGCTGTCAAACAAAAAGTTGGTGTATTTGAAATACGCCAGCATGCCCAGATTAATGCTGAGACTGGTTACAAGCAGGAATGTACGTTGCCATTTTTTACTGCTTCTGTGAATAAAATGAGCAATATTGAAATCCGATATGGTAAGTATCAGTAAAAGAATAAAATACAGTCCGCTCGATTTGTAGTAAAAGTAAAACGAAAAAAGGGTGAGGTACAAAATACGCAGCCTTGTGTGCTTGTAAACCAAAAGATAAATGGCCAGAAAGCCCACAAACAGGTACATAAAAAGTGCACTGCTGAAAATCAGCGGAGCATTTGGTTGATAGGTGAGTTCCTGTAGTATTTTCTGAAAATCAACGGGCTGCATGTTTCTCGTATGAATTGATAATGGCCTGATAAATTATTTTTCCCTGTAGTTCGTAACCATTCGCTGTGTAATGTATGGCATCGCGGCTCACGAGACCTTTTGAACGCCACTTTGCAGCCGATTTATAGCCTCCGGTAATAGCGTAGGCATCGATCAGGGCTATGCGATTTTCTGTGGCTGTTTCGGCAATGGCAGTGTTTACTATGCGCAGATATTTGTTGAACGACTTTCGACGGTAGTAATTATCGAAAGCAGTAATAAGCATAACAGGTGCATCGGAGTTTTTATCAATTTCGCGAAGCATGGTTTCCACCTGACGTTTAATTTCGGCTTTTGTCACTCTTCGGTTTACGCCTTCGTTGGTTCCCAGCGAAACAATGATCAGGTCGGGTTGCAGCATTGGCAGCTGACGATAAAATTCCGGCCAGCGGTTATAATCGGCAAAGTGAGCACCGTTGACTCCTATGCTGTGGTAAACTACGCCCGGTTGATTGTTGCGAAGCACAAAGCCGTCCACAACAACGCTTTTTTCAGTGAAAAAATTTACCGATTGCGACGATTCGGGCAGCGAAAGTTTGTGAATGTTGGTTTCGTTTATCGGGAATAAAATGTTTTTTTGCAGAATGCTGTCGCGCAAAAGTCCGATGGTGGGTGCTGAGTCGGGACGACAGATAATGGCTACATTGTCGAATGGTTGCGAACTTTTCAAATCGATGCGTATCAGGCTATCAGTCACCTTTATTGCATATCCTGCGATGCCGGGTGCAAAATCGTTTTGCGCTTTGCGAACGACGCTTCGTATGGCTTCGCTTTTGCAACTGAACACTGCATCGCGCGAACCATTGGTACGAACAAGCGAATATGGAAATACAAGTCCTCGTCCGGCATTGCCAAACTTTTCCTGTAAAAGACGGCGTACTTCTGCTGTGAGCATATTCCCCTGTATGTGTGAGTCGCCAATATGCACAATGTTCACAGTTTGTTGTCCGCTTTGTAGTTTTGCGAATAAAGGCTGTAACATGCTGTCGTTGATGATAGTGTCAGCCTGCAGACGCACAAAACTGAATTTGCTGAGTTCGTCGCTTACATTTTGAGCATTTGTGAGAAATGCACAGCAAAGCCAGATGCACAGAAATTTAATTCGCCACAATGTCGCGCCTCCTTTCTGTATATTTTTTCTCTTCGTGAATAATGCTTCGTGCCAGTATCAATCCAAGCTGTTTTCCACCCTCAAAATTCAGATGTGTATAATCTTTGTTGGCTAAAGGTGGTTTGGCGGCCACAAATTTTGCCATGGAATTTTCGCCACCCATTGCTTCGAAAAGATTCCAAAAAAGGGTTTTGTTGTCGCGGGCAATCTCCATTTGAGCATTTACCATTCCCTTGATGGATTGCATGGTGAGATATTCGCCCTGACAACGTTCACTTCGATCGGATACAGACAGAAGCAAAATAGGCGTGCCCGGAAAAGTGCGGCGAAACTTGGCAATAAGCTTGCTCATTCCTTTGATGTAATTATCAAAACTTTTGGTTTCTGAAGTTACAGCATTTAGTCCGAATTGCAACACAATCAGGTCGTAGTTCAGCAGACTATCGAAATTCGACAAATTTCTATCTGATATTGCTAAGAGTCCTATCCCTGAATTTCCCTTTATCGAAAAGTTATCGATATAAAGTCCGGTACTATCTTCGAGCGATGCGCCATAAACCACAATGTCGTCGCTGTCGGGGAAACTTAGTTTAACCTTGTTGATGTGGTTGTGATTCAGGGTAATCATACCCGGAGTTTGCGAACGTGCCAGACTTACTGTTTCTCTAATGCTGTCGTTGAGTGAGATACGGGCTTCGGCATCGTAACTTGAAGAATAGAAAAGTCTGAAAATGTCGAATTTACGTGTGTGCTTGTAATTCCGGCTCGATCCGAACTGTAAATAATTTGCCGAGTCGGGGCGATATGCATGACCGTTTATGCCTAAAAAATTACTTTTAGGATTTGTAATAATGGAACTGGTTTTCCAACCTCCAAACGAATGTTTTATGGTTTTTCGGAAAGCAGCCGCTTCGTGGGTTATGGGTACAAATCCAACTCCATTGCCGCCATAAATACTTTGCAGCGTATCGCGAAGGTCGCTAACAAGTAAGTCGGCATCGGTAAAAGAGTCGCCATACCATGCAATGCGCACCTGAGTTTCTCCACGTTTTGCAGCATTGAGTTTGTCGAAAAATCGCTCCAGCGGAAACTGACTCCCGCTGAAGTTTTCGATGCATTCCACACCGGGCGGACAAGAGTTGTTTATATCTGCAATTGAATCGGCCGGAATATTATTTTCCGCAGCTTGATTTTCCGCCAGTAAAACATCTGTTTCAGACTCTTTAACACTTAAAATGTCAGACAGGAAATTTATTGGTTTGAAACTGAAAGGTACAGAAATCCGATCGTAATCGACAGTCGACAACAATGTAAAGAACAGCGCAATGGCAAATACAAACAGGAAAGAACTGCCCAGATGGTTTTTATTCATTACAAATTCAGAATTCTGATTTTTTTACGGAATGCAAAATTAATCAAAAAACTGAATATCTATATTACTTTATACACTTCCTCAAACGGTACACGGAATCTGTCACCACGAATACCTTTGTTGCCATTCCGGATACCGCACGAAATAATCATATTGATTTCAGCACCATACGGAAGTTTCAGAAGTTTTTTTACCCGACGGCCATCAAAACCTTCGAGCGGACAAGTGTCGTAACCTTCGTTAGCCATAGCAATCATAAAGGTCTGAGCAGCCAGCGCACAACTTTTATGAACAACCACACGTTGATCGTTTTCGGTTGACTCAGTAAACATAGGACGGAAAAGACTTACGCTTACAGTCAGTAATTTGCGGAAAATACCCAACAAACCGAAAAAGCGCGCATACAGAAATGGCATCATAGTGCCGTAATAAACTTCAACTCCTTTGATACGACTGGCTTGCCGGTCGGCCGGACTGTTGCGCTTGATGTTTTCGCGTTCGAATGCCAGCACCTGTTTGGCTCTGCTGCGAAATAAATCGCGACGGGCGACAAATATCACGAGCTGATTGGCAGTGGAAACTGCTGCCTGTCCAAGGCTGGCGTGTGCCATTTTCTGAATCATGTCTTTGTCCGTAATATGGTAAAACTCCCAAAGCTGCATGTTCGAACTGCTGGGCGCAAGTGTAGCCATTTCCAGGCAATGTTTTACTTTTTCGGTATCGAGATCGTTGTCGGTCTGGTAATTGCGTACCGACCTGCGGAAATTCAAAACTTCTTCTAAATTCATATATTTGTTTGATTTTTTAGTTCCCTCGCTGCGCTTCGGGATGACAATATTCATTTCTTTTGTTTTCTAATGTGTTCTTTTGTGGTTAAAAAGAATTCCTAAAATTTCAGTATCCGCTTCATCCATTTGAATTTTGTTTCGCTGTGCGGAAAATACTTCAGGCCGGGTTCGAACCATGCCGGTTTTTCAAGTATGCTTTTGTAATGCGAAAATGTTTTGAAACCATGTTCGCCGTGATACGAGCCAATACCACTCTCGCCCACACCGCCAAAAGGCAAATGACTGTTGCTGATGTGCATAATGGCATCGTTTACACAGCCTCCACCAAACGAAACTTCGTGCAGAATCTTGTCTTTAAGCGCTTTGTTACTTGTGAATACGTAGCAGGAGAGTGGTTTCTCGCGGCGCTTTACTTCGGCAATAGCTTCGTTGATATCGTCGAAAGTAATTACAGGTAGTATCGGTCCAAATATTTCTTCCTGCATTACCGCATCGCTGAAACTTACGTTATCCATAACTGTCGGCTCAAAAATGCGCGTTTGTATATCGTAATTTCCACCCTGCACGACTTTGTTTTTGTCGATGTATCTTGATAATCGCTGAATGTTTCGTTCATTGATAATCTGAACGTAATTGTGATTTTCAATGGCAAATTGTTCTTTTTTGATTTCCGCAATGACCATTTGCAAAAATTTATCTTTGATTTCGCGTTTTACCAATACATAATCGGGTGCAATACAGGTTTGTCCCGCATTTACAAACTTGGCCCACACAAGTCGCTTTACATACACTTCGAGATTTGTGTCGTCAAGGATAAACGCCGGACTTTTTCCGCCAAGTTCGAGCGTGACGGGAGTAAGATGTTTGGCTGCAGCCTGATACACAATTCGTCCGACACCGACACTGCCGGTGAAAAATATCTTGTCGAAACGTTGTTCGAGTAATTGCTGTGTTTGGGCGACACCACCTTCGACCACTTTGAAAAATTCTGGTGCAAAGTTCGAATTTACCATTTCTGCCATTAGTTTACTTGTATTGGCAGGCAGTTCGCTGGGTTTCAGAATTACTGTATTTCCCGCTGCAATAGCTGCAATGGCAGGTGCAAACGAAAGCTGATATGGATAGTTCCATGCGCCAATCACTAAGGTAACGCCCAAAGGTTCGGGTATCATATAGCTTCGCGCAGGGAAGTTTACAATGTTGGTGGTTACCTTTTTACGGGCTGCCCATTTGCGCACTTTTTTTACTGCATCGTCAATTTCGAGATACAGCAAAGCCAGTTCGGTGGAGTAGTTGTCGAAAGCCGATTTGCTGAAATCTTCGAAAATCGCTTTCTCCATTCGCTCTTCGTTTTCCTGAAGTACTTTTTTGAGTTTCTTCAACTGAGCGATTCTGAAGTCAATGTCTTTGGTTTTGTTGCTGTTGAAAAAAGCTTTTTGAGCCAACACTATTTCGTTCATATAATTCCGTTTTTTTTAAGATATTACCACTCAGACACTAAGCACACAAAGATACACTTAGGATTTACAATTAAGTTACAATCGCTTTTGTATTTATGGTGCTAAAATGCAATAAAAAAGTTTTACATATTTACCATTTAAAAACAATCTGTTTACCAATATAGTTTGTGCTTCGTTTCAAAATAATATATAATGATTTTGGAATAGGAAAACTCGTCCAATTATACTGCTTGCATTCTTTCTGCAATTTGTTTTATATTGCATAAAAGATTTAATAAATCTGAATTTCTTTGTTTTATTTTTGAACGAAGATGTTTATACTATACTTTTGTGAGCGAATACTTACTTACATTTATATGGAATTGAAAACCCGACAACTTGAAATTATTGAAGCAGCTGGTCGGTTGCTTACAAAAGGTGGAGTAAACAGTCTCACAATAAAGAATATAGCAAAGGAAATGAATTTCTCGGAGGGTGCTGTTTATCGTCATTTTCAAAGTAAAGAAGAAATTATTGTCGCATTATTACGTTATTTGGGGGCTATTATCGACGATCGTCTGAATGCTATTCCGCAAACTGACAATGCTGAGCAGAATATGAAAAATCTGTTCTTTGAGCAATTTTTGTTTTTTAGTCAGCATCAACATTTTGTAGTTGCGGTTTTTTCGGATGGACTTATTGAGGAAAGTAAAGCGGTAAATGAAGCAATATTTTCATTAATTGCCATTATGGAGAAGCATTTAACGAATATTATTACTGAGGGGCAGGCAACAGCTTGTTTTAATCCGGATATTCCAGCCTCGCAGTTGGTGCAGATTGTATTGGGTACTTACAAACTGCAAATGTTTAAATGGCGTTTGTCCGGTTTTTCATTCGATATTCATGCCGAAGGTTCGTCTATCATGAGTTCTTTGCTTCTCCTTGTTAAATCCTGAAATTATTAAACTCTAAATATTTATTTTTTTTATTCATAAAAGTAAGTGAGCGCTTACAAACTAATTTTAAAAATATGAAACTAACAACTAAAAAACTTCGTATTTATTCCTGGATTGCCCTTGTAGTAATTACTTTGGGCAGTGTGTATTTTGTAAGAGAAATGACGCAAAATGCATATATGGAAACCGACCTTGATGAATATATGCCTAAAGAACATCCGGCTTTTAAGTATAGCGATATGGCAGAGGAATGGTTCTCAATTAAAGATGGAATTCTGATTGCTATAGAAAACAAATCGGGCGTTTTTAATACCGGTACACTTTCAAAAATTAAAGAGATATCAGTCAGGTTGCAGGAAATGAGTCAGTTCGAAGAAAATGACATTATGTCGCTATATACAGCCGACAATATTGTGGGTACCGAAGATGGCATGGATGTGCAACCATTCTACGAAGAAGTTCCTGGGCTTAAAAGTGAGCAGGATAGTTTGCGTCAGAGTGTAGTGTCGAATGATATGGTGTATGGCAGGTTGGTGTCAACTGATGGGTCAGTGGCACTGATAGCTGCGAGCATGAAGGATGATGTGTTTGATGAGGCATTTTATGAAGAAATAATGGATTTTGCCAAATCGTACAATGGCGATGGCGATGTGATTTATGTGGCTGGTCGTCCTATTGTTGAAGGAACGATGGGGATGTTGGGGCCACAGGATATGAAACGAATGGTGCCTGTTGTAATGATAGTGATAACATTGGTGTTGTTGTTGTTGCTTCGCAGTTTCAGAGCAACTTTATTTACCCTTATAAGTGTGCTTATCAGTACTATATGGGCGTTTGGTTTAATGTCGGCTACGGGCGTGCCTATTTATTCGGTATCAACAATGATGCCTGTGATGCTTATTGCCATTGGCGTGGCGTATGGAATTTATTTTTACAATCATTTAAACCGTTACAGGCTGTTGAAACCACAATCTGGTGATGCCGACGCTGTGTTGCATACCTTAGGTGTACTTTGGAAGCCTTTGTCGATGGCAGCTTTTACAACCATCATTGGATTTATTTCTCTGCTCACCTCACAGGTATATCCAATTAAGTATTTCGGATTGTTTACTGCCTTTGGTATATTTATGGCTTATGTGCTTGCATTGATTTTTTTACCATCATCGATCTTAATTTTTGGCAGTCGTAAATATAAAATAAAGGCAGTTGACGATAAGCCTACCTATACAATTCTAAATCGGATTACCGATAAACTATTATTAAACAAAAAAACAACTCTTATTGTGACTATAGTAGTGATAGTGATATCGGTAATAGGTTTACAAAAGGTTTGGATAAATTCAAGTTTCCTCGACAAATTTGAACCTAACAGCGAAATTGTACTTACTGATGCATTTGTGAACTCCAAATTTGGTGGTACTTCCACTTTGAATGTGATTGTTGAGTCGGACGATGCTGATGCTTTTAAGCAACCTGCCAACCTACGATTAGTTGATCAATTGCAGGAATCGACTGAGCAGCTTCCAAAAGTTGGAAATTCGTTTTCGCTTACCGATTATATCAAGCGTATGAATAAAGTGATGAATGCTGATAAAGAAGAGTTTTATGCTATTCCGGATAACAACGAAATGGTTGCTCAGTATTTGCTTTTGTACGAAATGTCGGGCGATCCCGAGAATCTTGTGAAGGTAGTAAACTATGATTACAACAAACTAAATTTAACTTTTCAGCTTAAAGGCGATGATTCCAAAACTATAAATGAAGCAATAGCCGTCATAAAATCGTTTGAAAATGAGTTTGAAAAAAATGGTTTGAAAATAAACTATGCGGGCTCAGGCTATAAAGCGCTTGTGTTTTCCGACCTTATTCTCGAAGGACAAATGGGTAGTATATTTTTATCCCTGGCTTTAGTATTTATTCTGTTGGTGATTATGTTCAGAAGTTTTAAAGCAGGTCTTATCGGTTCAGTTCCAATTATTATCACATCGCTTATAAGTTTTGGGGTGATGGGACTTGGCAATATTGCGTTAAGTACTACTACTGCACTTATTTCAAGTATCGCCATAGGTATTGGAGTCGATTATGCCATCCATTTTTTACAAACCTATTCAGTGTATTATAAGAAAACAAAATCGCGTCACGAGGCTATTCACGAAACAATGCGACACACAGGTAGTGCCATTGTTAGTAATGCTATTGTGGTTATTGCCGGATTTTTGGTAATGCTGTTTTCGGTATTTCCTCCAAACAGAATGCTTGGTTTGCTGGTGTCGATGAATATGCTTACAAGTTTTATTGGTACACTTTCGGTTATGATGATTCTTGTATATACCTCAAGGCTATTTAAACCCAACAAAAAACAAATAAATTCCAACAACGAAATAAATGACAAATAAAAAAACAAATTATAAACAGATGAAAACAATTAAATTATTAGCTATAACAGTAGTGCTGTTATTCTCAGGAGTAAATATGATGAATTCTCAAACAACAGGATTGCAGGTAATGCAAAAAGTGTACGATTTGCCTTCGGGGAAAGATACTCAAGCGGAATTGACGATGACACTTATAAATAAACAGGGAGAGAAAAGGGTGCGTCAGTTAAAACAATATATTGCCGATGAGGGTAGTGTCGAAAAGAAGATAATGTATTTTACTGCTCCTGCGGATGTAAAAGGAACTTCGTTTATGAACTGGAGTTATAGTTCGGCAAAAGATGATGACCAATGGATTTATCTACCCGCCCTGAAACGTACCAAACGCATTTCAAGTGGAAGTAAAGGCGATTATTTTATGGGCTCCGATTTTACTTATGACGATTTGGGCGAACGACATCCCGATGAAGATACTCACAAACTATTGCGCGAGGAAACAGTTGATGGTAAACCTTGTTTTGTGGTTGAGAGTACTCCCAAAGCAAAGGGACATATGTATTCGAAAACCATTACGTGGGTGCTGAAGGATACTTATATAGGTCTGAAACGTGAGTTTTATGATCCTAATGCAAAGTTGCTTAAAACACTTACAATTAAAAACTTTAAAAAAATCAGTGGTGTTTGGGTGATTTTGGATACCGAAATGAAAAATGTACAGAAAAATCACAGTACGACTATTAGTCTTGCTAATGTGAAGATAAACCAGGGTGTACCTGCTTCAAAATTTACTGAGAGAAGTATGACAATGGGTCAATAATATTTCAAAAAAAATATTTACAAATGAGACAACCATATTATTTTATCATAATTGGAGTGCTTTTTAGCGTAATGCTGACAGCACAGGAAAACAAACCCGTTTTTTCGGGTTTTGTAAGGAATTATACCGGTATTCTGACTAAAGACATGGATCAGTTTTCGATATTGCAGAATACTTTTAATATAAATGTTGAATACAGAGGTCAGAAAACAGGTTTTAAAGTAAACCCTTATGTGTATCAGTATTTCGATAAAAACATCGATTTTGGGTTGCGTGAGGCATATATGGATTTTTATTCCGATAAATTAGATTTGCGTGTTGGAAAACAGCAGATCATATGGGGTAAAGCCGAGGGTGTTTTTATTACTGATGTGATTTCGCCCAAGGATTTAAGCGAGTTCCTGTTACGCGATTTCGAAGAAATACGCACGGGGGTGACTTCGGTGAAACTTAATTATCATTCAGGAAATCACACTATCGAAGGTGTTTGGGTGCCTGCATTTACGCCAACGCTGATGCCCGAGACGGGTTCGATATGGGCGCCAAAGCTTTCATTCCCAATTAATCCTACATGGGATTACAGCACGGCAAATAAAAACTTAACTGTGGCTAATAGCGAGGCGTTTCTGAGATACTCGCTGATGTCTTCAGCTTTCGATTTGGAACTGGTTGGAGGTACATTTCTTTACGATGACCCCGCTATGCACCTTACTAAGCAAATTGATCCTGTTACAAGGCAGCTCACAAGTCTTACTGTGCGTCCCGACTATCATCGTACAAATATGGCGGGAGGTAGCTTTAGTGTTCCTGTGGGCGATTTAGTTATACGAGGCGAGGGGGCTTTTTATGATGGCAGATATTTTCAAACTGTTTCGCCAACTGCGGCCGATGCTACTATCGAAAAGAATTTTGTACATTATATGGCTGGTTTGGATTATACACTTGGTGGTGTGAAACTTAGTACACAATTTATTCAGGAACGTGTACTCGATTATGAAGTTAGCATGAATAATGACGAAGTTGAAACTACCATGACTTTTCTGGCAAAGAAAGATTTTTTCAGAGAAAGATTATGGTTGGAGCTGTTTGCCTATGTGGGATTGAACAACGAAGATGCGCTCATCCGACCAAAAGTAAGTTACTCAGTAGCCGATGGCGTTGATCTGCAGCTGGGTGCAAATCTATTTACCGGCAATACAGGGCGCTTCGGACAGTACGACGACAATGATATGTTGTTTATGAAATTGAAATATAGTTTTTAAAGCGTT
Organism: Bacteroidia bacterium; assembly: GCA_009929375.1. GTDB lineage: Bacteria > Bacteroidota > Bacteroidia > Bacteroidales > Paludibacteraceae > Paludibacter. The sequence continues at coordinate 19,926 of SAAO01000021.1, forward strand.
TATAAAGCGCTTATTGATATACTAATAAACAGAAATTGAAATACGGACATGCCTCCTCCCGATTGGTTCGTATTTCAATTTTTTTCTTTTTGTTTTTCAGCTAGTGTTGTGTTAAGCATTTTATGACGCATCTGTTCAATTGCCGCCCCATTTATGGGGTGGATGAAATAGAAGTATGAAATTAGGCTTTAGCCAAATGATTATAAGTATTTGGCTAAAGCCCATACAATATATCACACATATCCGGCAGCTAAAGCAGCCGGCAATTCAAAGTTAACTTAACACTAGTCCGACTTAAACTTCCCCGATTTAAGAAACGAGTTTACGTATTTTATTACTGTTTTGTTGTACAGAAGTCCTACATGCCACGATTTTATAAATGCCACATCTTTTTCGATTCCCATTTTGGTTTGTTCCGGAGTTAGAACTCCATCGTTATCTCCTTTTACAAACATATTAAAGCCTCTTTTTCTTGCAAAACTTCCGGCAATTAGTCCAACTTCGCATGTGGGTATTGGGTACTTTCCGGCGCCACTGTTTGGATTAGTAGTAAGGTTGTTGATGTTTGGTCCAATGATATGCTTCACAAACGAAAACTGTGCAAAAAAATCGGCTACCGGCGAGCCATTATTTGGTGGAGCTATCATTACAATTCGATGAATAAATGGAAATGTGGACAAAGAGTCGATATGCTCGTATAGCGAACGCACAACAAGTGCTCCCATCGAGTGTGTCACGAATGAAACGGTATCGTAATTCTCGCTTTGTATTTTCTTAAATAGCGAAATGCCTACTGAATCCACATCTTCTGTCAGGCTTGGATAGGAAAATATCTCGCTGTTAAATCCTTTTTTGTCAATGCTTTTCTGGATCTCTTTCATTTCAATGCCAATGCCGCCATACCCATGTATCAAATAAATTTTTGTGGTTGCGTAGCTCGTAAACTGACTCAACAATACTGTAATTGTAATAATAATTTTCTTCAATTCTGTGTTATTTTAGGGGTTTTTGTTAAGTCGATGATAGTTGTCGTTAAAGGCTCCAGCGTAGTTTCCCCGATTTGTCGTGGGGAAAAAGTAAAAATTTCCCGATATTAAACGACCATGTCATAGAGAAATTTATCGGGCTGACAAAGTTTGCACCTTTGTTCAGCAAATCAGGGATAATGCTACACTGAATGTCTAAGTTCACGAACTCGGTATGAATGAGCAATGTGGCGGCTGGTTCAATGACCAACCAATTGCGCATCGATATTTCGCGTGTAAAGAAATAATTGTGAAACATAAGTCGGTCGTAGTCGTTGTAAGTGCTGTTTTGCAACATATTTACATTGTAGTTGAGGTATGAAAAGCGTGACGAAAGGCCCAGCCCGATGCCTTTGTATGCGAAGTAACTCACCGAAGGTTGTGTGGAGAAACGGTGCATATTTATTTTGTAATAAGGATTTCCTACATTAAAATCAGCATACGAATAACCCGTATTAAGTGCTGTGTAAAATTTATTTTCCCATTTTTTGTACAGAATATATTCGTTTGTGATGATATAGTCTTTCAGAAATTTATCATCATTGCCGTAGTTTGAAGTATTGAAGCGCATAAACGAACTGCTAACTCCGATATTGTCGGTAATGGCATAGCTGATGCCAGCTCCCAACTGTTCGTTAAACAGGCTTCCGTTCAGGCTTATATGAAGGTCGTTTTTTTCATCGAACGGTACAATGTTTTGTGTTTGTGGCAAATAGTAAGAAGTTGTGCACGAAGAATTGAGCAATGCAACGACAGTGTAGATTATTGCCACAAAGAGTTTTGTGAAATGTGTATTCATAGTTATTCTTTTGTAAGAAACATGGAGGAATTAAGGTTGAGTATGTTGTAATTGGTTTTCATTTCGCCCCAATCGTGGTACGATTCTGTGTGTAATGTCCAGTTTGTTTTTTTACGGTAATAAACCGGGTCGATATACACAGTGTCGTTTTCGTCATTTACTCTGAAAATAATCACATCCGACAAAAAATCTTCGAATTGTGCTTCCGAAAGCCATAAATCATATTCGTAACCAGATATTTCAATCATTGAACCTCCGGCTCTTTCAATTTTAATTGCTTCATTATAAATGTTGTTTTTCAGAAAGTACAGCTCGAAGTTGGTTTCGTTCTTAATCGTTAATACTTCAAATACTTTTGGGTAGTAATTGTAGTCGGAAGAACACGAAAGAATTAATAGCGAGAGGATTAATAAAGGGATTTTCTTCATGATAGTCAATGGTTTTTATATAAATAACGACAAATACAATAGAACTGCTCCGGCGATAGCAATGCTACCTGCAATACGATATATTTTTTTTGCCGGTGTAATTGTGATAGTGTCGCTTACCGGATTCCCGTTTTTTATTTCAATTTGGTAAGTTGTGTCTGTTTTTTGGGAATATAAATAATTTAAGCCTGTATATTGCACTGAATAATTGCCATCGGGGAGGTTTTCGATGGTGACCGACTTTACTCTTTTTTCGCTGAAAATAATGCTGTCGTTGAGTCGGAATGTGGTTTCGTTTGTACTTTTTGTGGGTTTCAGAAGTATTTTTCCGGTTTTTGATGCGTCGGGCTGATAAGTGTAAGTGTAATGCAGTCCGCAGGAGTTTAGAACAACTACAGTTGTGATAACAAAAAGTACTTTGAATGATAAATTTTTTCTCATGTTGGCGATTTTAAGTTTTACGATGCAATTCAGATTAATATTGTTGCATGCGTTTCACAAAGATAATATAAACTAATGCATAAAAAAACACCTAACAGGTTTTTGAAACTTGTTAGGTGTGAAGTATATACTTGTAAAAAGTAAGTTCTTATTTCCGGCTTCTGTTGCGCCATGGCTTTTCGCCACCCTGACGGCTATCGTCGCGACGTGGACGGCTTCCGCCTTCGCGTTTTTCACGAAAATCGCGTCCTTCGCTACGGTCGTTGCCACTGCTACGGCGTGCACGATATTCAGGTTTGCTTTTTCCTGAATCGGCAGCTTTGCTTCCTTTGGCCTCAGCTACTATATAGTCGGGTTCGTTGGCAAATGCAGCCACTACTTTATCGGCCTGATCGGCAAATACGTCGAAGAATGTGAATTTGTTGGTTACTTCAATGGCGCCAATGCTGATTGATTTGTCGTTGGTTACTTCGTTGATAATACCGAGAAATCGTTTGGCGTTAATGCCTTCGCGTTCGCCCACATTTATTTTCAGACGAATACGTTTGCCCGATTTAGCTCCGCGTTCGCCACGATCATTTCTGTCGCCACGTTCAGCACGGTCACCTCTTTCGCCACGTTCTCTCGAACCACGTTCATTTCGTTCGTGATAATTCAGGTCTTCGGCATCTTTGTAATAATCGAGGAAGCGGTTGAACTCAAGCGATACGAAACGTTTCAGAATTTCTTCCTTGCTCAGATATTCGAGCTGTTTCATAATCTGAGCCATGTATGGTTCAATTTGTTCTTCATTCACTTCCACATTTTCCATGCGGTCGATCATGTGGAAAAGTTGCTTTTTGCACACTTCCAGACCATTCGGAATTTGTTGCTGTTCAAAATCCTTTTTGAGCATACGCTCGATGTCTTTGATTTTGAATTTTTCTTTTGAATGTATAATTGATACCGAAATCCCTTTTTTATTGGCACGACCTGTTCGTCCGCTTCGGTGTGTGTAAATTTCTACATCGTCGGGCAGGTTGTAGTTGATTACGTGTGTCAGATCGCTTACATCAAGTCCGCGGGCAGCTACGTCGGTTGCCACAAGCAACTGAATGTTACGAATACGGAATTTCTGCATTACTGTATCGCGCTGTGCCTGCGAAAGGTCACCGTGAAGTGCATCGGCATTATAGCCATCGTGCATCAATTTATCGGCTACTTCTTTGGTTTCCTGGCGGGTGCGGCAAAATACAATTCCGTAAATATCAGGATTCAAATCTACAATTCGTTTCAGAACGAGGTAACGCTGACGGGCCTGCGATACATAATAGATGTGCGCTACATTTTCCGAACCCGAGTTTTTGGTACCAATGGTAATTTCCTCGTAGTTTTTCATGTAACGTTTTGCGATCAATGCAATTTCTTTGGGCATTGTAGCCGAGAAAAGCATGGTACGACGTGTTTCAGGCGTTTTTTGCAGAATGGTTTCAATGTCTTCCTTGAAGCCCATATTGAGCATTTCGTCGGCTTCGTCGAGCACGAGGAAATTAATTGCTCCGAGTTCAACTTTTCCGCGTTCAATCAGGTCGATCAAACGACCGGGCGTAGCCACAACAATTTGAGGCGGAGTGTCGAGTTGTTTTAGTTGTGTACGAATGTCTTCACCACCATATACAGGTACCACACGCATTCCGCGCATGTTTTTCGAGTAACCTTTCAGGTCGTTCGAAATCTGGATACATAGTTCGCGGGTAGGAGCGAGGACAAGTGCCTGCACCTGCTTTTGCGAAGCATCGATCATGTGTAACACCGGCAGACCAAAGGCTGCTGTTTTTCCCGTGCCCGTTTGAGCCAGCGCCACAAGGTCGGCTGTTTGCTCGAGCATAAAAGGGATGGTTTTTTCCTGTACGGGCATAGGTTGCACGTACCCAAGTTCTTCGATGGCCGACAGGATGTCGTCCTTCAAATTTAGTTCTCTGAATGTCATTTTGATGTTTGTTAGTACACGTTAGTGGAGCTTTTATCCGGCGATAATTTCGTTTTGTGTGTAACGTGTACCCCTCAGATAGCATACTGCAAAGGTTAATGCAGTGTATTTCGGATATTTACTCCCGACGCGCTTTTGTTTTTAAATCGGGTGCAAAGATACGCAAATTATCCGGATTTTTTATTATCCGGCTGTATTTATAATTTTTGGACTGTTTTTCAGGAAGCAAACACAGATGATTTTTGGAAAAAGAAGAACGCAAATTACGTAAATCATCCACCGTGTCAGATAAGCGGAGAATTTGCGTAATTTGCGTTCAGAATGTTTTATTACTGCTGTACAGTTTAGCTCTTTTTGCGGACTTTTTCTTCCAACACAGAGGCTAATATCGAAATGGTAAGAGACACAATAATGACACCCAGTGAAACAAATGTGCCTATGTGAATGTCGTAGCCGAATTGATGTCCGAACTCGTTGAGACACATTTTTACGCCAATAAATGAAAGGATAAATGCAAGCGCATATTTCAGATATTTGAAATACTGCATCACGCCGTTCAGTGCAAAATAAAGTGAACGTAAACCGAGAATAGCGAAAATATTCGAAGTGTAGACAATAAACGGATCTTTCGATACCGACAGAACTGCCGGAATTGAGTCGATCGCGAAAATCAGGTCGGAAGCTTCAATAAGCAACAATACGATGAAGAAATGTGTGGCATACAGCACTTTGTCCTTGCGTACAAAAAATGTGGTAAGCGACGCATCTTCGCTTACAGGCATTAATTTACGGAAGAGTTTTACCGCAAAGTTCTTATTGGGATCGAAATTTTTCTCATCATCTTTTTCGAAAAGCATGTGAATACCTGTGTAAATCAGGAATCCTCCAAATACATACATTACCCATGTAAAACGTTCGATAAGAGCTACACCCGCAAATATAAAGATAGCGCGCATCGCAATGGCGCCGATAATTCCCCAGAAAAGTATGCGGTGCTGATATTTTGCCTGTATCCCGAAAAATCCAAAAACCATCAGGAAGACAAAAAGATTGTCAACACTCAGCGATTTTTCAATCAGATAACCGGTGAAAAACTCAAGTGCTTTTTGTTTGGCAATGACTTCTCCCCAATAAAAATCACCTACAAAATAAATACCCACGTTGAAAAGCAACGCAAGTCCAATCCAGAATGCGCTCCAGTAAAGAGCCGGCTTAACTTTAATTTCTTCGTCCTGTTTGTGAAAAACCTTCAGGTCGAGAAAAAGCATAACAACCACAAAAATTACAAAACCAATCCAAAAACCAATACCTACTTCCATTTAATTGTTTAGTTGATAAATAATCATATAAAACTCAATGCCGAAATTTGTTGATAAATACTGCTCAGTAATCCGGCAAACACGATCATGATCAGGCACAAAACAAGACTGATACGTGCGGGTAGATCGGTGGTAATGCGCTCCACGGGTTGATCGCTTTTGTTCAGGAACATTGCCTTCACAATCAGCAGGTAATAGTAGAGCGATATCACGGTGTTTATCAATGCAATAAATACGAGCACGTAGTAACCTTGTTCGGTTGCGGCTGCAAAGATAAAGAATTTACTGAAAAACCCTGCAAAGGGTGGAATGCCTGCTAACGAGAATAATGCAAACATCATGACAGCACTCAATCGTGGATTGGTCTGATATAATCCGTTGTAATCGTTTATGTTTACTTTTCCGGTGCGGTGTTCAATTACAGAAATGACTCCGAATATTGCAAGGTTCGAGAATAAATACACCAGAATATAGTACACCAGTGAACTCATACCCGTCGCACTGGCACTGATCACGCCAAGCAGCAGATAGCCGGCCTGTGAAATGGACGAGTAGGCCATGAAACGTTTGATATTCTTCTGGCGGATAGCAAAAATATTAGCCAGTGTAATGCTGATGACAATCAGTCCGTAGAGAATTGGTTGCCATTCGGCAGTCAGATTGGCAAATACTTTTGTGAAAATGGTGAACAATACAAATACGGCCGAACCTTTGGAAACCACCGAAAGATATCCTGTGATACCGGTTGGAGCTCCTTCGTACACGTCGGGTGTCCAAAGGTGGAAAGGAACAAGCGATATTTTGAAAAACAGACCGATAGCAAAAAATACCATCGCCATGATATAAATCGGACTATTGGTAATCAGCAATGCTAAATCGTCGAAATACAATGTACCGGCAGCTCCGTAAATCATTGAAATACCATACAGCGAAATTCCCGATGCAAATACGGTGGAAAGTATAAACTTGGCTCCGGCTTCGGCCGATTTGTGGTTGTATTTATTGAATGCCACCAGTGTTGCCATTGGGATAGAAGCTGTTTCGATACCAATAAAGAATAAAAGGAAATGGCCTGCTGACATCATCAGGTAAAGTCCAAGCAATGTACACAAGGTAAGGAAATAAAACTCACCCCGGCGAATAATCACAGAGTCATCGCGCAACCATTTGTCGGCCTGCAGGAAAAGAATAATTGTTCCCGCATTGAGAATGGTTTTGATATAAGTGAGCATTGGATAATACTGATACATACCTCCGGCTACTTCGAAGTCGGCCCTTGGAAATGCGTTCAGCACTGTATGCACAGTGAGCAGCACGATGGAAAGTGGCTGGATATATCGGGCTCCTTTTTCCGAAGCAAAAATATCGTAAATCAGAATGATCACAATGACCGCAAGTAGCGAGAGTTCATCGTGCAACTGTAGAAATGCAGAATAATTCATATGAGATATCATTATCTAGTTCAAACTGTTTTATATGGCGGCCATAAGTTTATTAACCACAGGCATAAGGCTGTTTTGAATCATGTCGGAAATCCAGAAAGGAACCGAACCCAGTGCCACAACTGCAATGATGAGCGTAACCACTGAGACTCTTTCCCACCATGTAGCATCGTTCAGTTCGGCATGATGCGGATCCTGAATTTTTCCGTACAGAATTTTTCCCACAACTCTTAAAATGTAAACGGCTGTAATCACAATGGAAGATGCAGCTACAATGGTAAGCACGCGGTGAAAAGTGTCGGTTTCCTGAAATGCTCCCACAAAGATGGTCATTTCGGCCACAAAACCACTCAGACCCGGAAGTCCGAGCGAAGCCATACCGGCAATCACATAACTTACTCCCAGGAAAGGCATTATTTTCATCAGTCCACCCATTTCGGTAATTAAACGTGTATGTGTGCGGCCGTAAATCATTCCGATAAGTGCAAAGAAAAGTGCAGTCATTAATCCGTGTGAAAGCATTTGCATAACAGCACCAGTCATAGCTGTTTCGTTCATCATCAGAATGGCGAACAGCACAAGTCCGCAGTGACTAACCGAAGAATATGCGTTAATATATTTCAAGTCGGTTTGTACCACAGCAGAGAATGCTCCGTAAATCACGCTGATACCTGTCAGAATAAGGAAGATCCATGCCTGTTCGTGAGCAGCTTCGGGCATCAGATACATTGCTACCCTGAAAGCACCGTAACCACCGAGTTTCATAAGTACACCGGCATGAAGCATCGATACAGCTGTTGGCGCTGAAGCGTGACCGTCGGGTGACCATGTGTGGAAGGGGAAAAGAGCACCAAGAACACCAAATCCCATAAATGCAAGCGGGAAAAGATAGCGTTGTGCTTCCACAGGAATATTTCGCTGAGCAATTTCAAGCAGATTCATGGTGTCGCCACCTGCAAAGTAGTAAATGCCAAGTATGCTCACGAGCAACAGTGCCGAACCTCCCATCAGCATCAGGGTAAGTTTCATGGCAGAATATTCCTTTTTACCCGTTCCCCAAATACCGATAAGCAGGTACATTGGGATAAGTGCTATTTCGTAAAACATAAACATACTGAAAAGGTCGATGGTAATAAAGAAACCATAAACCCCGGCCGAAAGCAGCCAAAACCAGAGGAAGAATTCACGTGGCAGCGGATCGATGCGCCACGAAGCAAAAACACCGGTAAACACAATGACTGAAGTCAGCAGCAGCATGGCCACCGAAACGCCATCAACACCTACCGAGTAGTGAATGTTGAATGCTTCGTACCATAACATGTCAGCTCTGAAAAGCATAATGTCTTCGTTGCCGGCAGCTCTTTCGCCAAAATACATCCAGGTAAGTATTCCCGACATTATCAGCAGGGCTGTGCCTCCTAAGGCTGCAATGATGTTAATCTGACTACGCTTGCGGGCAAAATACATCGCAACGAGCATCAGTATGGGGATAAGTACGAAAATTGACAGGAAATTCATATAAATTCAGTTTTAACTTTTCGTTGATCAATCAGATAAAAATTGCCAGTGCTGTAATGATAAGCGCACCGAGCAAAATGGCAAAAGCATAATGCTGTACTTTCCCGCTTTGCAGGAATCTTGTACGGGCCGATGTCCATTGTGTTACGCTTGCCATTCCATTCATGGTAGCATCGATTACATGACGGTCGAACCATGCAATGGGTGTGGATATGCGTTTGAAAATGATTTTCTTGGTTACGAACATATACACTTCGTCAATGTAGAAGCGGTTCGAAGCTGCTTTGTGCAAACCGCTGAAAGCCGAAGCCATTTTAGCAGGCATAGCATTTTCTTTTCTGTAAAGTATAGTTGCCAACACAATACCTGTTACTGCGATTAGCACACTTACAGTGGCAATTACAGGGTCGAGGTGAATGTGGTAAGGAGCTCCGTCGCTTGATACAAATTCGCCGAAAGGAATTAAACCTGCAAATACAGTAACCGTTGCCAACAATATCAATGGAAATAGCATGGCAAAAGGTGATTCGTGCGGAGTGCGTCCGTGTTGCACTTTATGTTCTTTTCCCCAGAAAATATTGTAATAAAGTCTGAACATATAAAATGCTGTAAGACCAGCAATAAAGCTCATTGTCATTCCAAGCACAGGACTGAAGTGCATGGTGGCAGCCAGAATTTCATCTTTACTGAAGAAACCCGAGAATGGAGGAATTCCCGCAATGGCCAGACAGGCAATAAGGAATGTCCAGTGTGTGACAGGCATATATTTTCTCAATCCGCCCATTTGGTTCATTTCGTTGCTGTGAACGGCATGAATAATAGAACCCGCTCCGAGGAACAACAATGCTTTGAACATGGCGTGTGTGAAAAGGTGGAACATGGAAGCCATGTAACCGGTTCCTTCCTGACCTCCGAGTCCTGAAACTCCCAACGCAACCATCATGAAACCAATTTGCGATATGGTTGAAAAGGCAAGTACACGTTTAATATCGGTTTGTACCACGGCGATGGTTGCTGCAAAAAGCGATGTAAATGCACCCACGTAAGCTATTCCGTGAAGTACTTCAGGTGTATACACATAATACACAGGGAAAAGACGTGCCACCATATATACTCCGGCAACCACCATTGTAGCGGCATGAATCAGTGCCGACACCGGTGTGGGACCTTCCATGGCATCGGGAAGCCAAATGTGCAGAGGGAACATGGCCGATTTTCCTGCACCACCGATAAATATCAGTGCCATTGCCCAGCTAAGTACCGAAGCTCCCATAAAAGTAGCTCCACTGATAGAGGCAAATACGTTGGCATCGCCAGAAGTCAGAATGCCAAAATCAAATGTTTTGGTGTAGAATGATAATATCAGAATACCAATCAGGAAGCCAAGATCGGCAAAGCGTGTGACAATAAATGCTTTTTTCGAGGCTGCCACGGCTTCGGGTTTTGTATAGTAAAAACCAATCAGAAGATACGACGAAACTCCCACAAGCTCCCAGAATATGTACATTTGGAAAATGTTGGTGGCCACCACCAGACCGAGCATCGAGAATGTGAAAAGTGACAGGAAGGCGTAGTAGCGTTCAAATCCTTTTTCACCTTTCATATAGCCAAGGCTGTAAATGTGAACCATAAGCGATACAGTGGAAATAACCACGAGCATCATTACTGAGATCGGGTCGAGCAGAATACCCAGATTAATGTGAAGTATATCGTTGAACTTAAGCCAAACGACTTCGAAAGCAGTGATTTTCTGGTAAACTCCGTTTATGTTGGCACTGCTGAAGTATTCCCAGGCAGTGTAATACGATAGAGCGGCCACTGTACCAAGCACCAGAGTTCCTATTGTGCCTGCCACACGAGGTTTCCATTTGGTATCCATAAGTCCGAGCACCACAAAGCTCAGCAGTGGAAGAATAAGTATGAATAGTGTATATTCCATATTGTGTGTTATTCTGATTTACAATTTAATCATTTACAATCTACAATTGCACTCGAGAGATTATTAATGCTGTATAATTGCTGATTGTATTATTTTTTTCGGAATTATCAATCCGTGTTTTATTGTTCTTTTGTATCCTGAAGTTCAGGTTCCTGGAGTTCCTGCAAACTGTCCACTTCCACATTGTTGAGGTTGCGGTAAATATTAATTACGATAGCAATGGCTACTGCGGTTTCGCAGGCCGATATGGCTATGGTAAACAGCGTGAAAAAGAAACCTTCGAAATGTTCGGGGTACAGGTAGCGGTTGAACGCCGCAAAGTTTATATCGGCTGAGTTTAATATCAACTCAATGGAAATAAGCACCATTAAAAGGTTTTTACGCGACAGGAATCCGTAAATGCCGGCAAAAAACATGACCAGACTTACAAAAATGTAAGCTTCCAGAGGTACTATGCCGGAACTGAAATTTGCAAAAAGTGATCCCATTTTATTATTGAGTTTTTAATCGTAAAACTTGTCCGCCGTGGCGGATTATAAATTCTTAAATCGTAAATATCCTTATCTTTTTCGTGCAATCATAATTGCTCCTACAATACAGGCGAGCAACAACACACTGATGGCTTCGAACGGAAGTATGTACTGATATTTGCCACTTCCCATTAATGTAATACCAAGTTCCTTTACCGGTATTTCCACATCGGTCACATAATGGTACACTTTTTTCACATCTTGGAAGATAATCAATCCGCAAAGAGCCAATCCTCCTACCGAAAGTACGATGGCCATTATTCGCTGGGTAAGAGGCTCTGACGTGATTCTTTCACCGGGTTTCTGTGTAAGCAGAATGGCGAAAATAAATAAAACCATGATACCACCTGCATATACTGCTGTTTGCACTGCAAACAGGTAGTGATAATCAAGCAGGAGATAAAGTCCGGCTGTGGACAGCAACACAAACAAGAGGTAAGTGGCCGACCGTATCAGTCGTTTCGAAGTGACAGCCATCACCGAAAATACGATCACAATGGCTGCAAGAATGTAAAATATAATTTGTTCTGCCATAGAATTCTAATGAGCTGATGTTTTTATTTTGCCGGATTTATTCTGCTTTTGTTTCAGTTGGAGCGTTAACTGCTGTTTCAACCGGTGCTGCAGCAGCAGGCTTTGGTTTCTTTTCTCTCATTTTCGAACCTTCGTGGTTGAGTTGTTTTACAAGTTTGCCACGAGTGAATGTTGCATTCTCAAAATTGTTCGAAAAAACGATGGCATCCGATGGACATGTTACCACGCAAAGATTACAGAAAGTACAGGTACCAAGGTCATATACATATCTGTCGAGCGCTTTTTTCTTTTTGCCGTCGGGTGTTTCGTTCATGAGCGAAATTACCTTTATAGTGCCGTTCGGACAGTTCATTTCGCAAACTCCACACGCAGTACAGGCATGTTCGTTGTTATCGTCGTGCGGCATTACCAGCTCGGCTCTGAAGCGTTCCGAGATTTCGAGCGTGTCCCTGTTTTCGGGATACTGACGGGTTACTTTCTTTGTCCAAAGTTCTTTCCATGTCACCGAAAGTCCCGACAAAAGAGATTTTATTCCGCCAAATAAATCGTGTATATATTCTGAAAACGTTCTCATCTTATGTTAAAAATTTCGGTAAGAGTCAGACCGGATAATACCAGAAAAACCATGATTAATAAATTTACCAGATTGATGGGTAAAAGATATTTCCATTCGAGGTTGAGCAACTGGTCGATACGCAAACGGGGGAACGACCAACGAACCCACAAACTCAGGAAAATAAGTACGCCCACCTTGCCGAAGAACCAAATGTACGATGGGATATACCACATAACCTGATTGAAGCCGTCCCAACCTGCAATTTGCAGTGGAAGCCAACCGCCCAAAAATACGGTGGCAGCAATGCAGGCAATGATAAACATATTGAGATATTCGGCCAGATAGAAAAATCCGAACTGTAATCCGGAATATTCTGTATGGTAACCTGCAGTAAGTTCCGATTCAGCTTCGGGAAGGTCGAAAGGACCACGGTTGGTCTCGGCATGTCCCGAAATAAGGTAAATGACGAAAGCCACCAGCGAAGAAATGTGTCCGTTGAATATGTTCCAGCAATAAGTTTGTGTTTCAATCATTTCGCTGAGTTGCATGGTGCCTGATAGAATCACCATGGTCATAAGTGCAAAACCAGCCGAAAGTTCATAGCTCACAAACTGCGCACCACTTCGCATGGCACCAATCATGGAGTATTTGTTGTTACTCGACCAACCGGCAAGCAGCACTCCGATAATTCCGAGCGACGATACTGCAATGACGTAGAAAACACCAATGTTAAAGTCTACAGCATGCAACCCTTTTCCAAACGGAATAGCACCGAAAGTCATCATCGAAGCCACAATCATAAAGAAAGGTGCTGTGTAGAATAGAAATTTGTCGACACGGTTGATGTGGATGATTTCCTTGATCAGAATTTTCATAACGTCGGCTACCGTCTGAAAAATCCCAAAAGGACCTACGCGGTTCGGACCGATACGCGCCTGGAAAAAAGCCGTTATCTTGCGTTCCACGTAAATCAGTATCATGGCTATCACCGCATAAGCAGCCAGCAATGCCACAGCCACAAGTACCAGTTGGATAAATATAACCCAGAAGTCGGGCAGAACCGACTTCAGTGCCGAGTCGATCCATGCTGTAAGCCCTGTGAACTCCAAAGGTTGATTGTAATTTTGCTGCATATATGTTTCAAATGACTTTTTTTTTGTTTGTTGAATCGTTGATTTGCAATTGGTTAATCAGTTGATTGGTTGATTAGTTGGTTAGATGATCGACTGATTTTTAACTCAACGCTCAACACTCAATACTCAATGCTCAGAACTAAATACTCAATAGTAAATCGTCAATTGTAAATATCTTTACCTGTCAATATCCGGAATTACATAGTCCATCGATCCTCCAATGCCAATAAAGTCCGAAATTTTTTCGTTTTTACAAATCAGTGGCATAACTGATACCAGCGCCATTGACGGTGAACGGAATTTTATTCTGTAAGGTGTTTTTTCGCCACGGCTTTCAATGTACACCCCGAAAAGTCCTTTTCCGGCTTCCACGCCCTGATAATATTCGCCTTCAGGAAGTTTGATAATGGCTTTTGTTTTGGCGCAATGTTCGCCTTCGGGTATATTGTCAATCAGTTGTTCGATGATGTGCAGCGATTCTTCGATTTCGTCGAGCCTGTTCATATAGCGTGCATACGAATCACCTTCGTTGCGAATTATTTCCTTGAATTCCACTTTGTCGTAAAGTGCATAGGGATTGTATTTGCGAACATCACACGACCAACCCGAAGCTCTTCCGGCAGGTCCTGTTACCGCATAGCTGATAGCATCTTCCTTGCTCAGTAATCCTACTTTTTTCATACGTCCGAGCGCAATCACGTTGTGCGAGAAGAAGCGGTCGTATTCCTTCAGCTTTTCACGCATGTAAGGGATGAAACTCTTCACGTCTTTCTGGAAATCCTTGTAAATGTCGAACATTACGCCACCCACCACATTCTGGTTGATTATAAGTCGCCCGCCACATGTTTTCTCGAAAATGTCGAGAATAATTTCACGTTCGCGCATACCATAAATAAAAGCGGTAGTCGCACCAAGGTCGTTAGTGTGAGCCGACCATGCCAAAAGGTGAGAGTCGATACGGTTCAACTCATCCATAATGGTCCGGATATATTGTGCACGTTCGGGCACTTCGATGCCAGCTGCTTTTTCAACACACATACACAGTGCGTGGCGGTTGATATTTGCCGACAGATAATCGAGACGGTCGGTAAAATGCAGAATTTGCGGATATGTGAGGTTTTCGCTCAGCTTTTCTATTCCACGATGAATGTAGCCGCTGTGAACGTCAATTTTTTTGACGGTTTCGCCATCGAGTGCAGTGCGGAAATGCATTACACCGTGTGTCGATGGGTGCTGCGGTCCGATGTTGATAATGTAGTCGTCTTCCTCAAAAATACGGACTGTTTCTTCCACCAGTTTGCCATCGGCAGTTTCACGAATAACAGGCGCAGTGTCCACAATTTCGCGGCTAATCACCGAAACAGGATTCAGTTCCGGATTCGGGTCGTAATCTTTACGAAGCGGATAACCCACCCAATCGTGATTGAGGAAGAATTTACGCATGTCAGGGTTGTTGATAAATCTGATGCCCAAAAGTGCGTATATTTCACGTTCGTTGAAGTGTGCGGTTTCGTAAAAGTCGGTTACCGTATAGAGTAGTGGATTTTCACGGTCGGAAGTGCCGGTTTTCACAACAATGTCGTTGCCCGGAAAGAGAGAACTTGAAAGTACATAGGTGACGGTCAGCATTTCGCCTTCGTCGGTGCCTGTCATGTACTTCAGGTAATCGAAAGGATGTTCTTTTGTATGATAAAGCGTTGAAATAACTTCTCTGAGTTGTTTCGGTTCCGTTTTAATTGTCAGAATGTCTTTATCCTCTGTCGTCTGATCGGGAAACTTCTCTCTGATCAGTTTTTTTATATTCTCCATAACAAACACTGTTACGTTCTAAATTTATTTTTTTATTTTGCCTGCTTTCAGAAATTGCTCGGTTTTTATTTTACGCTGCAACTGCATTAATCCGTAAAACAGAGCTTCGGGGCGTGGCGGACAGCCCGGTACATATACATCCACAGGGAAAATCTGATCGACGCCATTCACCACATGGTATGAACCTACAAACGGGCCACCGGAAATAGCGCAACCTCCCATGGCAAGCACATATTTAGGCTCTGCCATTTGGTCGTAAATGCGTTTGAGCAGCGGTGCCATTTTGTGTACAATAGTTCCGGCCACCACCATAAGGTCGGCCTGACGCGGACTGTTGCGGGTTACTTCCATACCAAAGCGCGAAATGTCATGATGCGCAGCGGCAGCCGACATAAATTCAATTCCACAGCAACTTGTGGCAAATATCAAAGGCCACAAAGAGTTCGAACGACCCCAGTTGATCATGTCGTCGATGTTGGAAAGTACCACGTTTACCCCATTGGCTTTGAGCTCCTCGAGTTGTTTTTCGAGGTATTCGTTTTCGTTGAACTCTTCGCTGGGTATGCCTTTTATTTTGATGTTTTTTATTTCCATTTCAAAACTCCTTTCCTCCAGGCATAGGCCAGACCCAGTCCCAGAATAACAATAAAGAATATAATGCTCGATAAAGCCGGAGTGCCTAACTCGCGCACAACGGTTGCCCATGGAAACAGAAAGGCAGCTTCCACATCGAAAAGTAAATACAAAATAGCATATAAATAATAGCCGGCCTTGAACTGCATCCACGAAGTTCCGTGAGTCGGGATACCGCATTCGTAAGGTTCACCCTTTTGCAGATTAAATGATTTCGGCGAAAGGAGTATGGCTATTCCCAAACCGGCTACCACAAGGATAATTCCGGCCAGGAAAACGGTTAGAAAAAGAGATGGATTACTCATAAATTGCACGTTTTCAAAAAACTGTGCAAAGAAACTACTTTTTTTGAACTTTGCCAATCAAATCTTGTGAAAAAACAAACGACTACAATTATTTATACTATTTAAAATTTGTTTGTTCTGTATGTGGTTGAAAGCCTGTGTTTCTTTGCTTTTTTGTAAATTGGAAAACCAAATATATATTGATTTTTAATGTAATAAATGTGAATGTGCGAAATTATTTCGTTTAGTTAATGTGAAAAATGCTGTTGCTCTGTTGTTTTATGTGTAGATATTTGTTGAAATAGCTTCAGGTTGTCGATGTGTGTAGCAAACAAAGTGTCGCAATAATGATTTTGTTATTTATAATGTAAAAAGGCTGCTAGATGCAATTAACTATATTTGGGTGTTATGGAGGCGGAATGTAATCGTTGTATTAAAAAATGTAAATTGCAATACGTGCGAAAATAAAGATTTCTGTTTTGCGCTTTTTCACTTTGGCTTTTCTCTTGCAATCCCGAATTTTTTCATTAATTTTGCAAGCGGTTTTGTATAAAATCATTTATTTGAATATCAAACTATTATAAAAACATAACGAATGAAACCAATGACAAAAAGTCCTTTGCAAATTGCCCGCGCAGCTTATCAGCCTAAATTGCCGGCAGCACTCAAAGGCAATGTGGTGCTTAAAGAAGGTGCTGCTACCGAATCGGTGGCCGATCAGGCTGACATCAAAGCCTTGTTTCCCAATACTTATGGTATGTCCCTGATTACATTTGAGCCGGGCGAAAAGAAACAATATCCTGCTGTAGGCGTGGGTGTGATTCTTTCGGGCGGACAGGCTCCTGGTGGTCACAATGTGATTTCCGGTCTTTTCGATGGTCTGAAAGCGCTCAACCCTGATAATAAACTTTATGGCTTTCTGGGTGGCCCAAGTGGTTTGGTTGAACATAAATATGTGGAACTGACTGCCGAAATTGTAGCTGAATACCGCAATACAGGTGGTTTCGATATTATCGGATCGGGTCGTACAAAACTCGAAGAAACCGAACAATACGACAAAGGTGCTGAAATTTGCAAAAAACTTGGTATCAACGCTATTGTAATTATTGGTGGCGACGACTCAAATACTAATGCTTGTGTACTTGCCGAATATTACAAACAAAATAATACCGGAATTCAGGTAATTGGTTGTCCTAAAACCATTGATGGTGACCTGAAAAACGAAATGATTGAAACTTCGTTCGGTTTCGATACTGCTTGTAAAGTGTATTCAGAACTTATCGGTAACATTCAGCGCGATGCTAACTCGGCTAAAAAATACTGGCACTTTATCCGCCTGATGGGTCGTTCGGCTTCGCACATTACACTCGAATGTGCTTTGCAGAGTCAGCCCAATATCTGTATCGTATCGGAAGAAGTGGAAGCCAAAAACATGACACTGAACGATGTGGTTGAAGATATTGTGAAAGTAATTGTAAACCGTGCCAACTTTGGTATGAACTTCGGTACCATTCTTATTCCCGAAGGACTTATTGAGTTTATTCCGGCTATGAAAAAGCTGATTGCTGAACTCAACGACCTGCTTGCTCACAACGACGACTTCAATGCTCTGGAAACAGATGACGAAAAACGTCAGTATGTAAAAGGCTTGCTCAGCCCCGAAAGCAGTCAGGTTTACCGCGATCTGCCTAAAGGTATTGCACGTCAGCTTACACTCGACCGCGACCCACACGGAAACGTTCAGGTGTCGCTTATCGAAACCGAAAAACTGCTTATCGAAATGGTGGCAAAACGTTTGGCATTGCTCAAAGCCGAAGGTAAATACAAAGGCAAATTCTCGGCCATCAACCACTTCTTTGGTTACGAAGGTCGTTGCGCTATCCCTTCAAACTTCGACGCTGATTATACATACTCGCTTGGTTACACTGCTTCTGTACTTATCTCAGAAGGCAAAACAGGTTATATGTCGTCGGTTCGCAACCTTACAGCTCCTGCAGCCGAATGGATTGCCGGTGGTGTGCCTATCACCATGATGATGAACATGGAACGTCGTCACGGAAAAATGAAACCTGTAATTCAGAAAGCGCTTGTTCGTTTGGATGGTGCTCCGTTTAAATACTTTGCTGCCAACCGCGAAGAATGGGCCAACGAAAAACATAGCTACATTTATCCGGGTCCGGTTCAGTACTACGGTCCGACCGAAGTATGCGACCTGCCTACCAAAACACTTATGCTCGAAAAAGAATAATTTTCCGACTGAGAAATATAAAAGAGAAAAGACCCGTAATTGCGGGTCTTTTTTTGTGTAATAAGGATTGAATCGCTTTTTTTGTTTAAATATTGAGTTTGTGTGTGGCAAAAGCTTTGAGGTTTGGAAAAAATGGCGACATTTGTATTTCAATAACTTATTGTCTCAATATACTCAACTTGAACATAATAGCCTGGATAGGATTTTCGCAGGGAATCTTTGCCGCATTATTGATGTTTGCGAAAAGAGATAATTCCGTTTCTGATAAAATTTTATCAGCTTGGCTTACTTTGCTGGCAATAGAGTTCATGACCTGTGGACTTGACTATATAATATTCAACGAACCTTTACTCTCAAGTTCCTTTCTGCTTTTTAATCCCGCCCTGTTTCTGTATGTAAAGTCGTTGACTGTTCCCGACTTCAGACTTCGTTTTGTACAATTGCTGCACTTGTTGCCTTTTGTAGTGTTTGAGTTGTTTGCATATTTACTGAATGAACCGTTTAACCTGCAGCACTTTTTTACACACGACGACAATTATGTGTTCAGAATGATATTTTCGTTTGCCAATTTTGTTTCGTGGTTGGTGTATATTCCTTCGGCTATCATGTATGTACACAAACATCGAATGCATTTGCGCAATGAGCAATCCAGTATTGATAAAAATGAAAATCTGGGTTGGGTGTTATTTGTCTCGGTTTTTTATGTTGTGTATTGCATATTGTCGCTACTGCTTACAATTATCGTCTATTACGGTGACTTTTATTTGCTTTTTCCGCATGTGTTTAATTACTCGGCATTGCTTTTTATTGTTTATGTGCTTGGATTTTACGGTCTTTACCAGCATAAGTTGCCTCCGGTATTACTTGTTGATAAAAGCGTAAAAATGCCTTATCAGAATTCAACTTTAAGCGATGAAACGAAAGAATCAATAAGTAAAATTTTAGTTGAATATGTGGAAGCACGTAAAGCGTATCTGAATCCACAGTTGAGTATGGATATGCTTTCGGCTGAAATCCGAATTCCCAAATATCAGATCACAGAGGTTCTGAATATGGTTATCGGTCAGAACTTTTTCCGGTTTATAAACAGCTACCGCATCGAAGCTGTAAAGCAAATGCTCGCCGACCCTAAAAATCATTTTTCGATAGAAGCAATAGGTTTCGAATGTGGATTTGCAAGTAAAACAGCTTTCTATTCCGTCTTTAAAAACTTTACCGGACTAACTCCTTTGGCTTACCGTGAATCATTACACAAAAACTAAGTACTTCTTTTAAAAATTGTACATCAGGTACTACTCCTCATTTTAAAAGCCGGACTTTTTGCCCGAAATTTCATTCTATTTTTATTGTCAGTAATAAAAATATAGTGAAATGGAAACAACTAATGTTTTATTAACCGGAGCTTCGGGTACTGTCGGGCAGGAACTTTTAAAGTTACTGGTTGCAATTCCCGAATTCAGAATTACAGTTTTCGATATTGATAACCGCAGAACCAGAAAAGTATACAGCGCTTATCAGCAACGTATTATTTTTGTTGCAGGCGATATCGGCAGTGAAACCGATGTGCTGAAAATACCGGCGGGAATGGATGTGGTGATTCATTTGGCAGCATTAATTCCGCCTTTGGCCGATAAGATACCGTGGCTTACCCAAAGGGTCAATGTTTCAGGAACAAGATTGTTGGTGAGTCATGTGCAGCGCACTTCTCCGGATGCTTTTTTTATCTACAGTTCATCTGTTTCGGTATATGGCGATCGCATGCAAAATCCATACATAAGGGTTTCGGATGCACTGTCGGTGAGCGAAGGTGATGTGTACGGACAGTCGAAACTCGATGCCGAAACTATTGTGCGCAACAGTTCGCTGAACTGGACTGTTTTTCGTTTGGCAGCCATTATGAAGAATCATAAAATATCGAAACTAATGTTTCACATGCCACTCGATACGAAACTCGAAATATGTACTCCCGAAGATACTGCAAGGGCTTTTTTGCATGCAATTTTTAAATCCGCTTTGCTCAGGGGACGGGTTTTTAATCTGGGTGGTGGCGAAAGTTGTTGCATGACTTACAGGGAGTTTCTCGAAAAATCATTCAGAATATATGGCCTTGGTCGTTTCAATTTTCCAAATCATGCATTTGCTGAGCGTAATTTTCATTGTGGAAGAATGGTGGATGGCGATGACCTTGAACATATTTTAAATTTCAGACGTGATACGTTTCATTCCTATTTTGAGAAAACCAAAAGCGATGTAAATCCTTTTCTCCGGTTTATTACAATATTGTTCCGGCCAATTATCAAATGGGTTCTTCTGACAAAATCGGAGCCATACAGAGCTTATCGAACACATAATAAATTACAGTTAAATCATTTTTTTAAATTACAAACTCAATGATAATGACCGGAATTATGCGGCATATTATTCTTATTCCGGGTCTATTATTACTGACAATGCAGAATATCAGTACCCAGACAATAGCGGTTCGTATGGAGAATATCCGGACTGCTACAGGAAAGTTATACGTAGCTGTTTTTGACAGTCAGGAAGGTTTTAAAACTGAAAATCCTGTTTTCGAAACAGTGGTAGGGAAGTCTGGTGTGAATGATGGTGCGCTGTCTTTTGAAATTCCTTTCAGAAAAGGACAATTTGGGATAGCTGTTTACGACGATGCGAATGATAACGGGAAAATGGATTACTATCATTTTCGAATTCCTTCCGAAGGATTTGGTTTTTCAAACTACCTTAGCCGGGGTTTTAATACTCCTGAATATGAAGATTTCAGTTTCACGCTGGCCGAAAATGAATGTAAGAAGATCAGAGTGAAACTGAGGTATATCGGGAAATAGTAACATTTAATATTGGTAATCAGTTGATTAATTTTCTGTTGTGATTTTTTATTTCTGATGTGTGAATTAAATTGAGATTATGTTGGTTTGTTATGATATGGATGCAAATAAAAACTTTATCTTTGTGAAATATTTTTTCAATCAACATTATCACAATTTAATTCACACATTAAAATGAAAAAAATCGTATTGTTATTGCTTTCCGTAGTTATGTTTGCAGGATTGAGTGCTCAGGAACAGGGACGCATCAGGGTTGGATTTGATGGCGGGCTTGATATTCCTAATTCCGGAGTCGGATTGGGCGGAGGTCTGGATATTCGCTATAATATTAAAGATAATATTAATGTGGGTCTTAAATTCGCAGGTGATGTTATGGGGAAAAACATATATGTAGACGAATCAACTCTTACTGCTTCTGTGACTGCGGGAGCTGTTTCTTCAACGCTTGTTACCGGTGATTATTATTTCAGTAAAGGTGAATCCATGTTTGCTCCGTTTGTGGGTGGTGGATTTGGTTTATATAAAATAGCCAATGTTAAGGCTACAGTAACCGGAGATCAGGTACCTGAGCTGCCGACTAATTTTACAAATTATACTCCCGATAGAAAATTCGGAGCATTGATTCGTGGCGGATTTGAATTGGGACATTTCAGATTAGGACTTGAGTACAATATAATTCCAAAGTCGGCTGTGTATGAAGTAACCGACGGAAGTGTTGGTCTTGCCTCAAACAGCTTCGTAAAATTGTCGCTTGGCTTCTATCTGGGTGGCGGAAAATGGAAAATACAGTAAACCAACCGGCTATCGTTTTACTGAAAAAGGATTCGTTCGTTGAGCGAATCCTTTTTTTATCAGGGAAAATCAACTGCTTTTTTTTTATAACTTTGTACTCACTCAATACTCAGAACTCATCACTCAAAACTAAAAGAAATGCTCACTATTCTTTCGCCTGCAAAAATTCAGAATTTCGAACCACAAACCGTTACAACACAGTTTAGCAAACCTGTATTTATGGCCGAAGCGCAAGAGCTTGTGGAACTTATGCGTGGTTTGAATCAGACTGAATTGAGCCGTTTGCTGGATATAAATGCAAATCTTACACAACTCAATTTCGATCGCTATTTCAACTGGCATCTGCCTTTTACTCCGAAGAATGCCAAACAGGCCGCACTTGTGTTCGATGGTGAAGCTTTTCGCGGATTAAACGCAAAGTCGTTTTCGGATGAGGATTTCGAATATGTACAATCGCATTTGCGTGTACTCTCGGGACTGTATGGCGTGCTTCGTCCGCTCGATCTGATTCAGCCTTACCGGCTCGAAGTGAGTTCAAAACTCAGGAATCCTCTCGGGAAAGATTTGTATGCCTTTTGGCGCGAAAAGGTGACCGACCTTATCCGTAAGGATCTGAAAAAGTCGGGTAAACCTCAGATAATACTGAATCTGGCTTCGGCCGAATACAGTAAAACGATTGACCTGAAGGCGCTCGGAGTGCGCATGCTCGATGTGGAGTTTTACGAATACAAGGAAGATAAATTCCGTCAGGTGGTGATCTATACTAAAAAAGCGCGTGGCATGATGGCGCGTTATGTGATGCAAAACCGTATTGAAAATGAAGAAGATTTGAAAGGATTTGCGGAGGAAGGCTATTGGTTTAGCCCTCAAATGTCGACGGAGAATAAGATAGCGTTTGTGAGGTAGAGATGTCACACGCACAACTGCACTGTGGTGCAGGCTACTACTCCGGCTGTTTCGGTGCGCAGGCGACTGTCGCCCAAAGTGACAGGTACAAATCCTGCCTTCATGGCACTTTCAACTTCTTCTTTGCTGAAATCACCTTCAGGACCAATCAACAAAAGAATATCCTTTTGTCCTTTCAGTTCGGTGCTGAGTTGTTTTTTATCCTGTTCGTAGCAGTGCGCAATGTAGCAATTTTCAGCTTTGGCATTTTTTAAAAACTGATCGAAAGGAGTGAGCGGATTCAAAACCGGGAAATAAGCTTTTTTCGATTGCTTGGCTGCCGACACAATAATTTTCTCCAAACGTTCGTCCTTTACATTTTTGCGTTCTGAAAAGCGGCACAGCAGCGGTGTTATTTCATCGATACCGATTTCAGTGGCCTTTTCAATAAACCATTCGATGCGCTCAATGTTTTTGGTGGGCGCAATAGCAATGTGTAGCCGGTAGTTGCGCTTTCCAAAGTTTTGTGTTGCTTTTATAATGCGGAATTCACAGCGTTTGTGGTGCGGAAGCGTAATTTCTGCTTCGTAATATCCGCCTTTTCCATCAATCACAATAATACTGTCGCCGGCCTGCAGGCGCAAAACCTTTACCGCATGCTGCGATTCGTCTTCCGGAAGAATACAGGCAGTTGATATGTCGGGACAGTAGAATAAAGCCATTGGATCATTTACTATTTAGTTATTTACTATTTACCATTTTAGTTAATGGTTTTAAATAGTAAATGGTAAATGCTATAATTGTAAATTAATAGATTGCCCCTTTTGCAGCCAGCAGAGTGTTTTTTAGCAACGATATAATGGTCATTGGACCTACGCCACCGGGCACAGGAGTGATATATGAAGCTTTCGGAGCTACTTCGTCGAAAGCCACATCGCCTTTAAGTTTAAAGCCCGATTTTGTTTCGGTTGAAGGCACGCGGGTTGTACCCACATCGATAATCACAGCACCTTCTTTTACCATATCGCCTTTCAGAAACTCAGGTTGTCCGAGCGCGGCAATGATAATGTCGGCCTGCAGACATATTTCTTTCAGGTTTTTGGTGCGACTGTGACAAACGGTAACAGTAGCATCGCCCGGATAGCCTTTTTGCATCATAAGCGATGCTACAGGTTTTCCCACAATGTTGCTGCGACCAATTACCACACAGTTTTTACCGGCTGTGGGAATTTCGTAACGGCGAAGCAATTCGATAATTCCGGCAGGAGTGGCCGATACATAACAGGGCAGCCCAATGGACATGCGTCCCACATTGATAGGGTGGAAGCCATCCACATCTTTGCGGTAGTCAATAGCTTCGATTACTTTTTGCTCCGAAATGTGTTTGGGCAATGGAAGTTGTACAATGAAGCCATCAAGATCGGTGTTTTTGTTTAGTTCATCGATTTTGGCCAGCAGTTCCTGTTCAGTCACATCGGCTTCAAAAGTGATTTTGGTAGAGGTGAACCCAACCTGTTCGCACGATTTTACTTTGTGAGCCACATAGGTTTCGCTTCCTCCATCGTGCCCCACGATAATCACAGCCAGGTGCGGACGTTTTTTACCGGCAGCTATCATTGCTTCTACTTCAGCTGCAATTTCTGTTTTTATCTGTTCCGAAATGGCTTTGCCATCGATTAGAACCCCTAAATCCCCTGAAGGGGACTTTGGTTTGGTGTTGTTATTTAAATCGATCATTTTTATAAGTTTTATTCCCCTTTAGGGGTTAGGGGTCCTTATCTTCTTTTTCCCATTTTCAGTTTTCCCTGCTGCATGGTTGCCATGCGCATCATTTTGCTTGTTTGCTCAAATTGTTTCAGCAATCGGTTTACTTCCACAATAGTGGTTCCGCTTCCTTTGGCAATACGGTTTTTGCGGCTTCCGTTCAGTATCGATGGATTTTCGCGTTCTTTCGGAGTCATTGAATGTATAATAGCTTCAATTCCTTTGAATGCATTTTCGTCAATATCCACATCTTTCAGCGCTTTGCCCATACCGGGAATCATGGCTGCAAGGTCTTTGATATTACCCATTTTCTTGATCTGGGCAATCTGCGAAAGGAAGTCGTTGAAGTCGAACTGGTTTTTAGCAATCTTTTTCTGCAGGCGACGGGCTTCTTCTTCGTCGTATTGTTCCTGAGCACGTTCCACCAACGATACGATATCACCCATGCCGAGAATACGGTCGGCCATACGTTCAGGATAGAATACGTCGAGCGCATCCATTTTTTCGCCGGTACCCACAAACTTAATTGGTTTGTTTACCACCGAGCGAATCGAGAGAGCCGCACCACCACGTGTATCACCATCGAGTTTTGTCAGAATTACACCGTCGAAGTCGAGACGGTCGTTGAATTCCTTGGCAGTGTTTACTGCATCCTGTCCGGTCATTGAGTCGACCACAAACAAAATTTCCTGTGGCTGAATGGCTTTTTTGATGGCTGCAATTTCGGTCATCATCATTTCGTCAACAGCCAAACGTCCTGCTGTATCCACAATCACCACATCGTGACCAAATTCTTTGGCATGTTTGATGGCTGCTTGTGCAATAGCTACAGGGTTTTTGCTTTCGGGCTGCGAAAATACAGGTACACCAAGTTGTTCGCCAAGTACTTTCAACTGTTCGATGGCTGCAGGACGATATACGTCGCAGGCTACCAGTAATGGTTTTTTACCACGTTTGTTTTTGAGCAGGTTGGCCAGTTTACCCGAGAATGTGGTTTTACCCGAACCCTGTAGACCTGACATTAAAATTACTGCCGGACTGCCTTTGAGGTTGATGTCCACGCTCTGACCACCCATAAGCATAGCCAGTTCGTCGTGCACAATTTTTACCATCAACTGTTGCGGTTTCAGGGCAGTAAGCACATTTTGTCCAATGGCCTTGTCTTTTACAGTATCGGTAAATGTTTTGGCTGTTTTGTAGTTTACGTCGGCATCCAAAAGGGCTTTTCGCACATCTTTCAGGGTTTCGGCCACATTGATTTCGGTGATTTTACCTTCACCTTTCAGTATTTTAAACGACCTCTCAAGTCTTTCGCTTAATGATTCGAACATAATGGTAGAATAACCCCTGCCCGTGAGGGGAATAACATGCATTAATGATTAAAAAAACTCCTCAGGGCTAAGGAATTTCAACGGATTGCAAAAGTACAAAAAAATAAAGAAAATGCCAACGGCAAAGAATACAGAATATGTTTAAAAATGAAAAACCCGTTGAACAGAATTTGTTTCGTTCAACGGGTTTAATTTCAGTATATTATTGAGTGCTTAATATCCCCATTTCAGCCAGAGTGCGCCCCAGTTGAAGCCTGCTCCGAAAGCAGTAAGGATAATGTTGTCGCCTTTTTTGAATTTATTCTGTGCTTCCCACATACCCAGAGGAATGCTGGCAGCCGATGTGTTACCAAAATGGTCGATGTTGATAACTACTTTGTCGTAATCCACACCGGTACGGTTTACCACAGCATCGATAATGCGCAGATTTGCCTGATGAGGTACAAGCCATGCAATGTCTTCGCCCTTGAGACCGTTTTTGTCCATCAAGTCGCCCGAAGCTCCGGCCATGTTGGTAACCGCATGTTTAAATACGGCCTGACCTTCCTGATATACATAATGATCGGCTGTATTTACGGTTTCTGCAGAAGCAGGATTAGCTGAACCTCCGGCACGAAGAATAAGATGTTTTGCTCCAATACCATCAGTATACAGCAGCGAATCCATTACTCCGAGTTCTTCGGTTGTTGGTTCAACCAGTACAACTCCGGCTCCATCGCCAAACAGAGGTGCTGTGGTGCGGTCGTTGTAGTTGGTAATCGACGACATTTTTTCAGCTCCGAAAACCAGAACTTTTTTATATTTTCCTGATTCAATGAAACTTGCTGCTGTTTGCAGTGCAACAATGAAGCCTGCACAGGCAGCCTGAATATCGAATGCGAGTGAGTTTTTTATACCCAGTCGTTCGGCGGTCATGGATGCACACGAAGGGAAAACATGATCCGGAGTGGTGGTGGCCATTATTATCAGGTCGATTTCTTCAGCTTTCGTTCCTGTCTTTGCAAACAGTTCTTCGCCAGCCTTGGCAGCCATATATGAGGTTCCTGTATTGGGTTCTTTCAGAATTCGGCGTTCTTTGATTCCAACACGTGTGGTGATCCACTCATCGCTGGTGTCCATCATTGTGCTCAGTTCCTGGTTGTTGAGTATGTATTCGGGAACAAAGCCTCCAATGCCTGTGATTACTGCATGAATTTTTGACATAATTGGTTTGTTTTGTGTATAAAAAAATTTAGCCCAAAGTTGCTACACTCAGGGCTTAAAACAAATTTGTATTAAGATGCATAAAACCTACGACCTGTTGTTAAACAGTTGCAAGTTTTTCGATTGCTAATTTACCTCTGTAGTAGCCACATTCACCGCAAACAGTGTGATAAATATGAGCAGCGCCGCAGTTAGAGCAGATAGCCAAAGTAGGAGCTTCAGCTTTGTAGTGAGTTCTTCTCTTAGCTGTACGGGTTTTCGAATGTTTTCTCTTAGGATGTGCCATTTTTCTTTGTTAATTTAATTGTTGTCTAATATATTTTGCAGTCCCTCCCATCTCGGGTCTATCGGGCTGTCGTCGATTTCAATATCTTCGTCATCAAGTTCAACATCAACTTCATCGTCGTCTTTAGAACGCGTAATGTGACGTTTTAGTTTAGTGACCATTGTTTTATTGCATTCGCCCGGAGCATGTACATGCTTGAGGGGAATGTTCAGAAGAATGAATTCGTACAGAAACCAGGCTACATTAATAGCTCCTTCGGATTCGGGTACAATTACAATTTCATCTTCTTCGGAAAATTTGTTGCCAAATTTCACCTGTAGTTTTTCCTTATAGCTGATGGGCTGCTCCATGTCGTCGAGACAACGGTCGCAGGGAATCAGTACTGTGCCTTCGAGTACGAATTCGATTTCGAAAGCCTGATTCTTTTTACGGGCTGTTACGACGGCTTTTACACTGCCTTTTTGTACTTCAGGACTGTCTATTTTTTTGAAATAGTCATTGTCCAACAAGTATTCCGAAACACGAGGTTCGTTATTTAAGTCTTTTAAAACGACATTGTATAGCCCGAATTTAGACATAGTTCAGCTTTTATTAAAAACCGTGCAAAGGTACAAAAAATGCTCTTAATACAAAACACTTTAGATTTATTATTTATGAAAAATAAATCTTTAGAATTTAAAATGTACTAATCAGCAGCTTTAGTGTTGCTTTCATCCGGTTGTTTTTTTTATAGTTTATTGATATGAAGTATTACATTTTCAGAATGATACGGAAAGTAGTTCCAACATTTATTTCGGATGATTTTACGAAAATCTTACCCTGATGATATTCTTCAATAATTCGTTTTACAAGCGAAAGCCCGAGTCCCCAACCCCGTTTTTTAGTGGTAAATCCGGGCGAAAAAATTGTTTTGAATTTGTTTTTTTCAATGCCTTTTCCATTATCGGTCACATCAATCACAATGTCTTTTTCTTTTTGGCTGACTTCGATGTCGATTTTTCCGATTCCATCCATTGCATCAATAGCATTTTTACACAGGTTTTCAATTACCCATTCGAAAAGTGGTACATTCAGTTTTACAAACAAAGGATTTTCATCCTCGAAATGACAATTGATAGCCACTTTTTGCGATGTGCGGTTGGTCATGTATTGCACAGCATTTTGCATGGTGTCGTTCAGACTGACCAATTGAAGGTCGGGTGCTGAGCCGATTTTCGAAAACCTTTCGGCAATGATGCGCAATCGGTTTACATCTTTGGCCATTTCGCCAATCATTTTATCTTCCTCGTGACGCGCTTTCAGCAGGTCGACCCAGGCAAGCAACGACGAAATGGGTGTCCCTAACTGATGTGCTGTTTCCTTCGATAAGCCCACCCAAACACGGTTTTGTTCAGCTTTTTTTGTGCCCGAAAAAGCAAAAAATGCAATCAGCAAAAACACTATAATGACTCCAAACTGAATGTAGGGGAAGTAATAAAGTTGTTTCAGAAGCAACGAGTCGTCGTAATAAATATATTGTGAGGTATCTCCAAGGTCAATTTCAATGGCTTTGTGTTTGCTTTTCAGACGTGCAATTTCTTTTTTGTAAAAAGCTTCGTCTGCGTTGTTGGGAATTTTCAGATTACGTGAATCGAGCAACTGTTCGTTTTCATCCACAATGATAACCGGGATGGTGGTATTGTCTTCGATAATGCTGAGAGTGAACTCAATATTGCTGTCCTCTGCAGACATTAACTGCCGTGTAGCTTCGGCCCAGATTTCAATTTTCTTTTGCTCTTCCTTCGATAGTGCCGTTGCCAGCCGGTTGGTGAAAAGCGTCGATGCAATCATAATGGCAGCTCCCACTACAATGAAAACGGTTTTAAAATGCCGTGAAAGCTCGTATAGTTTATTCAGATTGATCATGAAGAATATGTTTAATCAATAATTCCTTAGTGTATTGTTGAAGACATTTGCGTTCAAAAATAGTAAAAAAAGCAGATATTTCTCAGAAATTTAGCATCTGCTTTATTTATTGTATCTTTGCATGTTGTTCGAAATGCGATAAAAATACAATCCGTTTCTACATATTATTCTTTCAAAGATTTCAAAAAAGATGCATAAATCAGGTTTTGTAAATATCGTAGGGAATCCCAACGTGGGAAAATCGACCCTTATGAATGCGCTTGTGGGTGAGCGTATTTCTATTATCACATCCAAAGCACAGACTACCCGTCACCGCATTCTTGGTATAGTAAACGGCGACGATTTCCAAATCGTATATTCCGATACGCCGGGTGTGCTGAAACCGAACTATCGTTTGCAGGAATCTATGCTGAACTTTTCGCGCTCGGCACTGAGCGATGCTGACGTATTGCTTTATGTGACTGATGTGTTTGATTCGTATGAAAAGAACGAAGATTTTGTGGAAAAGGTAAATCTGAACCCGGCTCCGCTGATTCTGATTATCAACAAAATTGATTTGATTGATCAGGCACGCCTTGAGGAACTTGTAGAGAAATGGAAAACATTGGTTCCACGTGCTGAGATTTATCCGGTTTCGGCTCTCGAAAAATTCAATGTGGATGCTCTTTTCAACCGTATTAAAGACCTTTTGCCTGAATCACCTCCGTTTTTCGAGAAAGATCAGCTGACCGACAAATCGGAGCGCTTTTTCGTGACCGAAATTATTCGTGAAAAGATTTTGCTGAACTACGATAAGGAAATTCCGTATTCGGTAGAGGTGGTTGTGGAGCAATTCAAGGAAGAAGGTAACCTCATCAGAATTAATGCGGTGATTAACGTAGAACGTGATTCGCAAAAGGGAATCATTATTGGTCATGGCGGAAAATCGCTTAAAAAAGTCGGCACCGAAGCCCGCAAGGATATGGAAGTGTTTTTCGAAAAGAAGATTTTCCTTGAGTTGTATGTGAAGGTGGAAAAAGACTGGCGCAACAAAGATACTAAACTACGCGGGTTCGGGTACAAGTTGGATTAGTGGCTGGCTGATTCGTTAATTAGGTAGTTCGTTGATTGGAGAGTAAACTCTTAAACTGAAAAAATGTCCACTTTGGTGGATTGTAAATAAAAAAATCCCTGTGTCTCAATCAAGACCTAGGGATTTTTTTTATTTATGTGGACATGTAAATTATTTTGCCAGTTTCAGTTTTGCAAAATCCACCACGCCCTGTAAGTGTTTTGCCATGATTGCAGCAGCACGGTCGGCATCGCGGTCTTTAATGGCATTCAGCATTTCTTCGTGCTCACTAATCACCAACGGATTTGGTGCACAAATGCGGTCTTTTTGATAAACGCTTAAAATGTCGGGTATAATAATCATTAACATGGCCTTGAAAACCGGATTGTGCGAGGCTTCGGCTATCGCACGGTGAAAAGCAAAGTCGTGGCTTACACGGTCGGGTGTGTCGAAGTTTTGTACTAAATTTTCGTGTGCTTTTTCCAGATTTTTGATATCCTCATTGTTCCAGCGCTCAGCACATAGTCTGATGGTGTTTACTTCAAGAATGAAGCGCGATTCCACAAGCGAATAAAAGTCATAATCCTGAAGGTTAAGCACGTCGCCAATCAGTCCGTCGAGCGTGTTTATGTCCAGTCCGTTTATCACCGAACCACTTTGAGGCAGGGTTTTAATAATGCCATAAAACTCCAGTTTGTGCAATGCTTCGCGCACCTGAGCACGTCCCACACCAAAGTCGAGTGCCATTTTTCGCTCTGCGGGAAGTCTGTCGCCCGGTTTCAATATACCGTTACTGATCATTTCCTTTATTTTCGAAATGACAACTTCTTCGTTCTTTCCGTATTTTATATTTTCTGATTGTAACGTAATGTCCTTCATCGAAATGCTATCTCTTATTTGTTTTCCGAAATCGGGAACAAAGATAATCCTAAATTTTTAAACTTGTACAAAAAGTGATCTTTTGAGACTGAATCAAAAACAAAAGATTTTATATCAAAATATACATCTCCTGCGATTTTTAATGCTGTATTTTTGTTTCGTGAAATTAAGATTACCATCGTGGTAAGTATTGTTAATTTTGATCTAATCAAAAATCATATAAATGGCAACAGTAATTATACTTCCCAAACAGGGACAGTCGGTCGAGAGTTGTATTATTACCGAAATTAAAAAGAAAAAGGGCGATACTGTCGTAAAAGGTGATATCCTTTTTTCGTACGAGACAGACAAAGCGTCGTTCGAGGAAGAATCGCCTGTTGACGGTGTGGTGCTCGAATGTTTTTACAATGATGGCGACGAAGTGCCTGTGTTGCTCGACATGATGGTGATTGGTCAGCCGGGGGAAGATTATGCCGGATTACTTCAGGCAGAGCTAAGTGGTAAGGAGCAAGAGGCAAGTAAAGAGCCAGCAAAAGTGGAAGTTGTTGTATCGACAGAATCATCACAGCACCACATCACCACATCATCACATCAATCTTTTGTTTCTCCCCGTGCTAAAAATCTTGCTGCTGCCGAAGCTATCGATGCTTCCCAACTTGCCGGAACAGGTCCGAATGGTCGTGTGATTGAAAAAGATGTAAAAGCGGCTCTGGAAAACCGTCCGAAAATGACTCAACTGGCTAAGAAAATTGCCGCCGAAGAAGGTCTGCAACCGCAGGGTGCAGGTTCGGGACTGGCAGGGATGGCTAAATCTACTGATCTGACAGCACCTGTCAATGCTGTTTACGGATTGGATTACGAAGACAAAAAGCTGTCGAACATGCGCAGGATTATTGCCAAATCGATGCATGCTTCGCTTCAAAACTCAGCACAACTTACTCACCACCTTGGTGCTGATGCCCGCAATATTCAGAATTTACGCAAAAAAGCCAAAGCAGCCTTCGAAGCCGGAAAATTATCGGCAAATCTGACTATAAACGATTTTGTGTGCTTTGCAGTAGTGAAAGCACTGAAAAAATTCCCGAACGCAAATTCGCATTTCCTTGGCGAAAGTATGCGCATCTTCAATAAAGTGCATTTAGGTCTGGCGGTTGATACTGAACGCGGACTTATGGTTCCCGCTGTACGCAATGCCGACGATTTGTCAATTATAGGACTTTCGAATCAGTTGAAAGAAGTGGCAAATGCCTGCAAAAAAGGTGCTATTGCCCCTGAATTATTATCAGCTGAAGCGGCCACTTTTACGGTTTCGAATCTTGGAGCTTATGGTGTTGAAATGTTTACTCCGGTTATCAATCTTCCACAATCTGCTATTCTTGGAGTCAACACTATTGTACCTCGTCCGAAGGATTTGTGCGATGGAGTTTATGGTTTTGTACCTTATATCGGCCTGAGTCTCACTTACGATCATCGCGCTTTGGACGGTGGTGAAGCAACCCGCTTTCTGAAACAGATTGCCATTGAGATTGAAACGCTCGAATTAGATATATTTTAATGTGCCAATAAGTTTAATATGCTAACATACCAATAAATAAGAATGGCTATATTTGCATTAATTAAAAACTTTAATAACAAAAACAATGAATGTATGTTCTGAATGCTGTTTTAACTGGCATATTGGCACATTCCAACATTGGCAAATTTTAAAAATATGTACGATTTAATCATTATCGGTGGTGGTCCTGCCGGATATGTAGCTGCCGAACGTGCAGGGCATAAAGGGCTGAATGTGCTCGTTTTCGAAAAAAATAAAATGGGTGGTGTGTGTCTCAACGAAGGTTGCATTCCAACCAAAACGCTGATTTACAGTGCAAAAACCTATGAGAATGCATTGCATGGCGACAAATACGGCGTGAAAGCCGAATCGGTAACTTTTGATTTCGGCAAAATAATGGCACGCAAAAACAAGGTGGTACGCAAACTGGTGGCCGGTGTCGAAGCTAAAATGAAAATGCATCATGTGACTGTGGTGAAAGGTGAAGCCATGATTCAGCGTCGCAGCGAAAACGGTGTGGAAGTGACTTGTGGCGGCGAAACTTACGTTGGTAAGAACCTGCTGATCTGCACCGGCTCCGAAGCTTTTGTTCCGCCTATTCCCGGCATAGCCGAATCGGGCGATATTATACTTACCAACCGCGAAATCCTTGATTTGAAGGAACAGCCTCAAACACTGGTAATTATAGGTGGAGGCGTGATCGGGATGGAATTTGCAAGTTTTTACAACAGCCTGGGCACTTCGGTGACTGTGGTGGAAATGCTTCCGGAAATTCTGGGGCAAAACGACTACGAAATTTCGGCAATGTTGCGCGAAATGTATGCTAAAAAAGGAATAAACTTCCACCTGAATGCCAAAGTGGTAAAAGTGGAAGGAAATAAAGTAACTTTCGAGAAAGACGGTGAAACACAAACAATCGAAGGAGAAAAAATTCTTGTAAGTGTGGGTCGTCGTGCTGTCACAAAAGGTTTCGGACTCGAAAATCTGAATGTGGAGCTTGAGCGTGGTGGCATTAAGGTGGACGAGAAAATGCGTACCAATGTTCCCAATGTCTTTGCTGCCGGCGATGTAACCGGATTTTCACTGCTCGCTCATACAGCCAGCCGCGAAGGCGAAGTGGTGGTAAACAACCTTACCGGCCGCGCCGACCGTATGCGTTACAATGCAATTCCCGGTGTGGTTTATACAAACCCTGAAGTTTCGGGCGTGGGTGAAACCGAAGAATCAGCCAAAGCCAAAGGTCTTGACTTTAAACTTGCAAAATTGCCAATGGCATATGCCGGACGTTTTGTGGCCGAGAACGAAGGTGGTAATGGACTTTGCAAAGTGCTTATTGGTGCAAAATATGGCGAAGTGATCGGCGTTCACATGATTGGAAATCCTTCGAGTGAAATGATTTATGGAGCCTGCATGGCCATCGAACAGGAACTGACATTAGCGCAATTGGAAGAAGTGGTTTTTCCACATCCAACTGTAAGCGAGATATTTAAAGAAACAATATTTAGCCCCCTAACCCCCTGAAGGGGGAATTATGCAAGTTAGTCTTCATAATTTTCAGTTTAAAGGAAAAGGGAATGTGAAATTATATTTATAACAAAACAAAACTAACATCTCTTATTCCCCCTTCAGGGGGTTAGGGGGCAGTTAACTAAACATTATGCCAAAAGTACAATTCATTGATCCGGCGGAAGCCCGGAAGCCCGGTTTTGTGGAATTTCAACCCATTCCGGTAAATCAGTATCAGAAAACGGTAAACGACGAAAAGGAAAACTTTACCGACGAAGAATTTAAAGCCATTTATCATGACATGGCGCTGATTCGTGAGTTTGAGACAATGCTCAATCTTATCAAAACCAAAGGTGAATACAATGGAACACAGTACAATCACCCCGGCCCGGCTCACTTGTCAATCGGACAGGAATCGGCTGCGGTGGGTATGGCATGGACGTTAACCGTCGAAGACTTTATTTTTGGTAGTCACCGATCGCACGGCGAAATTCTGGCCAAAGGTATGTCGGCAATTCACAAACTCAGCGACAAGGAACTGACTGATATCATGGAATCATTTTTCGATGGAGCAGTACTGGAAGTGGTAAAAAAAGATTTCACCGGAACAACGAAAGAACTGGCTCGCCGATTCCTTGTTTACGGAACGTTAGCCGAAATTTTTGCCCGTGAAACAGGTTTCAACCGTGGTTTGGGTGGTTCAATGCACGCTTTCTTTACTCCGTTTGGTGTTTATCCAAACAATGCGTTGGTTGGTGGCTCGGGCGATATTGCTGTGGGAGCTGCTCTTTATAAAAAAGTTAACCGTAAGCCGGGTATGGTAGTTGCCAATATCGGCGATGCTTCAATGGCTTGCGGACCTGTTTGGGAAGGGATTACCTTTTCGGCAATGGATCAGTTTAACCAACTTTGGGAAGGCGATATGAAAGGTGGTTTGCCTGTGATTATCAATATTATGAATAATCAATACGGAATGGGTGGACAAACCTGTGGCGAAACCATGGGTTACGGTATTGCTGCCCGTATTGGTGCTGGCGTAAATGCCGACCAGATGCACGCTGAACGTGTGGATGGTTACAATCCGCTGGCTGTGATTGATGCTTACAAACGTAAACGTAAAATTATTGAAGAAAAACGCGGTCCGGTTTTGCTGGACGTACTTACATACCGTTATAGCGGTCACTCACCTTCGGATGCATCGTCGTATCGTTCGAAAGAAGAAGTGGAAGCCTGGGAAAAACAGGACTGTATTGCTTCGTATGGCGAACAACTGATTGATGCAAAAGTGGCTTCTCAGACCGACCTGGAGGCAGTTCAGGCTGATATCAAAGCATTGATTTACGAAATGTTCCTGAAAGCTATCGATCCTGTGATTTCTCCATTGATGCAAAATCCTGAGAAAATAGGTGATATGATGTTTTCAAATGGTTCGGTGGATTCGTTCAGCAATGCTAAACCCGATGTGTTAATGCCGTTGGAAGAAAATTCCCGCGTAAAGAAAATTGCTGCTAAAGAACGTTTTGCATTCGACAAAGATGGCAAACCATTCAGCAAAATGAAACAATATCAGCTGCGCGACGGTATTTTCGAAGCCATGATGGATCGTTTCTACAAAGATGCTTCGCTGATTGCTTATGGTGAAGAAAACCGTGACTGGGGTGGCGCTTTTGCTGTGTATGGTGGTATGACCGAAGCTTTGCCTTATCACCGTTTGTTTAATTCTCCGATTTCCGAAGCTTCTATTGTGGGTACAGCCATTGGTTATGCCATGTGTGGCGGACGTGTAGTTCCTGAAATTATGTATTGCGACTTCCTGGGCCGTTGCGGTGACGAAGTTTTCAATCAGCTTCCGAAATGGCAGGCAATGAGTGGTAATGTGTTGAAAATGCCGGTTGTTCTTCGCGTGTCGGTTGGCTCAAAATACGGAGCACAACACTCGCAGGACTGGACTTCACTGGTGGCTCACATTCCCGGAATCAAAGTTTGCTTCCCCGTAACTCCTTACGATGCCAAAGGCTTGATGAATGCAGCTCTTCAGGGAACCGACCCTGTGATTTTCTTCGAAAGTCAGCGTATTTACGAAATCGGCGAGCAATTCCACGAAGGTGGTGTGCCCGAAGGTTACTACGAAATTCCTTTCGGCGAACCGGATGTAAAGAAAACAGGTAATGATATAACATTCCTCACTATTGGTCATACGCTTTATCCGGCGTTGGCTGCTGCTAAAGAACTGGAAGAAAAATACGGTATGACTGCCGAAGTAATTGATGCCCGTTCGCTGGTGCCATTCAATTATGAAAAAGTAATTGCCTCCGTGAAAAAAACAGGTAAAATTATTGTGGCCGGTGATGCTACAGCCCGTGGTTCGTTCCTCAATGATTTTGCAGCAAGCATTAATCAGCTTTGTTTTGATTATCTGGATGCACCGGTTTGTGTACTTGGTTCGCGCAACTGGATTACACCGGCTTATGAGTTGGAAAAATCTTTCTTTGCTCAACCTTCGTGGTTCCTCGATATGATCAACGAGCGTATTCAACCGTTGAATGGCTATATTGCAGGTCAGAATTTTACTGATGCTGAGTTCGTACGCAGATCGAAAATGGGAGTATAACTTATAACCACTAAGGCACTGAGAACACTTAGTTTCACAAAGTATTTATTGTGTTTCTTTGTGCCCTTAGTGCCTTAGTGGTAAAAATAAAATATTATGATAAAAGTAAACGCTCACCTGCATACGCCAAATTCATTCAGTGCTTTCGATTCAATTGATCAGGCACTTGATATGGCTGTTGCCGAAGATGTTAAAGTGGTTGGCATCAATGATTTTTACAGCACAGCTGGTTATCAGGAGTGGGCTGATGGCTGCAAAGTTCGTGGCTTGTATCCACTTTTCAATATCGAGCTGATTTCACTCAATGAAGCCGATCAGAAAGCCGGTGTTCGTGTCAACGATCCCGGAAATCCCGGCCGTGTATATATCAGTGGAAAAGGACTTTCGTACCCGTTTAAACTTGCCGAACCTTATGCATCGCAGCTTGCCGAAGTGGTTAAGGAATCGAACAGTCAGGTGGAAGCCATGTGTGGCAAAGTAAACGAAATTCTTTTAAATATAAATGCCGGATTTTCAGTTGATTTTGAATGGATCAAAAACGATTTGGCTAAAGGTCTGATTCGTGAACGTCATTTGGCAAAAGCAATTCGTTTGAAAGCTTATGAATATTGTAATCAGAATCCGCTGGATATCAGAATCCTTTTTCATAAACTTTTTGCAGGAAAAGAACTGAAATCGGAGGTGACAGATCATGCCGGTGTTGAAAACGAAATTCGTGCAAACCTGCTCAAAGCGGGTGGTGGTGCTTTTGTTCCCGAAGATCCCAAGGCATTTTTGCCCATGCAAACCGTTTGCGAAATAATTGTGGCTGGTGGTGGTATTCCAACTTACCCTTTTCTGGCTGACGATGCCAAGGGTGGTTACACCGATTTCGAAGGCGATCTGGAACGTGTGGCAAAGCAACTGACCGAGCGTGGTTTTCATTCGGTGGAATTTATCACGACCCGTAATGGTTTGGAATTGCTTGAGAAATACGCTTCGTATTTACATGATCAGGGATTTGTGGTGACATTTGGTAGCGAGCACAATACGCCGGCAATGGAGCCGATAGAACTTTTTGCACGAAATAGCACCCCACTTACTGACCGTTTGATGCAAATCAACTACGAAGGCGCTTGTGTCATTGCAGCACATCAGCATTTGGTGGCTCAGGGTTTACGTGGATATGTGGATGCCAATGGACAGGCTGACAGAAGTAAACGGAAAGAGTTTGTAAAACTGGGGGATGAGTTAATAACAGCCCTGCCCCCCAACCCCCTAAAGGGGGAGTAAGAGAGTAAATCTTGAATTTTTACAGATATTAACAAACTTGAATAAATGAATAATACAGAAAATAATGAAACTCGCTCTCTACTCCCCCTTGAGGGGGTTGGGGGGCTTATCGAAATATCACAATTCTACGGTCGCGATAGCCGTTTTGTGATTGCAGGTGGTGGAAATACTTCCTACAAAAATGCTGAAAAAATCTGGGTGAAAGCCAGTGGCTCGTCGTTGGCTACCATTACCGAAGATGGTTTTGCGGTGCTCGATCGTGCCAAACTCAACCTCATGTCCGACAAAGTGTACAGCGCAAATGCAGCTGAGCGTGAGGAGCAAGTTAAAAACGATTTGGCCGATGCAACTATTACCAAAGGCAAACGTCCATCGGTTGAGACATCGATGCACAATGTGATTGATTATGCATTTGTAGTGCATTTGCACCCAACGCTTGTAAACGGATTAATGTGCGCCAATAATGCTGAAAGCGATTTGAAAAAACTTTTCGGAGCAAAAGCATTGTACATTGAATATACCGACCCGGGTTATGTGCTTTTCAAAAAAGTGGAAGATGCCATTAAAGCATATCGTGTTGAATATAAAGAAGAACCACAAATTATATGGTTGCAGAATCACGGGATTTTTGTGGCTGCCAATACAATCGATGAAATAAAAGTTATTTATAATGAAGTGCTTGAGAAACTTGCCCCCCAACCCCCTAAAGGGGGAGATAGTGCAAATCTCAATGTTTTTAAAAATGAGGAAGAGTGCTCAGCTCTCTCTCCTTCGGAGAGGGCTGCGGAGAGGTGTCTGCCTGCTATTCGCATGATGCTTTCAAAAGATGGTCTGAAAACTCTGAAAGTGCGCAAAAATGCATTGGTAAAACATTTTTACGACACAAAAGAAGCGCAGGCTAAAATTGCAAAACCATTTACTCCGGATGCAATTGTGTATTGCAAATCGAACTATCTATTTAGCCCCCTAACCCCCACAGGGGGGGATGAAGAAAGCATAAACAACTTTCTTGCTGATATAAAAGTTCGCATTGATGATTTTACTCAAAAAAACGGCTATCAACCTAAAGTTATTCTTATCAAAGGAATTGGCTTAGTGGCTGTGGGCGACAATGCTGCTCAGTGCGATATTATTCTGGATGTATTTGAGGATGCAATGAAAATTGCTTACTATACAGAATCGTTTGGCGGTCCGCATCCGATGACACAGGAGCAAATTGATTTTATCGACAACTGGGAAGTGGAAAATTACCGTCGCAGTGTGGCAGCAGGAGCAACTAAAGGGCGTGCAGAAAACAAAACCATTATTGTTACCGGAGCCGCTATGGGTTTTGGCGAGGGTATTGCCCGTTGTCTTTTGAAGGAAGGTGCTAATATCGTTGTCGCAGATTTGAACGAAGAAGTAGGAAGGGCAACTGTTGCTAAATTCAACTTATTGGCCAAAAGTAACCGCGCCATTTTTGTAAAAACCAATGTAAGCGAGATTCCGGCCATTGAACAATTGCTTCATAAAACCATTTGCAATTTCGGCGCTGTTGATTGTTTTATAAGCAATGCAGGTGTGCTTCGTGCGGGTGGACTGGACGATATGACACCTGAAGATTTTGAATTTGTGACGAAAATAAATTACAATGCATATTTCTATTGTACCAAAGTGGTGAGCAAGGTAATGAAGTTGCAAACCAAATATGCGGGCTCTGACTATTATGCCGATATTATTCAGATAAATTCAAAATCGGGTTTACGCGGTAGCAAGGCCAACTTTGCGTATGCTGGTGGTAAATTTGGTGGCGTTGGTCTGACTCAGTCTTTTGCGCTTGAACTGGCTCCTTTCCGTATCAAGGTGAATTCGATTTGTCCGGGAAATTTCTATGAAGGACCACTTTGGAGCGATCCTGAACATGGACTTTTCGTTCAGTATTTAAATGCAGGAAAAGTTCCGGGTGCCAAAACCGTTGAAGATGTAAAAGAATTTTATCTGGCTCAGGTTCCTATGAAAAAAGGTTGCTCACCCGAAGATGTAACCAAAGGAGCATTATACCTGATGGATCAATGTGGCGAAACAGGACAGGCTTTACCAATTACGGGCGGACAGGTAATGCTGAATTAAAAAAAACTTGCCCCCTAACCCCCTAAAGGGGGAATTAAGCAAGAATGTGTAGGCTTTTTAATGCTGAGAAAAAATATTAATACAAATTAAAAATACCCGATTGAATTTTTTCAATGACGAAACTAATTCAATTCCCCCTTTTGGGGGTTAGGGGGCAGATTTATATATGAAAACAACAGCAATCCGTTTATATGGCAAAAAAGATCTTCGGATGGAGACTTTTGAATTGCCCCAAATTAAAGATGATGAGATTCTTGCAAAAGTAGTTTCTGACTCCCTGTGTATGTCTTCGTACAAGGCTTCGACCCAGGCTACCGACCATAAACGAATTCCCAACGATATTGCCGAAAATCCGATTATCATTGGACATGAGTTTGCAGGCGAACTTGTGGAAGTGGGAGCAAAGTGGGCGCATAAATTCAAAGCCGGCGATAAATTTTCCATTCAACCTGCACTTTATTACGAAGATGGTCCTGTCGGTGTGCTGAGTGCGCCGGGCTACAGCTATCGTTATATTGGCGGCGATGCAACCTACGTGATTATTCCGAAAGAGGTGATGGAGAAAAACTGTCTTTTGGCCTATCATGGCGAAGGATTTTATCCCGCATCGCTGGCTGAGCCGCTATCGTGTGTGATTGGGGCTATGCATGCAAACTACCACACGACACCTGGAAGTTATGTGCACAAAATGGAAATTGTGGCTGGTGGTAAAATGGCCATCCTGGCAGGCGTAGGACCTATGGGACTGGCTGCCATCAACTATGTGCTTAGTCGCAACGATCGCAAACCGTCACTTTTGGTGGTGACTGATGTGGATCAGACGCGTCTCGACAGAGCTGCCACTTACTTTACTGTGGAGCAGGCCGCTGCACGTGGAATTGAACTGAAGTATGTAAATACCGGAAAAATGCAAAATCCGGTGGATGAACTTAAAGCAATTAGTGATGGAACAGGTTTCGATGATGTGTTTGTATTTGCTCCTGTAAAACCCGTTGTGGAGCAGGGCGATGCAATTCTGGCTTTTGATGGCTGTCTCAACTTTTTTGCTGGTCCCGGCGATCCGGCTTTTAGCGCAAACATGAATTTTTACAACGTTCATTATGCATACACGCACATTGTGGGCACCAGTGGTGGCAATACCGACGATATGGTGGAGGCACTTGAGTTAATGTCCGGGGGATTAGATCCTGCAGCTTTGGTAACGCACATTGGCGGACTCGATGCTGTAATTGAAGCGACTAATCATCTGCCTGAAATACCCGGAGGAAAAAAACTGATTTATACACATCTCCGAATGCCGTTGACAGCCATTTCCGATTTTGCAAAACTTGGTGAAACTAAGGCCGTTTTCAAAACATTAGCCGGAATTTGCGATAAAAACTTAGGTTTGTGGAGTGTGGAAGCGGAATCGTATTTGCTGGCGAACGCAGATAAACTCTGATTTCGTTTTTAAGAAAAAATTTTCTGAGGATTATTCGTGCTACGGATAATCCTCTTTTTTTACCAAAATATATAACTTTTGTGTCATTATTAGAACAGCTTTCCGAATTGTTTAGACTAATTTTGCAGCATTATTCTGTTAATCCTTCCCGAATCTGTTTCTTCTTGATAAAATCACGATATTTGTAATGTGATAAGACTTACAATCTTTATTAAATAAATTAGAAATGAAACAATTAGATGTGAATTTCATGCATCCGGTCGAACAGATCAATGTGATTATCGGACGGATTTATAAAAGTGGAATGACCACCACTTCGGGTGGAAATATTTCCATTAAAGATGAAAATGGTGATATATGGATCACACCTTCGGGTGTGGATAAAGGTTCATTGACTGTGAAAGATATTGTTTGTGTGAAAAAGGACGGAACTATTGAGGGACTTCATAAGCCCTCGTCGGAATATCCTTTTCACAAAGCTATTTTCGAAGCACGTCCCGAGTTGAAAGCTGTCATTCATGCGCATCCGCCAGCATTGGTCGCTTTTAGTATTGCCCGTCAGGTACCCGATACGAGTATTGTTCCTCAGGCACGAAACATCTGTGGCGAAATAGGTTTTGCACCTTATGGCTGTCCCGGAAGTGAAGATTTGGGTCGAAAAATTGCAGCTGAATTTAAAAATAAAAAGTACAAAGCTGTGATTATGGAAAATCACGGTGTGGTGTTGGGTGGAACCGACATGATGGATGCCTATCAGCGTTTCGAAACACTGGAGTTTTGCTGTCGTACAATTGTGAATGCCGGTCGTGTCGGAAAAATCCATACGCTTACCGATGAACAAATCTCGAAATATGTACACAATTTTCCAAAGAATATCACGCCTTTTATGGATGTGGATTATCCTTCGGATGAGCGGGCTATCCGCACTGATATGGTGAATATTATTCGTCGTGCATGTAATCAGGGATTGATGATTTCAACCTATGGCACAGTTTCAGTTCGCTGGCGCGAAAACGATTTTCTGATCACTCCGCGCGATGTGGCTCGTTGGGATATTCTGCCCGAAGATATTGTGCAGATAAAGAATGGTATGGCTGAAGCAGGAAAAACCCCAAGCCGTTCTGTGGCTCTGCACCACCGTATTTACCAGTTGAATCCGCATATCAATTCTATTATCACTACTCAGTCGACCAATCTTATGGCGCAT
Source organism: Bacteroidia bacterium (assembly GCA_009929375.1). Lineage (GTDB taxonomy): Bacteria > Bacteroidota > Bacteroidia > Bacteroidales > Paludibacteraceae > Paludibacter. The sequence goes on from SAAO01000021.1 coordinate 63,176, forward strand.
GCGGTAAGTCATCAGAAGTTTGATGTGCGCACCATTCCCGAAAGCTGGATTTTCCTGCAGGATGTGCCTTCTATTCCTTTCGAAACTCTGCATAACAGCGCAGAGGAAATTGCTCAAATGTTTTCAAAAAACCGTGTGGTGATTGTGGAAAACGATTCGGTTATTGTAACCGGTAATAAGTTGATCAACACTTTCGATTATCTCGAAGTGGCTGAGTTTTCGGCAAATTCACTGGTGATGGCTTCATCGGTTGGTCCTCTTCAGCCTATGGGCGACAAGGAAATTGATGAGCTGCGGATAGCATTTAATGTGAAATAAACTGATTGTAATTATACTTTTCTGAAAATTTAATGCGCAGGATTCCTTTATGGAGTTCTGTGCATTTTTTTATCTAAATCCGTTAAGGTAGTTAATTATGTATTTCTAACACAGTAGAACACATAGAAATTATTGAAGAAAAAGACTTAGTTCACATAGCAAAAGTATCTGACGATACTTTTATCATTCTGAAATTATCCCGTTATTCGGGATAATCCTATGTGTTCTTAGTCTTTTCTATTGTTTTCAAAACTACTGTGTGCTATGTGATGAAAACTTATCAATAATTGTTATCGGTTACTTATCTTTGTATTATGGAACAAAACAATATTATTGCACTGACTGAAAATTTTGTGCGCGAAACGTTAAAAGGAGCGGAGGGAGGTCACGACTGGTTTCACATTGAGCGTGTGTGGAAACTAGCCAAACGAATTGCTGTGGCCGAAAACGCAGATTTACTGGTGGTGGAACTGGCTGCTTTGCTTCACGATATTGCTGATGCGAAATTCAATGGAGGCGATGAAACCGAAGGCGCCACCAAAGCAGATAAGTTTCTGCGATCGGTTGATCTGAGTGATTCCGTTCGTGAGCATGTGGTGCAAATTATAAATAATGTGTCGTTCAAAGGAGGTAATGCTGCGCAGAATTTTCATTCGCCGGAACTTGATGTGGTGCGCGATGCTGATCGACTGGATGCGATTGGTGCCATTGGTATTGCACGTACATTCAATTATGGTGGATTCAAAAACCGACCGCTTTACGATCCTGAAATAAAACCCCGTCCGGGCATGAGTCCCGAAGAATATCGCCAACATGTGGCTCCGACCATCAATCATTTTTACGAAAAACTGCTTTTGCTTGCGGATGGTATGAAAACAAAAACCGGCCACCAAATGGCAGCCGGTCGTCATGCTTTTATGGAAGAATACCTCCGTCGGTTTTATGACGAGTGGGACGGTGTGGAATAACTATTCAGTGGCTGTTGTATCAGCTTTTAGTGCAATCGGGGTGATAAGCTCAAAACTTGTAGTGTTCGAACCGATTGTCATGTCGGTAAACTGAGCGTCCGAGATGATTGTAAAGGTTATTTTTGCGTTCTTTTCAGCCTTTTTTGCTACATATTTAAACGGAAAATAGAGCGAAGTAGAATTTGCACCCATAATGAATTTTCCTGTTTTATAATCCGATTCTGCTGTAAATACACTATCCATCGACGATTGGCGTGGCAATATAATTCCTGCTGCGCTGTCGGCTGATTGTTTCATATAATAAGCCTTCAGGTTATTACTGTATCCTGTGGCATACATGAAAAACGACACAGTGTCGCCAACTTCAATGGTGTCCAGGCGGAATACGTCAGGTTTGTCGGTACGGTAAATTCCCAGTGAATCTCCGTTCTGAAGTTTAGGCTCTGTAACGAAATACAACATGGGTGTATAATTCGATTCGCCTTCCAGATTACAACTGCTGAGTATTGTTCCAAGCAGAATTGTAAGTAGTATTAGTTTGATTTTCATTTTGTTACTGTTGAAAGTTGCATTGTCTGCAATATTTGTGATAATGTGTGCAAAATTACAAAAATTATGCCGCAATTGCAAGTTAATTCTAAATAAATCACAAAATATTTTGATCGGGAATAATTTGCTTCAAAATTTTGTAACTCTAAATATTGTTCGTAATTTTGCGAACTACGAACAAAAATTCACTGATAATGATGGATACTGAAAAAAATAAAGATTATACTATCGATAATGAGCAGCTTGCGCGCTTCGCAAAGGCTATGGGGCATCCTGCACGCATTACGATTCTGCAGTTTTTGGCATCGCTCGATAGTTGCTATTTTGGCGATATTCATAACGAACTACCTATTGCTAAAGCCACTGTGTCGCAACATTTGAAGGAATTGAAAGAAGCCGGACTTATTCAGGGCGAAATTGAGACTCCAAAGGTAAAATACTGTATCAACAAAGAAAACTGGGAGAAAGCACAGCATATCTTCGGTGCATTTTTTGAAATAAATGTTGAAAAAACAGCTTGCTGTAGTCCTGAACCCTGATCAAGAATAAGTAAAAAACGATTATAAATATTTGAATAAACAAAAAAACTAACTCATTTGTCCTTTAGGGGTTGGGGGTAATTTATTATTATGGAAATAAAAATTCTGGGCACAGGTTGTCCAAAGTGCAAGACACTTGAAAAAATAACACGCGAAGTAGTGGCGCAAAACGGATTTCAGGCCGAAATTATCAAAGTGGAAGATTTGATGGAAATAATGACATACAATATATTGTCGACACCGGCATTGGTAGTGAATGGCAAAGTGGAAATCAAGGGTCGTGTACCTTCTGCCGAAGAAATCAAACAGGTTTTAGCAAAATACTAACCACATCAAATACAGATTTATGAAAAAAGTTGCCCTTATTTCATTGGTAATTATTCTGACTGCAATGGGTCAGACTTTCGAAGTTCAGGCTCAAAAAACGCGTAAAACTTCAACAGTTGCTCCAGAAAAAATTGAAGTTTATTACTTCCATTATACCCGTAGATGCATAACCTGCAATGCAGTAGAAGATGTAACCAAAAAAACTCTGGCCGAACTGTATCCCGAACAGCAAAAGAATAAAGTAATAACTTTTACCAGTGTAAATCTTGACGATGCTTCGGGAAAAGCACTTGCCAAAAAGTGTAAGGCTGATGGCCAGGCGTTGATTGTGATGAAGAAAGGCAAACGTATTGATCTGACCGATAAGGGTTTTATGTACGCAAAAAGTAAACCCGAAAAACTGAAAGAAGAGTTGAAAACAACAATTGATGCTTTGTTGTAAATTAAGATTTAATCCTGCCAATCTTTATGGAGTTACTTCAAAGTATTTTAGATAACACCGAATACAGTTTCCTGACAGCTATTGTGCTGGGACTAATGACAGCTATCAGTCCCTGTCCGCTTGCAACCAATATCTCGGCCATAGGTTTTATCAGTCGTGATCTGAATAATCCGAAACGTGTATTTGTAAGTGGATTGCTGTATACTCTGGGACGCATTATCAGTTATACCGCCCTTGCACTGATTATTTTCTTCGGAGCCAGTAAAATGAATATTTCCATGCTTTTTCAGGGCTGGGGAGAAAAGTTGCTGGGTCCGGTTATGATTCTGATCGGACTGTTTATGCTCGATGTGATTAAACTCAGGTTTCCGGCGCTTTCGGGACTAACCGAAAAAATCGGCGATAAAAGCAAAGGCAGTTATCTTGGGTCGTTATTCCTCGGGATGGTTTTTGCTCTTGCTTTCTGCCCTTATAGTGGCGTTTTGTACTTTGTGATGCTTATTCCCATGACCGTGGCAAGTGCCAGCGGACTTTATCTGCCGGTGTTGTTTGCCATAGCCACAGGATTGCCTGTCGTTATTTTTGCGTGGTTGCTTGCTTTTGCTGTGGGTAATGTTGGGAAATTATACAACAGTATAAAAGTCTTTGAACGCTGGTTCAGACAGGTTGTTGCGGTTGTGTTTATTGCTGTGGGCCTGTATTATGTGTTTATATTTTATTTGCTTAAGTATTTTTCGTAGCGAAGTTTTTGTTTGTTGTTAAATTGACTAATGCCACACATTGAATATTTTTCGGGTGTGGTTTTTTAAAGTGTTTATTGTTCGTTGTTTTACGAATAAGTTTTTTAATTATTGAAATGGAAGAAAAGAAAAGAATAAGGCTGATTGTGGCTGTGGCTGTTGTTTTGCCGGCGTTGATATGTTTGTATTATTTTTTGCCTCAGATTGTTGACTTGTTTACATACGATTTATTAGGTCTGAGTTCCGGTTCACATCTGGGAACATCAGTGAATTTCTTTTTCTACGATACGGTAAAAATTCTTATTTTGCTGTTTCTCATCAGTTCGTTGATGGGCGTGGTGAATGCATATTTTCCAATCGACAGGCTGCGAAATTATCTGACCACAAAAAAAATGTATGGTTTGCAGTATTTTTTCGCTTCTTTGTTCGGAGCCATTACGCCTTTTTGTTCATGTTCGTCAATTCCGCTTTTTATCGGCTTTGTAAAGGGAGGAATTCCTTTGGGAGTCACATTTGCTTTTCTGATAACATCGCCTTTGGTGAATGAAGTGGCAGTAGCCATGTTCTTGGGCGTTTTTGGAGTTAAAGCGACTCTTATTTATGCTGCAAGTGGCATTTTTATGGGTACGGTAGGCGGATTTATTCTTGGAAAATTCAAACTGGAACGATATCTGAGCGATTGGGTGAAGCAGATACAGGCGCAGTCGGAAATAGAAACAGAAAAGTGGGAGGGCGAGAAAACTCCTTTTATCGATCGTTTGCCTTCCATAATTCGGGATGGTTGGGATATTGTTCGTAAAGTGTTGGTGTATGTGCTGATCGGAATTGCTATTGGTGCAGCTATGCATGGATATGTACCCGAAGATTTTTTTGCAGGTTATCTTTCGGCAGATCGCTGGTATGCCATGCCTCTGGCTGTGTTGGCCGGTGTGCCCATGTACGCTAATGCTGCAGGAATAGTTCCGGTGATTCAGGTTTTTGTGGCTAAAGGAGTGCCACTTGGTACGGCTATTGCTTTTATGATGGCTGTAGTGGGACTTTCGCTGCCAGAAGCCACATTGCTCAAAAAAGTAATGACCTGGAAACTGATTGGAATCTTTTTCGGTACAATTTCACTGTTTATAATTTTGTTGGGTTATTTATTCAATTTCATTCTTTGAATTTAAATAAACAAAAAAAAGGATGTTCAAAATCAGTGTTGAACATCCTTTTTTTTGCTTACAGATTTATTACCCGGTTCTCGGCATTGCTCTGATAGGAAGCCTCTAAAATCTGAATGATCAGAAGATTTTCAGTTGGCGATACCGGTGGAGCGGTTTGGTTGCGAATGCTATCGGCAACCGCATCGAAATAGTATTTGTAATTTCCCTGCAGTGTTTCTATGGTTTCTTTTGTTGTTTCGCTGTTTTTGTCGAGTGTCAGTGTGCCGTAGTTTTCGGGCTTATCAAACCCGTAATCAGCATCAGTAACCCACATTCCACTTCTGAGTTGATCTTCCTGAGGGTCAATTCCCTGTTTTATAAACGAGCCATTTGTTCCGTGCAAAACGAAACTTGCGATGGGTTCTTTCATTAGCATACCCGCTGTAAGTGTGACCTGCAATTCAGGATATAACAGAATTATATGGCAGAAATCGTCAATTTGTGAGCCTGGGCGTTGTTTTTTTATTTGTGCAAAAACGCCCGTTGGTTTGCCAAACAAACAAAGAGCCTGATCGACTAAATGTGGCCCGAGATTGTAAACAATTCCCACAAATTTATCGGTGCGTTCTTTCCAGGTATCAGCAATCTGAGGTCTGAAACGCTGAAATGCTGCGCGATATTCCACAATTTTTCCCAGTCGGTTTTTGCTCACGATGTTGCGAATTGTCATAAAGTCGCCATCCCAGCGGCGGTTCTGAAATACAGTAAGCATGCGACCTTTTTCGGCAGCAAGTCTGATTAGTTTCTCACCTTCGGCCACTGTAAAAACAAACGGTTTTTCCACTATCACATGCTTCCCGGCTTCAAGTGCAGCACGGCAATAGTCGTAATGTGTGACATCGGGCGTATTTACAATAATCAATTCCAACGCTGCATCGGCAAGAAGTTCATCGAAACTTCTCACAATTTTTACATGCGGATATTTTTTTGAAGCTTCGTTTTTACTCCGTTCGCAAATGGCACATAGTTCAAAAGCGTCATTTGTTTCGATAAATGGTGCATGAAAAACTCTTCCCGAAAGTCCGTACGAAGCTATTCCCGTTTTTATTTTGTTCATTGCGTTGATTTTATTTCTTTGAAAATTCCAGCCTGATTTTTTCAGAATTCTTAAAATGTCTCCTGCTGTTACGCAAAAATAGCAAAAAAGATCAATCATTTAAGAGTGAAGTGAAAAATCTCTCTATTTGATCAAAACTGGTTTTAGTGATCTCGCAAATAATATTTTGATTTATAAAACTTGCATAATGAAAAATATTGTCGTATGTTTGCGACATAAAACATAAAGTTATGAGAAAACCGGAAGTGTTTGATAAAGAGCTGCAGGAGTTGGCTGAGTTTGCACGTGTGATTTCTAATCCTGCCCGATTGGCCATTTTGAAGTATCTGGCGGAAACCAAAAGTTGTATTTCGGGAGATATTTCTGATCAGTTGCCACTAAGTCGTACCACTGTTTCGCAGCATTTGAAGGAATTGCGTGACGCAGGCCTTATACACGGAGAAATTGATGGGTTGAAAATCAACTATTGCCTTTGTGGCGGTACTATACAGGAAAAACTGGACAAGTTCGATGCTTTTTTCAGTCAGATTCCACGGGATGAAATATCATGTCAATAAACAAAAAATCAATATGAATATAAAAGAAATTACCGCAAACGAGGCCAAAGAGTTGCTGACAGCGGGTGCGCTGCTTTTGGATGTACGCGAAAACGATGAAATTGAGCAGAAAGAATTTTTGCATGACGAAGTATTGAATATTCCTTTCAGTATTTTCGACGAAAATTATGGCGAATTACCCAAAGACCGCAAAATTGTTGTAGCCTGTCATTTAGGCATTCGCAGTCTGAGAGTTGCTCAGTTTCTGGTCATTCAGGGTTGGGACGAAGCCAATATCTTTAGTCTTGAGGGCGGTATAGAAGCCTGGCAGAAAGCCGGATTGCCTGTAAAGACAGTGTCGCGTACTTTTTCATTTGCTAAACCAGCCACTTCCTGTGGTTGTGGTAGTAGCGGGTGCTGCTAAAATAATTTTCAAATTTTCAAATCTTCAAATTCAATAAATAATTTATGAAAGTACTAATTCTTTGCACTGGAAATTCATGCCGCAGCCAAATGGCGCACGGCTTTTTACAATCGTTCGATGATCGTATTACAGTTTGTTCTGCCGGTACACAAGCATCAGGTAAACTCAATCAAAAAGCTGTAGCAGCAATGAAAGATGCGGGGATCGACATTAGTCATCACACTTCTGATTCGGTGGAGAAATATCTGAACGAAGAATGGGATTATGTAATAACTGTTTGTGGTGGTGCTAACGAGGAATGTCCTGCATTCTTTGGCAAGGTGAAGAATCGCCTTCACATTGGTTTCGATGACCCAAGTCATGCTGTTGGAACAGACGAATTTATCTGGAGTGAATTTATCCGTGTACGAAATGAAATCAAAGAGGGTTTCTACAAGTTTTATGTAGAGAACATTAAAACTAAATGATTTGTAATATATTACATAGCAAATGCCCCAGTGTAACTCGTTGATATTCTCATCTTGTCTCAGTGTAAAAGGATAAATCTTACACTGAGTAAATATTGAGTAAATATGAGAGCCACTGAGATAAAAG
>SAAO01000074.1 GCA_009929375.1 Bacteroidia bacterium
TTCGTCAATTGATAAGCAAACGGGGGGTTTTTGTAGTTCGCCCAAAAGGTCTATTTCTGCACCTTTGAGTAAATCCGATAAACTTATTTCGGGTTTAATTGGGGTTAAATCTTTATATTCCATCGTTTAACCCTTTCCATAAATTTAGCTGATTATTGTCAGGAACATACCAGTACAATTTGCAGTGGTTCGGTAATCTCAAATCTGATATTTTCATACCAGTCGAGCGAAGTACACTGATAGCCTTTCGGCTGTCATTAAAGCCCACAAGCGCATTAAGTTCCTTTGCTGTATATTTTGCACCAGTGAGAAACAACGCTCTAATTTTGTTGATTATGGCTGTTTTCATAGGTACAGAATTATAAAGTTGATAAATACAGAAAGTGTCGCTAAAAGCATGAAAATCAAATCATTTTGATTATCTTTGTGATGTGTGTTCAAAGATTTTTTTAAGGGCAAATTTTGTGAATGTTTCATGATTTCTGCCCTTTCCCTTTATTTGTGTGCATAGCTCCCAAAACTGCATCAACTTCAAAGATACACTTTCGACCAATCTGCCTAAATGGTAGTTTTCCGCTTTGTTTTAATTTCATTGCAGTGACTGTCGAGCAATTCAATAGCTCCGCCAGTTCCTTAATAGAATACAGATACTTTTTTTCAGTTCGAGCGGGTTCGGTTTGCACCTGTGTAGTTGGTTGCAAAGTTTGCATTTCTGAAAATAATTGGCGAAGTTGACCTACTGTGAGTAATGCGATGGGGGTTTCGGGTGTGATATTCTGAATCATCATAAACGCTGTCCTCCATTATTAAGGAAAGTTATAATATCGCTTTTTTTATATCTAACTGATTTGCCAATATAAATTGGTTTAAACATTTCTGCCTTTTGAAGTTTCCAAAAAGTGGCACGAGTAATTTTTAACAAAGCAATTGTTTCTGAAATAGTAAGATATTCGTTTGATTGAGTGTTGATAGATGTATCAACAAGATGCGTTAAATCCATTGTTAAAAATGTATTTAAGTAAATAGAGTGAGAGTGTTTCGCTTGATGCGACGTGGGGGATGTTGCGCTTTTGCGCCTATGTGGAAAGTGTTGCGATGATACGCCTATAAATATAAAGTATTGCTTTCTGGGGTGTAATAGCAATCAGTGCGATATATTTACTTTGCAAAGATATATAAATGTTTTTAATTGCGTATTTTTTTGCTGTATTTTGTATTTATAATTTTGATTATTAGAATTTTACTCATCGGCATTTGCTCTGCAGAAAATCATTGTATTAACTTCATTACGTCCGTTTTAATCTCATCATTTATATTTCGGTATCGTGCAAAAGCTTTCGAGCCCTCCACATGTCCGCTCATACTGCCCACAACGTTGGGGTCTTGTACTTTTGCGTACAAATTACCAATAAAAGCACGTCGGGCAAGATGTGAGCTTGCGACCTCATTCAATGGCTTTTGTTCGTCCTTTCGTGTTTTGGTATTCAGTACTGTAACAATTCGAGTAAGTCCAGCCAAAAGGAACATTTCCTTAATCGCTAAATTGTAGTTTACTTCACTGATAAAAGGTAGTAATGTTTCACCGCCTTTGTATCTGTTTATTATTTCCTTTGCCGTGTCGGTTAATGGTACACGTATTGTTTTCGGGTTTTCGTCGCTTGTTTTAATGGCAATATATTCAATAAAACCATTAATCACATTTGCGGACGTAAGCTTGTATAAATCACTAACACGGCAACCTATTAAGCATTGAAATACAAATATATCACGCTGTATTCCGAGCTGTTTACGAGCTTTAAAATCGAAATTGTATAAATGGTTTCGCTCTTCGATGGTAATAAAAAACGGTGTCCCATATTTAGCTTCACCAATTTTGAATTTATTGAAAGGATTTCTTAAAGTCAATTCATTATCAATCGCCCACAAAAAAAAGCTTCTTAATTTACTCATCAATCCGATAACTGTATTAATCCCACGCTTTGATTTTTTTTTGGTTGTTTCGTTTGATAAGAATTGTTCAAACTGATACAAATCAATATCAAACGTAAAAGACTGCCCGCTGTAGGCTTCAAATCGTTGCAATGCACGTTTGAGCACTAAATAATGTTCGTGTCTGTTTTCACTCAATTTGCGCTCTTTTAAAAAGCGGTCGAAGTGTCCGTAAATATCTAAAAATACTTTGGGTTCTGTTTTTTCTTTTTTGCCTGCAACCTTTCGAAGTTCTTTTAATAGCTCTTCTATTGTACCATTCGGATTATTAGCTGCCCATACATCAACCGACCCCCGCAATGCTTTTATTTTTCCGTTAATGGTTGCAGCTGTTTCGCCTGACTTGTTTATAGTATTTCGTTTCATTTGCTGTTTGTCGGTATCCCACATATCAACATCGCATCTAAAACCTGTGCTAAATACTGAAACACGTTTGCCATTAAAAAATATGTGCATTTGCAGTGGAACATTTTTTTCAATCCCGTTGCGTTTTTCTGAATAAACCTTTGTAGCTGCTTTCATGTATGTAACCTTTGTATGTAACCGCAAATTTACATACAATTTTTGATATAATCAAATAACATGTAATTTATTTTATTTATCTTTGCAGCGGTTAAATAACTGATATAAAGCATTTATAATTTTATAGGCTTTTATGTATGTAAATGTGATTTTATACGCTTTGTGTTCCCAACGGGGTCACAACTATTCATTAGATGATAAAAGGCCACACAAAATATATTATTTGTGTGGCCTTTTTTTTTCAAATCATTTATGCGAAAACTGGCCTAAGAGCTAAATTTCTATTCAGCAAATTCATATTATTTAGCAAAACCAGCAAGCGCCTTACCTATCTCCTCACCTGTTTTCGAAAAGATATAATCCAGCGCAGCAAGCGACGATTTTAAATAATATCTTCCTTCGGCCGATTCCCATATCTGAATGTATTTATTCAGTTTTTCATTGTCCACATCTTTGTAAGTGTACAACCACACCGACATAAGCTGACTTTTGAATTGTTCCTTTAAAGTTCCGGTAAATGCATTTTTCATCAGTTTGTTAAGTTCAGCAGGATCCTGACGTTTGTCAGCCGGAAGTGCCTGATTAGCGCCATTAGCCATTGACGTGATCATATTTTCGAGCATATGCACAAACATATCGCTTCCACCCATAGCATTGTCGAGGCGCTTTATAAGCTCGCTCCTTTCGGCTGCAGGCGGATTGCTGCTCAGGCCTGCAATAAAGCTAAGCATTTCCTGTTGATTTTCGGCTGATCCTGCAGCTTTCTCTATTATTGAGATTTCCTGCATCAAAGGCAGCTCATACATTTTGATAACACTTTGCAGAGTGTCCTCATTGGTATATTTCAAAAAATATTCCACGAAATATCCCTCCAGCTTTTTTCCACTAAAACCAGATTTCATAATGTTGCTGAACTTGTCGAAGTCAGCCTTTTCTCCAAATTTTGATTTACTCCCGTTAATCTGGGCGTCAATCGTTTTATCCATGTCTTTAAATATAGCCGTGGAGCCCATTTTCTCCATCAAAGTTTCCACAGTTTGTTTTTTGCTCTGAGCAACTGTACTCAAACAGATAAATAACACACTCAAAAGAGTGATCTGTAATCTTTTTGTGATCATAATAGTAATGAATTAAGTAATAAATGTATAATGTATTTGTCAGCCTCTACAGGTTTTGGAAGCCTGCCGGAGCTTAGTATGTCTATAGCAACACGACTGATAACAATAAACGGATAAATCAGATTTGGAAAACTGATTTATGTTAATCGCACAAACTTACAAAAATAATCGCTAAATTCAAGTTGTAAATGCAACTTTAGTTATTTTTAATTTTTTAGTTCATTAAGTATGTTTGGCGAAAAAATCGAGGATAACTTTTTTGAGCTCGA
>SAAO01000075.1 GCA_009929375.1 Bacteroidia bacterium
GATGTAGTGAAAGGTTGTTCCTTCGGCCTCCAGTTGCTTGAGGTTATCGAAGAATGAATAGCATACGCCAATGGATCCAATTTCGGTGGTGGTGTTTTCTGCAATGATGTATCCTGATTTGGATCCCAACCAGGTACCGGCAGACGCCATCAAACCATCAACGAAAGTGATAACCGGCTTTTGCTGGTTGGCTTTTTCAATGATGTGGGCAAGGCTTTGCGTTCCGTCAACCGTTCCACCAGGGGTATCCATGTAAAGAATGATGGCCGAAATGTTTGGATTGTCAACGGCATCCTGAATAATGCGCCCCAGGCTACCCATGCCAATGGTGATCATGCCGCAGTCTTCCACATCATATTTCATGAGTGGACCAATAATTGGAATTACAGCAATGCTGTTTTCAGGAGCTTCACTGAAATCAATAAAAGACTGGGTGTATGGTTTGCGGGCGTCAGAAATAACATAAGGAATGGTGCGCTTATCCTGCTTCAGGTTTTCCTGTGTGTCGAAGGCAAGGCCGGAAAGCAGCATATTTGGAATATGCTTGTGCGCTTCGGCAAAACGAAAATCAATCGCCCAGGGGCGACGGAGTATCTGACTCGCGATGTAAAATCCTTTTTGCATAGCAGTTTGACCGTTTTTTATCGATCATGCTGCAATATTAATAGGTGCGAATGCGTGGTAAAAGGACAGTAAACGCCGTAAAATGAAGGTAAAAAGCTTAAACGATAGCCGGAATGCTGGTACCAAGGCTCATATCCATAGGTGCCGGATGTGGAAGAATAGATACTCCAAAAATTAAAACACCGGTAAAATTCGTATGTAACTGGCCTATGTTTTGTGAAAAATAGATTTTGGTGTAGGGTAAAATGATCCGTGAACCGTTGTTGTCTGTTATCCTGAAGATCATTAAGGCTTCGGATGCTTCGGCAAGTATAATGGCTTCGGGCGCATTGAGCCCCGCATTTTGCCAGGATAATTCAAATTCATGAAGGTTCCCCTGTTCACTTGGGTTTGGTTTTGGTGAAAGTTTCGCCGATCCTTTCGAAAAATATACATCAGCAAAAGATTTGCCTTCTTTAAAAGTTACGCCAATGGTATTGTTTGCCGGATAATATTGCAATTTGCTGATATCATCCATGAACGCGGATTCAATTTTTGTAATGGATCCGGTGGTGTTTTTTGTTGGTCTGGTGGTTGGCATGATTTGATTTTGTGGCGTTAGCAAAGGTTAACTAATGTTATCGTTCATACTTCGGAAGGACAAAGGGTGCCTTTATCTGACAACTTTTTTGACTTATTCCTGGCAACCCTGAGTTTTGTAAGGTACCGCTTGCGGGCTTGAAGAAACATATCGAAAGCTGAAGGACAAATTTCATATTTTTCCATAAACAGGTAGATGGAAGAATGAACATTGAAGGCGATGTCTTTTGATTTGGCGCGGTCCATATGAAAGTGAAATTCAGAAAACATGAGTGCTTTCATTGCGGTGGCAATTTCACGTTTTGCACATTCAGGAACGTAGTTCCAGGTTTGAACGTTTTTATCTTCCATTCCAGGGAGACAAACAGAGAGCGTTTCTTTCCCAAAATCATGTTCACCTGCATAATCTCTGGGTGTTTTAATAACGCTAAAGGCCAGCATGGTATTGAAGCGGTCTTTTTTTGGGAAGCATATGGGTTGCGGACCATAAATGGACTCGATGTATGAAATTACATATGGGTAGCACTTGATGTTAACGGTAAACTGGCTCATACGGTGAATTTATTGAATAATTGATGCCTTGTAAAGGATGATATTGCCTGTTGTGTGCGATAAAATTAGAAATTATATATTATAAAAGCAATTATTTTTGACAAAAGCAATTATAATTGACGAGATAAGGGCTTGTCAATAAAGGCTAAAAAAATAGTGCAGGAGTGCATTCGTACGAAATATTTATAATCAACTAAATAACAGTGCATTATACACAAACAGTGCGCACGAGGTACAAACAGTGCTGAATAGTGCAAAAATAGTGCGTTCTACTTTGCTACTGCCGCAAGGCTTTGAGGGTAAAAAAAAATCGTGCGTACGAATGCACTATTTTTTCTTAATTTTTATATAAGTATCCTTTTAAAAAAGTAAGGATAAAAATAAAGAGTATGTATATACATAGAAATCAACGACTTAAAAATTTATTTATTTACCGGGGCCGTTTCAAAGCACTATATTAATTCTGATAAGAAAGGGGGCGCGCGAAAGTGAAACAGTGCGGGCAGAAAACTAATATTTTAGTTCTTTAAAATGTGGGGAACAATAAGCCCGATACAGTGGAATGTACCGGGCTAGTGTTAAGGTAAAATGTTTTATTGAAATGTGGGGAGGATGTTATGTTGATGCAGTGGTGGCATGAAAAATGCTTAACTGTGTAACGTTTTTTTTATCATTACGAAAACCAAAAGTTTCAACGCAGCTTATAGTCATACTATTTGACTGGGCATCCAGAACAAACATACCGATGACAAAACGAGTACAAAGCTTTTGACCAATAGCATCTATCGCATATTCTTTAGCTTCCTTGTGGGAGCTGAATATCTCACCATCGTGCGTATCTATTCTTTTATTACCAAAGTATTGTTGAACATCTGGATTCAACATAAAAACGATATATCTTAAATCTTTCTCGGTCATGTTGGTTGTTTTACATGGGTTTGCCGGTGGTGCTCATCACCTCAAAGCTTACTACCCAAACCCAGGGGTTTTTATTCCAGGAAGCCTTACCATTAATGGCGAACCAAACAGATGCAAATCCATTAACATAAGGTCGGGGGTCATTAACTATTCTCCATAAAAAATATTCAGCACCTTCGGCTTTGGCGTCTTCTTCAGTAATTTTCCATAAGCGCTCAATGCGCACATCTTTTATACGCAGCCATATGCGTGCAGCGGCCTTCGGCATGTGGATGGATGGTTTCCATTTCAACCCTTCCATGTCCTGCCAGGGCTGTTCATCGGCTTTATATACAAAGCCATAATTTTCATCTGTTGGGTGCAAGTTTAGTATTTTGGTGTGCTGCCAGGTTTCTCTTACCCAGAGAAGATCTCCAGGTTTCCCATAAGGACATTTTACTTCGATTACATCTGGATTTGTAAGGATAAAGTTTCCTTTAGGAGCGAAGATAAACTTTCCGGATGCTTTAAATGCAAATAGTGGAAAGAAATAATTGTCCGGATTATGGTTTATTTTATCCAAACCGGTTGATCTTCGTGTCATGGTTTTGTTGCCGTTTAACAGGGCCTTTACCATTGGGGTGCTGAAAAGGATGGGGTGTTCTTTCATGTTTTTTTGTTTAAAGGTTCGAAAAGTTCAAGCGGTTCAATATGAAGCACGTAATTATTCGACAAAAACGTGCCCGACGATTGCTCCACTATCTAATTGATAAGTTCCTAAAAATCCAGTAGGAAAATATTCCTCATCGCTGAAGGGTTGGCCAGTTAGAAGCGTTCTTATTTTAATTTCTTCCATTTCAGCTTGTGTGTCGTGAATTACAGCCCATAGACAGGGTTTGTTATTTTGAGACTGAACGGACATAAGAACAGATCCCTTTGGAATTTGAATCGTCTGAGTTTCGACTTCTTTTAATGTAAATTTCCAAATTACTTTTTTCATCTTTTTATTGATTTAAGGTTTAAAGCACGCGTTAGGAAACACGCGCAAGCGTGATTTTAAAGGTTTCGTAATTCAGGCGGGATAAATGAAACGCCTATGCGTTTAAAAAGGTCTTCTTCCTCAAGTATTGGGATTGGGTG
>SAAO01000001.1 GCA_009929375.1 Bacteroidia bacterium
TTTTAGCGCCGAAAGAAACAGCTGAAAGACAAATGGAAAGAACTTAATGATAGTTGTGATTTGCTTTCAAAATTGTATTTTAGCGCCGAAAGAAACAGCAAAAACCTTATTGCAACCGTTTGGATTTGGTTGTGATTTGCTTTCAAAATTGTATTTTAGCGCCGAAAGAAACAGCGCATTTCGGGTTCGGTGCCATCGGGTTCAAGTTGTGATTTGCTTTCAAAATTGTATTTTAGCGCCGAAAGAAACAGCAAATCAAAAGTCCGCGCGAAACTTACAGCAGTTGTGATTTGCTTTCAAAATTGTATTTTAGCGCCGAAAGAAACAGCAGTGTACAAATCAAACGACGGTGATTACCTGTTGTGATTTGCTTTCAAAATTGTATTTTAGCGCCGAAAGAAACAGCGTGCTCCATGCTGTACCGCTTCCGGCTACAGTTGTGATTTGCTTTCAAAATTGTATTTTAGCGCCGAAAGAAACAGCTGCAACAATATGGGCATAATCGGGCTTAAAGTTGTGATTTGCTTTCAAAATTGTATTTTAGCGCCGAAAGAAACAGCCAATGGCCTGAACCATTGGCGTGCTGAATAGTTGTGATTTGCTTTCAAAATTGTATTTTAGCGCCGAAAGAAACAGCAGTTCGAGTTTACGATCTTCGTTTTTACGGTTGTGATTTGCTTTCAAAATTGTATTTTAGCGCCGAAAGAAACAGCAAAAAACAAATTGGAGAAATTCCACCTCCAGTTGTGATTTGCTTTCAAAATTGTATTTTAGCGCCGAAAGAAACAGCTATTTAGAAACGCTACTCTCTGATTTTGGCGTTGTGATTTGCTTTCAAAATTGTATTTTAGCGCCGAAAGAAACAGCTTCGTGAAATAGCTGATCAGTTGTATATAAGTTGTGATTTGCTTTCAAAATTGTATTTTAGCGCCGAAAGAAACAGCTGTCAGTTAACCCAGTAAATTGTCCTACTGTTGTGATTTGCTTTCAAAATTGTATTTTAGCGCCGAAAGAAACAGCGGTTTGAAGAAAGATTATCAGCATTAGAAAGTTGTGATTTGCTTTCAAAATTGTATTTTAGCGCCGAAAGAAACAGCCGTCACCGCCAATGATTGCGTTGTTGATTAGTTGTGATTTGCTTTCAAAATTGTATTTTAGCGCCGAAAGAAACAGCCAAACTTTGTCAAGACAGGAATAGCCCTTTGTTGTGATTTGCTTTCAAAATTGTATTTTAGCGCCGAAAGAAACAGCCGTACCCATGTTCGGCCATCCTTGCGTAAAGTTGTGATTTGCTTTCAAAATTGTATTTTAGCGCCGAAAGAAACAGCGTAGAGCGCGCGGCAAAGATAGGAACGCGTGTTGTGATTTGCTTTCAAAATTGTATTTTAGCGCCGAAAGAAACAGCATTATTTCAGGTGGGTATGAGTATTATGAGGTTGTGATTTGCTTTCAAAATTGTATTTTAGCGCCGAAAGAAACAGCACCTCGTTAAGTTTAGCTTCCAGTTCATTTGTTGTGATTTGCTTTCAAAATTGTATTTTAGCGCCGAAAGAAACAGCAAAGAAAATCATAGAGGGACAAGCCTACTGTTGTGATTTGCTTTCAAAATTGTATTTTAGCGCCGAAAGAAACAGCTGCGCTCTTTTTTTCCTGCCTGATTGTATAGTTGTGATTTGCTTTCAAAATTGTATTTTAGCGCCGAAAGAAACAGCATGGGCGCAAGTGCCTAAAGTTGACTTCGGTTGTGATTTGCTTTCAAAATTGTATTTTAGCGCCGAAAGAAACAGCCTGCTGCGGAGCGATAACCAGAACTAACAGTTGTGATTTGCTTTCAAAATTGTATTTTAGCGCCGAAAGAAACAGCGCTGTTGAAAATGTGGAAGATTGGAACTTAGTTGTGATTTGCTTTCAAAATTGTATTTTAGCGCCGAAAGAAACAGCATATTATTATTCCCGAAGATAACGGAACAGGTTGTGATTTGCTTTCAAAATTGTATTTTAGCGCCGAAAGAAACAGCTACAACGACTTACGGGACTGGCACAACACGGTTGTGATTTGCTTTCAAAATTGTATTTTAGCGCCGAAAGAAACAGCCTTCCTCGAATACTAAGTCTGTCTTTTTTTGTTGTGATTTGCTTTCAAAATTGTATTTTAGCGCCGAAAGAAACAGCTCGTTTTTGCCCGTCATCCCGATAGCGAAGGTTGTGATTTGCTTTCAAAATTGTATTTTAGCGCCGAAAGAAACAGCAATATGCTTTCTCCATACCTCTCTACAAGCGTTGTGATTTGCTTTCAAAATTGTATTTTAGCGCCGAAAGAAACAGCAGTGTTCATGGGATTGTTTTTCCTTCCCTGTTGTGATTTGCTTTCAAAATTGTATTTTAGCGCCGAAAGAAACAGCCAGCTTGCAAACGGTGAACTTAGCTCACTTGTTGTGATTTGCTTTCAAAATTGTATTTTAGCGCCGAAAGAAACAGCTGGTTGGTGAAGTTGTTCGGTAATACTAAAGTTGTGATTTGCTTTCAAAATTGTATTTTAGCGCCGAAAGAAACAGCCCTTTAAGTGTGGGTTTGACGCTGAGTACTGTTGTGATTTGCTTTCAAAATTGTATTTTAGCGCCGAAAGAAACAGCTCAGATATGTTTTATAGGATTGAAGGTACAGTTGTGATTTGCTTTCAAAATTGTATTTTAGCGCCGAAAGAAACAGCGATATTCTGTATCACATGCCCGAACGTTTTGTTGTGATTTGCTTTCAAAATTGTATTTTAGCGCCGAAAGAAACAGCTTTACCGTAAAAGTTCAACGCTTCCAAATAGTTGTGATTTGCTTTCAAAATTGTATTTTAGCGCCGAAAGAAACAGCTTTTTGTCCGTGGGGGGGGGTAATCAATAAGTTGTGATTTGCTTTCAAAATTGTATTTTAGCGCCGAAAGAAACAGCTCATTATCAAAACCGATGTTGGTTTTGTTAGTTGTGATTTGCTTTCAAAATTGTATTTTAGCGCCGAAAGAAACAGCCAAGCAAGTAAAGCGGCATCACGTGCATCTGTTGTGATTTGCTTTCAAAATTGTATTTTAGCGCCGAAAGAAACAGCGCTACATAATTGATGTCGATGCGTTGCAATGTTGTGATTTGCTTTCAAAATTGTATTTTAGCGCCGAAAGAAACAGCACTCCATTTTTCCAACACGTGTTGGCAAAGTTGTGATTTGCTTTCAAAATTGTATTTTAGCGCCGAAAGAAACAGCTTTTTCTGAAAGGCTTTCAACCGTTCCAATGTTGTGATTTGCTTTCAAAATTGTATTTTAGCGCCGAAAGAAACAGCGTAGATACAGGATTTACAATATCGATAAACGTTGTGATTTGCTTTCAAAATTGTATTTTAGCGCCGAAAGAAACAGCCTGGCGGGCTTGGCAATGGCGTGACAGATGGTTGTGATTTGCTTTCAAAATTGTATTTTAGCGCCGAAAGAAACAGCTCAAGCCAAACGCGGTGTGTGCTGCTGTCTGTTGTGATTTGCTTTCAAAATTGTATTTTAGCGCCGAAAGAAACAGCACATTATGTGCAAAGTGCTAAAAATCTGAAAATTACAACATGAATTTGATTCAAAAAATCAGGCTGTTTTAAAACAAAAATCCCGTCGTATGACGGGATTTTTGCTTTCTGATCAGAATAGTTCGAGTTGCTGATAAGGTGTAGTAATTTCCTTTTCTTTTTTACCCTGAAAGAGTTCCATTTGTCCGAATTGTTTATCGGTAATACACAAAACCCCTACCTGTCCGGCTTCGGGAAGAAATGATTTTACACGTTTGACATGTGCTTCTGCATTCTCACGGCTGGCACAATGCCGCAGATATATCGAAAACTGAAACATAGTAAATCCATCGCCGACCAGTTTCTTTCGGAAATCGGTATATGCCTTCTTCTCCTTTTTGGTTTCGGTTGGCAAGTCGAAAAACACCAGTACCCACATAATCCTGTATTCACTAAAACGTTCCATTTCAAACCTAATTTCGTAAAAGGGTATCTACATAAGAACTAACTACTCAGATCAGAACGTTGGGAAAGCGATTTTTCTGGTTTCACCCATATAGCATTTTGCTAATGATGCTGTAGTCTGATTTACAGCTATCATCAACGGACTTCGCTGATTATTTATCATTACATCAAGTACCGGAATATTTAAAAGTTTCGCTTTTATTTCTTTGGTCAAATCGAAGGCCGACATTTTACTTTGTGCCTGTTCATCGTATTCGTTTGTTTCAGGTGCAGCTGCAATATTATAATCAAGCTGTCGACTATTTATCTCTTCTATAGCAATGGGATTCTGTTTAATAATATCATCTACAATTTCTATAACCATTTTATCCACAAAAGGTCGATAAGGTTCCATAATATCGTCGGCCAGGCAATAAGCATTATAACGGTTGTGATGATGAATACCAAGTGTAGGCAGCAAACCGCTACCTACAAGCGAACGAGCCACTACAGCACGTAATATCGCATAACCATAATTCAATAGATTATTTGGTGGCACCCCTTCCCTGCCCCGTTTAAAATCGGGAATCATCGGGAATGCATTTTTCCAGTAATAAGCAGCTGCACGCGCTTCGAGATTATCGCTGTCACCACTTTTCACATCATCTACCCATACACGCATGTTTTTCACTACCACACCACGAAAATTTTCAAGTACATAAGCCTGATTGCTGATTTTTGCCTGTACTGTTTGCTGCCATAGTTGCTTGCGCAATGGCACCGATGCATCAATTTGTGCCTGAAACCTTTCGCTCTGAACTGTGTGACTACTTAGAGGCATAAGCAATCCCAACGGCATTCGCGAACTATCGCAGGTAATAACCGCCACATTGTTTGCCAGCAAAGCTTCAAGCAATCCTTGTGTAATAGTGATTTGTTTGTGGTCAAGCAACACTACTCCGATATCTTCGATGGGGATAGTAGCCTGTGCTTCCTTCTTAAAATTCTCGGGCAGATCATTGTTTTTCACTACTTCGGGTAAATGAATTACCAACTGTGCATTTCGCATACTCAGATATGCCGGATTACCAAAATACAATGTGCGTTTTATCATAATATTGCCGGATTAAGATGTTACAAATTGTCGGAAAAGCAAGATGTCGGAGTACAACCTAAAGTCGTGCTCCGACTTGTAGTTTACAAGTGTAAACCAAATTCTTCCACTCGTTGACGGCAAACCAACTTACCATTTCTGAGTCCACATAAATCGCGAAAAGATGAATACTCCCAATCGTAAGGATTTTTTACAAGCCCTACTTTTACGAGATTCTGATGAATATAATTAAAACAAATCTGAGGATAATCCCTGTCGGGGTCGGGAATATAAATTAAAGTGCCAAATCCGAGATTGTAATACGAAGGCGACACCTCCTGTGGGTTGGTAATACAGTCGGCTTTGGTTTTTTGACGGAATAATGAACCACTCCGACTTTGCTGCACGTTGATGGCGCGGGTGTAAGAACGAAGTAAAATAGCTATGCTGTCGTTCAGGTTACGTTTGATAATCGAGCCATTGACAGGGTGACTTCGAGTCACCCTGTCAATTTCCGTTCTTCCAGCTATCGCACCCCGACTTGCCTCACGATTCGAAGTCACCCTGTCAATTTCCGTTTTACCTGTTATTGCGCCACGACTTGTCGGTATTTCCAACTCCGATTCGCGCACATAAACCATCCAATGAAAATGATTCGGCATAAGGCACCATGCAAGCACATCGCAATAAGGCAATAAATAATCGTTCATCTTTTGCAGAAAAAAACCGTAGTTATCTCTGTTGTAAAAGATTTTCTGTCGGTTATTGCCCTGATTGTAGATATGATAGATATTATCTTTGATTAGTTCCATAAGCTTTACACTTTGCGATTTATTATCATGTAAGCATGCCTGTTTCACCGAAAGATTTAATCGATTTTCTTTACTGGTATTATTTGAAAGAGCCCCCACAGAGGGTGTATCTTCGGGAGATGCCCTCTGTATATGCGGCATAGAATCGCACTCAGATGCTTATGGTTATATTACTCGCCATAATAATCGTAAAAAACGCCAGCTATATCATCGGCAAAACCATACCCGCACGGAGATGCCCATTCTACACATTGTTCGGCACGGGCTCTGAACACATCGAGTGTTTTATTTTTTGCCATAAACTCAAGTGCAGCCTTGTAATTATTATATGCCGAATCGTAAAATTGCTCAGAAAAATCGCCATAGCAATATGTCAACTCACAGGCACTTTCGGGCAAGTACAGCATAACATCGGCTAATGCTTCGGCTGTTGGTTGTAAGTTCTTAAAATCCGAGATAGCTTTTTTAGCAACAGAAAATTTCTCACTGCTACGCTCCGGTCTCTCTACATTGAACTCTTTCCGAATCAATTTTTTATACTTTTCAACCAGTTCCTTTTCGTTACGTGGATTCAGATAAAAATTGTAAAACTCCCTCACCGCTTTGTTTTTCTCGTACAAATCAAGAATTTGTTCTACCAATTGCTCTTTGGTAAGGTTGTTCAGTTCTTTTTTTAGTTTTGCTTTGGACATATTCGTTTCTTTTTTTGGGGATTAATCTTTTCCAATCCGTTAGCTAACGGATTGGAAGAGATACATATCGGTTAAACTGATATATTGCCAAGACGACGTCCTCTGTTTCGGCATCATCCAACATCATTTTCCCTATAGAGGCTCCTTTTATAGGCTGTATATCATCGATATGCGAATCAGAGAGGGCGTCTTTTATAAAGACACCCTCTCTTGTCGGTATTTCCAACTCCGATTCGCGCACATATACCATCCAATGAAAATGATTGGGCATAAGGCACCAGGCAAGCACATCACAATATGGCAATAAATAATCGTTCATCTTTTGCAGAAAGAACAGGTAGTTATCTCTGTTGTAAAAGATTTTCTGACGGTTATTACCCTGATTGTATATATGGTAGATATTATCCTTGATTAGTTCCATAAGCTTTACACTTTGCGATTTATTATCATGTAAGCATGCCTGTTTCACCGAAAGATTTAATCAATTTTCTTTGCTGATATTGTTTTAAAGAGCCCACACAGAGGATGTCTCTTCGAGAGAAGCCCTCTGTTTTCGGGTTAGTCGGAGTGCGACTCGTTGCTTATGCTAAACTTATCTTTGTACAAGAGAATGTCCAATTGACGGGGTGACTTGAAGTCACCCCGTCAATTTCCTTTTCACGCATATCAAAACATCCAACGAAAGTGATTCGGCAACAGGACGAAAATAAATTAGGTATTTCTCCAGAAAAACCGATAATTCTCGTCCTGAACAAAGATATTCTCAAACCCTTTGGCGTGATTGAAAATATGATACGTACAAGTTGGGCGTAAATTTTTCCCATTTGTTTTTTGCTTTCTTCTATCTTTTCCAAAACTCTAAAACTTTGGAAAAGATAGAGGATTTATTGTTATTTAAATGAAAACAACTGTTCCATCAGGGCAAATTTTAAAGTCTTTATTCTCAAATAGACAATTAATCTTATCAAGAACGAGCATTAACCTTGCTTGATATCTAGATGGGTTAAAAGTGCTTTCTGTCTTCTCAATATCTTTTTCTGTTCGAGCTTCAATATGATTCTGAAAATAAAGAAAAGCACTTCCCATTTCATTGAACTTATATAATTTATATAACCTGTTTTTGGTGTTTTCAGGGGTAATTTCATCTCTGCTTTCATTATAGAAAATAACTTTATCTCCAGCTTTTAAAATAACCTTTAGAGACAGCTCAAATTTACCTTTTTTGATCGTTTGGAATTCAGGTTCATTTTTAATTGTATTGATATCTTTTATTTTAAGCTGAGCAATATCAAACAGGTTTAATATCCGGTAATGCCTAATTGTTTTGTTTTTATCGTTTAAACCTTCATAGAGTAGAAATAAATAATTTTCTTCATTTTGAACAAGATACTCATTCTTGTGTGTATGTCTTGAAGAGTATGTTTGTGTCTTTATTGGCATTGCTTTGTCTTTAGACAAGAATCCAACACCTGCTTTTACACGAATTCGAATATGTCTTATTGGTTTGTTGTTAAAATCCGTCACAGATTCTAATGATATACCATTATCCAACTGTTTTTGAATATGTTTTTTTAATAAGTCATCTACAATAATATCTTTATCAATCTTTATGTCCTTAATTGGTTTTTTTGATACAATCCAAATTTCGTCTTCCTCTATTTTATTTTTAAGAATTTTGTATTTTCCATTTTCTTTTATAGGAAAACCTTGTTCATTTCTTTCTAAGACTTTAATGGCACCAAAAAAGGTTTCTTTATGTAATTGTCCTCTGATACTATTACCCTGAGCTTTTTTACCTGTTCTTTCTCCTCGTTTTCTTATGTTCTTTATTGTTTCTGTTAATGTCTTATCATGAGATATATGATTGATGATGACATTTTTCTCAATATCAAGAATATGAGAAGAATTAAAACTTTCGTATGGTTTTGTATGGAATTTCCTTTTTTCCTCCTCTGCTTTATAGTAACTTTCTAAAATTGCTTCGCGCTTTGCAGAATTGGGAATTAAAGTCAGAATTGCAGCATCTTGAGCATGATGGCTGTGTTTACTTCTATCTTTTTGTTCATCACCTTTAATCTGATATATTTTTTTAAACTTATCAGTATTTGTCCCTTTTTGTACGTCAACTTTTTCAAAGACAGTTTTCAGGTATGCCCGTGCATATTTTGAAATAATTTGTGTGTCTATTAATTGGCTATTTTTCCATTGTAATGGAATTTCTGTAAGAGTAAATGTTTCAACTTTCTTCTTCCAGTAGTCGTAATCAAATTGCAATAAATGTCTATTCTGAATCAGATTTTTTTTAGTTCCCGGATCTTGAGTTTTTTTTGTCCGCTTTTTATTTTCTTCTATCAAATTTTTGAAATGTATAACCTTTTCTTTCCACTTTTCTATTCGTGGTTCTATTGCTGTATATGTCCTCCCTTTAATGATAACATCTTTTGAGTAATTTGGTAATTGTGTTGGAATCTTATTACTTTGAATTTCGTTATTATAATAAGCATCTCCAACTGTTAGATTTGCTAATGAACTATCAAATGACGCACTTACTGGAAAAGTATGCATTATTTGTGTTTGAGTTCCATCAAACAAGTTAGTTATATTAATTGGTTTCCCAGTATAAATGCAGATACAATCTTGTTCTTTCCATAGACGATATTTCTCAATATCTTCTTTTAATGATTTTATCTGTTTATATACTTCTTCGTTGTTTTCGACTTGTTCCCACCATAGTCGAACCTTGTTGATATTTTCAATATCATTTTCGTTCAAGTTGGGGTATTTTTGTTTTACAACACCCACAATTGCTTTTGCAAATTCCTTATTCTCATCTTCTCTGTATCTCTGATAGGTTTGTATTGCCCAACGCTTATTTGCATCATTGAGTTCTCTTGCCATCTCAATAACAATTTTTGTCTCTTTATCTATTTTGCCAATTTTCAAAAGATAGTTTATTAGATGACGAAGTTCATGCAATGTGCGCATTGCCATAGGGTTTTTCCAACCCTTAGATGGTGGCTGTGGACTTTCTAATATTTTTGTATTAGTATCTTTTAATTCAGTTCTTGATACCGGATACATTTCAATGTCCGAAGGATGATATAGTGCTTTTAAATTACTTTCGGCAATATTAAAACTACTTCTTAAATTTTGTTTGATAGATTCATCCAGACGAGGAAGTTTATAATAATCTATTTCAGGAATGTGATTATCCTTTGCAGATGCTTTTTCCTCTTTAGTTTGTTCTCCATTCAAGAAACGAATGTATAAAATGAAAACTTCTTTTTGAATCAATTCTTTTTCTGATTCCGGTTTTTTGTTCCATTCATTTTCACCATAATATTTTTTTAATCTATCAATTGTTTCTTTCTTGGCTGTTTCTATTATTTTCTCATCAGCACCTTTAGCATGGTTGGTTTCTGCCTCGGCAAAATAAGATTGAATTAAGCCATTGACAATATTGTATCTTTCTTTGATTAACCCGGTTTTCTTTATAGTTTTTGCTATAATAGTCTTTGCATCTTCTTTTTTATTTTCAAATTCGCTACCCAAGACCTTTTTTAGATTTGCAAATAACAATGCTTCAGAATATATGTACCCACCTTGTAAAAATGGTAATATTTTATTGATAGCTTTATAGCTCAAAGAGCCATATCCTTGAGGAATATCAATTGAACAGAATGCTTTAGTTTTGTCTTCATCAAACTCTAAAACATCTTTGCAGAACTTTTCTAAGTCTTCTATTTTATCTTTGGTTTGTATATAATCAAAAAGCAAATGCCAGATTTCATCTACCTTTAAGTCTCTTTTTGCTCCGGTTTTATTCCCATACTTCACGGTGTAGTTAAGTACCAAACCATCCCAATTAATACCGTAATTATTTTCATCCTGAATAAATTTGTTATCCCATTCTTCGTTGAAGACATTCATTAATGCGGCAATAGTTGGGCAGGTTGAAACATTTGGTAAGTTTTTATAATTAAACTCATAAGTCCCATTTTCTGAGTAGTTTTTGATTATATCTTCGAAGTTAAAATAAGACTCTCCACTAATTTTGCCTTTATTTTTACCACCTACAAGTTTTCTAAAAAACAGATCTTCAAAAATTCTCTTTTTTAAAGTGATTGGAATTTCGACAAATTCTTTACTGTCTTTTTCCCTCCATTTAATATTGTTGATGAATTGTAAAGCACGGAACTCTTCGAATTTTGGATGACTAATAGGAATGCGTGGTCTTCCTTTTTCTAAGGTGCAATTTCCGACTAATCCTTTTTGAGACCGTAAAGGACGTACAAAGTAAATAGCTTTATGCAGGCTTTCAATTAATGCGCTACTTAAATTTTGTTTGTTGCAAATAGCAAAAAATTCATCTTCAAAATATTTTCTTTGAATTACACCACTTGCTCGAAAGCGTTCTCCGTTATCAAGTCTTTCTTTAGCTAAAAATGAAATTTGAAAGTTTGAGTTCTCTTTTTTAAGTTGTTCAATATCTTCATTTGTTGCAAAAGTTGATTTTCCACTTTTTCGACTGGACTTAAAGCCTCTTCTTTGTACTAAATGGTAAAGTGCTCTTCCAATTTTCAGTTTTTTAATGTATTCATTAGTTTCTTCTTGTTTTATTAATTCACAGCGTAAATCATAAGGGTTTTTCCTAACAGGTTTTCCATTTATTGAGGTTCCTTTATCGCCGAAAATTGTTGGGTCAAGTGCTAACCAATTTTGGAAATCTTCATTGTTTACAGGATATATCCGTCCTTTATTTTTCCATTTATCTTCATATTTTTCCCAATATCCAACACTCCATAGTCTTAACTCATCCTTTGTCAAAGGACACATTTCATTTTCGATTAGTACTTTTAGGAGTTCCCATTTTCTATACCTTTTAGCATTATAAAGCCGACGCTTACTACGATTATTTCTTCTCTCAGCTGCTAATGAAAATTCACCGGATTTTCCATCACCAACCCCTTTTTTGAATATTATGACTCCATTATCAACAATTTCATTATCTTTATCTATTTCTTTTTTATTCTGAATTTGTTTCAGGCTTTCAAATCTATCAGTAAAAAACCTTTCAAAATAAACCTCTCTTTCAAAGCCATCATTAACACGTATAGCCCAACCAATTGAGTTTGTGCCAAGGTCAAGTCCTAAAAATTTTGCCATAATATTTTGTTTAATAAAACTTTTGATTACTTTTGCTCTTGCAAATCACAACAAGGCTATAAGCCGAAGGATTTGTATCCTTTAACCCCGCGTACTCCGTGGGGTTTTTGATTTTGCCATAAAATTACATTATTTAAATTTTAAAAGCAATAAAATAATATATTTATTTTCACAAACATGTTGAAGAACATTTAAGGCGGGGCAACTCGCCTTTTTTCTTTTGTAAAAAGGTTTTACTTTGCCTCTATCATTGAACACGGGTAGTCAACCCCACTTAACAGCATTTCGGAAATCTGCAATAACCGATATAGCGAAGTTGAGCGTATTTCGAAAAATATAAAAAAACGATTTAGCGGACTTAAACGGTTTTCGGAAAGTGGAAATTATCAATTAAGTGGACTTAAGTGGAATTTTCCAAATAGAAAAAAACAAATAAGTGGACTTAAACGGTTTTCGGAAAATGGAAATTATCAATTAAGCGGACTTAAGTGGTTTTCGGAAAATGGAAAAAAGCAATTAAGTGCACTGGAGTGGAATTTTCCAAATGGAAAAAAGCAAATAAGTGGACTTGAACAGTTTTCGGAAAATGGAAATTATCAGTTAAATGGACTTATTTGAGTTTTTCCAAATGTAGCGGATCGTTACAGCATTGACTATTTTGCAATATATCAGCCCGATAACAAAAGAAAAACGATTTATAGTTTTCTTCTGCGCCTTATTTATTTCACGTAAAGTTGATATAAACCCGTGCTTTACAGAATATTCCTGAAACGCATTTAAGAAAAACCATCGGTTTCTCGTTGCGACTTTGCGTGAAATAATAGTATTTTATAACGAAGTACAGCACACACAAATCACAAAAAAGCCCCTCCGGAAACATGTCCGAAGGGGCTTTCAATAGCGTTATTCAGCGAAAACGTCGTCTACACAACATTCTCACACGACAAATCAGGCCGATTGCTGTGTTTGTTCCGACGCATCGGCTTCCGTATTGTCAGCAGTATCATTTTTTTGCGAACTTACTGTCAAATCGTCTACGCGGGCATTTACTTCAATGCAAAGTTTACGAATTGCTTCACTTCCGGTTTGGAGTGCCAGCCAGTTCAGTTCTTCGATATGAAGTCTGATCGCTTCATTCAGTTCGCGTCGCAGCGACGATGCCGTTACTTTTACTTTAAGCTTGGTGCTACGAATGCTAAACTGATTTTCGTATTCGCGCTGTGCGCTATCCAGTTCTTCAACTCTGGCTGCAAGTTGTGTTTTAACGAGTGCTGCCGACAGTTCGGGCTGTTTGAGCGCTTCGATAATACGAATATAACGGAACGATTGCACATCGCGTCGCAGGTTGCTCAAAAACTGTCCGTACATATTCAGTGCCCTGAAAACCTGCTTTGCAGCATCGGCCATTTCGGCTTCAGAAGCATTACACAGTCCTTTGGCATATACATACATGGCATTGAACAAACTGCGACGCTCGTCGTAGCACGTATTTACTGATTCGCTCAACTCTTTCCGCTTCTGTTTTTCGGCGGCTTTTTCGAATTTCACACTCAGTTCGGCATGTACAAGGTATTGTTTGCCGTTTACCGCTTCCTGAATGTCTGATTTTACAACTGCTTCAAGAATACGTTTTGAAAGCATGGCAACAGTTTCGTTGGTGGCTTTCGATATTTTATATAAATTATTTATTTTCATTGTTTTGCTATTTTGCCCCGGCTTAACTGTACTGTGCTAAATGCAACCGACTAATAAAAGCCTTGGCGGTTATAAATTCTATTAAAAAAACATGCGGATTTTTACCCTACAGAAATGGCCATCTTCCGCAAAAAAGGAGGATAACCGAAATTTACAACGATGAAGGAACGGGGTGTGATGAAGTGCCTGAAATGGCATCGAAGATATATCCCGAACAGCTGCAGCAAAGTCCGAAAAATATCGAAAGTGAATGTATTAGTGTATTACGTAATACGCGGAATAGTGTGGACAGTTCATGCCCTGTGTAAACGGCCAGATTGTGCAGCAATTGTCTGGTGGAACCGCTGTAGAAAAAGCTGTAATTGTTTTTTTGAGGTTTTTCCGACTTGACATCAGTGTCTAACCATGTGGCCAGTTCGATGATACTCTCGAGAAACTGATCATAACCAGGTGAGTTTACAGTTTCGTACTGACTAAGTGTTAAGTCGTCGGGACTATCGAAAACAAGTCTGAGTAATGAATTGAACTCATTAGAATTTAATTTCTGTTTATAATGTTTTCTGAAAATTGCAGGCATGGGTTGCCGGCCTGTCAGGAACTCATCCAGTATCGAAAGAGCACTATTGGTATTTACAGGTCTGCTTATTGCCTCCAGATTTGACAACAGATCAGTGCTACTCACTACAAATTTCATAATGTGTAAGTAACTGTCCTTTGGCAGTGCGTTAGTGGGCAATATGTCAGATAAAACTTCAAAATAGTCTGTTTGCTAATGGGTTATTATGAATTTTACATTATCAAAATTCATGCCAAATTGCAAACTTTTACTAAAA
The DNA here is from genome assembly GCA_009929375.1 of Bacteroidia bacterium. Classification (GTDB taxonomy): domain Bacteria; phylum Bacteroidota; class Bacteroidia; order Bacteroidales; family Paludibacteraceae; genus Paludibacter. The sequence goes on from SAAO01000001.1 coordinate 14,271, forward strand.
TGTCAGTTTTTAAGATAAAATATGCTTAAATCTTTGTCACCAGAATTTTATCGATACGGTTTCCGTCCATATCCACTACTTCGAAGGAGTGGTTGTGGAATACAAACTTATCGCCTACGCGGGGAATTTTGTTGATTTTCGACAGCACAAAACCTGCCACTGTGGCATAATCGATTTCGCTAAAGTCGACTTCGTAATCTTCAATAATATCGTCGAGAATTTCCACAGGAGCATCGCCGTTTACAAGCACCGAGTCGTCGTCGCGCACATACATATCAGGATCGGTATTTTCGCCTTCTTCGGGAATTTCGCCCACCAGATTTTCCAGAATATCGTAGAGGGTAATAATGCCTTCGAGGCCGCCGTATTCGTTTACCACAAAGCACACTTTGTTTTCGTTGCGACGAAGTTCGGTAAGTATGCGAGATGCATCCACTCTTTCGGGGAAAATAAGCGGTTCGCGTATCAGGGTATCTAATTTGGGATTTTTCTGTTCGTTTAGAGCCTTGTAAAAGTCTTTCAGATGCAATACACCCCGAAAGTTATCAAGATCGCCATCGCAGCAAATCACTTTACTGTGATGAATATTTTCGAGTCTGTTTTTGATATCGGCCAGAGACATATTGATATCGATCCACTCAAGCTCGGTGCGGTGTGTGATAAGGTGTTGCGCCTTTTTGTCGGAGAAATTGAACAGATTTTCATGAATTTCATTCTGAGTCTCGTTGATCACCCCTTCGCTCGAAGCCATTCTTATCATTTGGCGGAGTTCCGACTCGGTAAACTGCTCGGTTTGCTTTTTAACTCCCATCAGTTTCATTATAAGCGCAGTGGAAGCCGACAACGACCAAACCACAGGATATAAAGCCTTGCTGAAATAATAAATAACCGGAGCTACAATCACTGCTGTGCGCTCGGGATTGCTTAAAGCCACAGTTTTGGGAACCAGCTCGCCGATAATAATGGACACATAAGTGATAATTACCACTGTAAGAGTCATGGCAATTTCAGCAGCATAAGGTTTCAGCACCTCAACGTTCATAAACAATGGCGCCAGATCGTCGGCAATGTTCACACCTCCGTACACCCCTGTCACAATACCTATCAATGTAATACCCACCTGAATAGCCGACAGAAAATCTTCCGATTCGTCCTGTAGTTTCAGGGCAATACGGGCTCCCTTGCTACCTTTGGTTTTAAGTTGTTCGAGTCTGGCTTTTTTACCCGATACCAGAGCAATTTCCGAAAGCGCAAAAAAACCATTCAAAAGAAACAGAACAGAAAGAATAAGTATCTCCATTATATATAATTACGAATTTAAAATGCAAAAATACAATAAATACAATTCACTATCAAACTACTGACAATATAACTTATACTCAAGCTACTCAAAACTACGGCAAACCTCCGCCACGGCGGACAGGCTCTAAAGGGGATTTAAGTTACTTTTGTCTCTGATAGCGAACTGCAAACATTTTTATATTCAAAATTAAGAGACGATACTAACTCACATCCCCTTTAGAGACTGTCCCGATTTATCGGGAGGCTTGGGGTAACAATTATCTTGTAACATAAATGTAACATCATTGAAATATTTATTTAATCGTTTTGAGGAATATATTACAGCACCATAAAGTAATTTTGCGCCAAATTAAATACACAAAAAATGGATAATATTTATTTGATTATTGTAATCGTTCTTTTAGGACTTGCAGCACTCGACCTTGTAGTTGGAGTAGCAAACGATGCGGTTAACTTCCTCAACTCGAGCATCGGTTCGAAAGTAGCTCCGCTGTGGGTTATACTTACAGTAGCTTCGGTGGGTATTCTTATTGGTTCACTGTTTTCGAGTGGCATGATGGAAATTGCACGAAGCGGAGTTTTTCACCCCGGAATGTTTACATTCCCGCAAATTATGATGCTCTTTCTGGCAGTAATGGTCACCGACGTTATTCTTCTCGACGTATTCAACACCTTCGGATTACCAACTTCCACTACTGTTTCGCTTGTTTTCGAATTGCTTGGAGCAGCTGTAGCTGTAGCCCTTTTCAATATATGGCAAACCGATTCTGGTGTACTGATCGATTACATTAACTCGGGTAAAGCACTTACCATTATATCAGGTATTCTGGTTTCGGTGGTTATTGCATTTGCATTCGGTTCGTTTATCATGTGGATTTCCCGTGTCATTTTCTCATTCAAATACAAAAAAACATTCAAATATGCAGGAGCCATTTGGGCTGGTCTGGCACTGACTGCTATCACATACTTTGCTATTTTCAAGGGATTGAAAAACAGCACGATTATGAGTAAAGACACACTGAATTACATTCATGACAACATTTGGTTGGTTTTGACCTACATTTTGTTGGGCTGGACTGTATTGATGGCTATTTTACAACATATTTTCAAAGTCAATATTCTTAAAATCATAATTCTGGCGGGTACCTCTGCCCTTGCACTGGCCTTTGCAGGTAACGACCTTGTAAACTTTATCGGGGTATTTATGGCCGGCCTGAGCTCATACGAAATTGCTTCGGGAGTAGCTGCTGCAGGTGGCGACATTACCACTCTGAAAATGGGAGAACTGGCCGGACCTGTAAGTGTGGACTGGCGCTATCTGTTTGGTGCAGGTATTATTATGATTCTGGCTTTGTGGTTTTCGAAAAAAGCACGCTCGGTTACAAAAACTGAAGTAAACCTGTCGCGTCAGAACGAAGGTATCGAACGCTTTAACTCTTCGGGTGCTTCACGCTCCATTGTACGAAGCGCCATAAACATGAGCAAACTGTTTAAAACCATTACTCCGAAACCGGTTCTGAACTTTATTGAGCGACGCTTTACTCCGCTCTCAGCTGAGGAACGTGGCGATGCTTCATTCGACCTTATCAGAGCTTCGGTAAATCTTACAGTATCGGCACTTTTGATTTCGGTAGGTACCGACCTTAAACTTCCGCTTTCGACTACATATGTAACCTTTATGGTAGCCATGGGTTCGTCGCTTGCCGACCGTGCATGGGGACGCGAAAGTGCGGTATATCGTATCACAGGTGTACTTACAGTTATCAGCGGATGGTTCCTTACAGCATTCATAGCTTTTACTGTGGCTGCTATCGTGGCATTTGCCCTGATGTATGGTGGAATTTATGCAGTGGTAGGTTCAATAATTCTGGTTGCATTCCTTATGTATCAGTTTACACGTATTCACAAAAAACGTGAGAAAGCTGAAGAAGTGCAGGATAATGAAATATCGGACGAACACGACATTGTACTTAATTGTACCAGAGAGATTGAAAAATCGGTGGAAACAACCATGTATATTTACAAAAACATGATCGATGCACTCTTTAACGAAGACCGCAAAGAACTTATGAAACTGTACAAGGTTGCCGATGAATTCCACGGCCGTCAGAAACGACGCAGAACTTACGAAGTATTGCCAACCATACAGCGTCTCGATCAGAATTCGCTCGATACAGGACAGTATTATGTGCAGGTGGTGGATTACTTCTACGAAATATCGGTTTCGCTTCGCTATATGACCGAATCGAGCTTCAAATTTATCGACAATGCCCACGAAGGTTTCACAGCCGAACAAATTGAAGATTTGAAAACGCTTGGAAACGGAATTCTGGACATTTACAAAGACTTCGATAAAATGATTGAACAGGGCGATTACAGTGGTCTCGATACTATTAAGGAACGCCGTGCAAGTATTCTTGACCTGTACAGCGAACTGGTGAAAAAGCAGATTAAACGTACAAAGAACAAGGACACTGGTACACGTAACAGTATTTTGTATCTGAATCTGCTGAACGAAACAAAAGTAATTGCTATGAAATCGGTGAATCTGATGCGTGCGCAAATGAACCTGCACAACTCTGACGATTTCAACCGTGTTAATGAATTTGAAGATTTGAGGATTTGAGGATCCGCCACGGCGGACAAGTTTTGAAGATTTGAGGATTTAAAGATTGCCCGCTAGGGTTATTCTAAGATAATTACAAAACAAAGCCCCGGAGTTCTATTCTGGGCTTTGTTTTTTATAATACCGGCACCATTCCCTTATGCCACATTCGTGACATTTGGGTTTGCGGGCAATACACACGTAACGGCCATGCAAAATAAGCCAGTGATGCGCTCGCGGAATTAATTCTTCGGGAATATGTTTAACCAGTTCCCGTTCAGTCTGGAGGGGATTTTTAGAGTTTGTAGTTAGCCCGATTCGTTCCGACACTCTGAATACATGCGTATCCACAGCCATGGCAGGTTTATCGTAAATAACCGAAGCAATTACATTGGCAGTCTTCCGTCCCACTCCGGGTAAAGTCTGCAACAAATCCACATCGTCGGGCACCACGCCTCCAAAATCGTTGACTAACTTCTGAGCCATGCCCACCAAATGTTTGGCTTTGTTGTTGGGATACGAAATGGAACGTATATATTCGAAAACCACCTCGTGCGAACTTGCAGCCATCACCTCAGGCGTCGGGAAAGCTTCGAACAAAGCCGGAGTAATCATATTTACACGTTTATCTGTACATTGTGCCGACAATATCACAGCCACCAGTAATTCGTAAGGATTACTGTGATGCAATTCTGTCTCAGCCACAGGCATATTCACATGAAACCATTCAACGATTTTTTTATAACGTTCTTTTGTTGTCAAAATGCTTAAAGTTTAAAAAGTTTTGGAGTTTCAGTGTTTCAGAGTTTTGATTTGAAGATTTGAAATTTGAAGATTTCCGGCTTCGGGAACGATTCTCAACTAATCCCGCGTTTATCATTCTTTTGTCTTTATTCTTTGGTCTTTGTTCTCTGTTCTCTAAACCAATTGCAAATATAATTAAAATCACTAACTTTGACGGAAAGAAAATTCATTTCCACCCAAATGTATTCTAAAACTCAACAACACAATTGAATATGAAGTATTTACTCAGCACATTATGCCTGACAATCGTTTTGTCAGCCACTGTTTATTCCCAAAAAAGAAGCCTGCAAATATCTGATTTTGCCAACTGGAAACGTATTGAAAGCCGTAAAATCAGCAACGATGGAAATTTTGTGGCTTATGAAATAAAAAAGCAAAAAGGTGATGGTGTACTACTCATTTACAATGCAGTAACTCAAAAAACCGACAGCATTCAGCATGGCTATCAACCTGAATTTTCGGCCGCTTCCGACTTTGTGGCTTTCCGTATTCGTCTGCCCGAAGACAGTTTGCGTAAACTGAAAGTGGCCAAAACAAAGAAAGAAAATATGCCCAAAGAGAAGTTGGGGATTTTCAACCTGAAAAAAGCAGAGTTAAGCACTTTTGCCGATGTAAAAAGTTTTGCTTTGCCTGCGGAGAATAGCAACTTCATAAGTTTTCTGGCCAAACGTGAGCTTCCAAAAGTCGACACCACCGCAACCGACAGTACTAAAACTGCAAAGGACAAGAAAAAAACGAAAAAAGATATTTACGATCTTACGGTGCTGAATCCTGTGTCGGGCACAAAACATATTTTCAATGCGATTGATACTTTCAGTATTTCAGCAAAGTCGGGTAAAATTGCATTTCTATCGCAGCTTAACGACAGCAATAAAATGAAAGCGCTAATAGTATTTGATAGCGAAACAGCTAAAACCGATACTTTATTAAAAGACTCATTACACTTTCGTAAAATTACTTTCGACGAAAAAGGACTTCAGTTAGCATGGCTGGTTTCGGGCGACACGGCTAAGAATAAAAATTTTGCCTTGTATTACAGTGCGCTAAAAAAAATAAAAGTCACCCGTATTGCCGACAGCGCAACCATTGGACTAAAACAAAATATGTCGCCATCGGAAAACGGGGGTATCTATTTTTCGCCTGATGGCAGCAAACTTTATTTCGGAGTAGCTCAAAAAGTCATTAATGAACCAAAAGACAGTTTGCTCGACGATGAAAAACCACGCCTCGACCTGTGGAGCCATACCGATATGCTGATTCAGCCCCGTCAGCTAAAAGAAGTAAACCGCATGAAGAAACAAACTTTTCTGGCTGTATATCGCACCGATGACAAAAAACTGTTTCAGATAGCCGACAGCACTTACGAGCAGACACAACTCCATGCCCGCAACAATGGCGATATTGCTCTGGTGTCGGACCGCAAACCTTATTTACGTCAATCCACTTGGAGTACTGTTTCGCCTTCGGACTATGCTGTCATCGATCTGAAAAAAGGCAAAACTCTTTTCGAACTAAAGGAAAAAAACGGCGTGCAACTTTCGGCTTCGGGTAAGTATCTGATTTGGTACGACCACGCTGAAAAACAATATTTCGTGGCCGACATTAAAACTCAAAAAACATATCCTGTAACTCAGCAATTGCGCGTTTCTCTTACCGACGAACTGCACGACACTCCTAACCTGCCCGATACTTATGGCATTGCCGGATGGACCGAAGACGATAAATATGTGCTTGTGTACGACCGCTTCGATATTTGGAAAATTGATCCTAAAGGCAAAGAAAATGCTCAAAACATAACCAACGGACGGGAAGCTAAAAAACGTTTCCGCTATATTTCTGTCGACCCGGAACAATACTTTATAAATTTGAATAAAAAGCTTTTACTTTCCTCGACCAATGAAGATAATTGGGCTGAAGGTTTTTTCAGCCTGTTGCCCGGATCAGTCCAACCTGAAAAAATTCTGGAAGTAAACGAATCTCTGAGTAACCCTGCGAAAGCACGAAATGCCGAAAAGTATCTGTGGTCGTCGCAAACGGTAAAAGATTATCCGGAAATACGTTACAGCACCGAAAACTTTACTGATTCGAAAGTGATTTCGGAAACCAATAGCCAGCAAAAAGATTTTGTATGGTCAACCGTCGAGTCGGTCGAATGGGTTTCGTTTGCCGGCGACACTTTGCGCGGATTGCTTTACAAACCCGAAGACTTCGACCCTTCGCAGAAATATCCGATGATGGTTTATTTCTACGAACGCAGCTCCGAAACCATTCATCGTTACAACCTCCCGCAACCAAGTCGCTCCATTATCAGCATTCCGTTTTACAACAGCAACGGTTATCTGGTTTTTGTGCCCGACATTGTATATCGCGATGGCTATCCCGGACAAAGTGCTTACGACGCTATTGTGAGTGGTGTTCAGAAACTCAGCAACACACGTCCTTATATCAACAGTCAGAAAATCGGCTTGCAGGGACAAAGCTGGGGCGGATATCAGATTGCTTATCTGGTAACTCAAACCAATATGTTTGCAGCAGCAATGGCAGGTGCTCCGGTTAGTAATATGACAAGTGCTTACGGCGGAATTCGTTGGGGAACAGGTATGAGCCGCATGTTTCAGTACGAAGAAACACAAAGCCGCATTGGTGGTACTTTGTGGGACAAACCCATGCATTATATCGAAAACTCGCCTGTATTTATGGCTCCAAAAGTGCAAACGCCCTTACTCATGATGCACAACGACAACGATGGCGCAGTGCCCTGGTATCAGGGAATTGAATATTTCATAGCGCTTTACCGCCTTGGCAAACCCGTTTGGATGCTAAACTACAATGGTATGGAACACAATATCGAATCGCAATACTGGGCTAACCGTGTGGACTTAAGCACACGTATGTTCGGATTTTTCAATCATTATCTGAAAGACATGCCCGCTCCCGAATGGATGACAAAAGGAATTCCGGCCATTGACAAGGGGAAAAAGACGGGATACTAATGCAATGGAGAGTTGGCAATGGATAATTAATGAGCTACTGTCGAATTTGTCCCTACATTCCTTATGGTGATTTGTTTGCAAGAATCGAATAAAAAAAGATATGTACGACACAGATTGGCTGACTTGAATTATACTTTTGCATTAATTTAAGGAAAGCTGAAAACTTTACAGAGTAGGCAAAATCAAAAAAACAAAGAATTATGGCAAATTATTATTGCGAGTATTGTGGACAAAAATTTTCAAGTGTATCGAGTTTAACGGCAGCAAGTTGCCCTCGCCATCCAAATGGAATGGGAAAAGGAAAACACAAATTGTATGAAGGAAGTGAGAAGACAAAATACACATGCAAGTATTGTGGACAAACATTTAATTCTTTAAGCTCATTAACCGCAGCAAGTTGTCCACGTCACCCAAATGGAATGGGAAAAGGAAAACACGCTCCAGCTTTATAAGTATGGAAAGTTTTACTGCTATTGATTTTGAGATTGCACAAGGTTATCGTTGGAGTATTTGTCAAGTTGGACTTATTCGGGTAGAAAACGGAATTATAACCAATGAATTAAACATATTGGTTCAACCTCCGAATAATTATTATTGGGACAGGTTTATTGATATTCATGGAATTACGCCCGAAAAAACAGCTAACGCTCCAACTTTTGATAAAATCTGGCACAAAGTAGAGCCATTTATTAATGGACAAACCGTTGTAGCACACAATGGTTTGTCTTTTGACTTTCCTGTTCTTGCTAAAACTCTTGAGTATTATGGGCTACAAGAACCCATTTACGAAAAACGTTGCACTTATAAAATCTACAGGCAAGGTCTTAATGCACTTTGCGAAAAACACAATATCCCATTGAATCATCATGACGCTTTAAGCGATGCACGGGCTTGTGCAGAATTGTATTTGAGACATTTGATATAGAACAAAAGGAAAGCTCAAAGCAATTAATTTATATAAATACACCATGATACAGAAAATCTTGAAGCAGGTCTTGGAAAATAAGTATTCGAAAAATGAAGCCGAACAAAAACGATTATTGGAAGTTCTGTTTTTAACTCAGGAATATCTTAACAACTATAACCTTTCAGCTATTGAAATAAAATTCACTAAAAGAAAAGACGCTTTGGGATTATGTTCCTCAACAGGGGATACCATATCTTTGAATTTAGACTTTGTTATGAATGATAAGTTAGAAAATATAATAGAAACTATTCTGCACGAAATAGCCCATGCAATGACAAGTGGAGAAGGACACTTTATTGAATGGCAAATAAAAGCGATAGAATTAGGGCTTAGTTATGAACATATACAACGCTATAAAGAACTATAAAAAATGAATAGGAAAATAATTGAAAATCAGTTCAACAAATATCTTCAGGTATATCATTATACAGAGGATGATAAACCTTTATTAAAAAATTTAAAAAATTTCTATCATCAGGAAGAAGTAGATTTAGCTTTGTGTTCAGAGGATTTTTTTAATTTCTTGCTCAATGAGTCGGATTTGGAAATTGAAACAAAAACTCAAATTGCACTCAAACATCAAGACTTAATCACTAATTTTCCTCAAAAAAAAGAAGTTTTAGAAGAAAACACAATAACCGGAATTGAAAGAGTTTTTGATTTTTATAATCAGCATCTAAAAAACAAAACATATAATTTTCAAATTCAATTTTTCGGAAAAACATTACCGGTCTTGGTAAGTTTTGAAATGATAAATGCCAGTAGAGGAACACCAAGACATATAGCGATCAATTATAAAATTTCCGTATGTGGTATCTTCGATGAAAAAAGAAGTCATAACTTATTTCATAAGGAAATCAAGGAAGCTAGAGCCAAATATAAAAAAATGGGATTTTATGAATTAATGAGAGAAATTGGACTTTACAAATTAGAAATAAACATTATCGATTATGAACAATTACTTGAGAAAACTGAAATTCTGATGAAGCAAAATGGTGTACAGTTTTTAACTAATCAAAAAGTTCTTGAATACGAATATCAAAATGTTTTCACATGGTATTTATTGTCGAGTAGTGATTCATTTTCAAAAGTAATATTGGAATCAGAATTAGAAATTAATCAAGATAGAAATCATTATTATGATAGAGAAAAAGTTGGGTTAATTGAAAACTACACAACACCTTACGTACGAATTTTCTCTCTATCACAAAAACGATATTATTTTATACATATCGATGACCTTATGCCATATCAGTATGACAAAGAATCCTTTTCAAAACTAGTCATACCTGAAGAAACACGAAGTCTACTATCCAGTGTATTTCAATCCAATATTAAAGATTATTACAGCGATTTTATAAAATCAAAACACGGCGGAATGGTAGTTTTGGCAGAAGGACCTACAGGTGTTGGAAAAACATCTACCGCCGAAGTATATGCCGAATTACTTGAAAAGCCTTTGTATATGGTACAATTGGATGAGCTTGGAACCGATGCTAGAGCTATTGAAAGTAACCTTTCTAAAATTTTTAAACGAATACAAAAATGGAATGCTGTTTTGCTTTTTGATGAAATTGATGTGTATTTATTCCGACGGGAAAATGATTTAGCTCAATCGGCAATTGTAGGTGTTTTTCTACGGTTGTTAGATTATTTCTCAGGTTTAATATTTTTCACTACCAATAGAAGTTCGGTTTTAGATTCTGCAATATTAAGCAGAATATCTCTTAGAATAAAGTATAAAAAACTTAACGAAGACGCACAACTTGAGATTTGGAAAAGTAAACTTCAGGATGCACAAGTAACGATTGATTCTTTACAAGTACTACCTAACTTAGAACTTAATGGACGTCAAATAAAAAACACGATAAGAGTAGCTAAAGTTGTATATGGCAATCAACTCAGTGAAAATGAGGTTGTTCATTTAATTGAACAGTATATAATATAAGATGAGCAAGATATGAAGAAACCATTATGGCAAATCAATTTCAATTTATTGAAAACTTAGAGCATTACGAAGCAATGGTTAATTTATTCAAAAAAGCCAAACGAACGTTATGGATAGGTACTGCCGATATTAAGGATTTGTATTTCAAACAAGGTATCCAGGCAGTACCCATGCTGAAATTATTAGAAGAAATAATAAAACATGGGGTTGAAGTCAGATTGATTCATGCCAAAGAACCCGGACCAAATTTCAGAGCGGATTTCGACAAATATCCAATACTGAAAACGCATCTCGAAAGGGTACTTTGCCCACGCGTACATTTCAAACTTTACATTATTGATTTAACTGAAGCATATATCGGCTCTGCAAACTTTACAGGTGCTGCCATAGGTATGAAAAGCAATAACAATCGAAATTTCGAAGCTGGCATACTCACCATATATCCAGAAATAGTAAATCGAGCCGTGAATCAATTTGACAAAGTTTGGGCGGGTGTCCACTGCAAAACCTGTGGGCGAAAACTGTATTGTGGCGACAATATAAATGCGTAAAAAACATATCAATTTCTACGTAAAGCATATTTTCGGAGAAATTGTATTTAGAAGATGTCTCAATCGAGAGAAAAAACGAAAGGGCTTAAACCCTGCAAAACCGCCTGAAAATAAATTGTTAAAAATAAATCAATTAATATTAGGGATTTAGAGTTGTTTTTTTTATGTTTGTGGAAAATTTAATATAACATGGAAAAAATTACATTTGATGAGCATGAATTTGAAAACTATTTAACTGATGAGTTTTTGATCGTAAACAAATACCAAAATAAGAATTATGAGCAATAAAATTGAATTAAAATCGATAAACGAATTATTTGGAATGAATTTTTATATTCCTGCATACCAAAGAGGATATCGTTGGAATATACAACAAGTAAAGGATTTGTTAGAAGATATCCAAGAATTTATAGAAAAAAAGAAGGAAGGGTTTTATTGTATCCAACCACTGGTCGTAAAGCGAAGTATACCTGATGGAAAAATTAATGATTTCAAAACTGGGTTACATAAAATATATAATGCTGAAAGCGTAGAATTACTTGTCGACGAAACAGAAAAACTCATTTTTGAAAATACTCAATGGGAGGTAATTGATGGTCAGCAGCGATTAACAACAATATATATCTTGCTTCATACATTGGATGTTAAAAATAAATACGAGATTGAATATCAAACACGTCGAGATAGTAAATCATTTTTAGATAATATTGATAAAACTAAAAAGGAAGAGAATATTGACTATTTTCACATATCAGAAACTAAAAACACAATTGAAGATTGGTTTAAAGAAAAGGGAGAACAAGATAAAATAAAATTTATAGAAACACTTTTGAAAGATGTTCAGTTTATTTGGTATGAATCTGTTGACGAAGACCCAATAAAAATATTTACTCGATTAAATATCGGTAAAATATCACTAACCAATTCAGAACTTATTAAAGCTCTTTTTCTTAATAAATCGAATTTTGGGGGTAGTTATCAACGTGTCAGACTTCAACAAAATGAAATAGCAATAGAGTGGGATCAGATTGAATATGCTTTGCAAAATGATGAATTTTGGTTGTTTTTACATAAAGCTAATTACGACAAACCAACGCGAATAGATTTTATTTTTGATATAATTTGTGAAAAGAACATTCTGAAACTCAAAGATGAACAAAGAAAAAACTTAGGCAGTGATGATTATAAAACATTCAGATACTTCTATAAATGGTTTAAAATGCAAGAAAATTTGAATATTGCGGATTGCTGGAAAGAAGTAAAAATAATTTTTCAAACAATTCAAGAATGGTATAATGATATAAAATTGTATCACTATATTGGCTTTTTGATTGAACAAGGGACAACTGTTTCAATCATACTCGACAAATGGAATGAGCCGAATAATACTATAGAGAAATTTATATCAGATTACCTATTCATTGAAATAAAAAAGAAGATTGATAAGTGTTCTGATTTGAATAGACAATATGAGGATAGTGCAAGACCACAATGCAGACCTATTCTGTTGTTACACAACATTCAAACTGTAATCAATCAAAATCAATCACTTATTGAAAAAGACAAATACAAACTACCTGTTTTTTATAAATTCCCATTTCACTTATTTAAAAAAGAGGTTTGGAATGTTGAGCACATTGATTCGAACACCGAAAATTGTTTAGAAAATGACAAAGTTCAAAAAGAGTGGTTAAGTTCATGTTTAATTGCAGGGGTAAGTATAGAAATTGTGTGTGAGATTAGGAATTTCTTAAATAACAAAACAATTGACAATCAAAATAATTTTGAAAAATTGCGTTTAAACATCTTGTCTTCGGATAATAAAAACAAACTTGAAGGCAGTGAAAAGGATATGCTATGGAACTTTACATTGCTGGATGAATCCACAAATAAAAGTTATGGAAATGCTATTTTCTCTGCAAAAAGAAGAGTAATACTAGGTAAAGACCAAGGAAAAAAAATTACCATAGATGAAAAGTTTGAAATTATGGAAAGAAAAAGCGAAAGTGCATTTATTCCACCTTGCACAAAAAACGTCTTTCTAAAATACTACAATCCACTAACAAACAATTTACGTGAGTGGGATAAAACCGATGCGGAAGCATATCTTGAGAATATTAAAAAAACATTACACGATTTTCTAAATTAATAAAATATGGCAATAAATCAACATATAACGTTTTGGCAATTTTTACAAAGTCAGAAGATTGAAATTCCAATTATTCAACGTGACTACGCACAAGGCAGAAATGGAAAAGAAAAATTACGAGAAAAATTTCTCAAAGATTTGAAACATGCCTTAGACAATAACGATTCGAACTCAAAACTTAAACTCGATTTTGTTTATGGAACGCTGGAAAGTGAGAAGTTACAACCACTCGATGGACAACAACGATTAACTACACTATGGCTTTTACATTGGTATATAGCTTTCAAAGCAGGGAAATTAGCAGATAACAAAGAAGTCTTCAAGAGATTTACTTATGAAACAAGAACATCCTCACGTGAGTTTTGCCATAAACTTTCGGAGTTTTCGGATTCAACTTCAAATAACATAGTTTCACACATTCAAAACCAAACTTGGTTTTATTCTATCTGGAAGCAAGACCCAACAATTCAAGCAATGTTGAATATGTTGGGAGGCACAGATATTTGTGAAAAAGATGTAGATATCGTTGATGGCATAGAGGAATTATTTACAGATAATTTTGAATATTATTGGAATATACTAATAAGTGAAAATTGTCCAATAGTATTCTATTATATGCCTTTGAACGAGCTAAAGTTATCAGACGACTTATATATAAAAATGAATGCAAGAGGAAAGCCACTAACCAGTTTCGAAAATTTCAAGGCCGATTTAGTCGGTTTTATGAAATCGAATAATGAAGATAATAACACTAACATTGATAAATCGAGTATTTCTGATATTCGTAGCTTTGAGCATAAATTAGATACAGATTGGACCGATATTTTCTGGAAAAATAAATCTGAAAATTTTAAAATTGATGAAATATATTTTGCTTTTTTCAATCGCTACTTTTTGAATAAGCTTATAACTGCAAAAAAGACAAACGGGAAGGATTTATTAACGCAAAAGGAAATTGAATCAAATAAATTATTCAGATATTTATATGGTGAGTCAAGTAATGATACAAAAGTAAAATATAACAGCTTCGATGTTTATAAATCGGAAAAATTATTGAATAAAGAGTTATTCGAAGGACTTAATCAGACTTTGGATAATTTCTACTCTGCATTCAAAAACATCTCAAAGAACGAAATAAACACGAAGTTTTATCCAAGCTGGGATGTCAATTCAACCTTTCGTTTTATTCCTGAATATGTTGAAAATTCTACAAATAACAATAACGAACATAAGTATATTCCGAGTTTAATAACTCAACCGCAAAGAGTTGTTTTTCATGCAATATGTTGTTATTTTGAAAATAATCAATATGATGAAATTTCATTTAAACAATGGATGCGTGTTGTTTGGAATATTGTTGAAAATGCAAATATCAATAACAATGAATCAATGATTGGTTCAATCCGCTTAATAACTGATTTAAGTAGAAATGCCCACAACATTTACATTCATTTGAAAGATAGAGATATTTCAAAAGATTTTGCAAAAGATCAAATGGAAGAAGAAAAAGAAAAAGCTAGAAAAATAAATGAAGATTCAACATGGGAAGAAAAAATAATTGAAGCTGAAAATTGGTCATTTTTTAAAGGTGCTATTCGTTTTCTATTTAGAATTGAAAATAATACTTACGAATGGGATAAATTTAGCAATCGTTTTGAAAAATGTAAAATTTATTTTAATAATGAAGGTGTTGCTCCAGAATATAAAGAAAAATCTATTTTGCTTCGTTTTTTAATTAGCAAATTCAATAAATTAGATCATTTTAAAATGTTTTATGATAATTCCAATAGTTCTTGGAAATTGAATCTGTTAAGATATAGAAATGTAATTAATTCATTCCTTGATTCAGATAATATAAAGGACTTTGATTTTTCATCTTTCGAGTCAGTAATTCAAGACACAAAATTACATTTTTTTCAAAATGACTTAGTGAGAACTGAAATTCTAAATCATATTTGCCCTGGTTGTTTATTTCATGATTGGAATTATTCTTTGTATCCATACAATACCAAAACACAAACTAAAATCTATTTGCTTGCAGATAAACGGAACCAGATTTTAAGTGAGTTGGAGAATGAAAACATAATTAGAGTTGATGATTGGCAAAGAATTGAAAAACTACCATTTTATAGAGGTTGGGAAATATATTTTACAAATCAACTAAACAACAAAAAGTATCAATGGAGGAATAAATTAAAAGTGCAATCAGAATCAGGTGAATGGCAAGAAGATAGTAATAGTGTTGATTTAAGTAATTTGAGAGAACACCTCCAAAAACAAAATTAAATAAAAGCCTCTGCCATCCTTTGTCTCACTCTGTACCTATTTTTGCTCAAAAATACAAAGATATGGAACAGAATATTAGAATTAGGCTATTAGAAAGCATTGGCAAAATCTATGAAGAATCAAAAGATTGCAAACTCGAACCTGCATTTTTTGAAAAAGTTGAAAAAGAATTATCAGAGTTATCCAATTATTTCGGAATTTCACATACACAGTCGTTACTTGTGGCAATGGTATTTTCGCTCAATTACAAAGGGGATACAGTAGATTTTAAAGATTTAACTGAATATTTCGATTGTAACCCTATGAAATTACTTGAGTATAGCAGTGATTTTGAGAATCTGTATTCAAAAGGAATTTTTATAAAGGAAAAATCAAGACATAGAATTAAATTGGCTTTATCTAATGATCAGTTTACAATAAATGAAAAAGTTACAGAAGCCATTTTAAATAACATGCCGTTGCCGAAACTTGGAGAAGAAGTAGCAAAAGATATTATTGAGCTTTTGGAAAAAATATATGAGTTAGGTTTACAACGGGATGAAGATGAAATTTCAACTGAATTGTTATTTGATCAAATAATGAATTTAATAAGAAATAATCTGCATTATCCGTTAATAAAAATGGCAGATGATTTTAATTTCAATATCGAAGATACCTATCTATATTTATATCTAATTTGGAAAACATTAAATGGGTATGAATCGGTTGATATTGAACGTACAATAAGCGGAATTTTTGAAAATAGAACTCAGAAAATTAAGTATGTTCAAAAAATAATTTCAAGTGAGAATGATTTAATTCGTCATCAACTTATTGATATTATTGAAGCAAGGTTTCATAACGATATCGAAATTAAGCTTACTGAAAAATCATGCAAATTGATTGAAAAATGCGGGTTAAAGTTATTGACCAAAAAGAAAGTTAATCAAAATAATATTATTACGCCAAATCAGATATTTACAAAGAATCTTTTTTATAATGGCTCGGAAGCAAAGCAACTTAATATACTAAAGCAAATACTTCATGATGAGAATTTCAGAGCAACTCAACAGCGCTTAGCATCTAAAGGTTTGCCAAATGGTATAACCGCTTTATTACATGGTTTTCCTGGTACAGGCAAAACAGAAACAGTTTTGCAAATCGCTAAGGAAACCAATAGAGAAATTATTAAAGTTGAAATTAGTCAATCAAAATCGATGTGGTTTGGTGAAAGTGAGAAGATTATCAAGCGGATTTTTACAAATTACAAGTCGTATGCTAAAGATTGTGAGCTAAAACCTATTTTATTGTTTAATGAGGCTGATGCAATTTTTGGAAAACGTAAAGAAATCGGCAATTCAAATATTGACCAAACTGAAAATACAATTCAAAACATTTTACTCGAAGAGTTGGAAAGTTTTGACGGTATATTTTTGGCAACAACTAACTTAGTGAAAAATTTGGATACAGCATTTGAAAGACGTTTTTTGTTTAAAGTTGAATTTCAAAAACCAGATAATTCTATAAAAGCAAAAATTTGGAATTCAAAGCTTCCAAATCTAACAGAAAATGAGTGCAATGCACTCGCAAATCGCTTTGATTTTTCTGGAGGTCAGATTGACAATATAATACGCAAAAATGAAATATATGAAATTGTACATGGAATTACAGTTGATTTCAATAGTATTGTAGAATTTTGTAATTCAGAATTACTTTTAAGAAATAAGTCATTCAAAGTTGGTTTCACAAAAGAATAAAAATATATGTCGAAAAGAGAATCAATAACACGTTATAGCCTGATTATAAAAAAGTTGAGAAAGAGCCCCGCAACTTTTAATGAAATATCAGAATATCTTTTGTTGGAATCAGAATTGCAAGAGTACAATTTTAATGTTTCAAAACGAACCTTTAAAAGAGACATAGAAGATATAAGTTCGCTTTATAATATCGATATAGTTTATGATTTTTCGCGAAAAGTTTATTATATCGACTTTGACGAACAACCGGAAGTAAACGAAAGAATTTTTGAAGCTTTTGACACTTTTAATGCATTGAATATTAGCGACAGACTTTCTGACTTTATTCATTTTGAGAAACGGAGACCGCAAGGAACTGAAAATCTATATGGTTTATTACACGCTATAAAAAACAAAGTGCAGATTTGTTTCTCGTATCAAAAATTTTGGGAAGACAATATTACGTCAAGGGTTGTTGAACCTTATGCCCTCAAAGAATTTAAGAACCGCTGGTATATTTTAGCAAACGACTTGAAAGATAACAAAGTAAAAAGTTTTGCATTGGATCGTTTAACTGAGTTAGAAATTACGAATAAAAAATTCCAATTACCCAACAATTTCAACACAAACGAACACTTTAAATTTTCATTTGGCATAATTAGTCCTAACGGACATGAACCCCAAGAAGTAATACTGTCATTTGACCCATTTCAGGGAAAATACATTAAAACTTTGCCGTTACACGAATCACAAGTTATTCTAAAAGACAACGAACAAGAACTGCTAATAAAACTTAGTTTGTATATAACACATGACTTTTTTATGGAAGTATTGTCGTTTGGTGAAAATGTAAAAGTCATTCAACCTGAAAGTTTAATTTCTGATTTAAGAAGTGCTTACAACAATGCCTTAAATCAATACACTTAAAACCTTTAGAGAAACAAATCTGAAAGATATGCCCGCTCCCGAATGGATGATAAAAGGAATTCCAGCCATAGACAAGGGGAAAAAGCTGGGATATTAATGCAATGGATAATTGATAATGGACAGTTGATAATTATTATTGAGATGTTTTTACCACATAGTACACAGTAGTTTTGAAACAACAGAAAAGACTAAGAACACATAGTATTATCCCGAATATCGGGATAATTTCAGAGCGATAAAAGTATCGTCAGATACTTTTACTATGTGAACTAAGTCTTTTTCCTCTATTATTTCTATGTGTTCTATTGTGTTAGAAATATATCATTAAATATCTCAAAGAACCCATGTAGTGGATTTGGCAAAAAACCAATATGTAAAGTGAATGAATTCGCTAAGTTTTTGTATCTTTGCAGCGTTAATTTTCAAAAATTGTACTGAATCAAATTTTGAAATTGCTGTATATTATTCTGAAATAAATACACAGACAAATTATATATACACTCAATAAAAATATTTTATGGAAGATCTAAATGCAGTCGTACAACAAGTAGTACAGGTGTCACCTATCATGAAGGTGTTTCGTATCGCTCCTGTAGGCTGGGAGTTACCCGAGTTTAAACCAGGTCAGTTCGTAGCTATCGGATTGCCGCCAACCAGTTCGAAATGTCCTGAAGCTACAGAAGAACCTGTAGAGCCGGATCCCGACAAACTGATTAAAAGAGCTTATTCTATTGCCTCTTCGAATCTTTCGAAAGATTATGTAGAATTTTACATTACTCTGGTTCACTCAGGAGCGCTTACTCCACGTTTGTTCGACCTGAAAATTGGCGATAAAATTTGGATGGGAAATAAATTCGTTGGAATGTTTACGCTCGACCAGGTTGATGAAGATCAGAACATCGTGTTGATTGGAACTGGAACAGGTGTGGCTCCTTACATGAGTATGCTTCGTACCGACGCACTGCATCGTAAAGGCAATATCGTGGTTATTCACGGAGCTTCAAACTCATGGGATCTCGGATATTCATCGGAATTGAATCTTTTGCAGATTCTTTCTCCTAAATTCAAGTATATTCCTACCATTACTTTCCCCGAGAAAGAATTTACACCATGGGCAGGGCGCACTCAGTTTATTCAGGAAATTTGGGAAGAAGGTGCAATTGAAAAACTCTGGGGCTTCAAACCCACAGCCGAAAACACTCACATTTTCCTTTGCGGAAATCCACGTATGGTGACCGGCATGGTTGAAGCACTCGAAAAAGAAGGTTTCAAAGAACACACACGCAAAGAAGCCGGACAAATTCACGTAGAGAAATTCAACTAATCGGCTTTACCGATACAGTAAACCCGGGCAGTTACATGTCCGGGTTTTTTCATCTATTTTTCCGCCAAGTGTTTCTTAAAGATTTATTATCTTTGCATTATTAGCATTTTATGTAACGAAATATATTCAATATTGTATTTTAAAACACAATAGCTCACATAGTTATAATGGGAAATAAAGACTTAGTTCACATAGTAAAAGTATCTGACGATACTTTTGCTCTCTGAAATTATCCCGTTTTTCGGGATAATGCTATGTGAGCTTAGTCTTATTTTTAAAATAAAAAATACTACTGTGAACTATGTGACAAAATATATCAATAAGTATTTTCGAAAATTTAAGTTATATAATACACATCAAAATGGAAGAACTTACACTTATTACACCCACATTTTTGTTTTCGGCCATCTCCCTGTTGATGCTGGCTTATACCAATCGTTTTCTTTCGTACGCACAACTTGTTCGCACATTGAAAGACAAGTACATGGAAGATAAATCGGCCATTACAAAAGCACAAATTCTGAATCTTCGTAAACGTTTGTATCTCACGCGAAACATGCAGCTTTTTGGTGTGGGAAGTTTAATGCTCAGCGTTGTCACCATGTTTCTGATTTATATAGGTTCGCAATTATTGTCGGCATGGATTTTCGGCATCGCACTGGTTTTTCTGATTATTTCGCTCAGTCTGACAGTCGCAGAGATACGCATTTCAGCCAAGTCGCTCGAAATTTATCTGAGCGATATGCAGCATGCAAACGAACCTATCGACACTGCTAAAAAATAAACACATTATGTACAAAGGATTTATACGCGTTGCCACCGCAATTCCCGAACTGAAAGTAGCCGATTGCGCTTTTAATGTGAGTAAAATTGCAGAACTGGCCCGACAGGCCGAAGCACAAAAAGTGCAGGTGGTTTGCTTCCCCGAGCTGTCGGTCAGCTCCTACTCCTGTGCCGATCTGTTCTATCAGCAGCAGCTTTATGCCGACATTGACAATGCGCTCAACGAACTACGCATGCTCACTTTTACTACCACAGCAGCGCTTATTGTGGGATTACCTGTAGTCATCGAAAATCAGATTTTCAACTGTGCAGCTGTCATTCAGGGAGGACATATCCTGGGAATTGTGCCCAAAACACATTTGCCAAACAACAACGAATTTTACGAAAAACGATGGTTTACAGAAGCTGCAAAAGCCACGGTAAACGAAATAATACTGGCAGGCGAAACAGTTCCTTTTGGCACCGATCTGCTTTTTGGCGATGCACATTTCAGTTTTGGAATTGAAATTTGCGAAGACCTTTGGGTACCGATTCCGCCGGGAACACAACATTGCCTGCACGGAGCTGATGTAATTTTCAACCTTTCGGCCAGCAACGAACTTACCGGAAAACACAACTATTTGTGTCAGCTTATCGTACAGCAATCGGCGCGCTGCATTTCGGGATATGTGTATTCCTCGGCAGGTTTTGGTGAATCGACCACCGATGTGGTGTATGGCGGAAATGCCATTGTAGCCGAAAACGGAAAAATCATCGCCAAATCAGAGCGCTTCAGTCTCGAAGCACAACTTATTGTTTCTGAAATAGATGTGGAACGATTGAAAGCCGACAGACTGAAGAACGGAAATTTCAGCAACCTGCGTACGGACAAAAAGTACAGACATATAAAACTCGAAGACGCTTATTTTTCGAAATTTGAAATAAGCCGTAAATTTGAGAAACATCCTTTTGTGCCTTCAGTTGCAAACCGCGATGCTGCCTGTGGCGAGATTTTCTCTATTCAGGTAAATGGGCTTGCCAAACGCTGGATGCACACCAAAGCAGAAACACTTGTGATTGGTATTTCGGGTGGCCTCGACTCTACGCTGGCGCTTTTGGTTTGTGTAAAAACGGCTGACAAGCTTGGTTTCGACCGTAAACGCATTGTGGGAATTACCATGCCGGGCTTTGGCACCACTAACCGGACTTACAACAACGCGCTGCAATTGATGCAGGCTTTGGGTGTTAGCGTAAAAGAAATTTCGATAAAAGATGCCTGTATTCAGCATTTTAAAGACATTGAGCATGACCCATTGCTCCACGATGTGACTTACGAAAACACACAGGCTCGCGAACGCACTCAGATACTGATGGACATGGCCAACAAAACCAACGGATTGGTGGTGGGCACCGGCGATTTATCGGAACTGGCGCTAGGTTGGGCTACCTACAATGGCGATCACATGTCGATGTATGCAGTAAACAGTGGTGTTCCTAAAACCCTGGTTCGCTATCTGGTGGATTGGGCTTCGCATCAACTCGACAAACAATCGGAAGAAATTTTGCAGGATGTAATTGATACTCCGGTAAGTCCCGAGCTGCTTCCTGCCGACGAAGAAGGCAATATTGCACAGAAAACCGAAGATTTGGTAGGACCTTACGAATTGCACGACTTTTTCCTTTATTATTTCGTGCGTTTTGGATTCAGCCCTGAGAAAATCCTTTTTCTGGCACAAAATGCATTCGAGAAAGAATATGATAAGGAAAACATCGTGAAATGGTTGAAAATTTTCATTCGTCGCTTCTTCAACCAACAGTTTAAACGTTCGTGTATGCCCGATGGTCCTAAAGTGGGTTCGATAAATCTTTCGCCACGCGGCGATTGGCGAATGCCGAGCGATGCAGTGGCATGGGCAACTGGTAAGCTTGGCGAATAAGCCAAAAAACTATTATTAAAACCTAAAGTATAAAAAAACATACATTTAAACATTAAAATTATGCTGGAAACAATTTATTATGGAAACAGCCTGCAGGATTGGCTCATATCATTGAGCATTATTATTGGCTCCCTTTTACTTAACAAAATCATTGTCCTGCTCAATAAAAATGTAATTCGAAAAGTTACTGCAAAAACCAATAACCGACTCGATGACATTCTTTTCAGAATGATGGAAGCGCCTGTTTTGCTTGGTATTGCATTGCTTGCCATTTGGATTGCAATTAGCCGGCTCGAATTCGATCCCAAGGTATTAAACTTTATCAGTAAGGCATATCAGTTCCTTACTGTCATCAATATTACATGGTTTGTAGTGCGATTTGTAAGTTCGCTTATTGAGGAATATCTTGTACCACTTGCAAACGACCCTCATCACAAAAACCTCGACAACACTCTTATACCAATTATAAAAAGAACTTCACTCGGAGTTGTGTGGGGACTCGGAGTAATTATGGCACTACGCAATGCCGGCGTGGATGTAGGTGCAATGATTGCCGGTTTGGGTATCGGAGGTTTGGCTTTTGCACTGGCTGCTCAGGACACTATTAAAAATATTTTCGGGGGTGTTACCATTTTCTCCGATCGTCCTTTCAGACTTGGCGACCGTATTGTGGTGGATGGTTTCGATGGAATTGTGGAAGATATTGGCATCCGTAGCACGCGCCTTCGCACGCTAGACAAGCAGCTGATTACCATCCCCAATTACAAAATCGTGGAAGCTTCCATTCTCAACATTTCGGAAGAACCTATGCGCAAAGTAGTGATGAAACTTGGGTTGACATATGATACAACTCCGGAACAAATGCAAAAAGCAATTCAGATTCTGGAGTCAATGCCAGAGAAAATTAAGGAAATTGATGCGGAAGTACTGGTTGGATTTACTGAATTTGCGAACTTCTCGCTGAACCTCACTTTTATTTTCTGGATAAAAAAAGAATCGCACATTTTTTATACTCCTTCATTGGTGAACATGCAAATTCTAAAAGAATTCAACGAAAACAAGCTCGAATTTGCATTCCCGACCCAAACGGTTTATCTTGAAAAAGAAGACTGACCGAAATAAAATCCGTGAACTTCAGATACACTCTTAAAATTAATTGATTCGTGTCGCGAAATGATAATTAATGTTTTGAATCAGGACTGTATTTGAAGTTTTTTGCTATTTTTGTCAGTGCTATGTCATTTTTACAGAAAAAATTTATTTAATTATGCAACTTTCAGAAATTCAGGCAGTAAAGCAACGATTTGGAATTATTGGCACTTCGGAGTTGCTTAACAGAGCCATAGATATAGCCGTTCAGGTGGCCCCTACCGATCTTTCGGTACTTATTACCGGAGAAAGTGGTGTGGGTAAAGAAAACTTTCCGCAGATTATTCATCATTACAGCCACAGAAAACACGGACCTTACATTGCAGTAAACTGTGGTGCAATTCCCGAAGGAACCATTGACTCTGAGCTTTTCGGACATGAGAAAGGCTCATTTACCGGAGCAACTGCCGATCGTAAAGGTTATTTCGAAGTAGCCGATGGCGGTACAATCTTCCTCGACGAAGTGGGCGAATTGCCCCTTTCCACTCAGGTTCGCTTGTTGCGCGTACTCGAAACTGGCGAATTTATAAAAGTCGGTTCATCGAAAACCCAGAAAACAAATGTACGTGTAGTGGCGGCCACCAACCTGAATATGATACTGGCTACGCGCGAAGGTCGTTTCCGCGAAGATTTATATTACAGGCTCAACACTGTACCCATCAGCATACCACCATTGCGTGAACGAAAAGAAGATATTGTACTGTTATTCAGAAAGTTTGCTTCCGATTTTGCCGAAAAATACCGCATGCCTGCCATTAAACTTACCGACGATGCAAAAACATTGCTTTCGGCTTATTACTGGAACGGTAATGTGCGTCAACTTAAAAATATTACAGAACAGATATCTGTCATTGAGCAACAACGTGAGATAAATGCTAATGTGCTGCGCAATTATTTGCCCAAAGACGAAATGGAACGGCTTCCGGCCATTTTCCCTTCGGCAGGCAGTCACGATCATAAATCGTTCAACAGCGAACGTGAAATTCTGTATCAGGTACTCTTCGATATGAAAAAAGACATGAACGATTTGAAAAAGCTCGTTCACGAAATTATGAACGGACAGGTACCAGCGAATGCAGCCGAAACACTCTATAATTCAGGTTCATTCCTATCGCACAATGACAATATTTTTCATTCGAAAAATGTAAAATCAGACTTTATTCCCGAAAAATCAAACAGTGTAAACCCTGTCTACGAACCAAATGTTGACGAAGTGGAAGATTATCAGGAAGCAGAAGAATATCATGAAGTTGAATCGACACAAAAACCTCTGAGTCTGGAGGATATGGAAAAACAAATGATCCGTAAAACACTTGAAAAACACCGTGGAAAGCGAAAAGCTGCCGCTGATGAACTCAAAATATCGGAACGTACCCTTTACAGGAAAATAAAAGAATATGGAATTGAATAAAAGAATGAAAACAAAAGGGACATTTCTGTTGCTTGCAGTGCTTATTTTCACTTTTAGCGGCTGTACAATATCGTATAAGTTCAACGGTGCGTCCATAGATTATACCAAAACGCGATCAATTTCAATTGCCGATTTTCCAAATACTGCCGAACTGGTGCATCCACCGCTTTCGCAGGAGTTCTCTGAGAAATTACGTGATGTGTACACCAAACAAACCCGTCTACAGGTACTCAAGAAAGGCGGCGACATGCACCTCGAAGGTGAAATTACAGGCTATCAGCTTACACCAATGGCTATCAGTGCCGACACTTATGCTTCGGAAACAAAACTTACTATCACTATAAAAGTAAGGTTTACAAATAACAAAAATCCGAACGAAGATTTCGAAAAAACATATTCGGCATACCAGACATTCGACAGTAATCTGATGCTGAACGATGTGCAGGACGAATTGCTCAAAACCATGATCGACGAGATTACCGACAATATCTACAACGATACAGTTGCCAGATGGTAGTTTTCAGAACCTCAGTACAACAGCTCTGATTCAGCAAAAAACAGACTTTTATCGCCAAGTTGATGAAAAACCGTCATATCCTTCTTTTCGCCATTCTGTCATTTTTACTCCTGATACTCTTTCTGGCCGATCTGGCTTTCGGGAGTATCAGAATTCCGATAGAAAGCATTCCGGAAATACTATTTAACCGGAACGGAGGTAATATGGAATCGGAAATTCTGTTGAACTTTCGCTTACCCAAAGCCCTTACAGCCATTATTGCAGGCGCATCCTTGTCGGTAGCAGGTTTGATGATGCAGACATTGTTCCGCAATCCACTGGCCGACCCTTATATTCTCGGCGTAAGTTCGGGTGCAAGTCTCGGAGTTGCACTAATCACAATGGCATCTGCTATATTGCCTGCCATGCTTGTGAGCAGTGGCTGGGCAATGATTATTTCGGCCATTGCAGGAGCTTCGGTGGTTTTACTGTTGGTGGTGGCAGTTTCGTTCAGGGTACAAAATGCAGTGACGCTTCTGATTGTGGGAATCATGTTTGGTACCATTGCCGGTTCAGTGGTAAGTATTCTGCAAAACTTCAGCAATCCGGATGCGATCAAACTATTTGTAATGTGGACTTTTGGTAGTCTGAGCGCAGTGACATGGGATTACATGCAGGTACTTTTACCGGTATCTCTTGCGGGATTGGGAATGGCGTTTCTGTTGCACAAAAAAATGGATGGACTACTTCTGGGTGAGAATTATGCACGCGGGTTGGGAATTCCGGTTATCAGAACGCGTTTCTGGATAGTAATTGCCACAGGATTATTAGCCGGAGGAATTACAGCATTTACAGGCCCCATTGCATTTGTGGGTGTTGCCATTCCGCATATTGCCAGAGGATTGTTTCGAACTTCATCGCATAAAATATTGTTGCCTGCCACTTTGCTTTGCGGTGCCTCGCTCCTGCTCCTTTGCGATATTATCAGTCAGATTCCGGCTTACACTTTACCCATAAATACCATAAGTTCGCTTTTTGGCGCACCTGTAATTTTGTGGATTATTTTAAAGAAAAAATAAAAACAACGATTTTCGAATGCCAGTTTTAAAAACCAGTTCGCTCAGTATCGGCTACATACGTAAAAACAACAGAAATGTGGTGCAGTCGGCTCTTTCGCTCACTTTAAAGGCGGGTGAAATGGTGTGTCTGATTGGTCCAAACGGCACCGGAAAATCAACTCTTCTACGAACTCTCGCCGGATTACAAAAGCCTCTTGCTGGAAAAATAATGATCGACAGTCATGATATCACTGCATTTTCGGCTCACAAGAAAGCACTCAAAATTGCACTTGTACTTACCGACCGCGTTGATGTGGAAAACGCGACTGTTCAGGACATTGTGGCTTACGGACGTCATCCGCACAGTAACTGGTGGGGAAATGATGATAAAACCGACAGGGAAGCAATAGAAGAAGCCATTCGAATGGTAAATTTGCAGAAAAAGGCAAACAATAACTTCAGTGAATTATCCGACGGTGAAAGGCAACGTGTAATGATAGCCAAAGCGCTTGCACAGGATACACCAATCATTATGCTCGACGAGCCCACTGCGCATCTCGACCTACCCAACCGGGTTGATATTATGCTTTTGCTTCATCGACTGGCACATAAAACCGGAAAATCAATTTTGCTTTCGACTCACGAACTCGATCTGGCACTCCAGGCAGCTGATCGTATCTGGCTTATGAGCAACGAAGGTGTGGTAAATGGCGTTCCCGAAGATTTGGTATTTAATGGCAGTTTTAATAAGACTTTCGAAAGCCGTTCGTACTTTTTCAATGCCGACAATGGTAACTTTTCGATGAATTATCCTATGACAGGCAAAGTATGGGTAACCGGAAACAAAACCCGCATGTACTGGACGCTTCGTGCACTGGCGCGTGCCGGCTATATGGTTGTGCCCGAAGCCGAAACAGTGATTAATATTACCGAAAACAGCTGGATAGTGAAAGATGCAGAGTTTCACACCATCGAAAGTCTGCTGAATCACATCGACACTTCGCTTTGAAAACAAAACGGAGGACACTTTTCAGCATCCTCCGTTCCATATTTGAATTTTATCTTCGCTTACACTCCCATCGAAGCTCTTACTGCTTCGACTTTTGCATTGGCAGCAGCATCAGCAGCATCATATTCGGCACGCGATTTCATTTCGCCACGAACTTCAATGTAGAACTTAATTTTCGGCTCGGTTCCCGAAGGACGTACCGAAATTTTGGTTCCATCTTCGGTGAAATACTGCAACACATTTGACGTAGCAGGGAAATCGAGATCCGATTCTTCGCCTGTAGCTACATTTTTCATTTTCAGCGTTTTGTAATCCTTGATTACTTTCACTTTCGATCCGGCAATTTCCACAGGAGGAGTTGTGCGATAATCACTCATGATTTTAGCAATTTCCTCGGCTCCCGATTTGCCTTTGCGCACTACCGAAATACCTTTTTCCTTGCCATAGCCGTATTCAAGGTAAATATCCTGGAGTAATTCGTAAAGTGTTTTGCCATTGTCCTTTGCCCATGCAGTAATTTCGGCCATCAAAGTACATGAAGACACAGCATCTTTATCGCGACAGAAATCTTCGGGAAGGAATCCGTAGCTTTCTTCGCCTCCACCAATATATTTTTTCAGACCTTCATTTTCACGAATCACTGCTGCAATCCATTTGAATCCGGTGAAGCAATCGTACATTTCAACGCCGTTTTTATCAGCGATGTCTTTGATAATTTCGGTTGTCACAATGGTTTTCACGATATATTCATTACCCTGTAAACGTCCGAGTTCTTTCCAGCGTGTAATCAGATAATATACAAACAACAAAGCTGTTTGATTTCCATTGACAAGAATCCATTCGCCTTTGTCATTTTTAATGGCAATACCCAAACGGTCGGCATCGGGGTCCGAAGCCATTACAATGTCAGCATTGGTTTCGATGGCTTTTTTCACAGCCATATCAAGCGCAGCAGGTTCTTCGGGATTTGGAGAAACCACTGTAGGGAAATTTCCGCTCACCACATCCTGCTCAGGCACATTGATAATATTGGTAAAACCATATTCTTTCAGCGCACGTGGAATAAGTTTCACGCCTGTACCATGAATCGGAGTGTACACAATTTTCAGATCACTGTTACGCTTGATAGCCTCAGGCGACAACGAAAGTGTTTTGATAGCTTCGATAAATGCTTTGTCAATTTCTTCGCCGATAATATGAATCAGTTCGGGACGACCTTCAAACTTAATGTCGTCCACTTTGATTTTCATTACCTCGTCGATCACATTCGTATCGTGTGGGGCAATCATTTGAGCACCGTCGTTCCAGTAAGCCTTGTAACCGTTATATTCTTTCGGATTGTGCGAAGCGGTAAGAATAATACCACTCTGACAACCTAAATAACGAATAGCGAACGAAGCTTCAGGCGTTGGACGCAGGTCTTCGAAAAGATATACTTTTATGCCATTGGCCGAGAAAATATTAGCTGAAACTTCAGCAAACAAACGGCTGTTGTTGCGACAATCGTGACCAATTACCACACTTATCTGAGGCACATCGGGAAACTGCGAAATAAGATAATTGCTCAAACCCTGAGTAGCTGCGCCTACAGTGTAAATATTCATACGGTTTGTGCCGGCGCCCATAATGCCACGCAAACCTCCTGTACCAAATTCCAAATCGCGATAGAACGATTCAATCAACTCGGTTTTGTCCTCAGCATCCATCATTCTGCGGATATCGCTTTTTGCTTCTTCGTTGTAATTGCCATCAAGCCATGTCTGTGCCTTGGCTATTACTTCATTTAATAAAGTACTGTTATCCATATAGTTATTATTTGATAATTTCTATTTATTTGAAAGGGTAAATATACAATAATTTTGCTAAAGCCGAAAATCAATCACACAAAGCATAGAGGTCGCCTCGCGGATTTACCAACAAAACCGGAACGCTGGTTTTTCGGATTAAATGTAATTCCTTTGGTCCGAAAAACAAATCGTCGAGACCGTATTCACGGGAAGCACTGACCAGAATCAAGCCGAATGTATCTGAAAAGCCGAGTGCTTCTTCATCTACTTTAAAACTATCTTTCTTTGCTTTAATAATCTGATATACAAAACTGAATTTTGAAAAAAACTCAGTCATTCTCGCTACTGTATTGGCAGCTTTCGATCCATAATCGTTAGCCTGTAACAGTGTGATTTCTGAATTGCAAAAACGCCCGAAAGCTGTTGCAAACTGCGCTTTTTCTATTTCCTCCTCCAAAAAATTGACGGGTACAAGCACTTTGTCCATTTTCAGAATTTCGAAATCGTCTCTGAAAATCAGGTACGGTATCCGTAAATTACGGCATGCATTCAGCAATTTCTGTAAAGATTTACGGTTATACTGCGCAGCCTGAAGAAACAGAAATGATATTTCGTTTTCTTCGCAAAAATCGGCAATAGACTGAATATCGGCATTTTCCTGAAAAATCAGAGTTTCAGCAGAAGCGTGTTTTTCAGCTAATGCCTGCTTTTCCTGATCGGACACAAAATCAGCACAAAGTACAGCCGGCTTTTTGTCGAGACTTTTTGCCAGATTCAGGGCACTTTGAAGTAGCTTTTCGCTTGTTTCAGTATTTTGTATGTATGCTAAAATCATTTTTATATTTAAAATTCACCACTTAGGCACTAAGGACACAAAGAAACACTAAAAGACATTTATAACGAAAATCTTCTGAGAAGAATTATTATAAGTTTCACCACTAAGGCACTAAGAGCACAAATAAACACTAAAAGACATTTATAACGCATATTTTCAAAAAGAAATCTTCCTAAGTGAAACTTAAGTGCCCTTAGTGGTAAAATATTATTCCTGAAAATAAACACGTTTCACACGACGTGAAATGCCTGTGAGTATTTCGTAAGGAATGGTATGGAGTTTTTCGGCCATTTCCGAAATCGTAATATTCTGTCCAAAAATCTCTACGATATCACCTTCGGAAGCTTCGATACCGGTGATATCAATCATAATCAAATCCATCGACACATTACCGATAAGTTTTGCACGTTTACCGTTTACGAACACCTCTCCCACTCCGTTGCTGAGTTTACGGTCGAAACCATCAGCATAACCTACGGGCAAAATAGCTATTCGTTTATCGGTATCAGCAATTCCTTTGCGGCTGTAACCTATTGTATCACCAGACTTTATGTTCTTAATCTGCAGAATAACAGTGCGCAGCGTACATACCTGAGCAAGTTTTACATCGGGCAAAGCGCTAATACCATAATGTCCGATTCCCAAACGTACCATGTCGAACTGAAATTCCGGGAAACGCTCGATACCTGCAGAATTGAGGATATGACGCATGATATAATGTGGAAAAGCAGTAGTAATTTTGTCGGCACATTCGCCGAAAACACGAACCTGCTGACGCGTAAAATCATCGAACTGCGGATCGTCGGCACCTGCCAAATGCGAAAATACCGAGCGGACTTTCACCTGATTTTGCGAAGCAAGAAGAGCTACAAGTTTCTCCATATCAGCCATTTCGAAACCGAGGCGATGCATTCCACTGTCAATTTTGATATGAATTGGATAATCGCTCACACCAATTTTGGCTGCTTCGGCAATAAATGCTTCGAGCAAACGAAAACTGTAGATTTCGGGCTCCAGATTATTATCGAAAATAAGTCCGAAACCACCTTTTTCAGGATTCATAACCACAATAGGAATGCGAATTCCTTCGCGACGCAACTCAGCTCCTTCGTCGGCCACAGCTACTGCCAGATAATCGCAACGATGATGTTGTAAGCTACGTGCAACTTCTACAGAGCCACTTCCGTACGCAAATGCCTTCACCATGCTCATTACTTTGGTTTCGGGACGAAGTTTCGAACGGAAATAATTCAAATTATCGGTAAGCGCATTCAGATTAACCTCAAGCGTTGTTTCGTGCGCAATAAGTTCGATACGCGACAGCACATCTTCGAAACGATATTTACGTGAACCTTTGAGCAAAATAATTTCATTTCTGAAATCGTAATGAATGCCCGACTTCAGGAAACTTTCGGTGTCGTCGAAAAACACAGCATCGATGTCACTAAAAAGTGACGATTGCTGCGAAATTTCGTGACCAATGCCAATCAGTTTGCGAATATTTCTGTTTCGGATAAGTCCGGCCACTTCGGCATACAATTCACCGGAAGTTTGTCCGCTTTGCAAAATATCAGAAAGCACAAGTGTACGCGAAAGATTTTTATCGGTTGCCTGTTGCTGAAGGAAATCAAGTGCAATGACCAGAGAATTCAGATCCGAATTATAGCTATCATTAATTATCAGACAATTGCGCACGCCCGTTTTTACTTCAAGACGCATAGCTACAGGCTCGAGTTTTTGCAACTTAGCCTGAATATCCGGTGCTTTATAGCCCAGATAAAGCAGCAGAGCAACACATTGAAGCGCATTTTCCACAGAAGCTTCATCCACAAACGGAATTTGAATTGTAAAATCATTTTGCTGATAATTCAGGCGAAGATCTGTACTTGTTTTTCCTTTCTTTACTTCCGAAATTCTCAATGTACAATTTGCTTCCTTTCCCCATCGGAAAAGCTGTCCACCAAAATCTGATTGTTTTACAGCAATATCTACAAGTTTATTATCTGAATTATAAATCAGCACCTTAGCATCCTTAAACAATTTCAGTTTCTCCTCACATTTCTGTTTCAGACTGCGGAAATTTTCCTGATGCGCATCGCCAAGATTTGTAAATACGCCTATTTCCGGCTTAATCACTTTCTCCAGAAATGCCATTTCACCCGGTTGCGAAATTCCGGCTTCGAAGATACCGATTTGCGTTTTATCGTTCAGTCCCCAAACCGACAGTGGTACCCCGATTTGCGAGTTATAGCTTCGTGGCGAGCGGGTTACAACTTTATCGGTATGTAAAAGCTGATAGAGCCACTCTTTGACCACTGTTTTTCCATTGCTTCCGGTAATGCCAATCACAGGTACCGAAAAATTGCTACGGTGTACTGCTGCAAGCTGTTGCAAAGCGCGTAAAGTATCGGGCACAAGCAGAAATACTGCGTCAGGAAATTCCTTGTAATTTTCAGGTAAATCACTTACCACAAAATGCCGTAATTGTTGCCTGTACAATTCAGAAATATAATTGTGTCCATTGTTTCGCCTTGTTTTAATGGCAAAAAACAAACTTCCGGCCGGAAACGAAAGCGAACGGCTATCGGTAAGCAGCCACCTGATTTCCTGATCGGCTGGCGATCCGTACATTTGAGCCGAAATATATTCGGATATTACACTGATATTCATTTATTTAATTTTTATAATCAAATAAGCCTCAACCTCGCTGACGACTTACAAAACATATTCAATTCTGATAAAATAATTTCAATTCCGTTTATCTGCTTTTCTGAAAATACATCGTTTCTTTCGAACCGCCTTATTATCTGTTTTTACCGGTTCAGTCACAGCGGTTTCCTCTTTTACAAAAAAAGGTAAGGACATCCAGAGAATTTCTGCATTTCCCGGTTGTTTTTCAGCTACATGAAGTGAATCGGAAACAGTATAAACTGAATATCCGCAAAGATGCTCATTGTTTTTCAGTGTCGAACGATTGATAATACCCGGAATTCCGTCATAGGCAAACAACACATTTCTGTGATAATGTCCGCCCAGAACAGTCATTACCTTATATTTTTTCAATACATCAACCATATCAGGCCAGTTATCCACATCGCCGGTTTGCAAAGGATAATGTGTTACAGCAATTATTCTGACTGAATCGGGCAGTTCAGAAAGCTCCTTTTCGATCCAGTTAATATCTTCGTGCGCTATCACGCCATTTCCACCAACCTGCGAAGGACGGGTTGCAAAGCCTACAAAATGAATTCCTTTATGTGAAAACGAAAACTTATTATCGCCAAAAACATCATTAAAATAATCGTAAGATGGAGGACTGAGTTTTTGATCGTGATTGCCGGGAGTAATGTAAAATGGCATTTTGAGAGTACCGAGCAAGGCTTTTGCCTTTTCAAGCGAAGGTTTATCGCCAAATTCGGTGATATCACCACTCACCAACACTAAATCGATATTTTGTTGCTGATTAATGTCTTGAATCACAGTTTCCAAATCCTTTTCGGGAGCATTATTTCCCATCTGAATATGTAAATCGGTAATCAACGCAAATCTGAATGGATTTATCGCAAATATCTGTATTACAAGCTGATAAAAAACTATGAAAATCAGAATTCTTTTCATCATTAACAGGTGATTTGAAAATTAGCACAAAGATACAAATTTCATTTCAGGCAAAGGGACAAAAATAATGGCTAAATAATGGTTTTTGACAACAAAAAAAGCGAATCCTGTGGATCCGCTTTTTCTTTATTAGTATTCTGAGTTTTGCAAGACTATCCGCAACGCGAATAACCACAACTTTTACAGGTCAAACAACCTTCCTGATAAACCAGGGATTTTTGTCCGCAACTCGGACAAGCCTGTTCGGCAATCTGAGTTCCATCTGGAATATATTTTTTGAGTGCACGCTCTACCCCTACTTTCCAGGTGTTGATGGATTCGCTGTCGAGCTGAAGTCCCTGAACCAGTTTTACAACCTGATCGATAGGCATTCCGTAGCGCAACACACCCGAAATAAGTTTGGCGTAGTTCCAGAACTCTTTATCGAACTTATAGTTCAAACCTTCAACTGTGGTTTTAAAGCCGCGTTTGTTGGTAAACTGGAAGTCGTAACGTTTTACGCCCTGTTCATCAACAGTTTTGATAATTTTACCTTCGGTTACAGTTTTCGGAAGCAAAATACCTTCCTCATCGTCAGCAAGACCGGTAAAAATTTCGTATGGACGACCATCTTTCAAACCTACAAAAGCAATCCATTTGTCTTTGGCATTCTGGAAACGAACTACCTCGCATTTCAATTCTTTCGGACGGATAAACTGACTTTCATCATATGGGAAGCAAACAGTTTTTTCTTCTTTTTTCTCCTCCTTTTTCTCTGTACTCGAAATAAGCACACCCGAACGCGATCCGTCACGGTACACAGTTACACCTTTGCAACCCGAACGCCATGCTTCTTCGTAAAGTTTACCCACAAGTTCTTCGGATACATCCGATGGAAGATTGATTGTTACACTGATAGAATGGTCAACCCATTTCTGAATACGACCCTGCATCTGCACTTTTTTCAACCAGTCAACATCATTGGCTGTTGCCTTGTAATAAGGTGACTGAGCTACCAGATCAGCAATTTCCTCGTTTGTGTAATGTTTTGTAGCTGAATGTCCGTTAGCTTCCATCCAGGTTACAAACTTATGATGGAACACTGCATATTCTTCCCACGAATCACCATTTTCATCCACAAAATCAACACGCACATTTTTGTCGTTCGGGTTTACTTTACGACGACGGGTGTACACAGGCATAAATACCGGTTCGATACCCGAAGTTGTCTGAGTCATAATACTGGTGGTTCCTGTAGGCGCAATAGTCAGACAGGCAATATTACGGCGACCATATTTAGTCATCATTTGATACAATTCAGGATCAGCATCACGAAGACGTTGTACAAATGGATTTTTTTCTTCGCGTTTGGCATCGTACACTGTAAATGCACCACGTTCTTTTGCCATAATTACCGACGAACGATAAGCCGACAAAGCAAGTGTTTTGTGAACTTCTTCCGAGAAATCGGTAGCTTCATCGGTTCCGTAACGGAAACCTAATGCCGCAAGCATATCACCCTCACCTGTTGTACCCACTCCGGTACGACGACCCTGAGAAGTTTTCAGTTTAATTTTTTCCCAAAGCTGGAATTCGGTCAGTTTAATATCATCGGCTTCAGGGTCAGACTGGATTTTTTCGATAATTTTCTCGATTTTTTCCATTTCGAGATCGATAATATCGTCCATAATACGCTGAGCAAGACCCACATGTTTTCTGAACAATTCGAAATCGAATTTTGCTTCAGGAGTAAACGGATTCTGAACGTATGAATAAAGATTTATGGCCAGCAAACGACAGCTATCGTAAGGACACAAAGGAATTTCACCACAGGGGTTTGTTGAAACTGTGCGATATCCCAGATCGGCATAACAATCGGGCACTGACTCGCGGAGAATGGTATCCCAGAAAAGGATGCCGGGTTCAGCCGATTGCCATGCATTGTGCACAATTTTTTTCCATATAGCGTTTGCATCTACTTCCTTCTTAAACCACGGATCGTTCGATACAGTCGGATATTGCTGAACATACGGTGTGTTGCTCAGAGCCGCACGCATAAAATCATCGTCGATTTTTACCGACACATTGGCTCCGGTTACTTTGCCCGATTCCATTTTAGCATCAATAAACGACTCTGAATCCGGGTGTTTAATAGAAACGCTCAACATCAAAGCACCACGTCGACCATCCTGCGCAACCTCACGTGTGGAGTTTGAATAACGTTCCATAAAAGGAACAATACCTGTAGAAGTCAGTGCCGAGTTTTTTACCGGCGAACCTTTGGGACGAATATGTGAAAGATCGTGACCTACTCCACCACGGCGTTTCATCAGTTGTACCTGTTCTTCATCGATTTTAATGATAGCACCGTACGAATCGGAATCACCATCAAAACCAATCACAAAACAATTCGAAAGCGAAGCCACCTGATGATCGTTTCCGATACCTGTCATTGGACTTCCCTGAGGAACGATGTACTTAAAATTACGGAAAAGTTCGAAAAGTTCATCTTCAGAAAGCGGATTCTGATAATTTCTTTCGATACGTGCAATTTCCCGGGCCAATCTCCGGTGCATGTCGTCTGGGGTGAGTTCGTATACATTCCCGAATGAATCTTTCAGTGCGTACTTGGTTGTCCACACTTTTGTGGCCAGGTCGTCGCCTTTAAAAAATTCAAATGAGGCTACACGAATCTCTTCAGGGGAATAAGTTTTTGTTTCCACGATAGAAAATTCTTAATAAGATTATAATTAGTTAGTTATATGACTATGAAAAATACATTTTTCGGAATTGCAATGTTAGGTATTTTTTCTTACAAATACAACATAAATTTCAATCAATTTCGCTTGCAAAAATAAAAAGTTTTCCGTATTAAAATACAAATAACTGAATAACAACAAAATAAAAATTTCATTTCAGGAAAATATTTCCCAAAATGAAATTTTACATATTACACCCATTGAAAAATTATTTCATTGAGTTTACAATTTCGATATATTTAAATTTTAAGACAAAATGACATTTTGTTTTCACAACTTAAGAATTTCGCCATTATTTACCAAAAATAATGACGCAGGTTGTTCGAGCTGGGCAAGTATCATATCTAAATGTTCACGATTGGTATCAGTAATAAAAATCTGACCAAAAGTTTCACCCGATACAAGATGAATTATTTCAGTGACACGTTTTGAGTCAAGTTTATCAAAAATATCGTCGAGTAACAACACCGGTGCAAAATTATGCGCACGCTTCAAAAAATAAAACTGAGCAAGTTTCAGCGAAATCAGATAAGTTTTGTTTTGTCCCTGCGAACCGACCCGCTTAATGGGATAACCGTCGAGCAACATATCAAGCTCATCTTTGTGAATCCCCTGTGTGGAATAACCCAAAATGCGGTCGCGATCACGGGTTTGCTTCATGCTTTGCGCAATATCCCTGTCGTTGTGCTGAGAAGTATAAGTCAGGCTGATTTGCTCATGTCCACCCGATATACGATGATATATTTCCTGAAAAATCGGAATAAATTCGTTGATAAACTTTTTACGTTCTTCAAAAATAAGCCGGCCATATTCAGCCATTTGCTCTTCCCATATTTCATACAGTGAAACATCGGCCATTTCTTCCAACTTCAAAAGTGCATTTCGCTGCCGTAAAGCATTATTGTAACTCAATAAATGCTGCAGATAATTGCGGTTATACTGCGAAATAACACCATCCACAAATTTACGGCGTTCTTCGCTGCCTTCCGAAATCAGCACATTGTCGTCGGGCGAAACCATTACCAGCGGAAATAATCCTATATGATCAGAAAGTCGTTCGTACTCCTTTTTATTACGTTTAAACTGCTTTTTCTGCTTGCGTTTCATTCCGCAATACACATCCTCAGGCACACCATCGAAATCGTAATGCCCCTGAATCATAAAAAAATCAGCATCGTGCAGAATGTTTTGGGAATCAATTGAATTGGAGTGACTTTTACAAAACGACAAATAGTAAATGGCATCCAGCAGGTTGGTTTTTCCCATTCCGTTATCGCCGATAAAACAATTTATCTTGGGCGAAAACGCAAGTTCCGCCTCAGGTATATTTTTGTAATTCAGGATAGAAAGGGTTTTTAACTGCATACGCATTTATTTTTACGTTTCAATGCAAAGATAGCTCTTTTTTAGCGTGCATTCCACTCCATTTTGCAGATTGTTGAAAACTCATAGCCGGCACCCGAACACATTAAACGGAACAAATTTAATTTCCGATTGTGATTTGAAAGTTGTAATTTTGCAGGAAACTTTCAAGATTATGAACACTACGATCATTAAAATTCTTTTTTCAGTATTGGCCATCGCCTGCATTTTCCCGTTCGCCACTCCTCCACTGGCATTATTTTCCGGATTGGTTTTTGCACTTTTCTTCGAAAATCCCTTCCCTGTTTTCAGCAAAAAAATTTCAAAATATCTTCTGCAGGGTTCTGTAGTTGGTCTCGGCTTTGGTATGCATATCAGCGAAGCATTAAAAGCCGGTAGCGATGGTGTACTTTTTACCATATTCTCGGTTGTCAGTGTAATGGTTATGGGAATTCTGATTGGAAAATGGCTGAAAGTCAGCCGCACATCTGCATATCTGATTGCATCCGGAACGGCCATTTGCGGAGGTAGCGCCATTGCTGCTGTAGGTCCAGTTGCCCGTGCAGGTTCAAACGAAATGTCGGTGTCACTGGCCACAATATTTGTATTAAATGCAATAGCTCTTTTCATTTTCCCTGTGATAGGCCATTTTCTGAACATGACACAGCACGAATTCGGTCTTTGGGCTGCTATAGCCATTCACGACACAAGTTCGGTGGTCGGCGCCGGAGCAACCTATGGTCCCGAAGCACTGAAAGTAGCTACAACTGTAAAACTTACCCGCGCACTCTGGATCATTCCGCTGAGTATTTACACTGCATTCCACTTTAAATCAGACAGCAAAAAAGTCAGTGTACCGTGGTTTATTTTGTTCTTTGTTTTGGCCATGCTGATAAATTCTTTTTTGAATGTCCCTGAAAGTCTGAGCAAAGGAATTGTTTCAGTTTCGCGCCAGGCGCTTACTGTCACGCTGTTTTTTATTGGTGCAGGTCTTTCACGTTCGAACCTTAAAACCGTGGGCTTCCGTCCTATGGTGCTCGGCGTAACGCTGTGGATTTTCATTGCCATTATCAGCCTTCTGTTCATCTTGTTTTTATATTAATGAATCCTAGGCTGTTTACATATTTATTATGCATTGGCATTTGTGCTCTGAGTTCCTGTAAACAATTAAGCAACGAAAACTCAATCAACAAATCAACAACATCTTCTGAAATACAAACAAAGACTTCAGAAGATACAATTGTAGTCGATTGTAATTATAGTTTTGAAGAAGCCATAGCAGGAACCAAAGCACCACAGAAAATTATCGACCAGCTAACCCTTATTCAGGTTCAGTACTACAGCTTCGACAGCCTTTTGCATCAGGGTCAGATCGTTTGTCATAAGTCGATTGCAAATGATTTGAAAGAGATTTTTGATTTCATACTTGAAACGCGTTTTCCTGTTGGGAAAGTGATTCCAATGGTGAAATACAACGAAAGCGATCCTCACTCGATGAATGACAACAACAGCTACTGTTTTTGCTACCGAAATGCAAGCTATTCGAAACATGCATCAGGATTGGCTTTTGATCTGAATCCAATGCAAAACCCACTACGCTGGAAAAAAGGATACGAACACAGAAAGGATCTTCCGGAAAATGCAAGCTATAATCCCGCAGCACCGGGCACCTTATATCCGCAACATCCTGTAGTATTGAAATTTGAAGAAAAAGGATTTCGCTGGGGACATCATTTCAAACGAAATCATGACGATCATCATTTCGAGAAACGACGTTAAATTCATCTTAAAATTTAATTTCTGTGCTATATTGATATTATTATTCGTACTTTTGCAACAATTTCTTATAAATAAAGAATTTATACTTACGAATTATATCATATCAAAATTATGGCAAAACTCACTAAAGAAGATGCTCTTTTGTATCACTCACAGGGCAAACCCGGAAAAATTGAAGTAAACCCCACAAAACCATACAGTTCGCAGCGCGACTTGTCACTGGCTTACTCTCCCGGTGTAGCCGAACCTTGTCTCGAAATCGAAAAAGACCCGAATGCAGCTTACGAATATACAGCCAAAGGAAATCTGGTGGCTGTGATTTCGAACGGAACAGCGGTACTGGGGCTGGGCGATATTGGTGCTATGGCCGGAAAACCTGTGATGGAAGGTAAAGGACTCCTTTTTAAAATTTTTGCAGGTATTGATGTATTCGACATTGAGGTAAATCAGAAAGATCCCGAAAAATTCATTGAAGTAGTAAAAGCCATTGCTCCTACTTTCGGGGGCATTAATCTCGAAGACATTAAAGCTCCTGAATGTTTTGAAATCGAGGAACGACTAAAAGCCGAACTCGACATTCCTATCATGCACGACGACCAGCACGGAACTGCAATTATTTCGTCGGCTGGTTTACTGAACGCGCTTGAAATTACAGGTAAAAAAATTGAAGATGTAAAAATAGTCGTAAACGGAGCCGGTGCTGCAGCAAATTCATGTACCCAGCTTTACATGCTTCTCGGTGCTAAAAAAGAAAACATTGTAATGGTGGATTCAAAAGGTGTGATCAACACCAAACGTACCGACCTGAACGATCGTAAAAAACCTTTTGCCACTTCGCGTGACATTACTACTTTGGCCGAAGCAGTCGAAGGTTCTGATGTTTTTCTGGGATTATCGGTTGCAGGCGTATTGAGCAAGGAAATGGTAAAAAGCATGAACCGGAATCCGATTGTTTTTGCTTTGGCCAATCCAAATCCCGAAATTTCGTATGAGGATGCTATGTCGGCCCGAGAAGATATCATTTTTGCTACCGGACGTTCCGACCATCCTAATCAAATCAACAATGTACTTGGTTTCCCATATATTTTCAGAGGAGCACTCGATGTGCGCGCAACCTGTATCAACGAGGAAATGAAGGTAGCCGCAGTTCGTGCCATTGCAGAGCTTACTAAAAAAGCAGTTCCCGATGTGGTAAATGCTGCCTACGGACTGAAAAGGCTGACATTCGGACGCGACTATATAATTCCAAAACCACTCGACCCACGTTTATTAACAATCGTAGCACCAGCTGTAGCACGTGCTGCCATGGAATCGGGTGTAGCGCGTAAACAGATTACAAACTGGGATGCTTACAACAACAAATTGCACGAAATGATGGGTCATGACAATAAAATGCTCCGTCGTTTTTACGAAACTGCCAAAGCCAACCCGAAACGTGTGGTTTTTTCTGAATCGAATCACATCAACATGATCAAAGCTGCTGAAGCAGCATTGGCCGAAGGAATCTGCTTCCCTGTTTTATTGGGTAATGAAGAAAAAATCGGAAGTATTGCAGCCGAAAACCACATTGACCTCACAGGTATTGAGATTATCAATTTGCGTCACGACCGCGAAGAAAACCGCCGTATAAAATTTGCTAAAATACTCGCTGAAAAACGTAAACGCGATGGTATGACTTTCGACGAAGCATACGAAAGGATGTACGAGCGTAACTATTTTGGAATGATGCTGGTGGAAACAGGTGAAGCCGATGCCCTGATTACAGGCGTTTACACCAAATATACCGATTCGATAGTGGCTGCCAAAGAAGTTATTGGTATTCGTGATGGACTGAAACACATTGGTGCAATGCACATTATGAATACAAAAAAGGGAACTTTCTTCCTTTCCGATACACTTTTCAACCGCCATCCCGACACTGAAACGCTGATTGATATTGCCAAGCTTACACACAATACCGTAAAGTTTTTCAATCATGAACCGGTAATGGCCATGCTCTCATACTCAAACTTTGGTTCGGACAAAGAAGGAAGTCCTGCAAGTGTGCATAAAGTTGTGGACACACTTCACAACTCTTATCCTGAAATGATTGTTGACGGTGAAATGCAGGTTAATTTTGCATTGAACAAAGAACTTCGTGACAAAAAATTCCCATTCTCGAAACTTGCCGGAAAAGATGTAAATACACTTGTTTTCCCGAATCTGAGTTCAGCCAATACAGCCTACAAAATGCTGCTTGAAATGGGATTAGCCGAAACAATCGGACCAATCCAAATGGGACTAAAAAAACCTATTCATATTCTGGACGTGGAAAGTTCGGTACGCGACATTGTCAACATGACTGCTATCGCTGTGCTCGATGCTATGGTTCAGGAACAAATTGACTGGAATAAAAAATTACAGGAAGTTTAAAATAACGCTCTAAAAATGTTGAACACCTCACTGAATCATGCGAATCAGTGAGGTGTTCTAATATTATAAAGGATAAATCAGTCTTTAGCCAGCCCAACCTTCACGATCGAGGTTACGATAATTAATAGCTTCGGCAATATGATGCGAAAGCACATGTTCCGAATCATCGAGATCGGCTATCGTACGCGCTACTTTGATTATACGATCGTAAGCACGGGCAGACAAATTAAGCCTTAACATCGCATTTTTCAACAACTCAGAGCCGGCTTTATCAATCACAGCAAATTCACGCATTTGTTTCGACGACATTTGTGCATTGCAATACACACCATCAATATCGCGAAAACGCAATTCCTGAATTTGCCGCGCTTTCATAACCCTTTCACGCACCTTTTCACTACTTTCCGATTCTCTGAGTTCCGAAAGTTTTTCGAATGGCACAGGAATTATTTCGATATGAATATCAATTCTATCGAGCAAAGGACCTGAAATACGGCTCAGATATTTCTGTACCACGCCCGGAGCACAAACACAGTCGCGATCGGGATGATTGTAATAACCGCACGGACACGGGTTCATAGAAGCTACAAGCATAAAACTGGCCGGATATTCGATGGCGAATTTGGCTCTTGAGATACAAATTTTACGGTCTTCGAGCGGTTGACGCATCACTTCGAGTACAGTTCGTTTAAATTCAGGAAGCTCATCAAGAAAAAGCACACCATTGTGGGCGAGCGATATTTCACCGGGTTGAGGAAAAGTCCCGCCGCCGACCAAAGCGACATCCGAAATCGTATGATGAGGGCTTCGGAACGGACGTTGCGAAATAAGCGAAGTATTACTATCGATATTTCCGGCTACACTGTGAATTTTTGTGGTTTCCAGAGCTTCGTGCAAAGTGAGCGGAGGCAAAATAGTCGGAATTCGTTTCGCCAGCATCGACTTTCCGGCACCCGGAGGACCAACCATTATTATATTATGACCACCAGCTGCAGCTACTTCGAGCGCACGTTTTACATTTTCCTGACCTTTTACATCCGCAAAATCAATTTCAGAATAATTCAAATGGCTGAAAAATTCTTCACGAGTATTAACGACAGTAGGTTCCAGTTCTACACTTCCATTGAAAAAACCAATTACTTCTGTAATATTTTCAACGCCATACACTTCCAGATTATTGACTACTGCTGCCTCACGGGCATTTTGTTTGGGTAAAATAAAACCTTTGAAACCTTCTTCGCGGGCCTTTATGGCAATAGGCAAAACACCTTTGATTGGCTGCAGACCACCATCGAGCGACAATTCACCCATGATGATATATTTTTCGAGCGCATCAGCAGGAATTTGCTCCGAACCAGCCATAATCGCAATTGCCAAAGGCAAATCGTATGCTGACCCTTCTTTGCGAATATCGGCAGGTGCCATATTAATCACAATTTGCTTGTGCGGAAATTTATATCCCGTGTACTGAAGCGCTGAAGTAATGCGCTGCTGACTTTCCTTTACGGCATTGTCGGGCAAACCCACAAGCATAAAACGAATTCCGGTACTTACATTTACTTCAATAGTGATAGTGGTAGCATTTATGCCCTGCACAGCAGCTCCGTAAGATTTTACTAACATAGATTTGAGGTTTTATAAAATATTGAATTTCTATTATTCCGAAATCAAAAATACAACTTCGCTCCCAAAATCAATCCACGCGGGATATTCATCGACAGCGGATAACGTTTTCCGGTATCATCAGGTTGAAAAGTATATTCGGCCAGCTCCGTTCCAAAATCGTATAAATTATACATAAGCAAAGTCAGCTCAAAATTTTGCCCGCCTAGTTTTCCTGAATAGACAGTACGCAGATCGACATTAAAAAATGAATCTTCGCGGCTACCA
This sequence comes from Bacteroidia bacterium, assembly GCA_009929375.1. GTDB lineage: Bacteria > Bacteroidota > Bacteroidia > Bacteroidales > Paludibacteraceae > Paludibacter. The sequence continues at coordinate 58,085 of SAAO01000001.1, forward strand.
AAATCTCCGTTATATGGATTTATGCCTTTTGTACGTTTTGCCCAAATTGCCATCTGATTATTTCCGGCGGCATCGGTCATCGTCATGGTTTCGAAATTAGCAAAAGGCTGACCGTCCTTAAACTTAGCTGTTACCGAAAAATTCAAATTCCTGTTCAACTTGTAAGCTGCATGGATTCTGGCCACATAAGCTCGTTCCTGATCGAGTCGCCCGATAAGTTTATAATTGATATTCGGATTAGCTGTACTTTCAGAATAAACTCCCAGATTATTGTGCAAAGGCCCATTACCCAAAGTGGAAATACCTGCCATAAGGTAGGAAGTCCACGAAAGCGAAAGCAAAAATTTTTCTGTAGTATAGCTGTATTTCACAACCGACGAAACATAATATGGCGAATTTGTCAGAAATCCCGATCCTTCAGCAGTTTTCATATACGCATCAGGATAATAATCAAGCACATAGTTTTTCACTCCGTTGTTCATAAAATAAATATCCTTATCGCCGTGATTTACAAAGTATCCGTACTCGCCTGCGGCTTTATCAAAACCTGTAGTCAGATTGTGATTATACTTCCGATAGGATTGCAAAAAAGAAATTGTATGACGCCCAAGCAAAAAATGAAACGGGATATCGAACACAAAATACGAAGGCTGTTTCAGCCCCGAAGCTACCGAGCGGTATTTTCCACCTGAAGTACTGAACAGATCAGACTTCTCGCCGGTCTGAAATTTCGAATCCTGATTTTGATCCTGCCAGTAATAAATCCCGGCATTCATATAATCGTCCGAAAGATAACGCAAATCGTCCGCATTATAGCTTATCCTATTTCGGGCCACGTTCATTTCGGTATAAAACCATGCTGCCGGACGAAACTGCAAACCTGCTTTTGCCTGCCAGTTAGGATTTACACGCGATTTATTTTTTATAATCATGGCATCGAAAGTCACATCAGCCTGCGCATTGAAATTTAATTTTGAAGATAAGGCTCTTTCAAAACTCAAGCCCAGTGTATTTTCCAATAAACCTGCTGCAAATGATTTTGCAGTCCAGTCGTACACATACAACGACCTGTAAGGTAGATTGACATTACGTGCAAAAACAGGGTTTGAAAACTGTTGACTTTCAGGATTGAATTGTAGCAAAGAATTATAACTATTGAAATACAATTTCAGATAATCTGAAAATTTTTTTTCGTAATTCAGGGCATGCGAAAATTCAAATCCGGCTCCATCGGGATACCATGGTTCGAAAGCCTCTCCATCCTGATCGATAATATTGCGACTGAAATTCAGATCAGCATGTTTCAGATGGTTGTAAGCAAATGTGAGTCCGGTGGTCAGTTGCGAATTTTCATGTTTTTTCGATCCGTAAACCGAAAACGCAAGTGCCTTATGCACAGCCGATTCAGCCTTCGAATAATAAAGTTCATTGTAAAGATTGTCGCGACCCGAGATATTCAGAAGATAAGATGTTTTATCGAACAAACGACCCGATTTGAAAGGTAACTGTCCGGAAAGCTGCACTTTATAAAAATTTTCCGGATAAAACTCACTTATTCCTGTTTCGTCAAAATCGGTCAGCATTCGGGTACCAAAAGTAGCGTAAAGTTGTTGCTGATAGTTTTTGCCATTTATTGGAAGTGCATAATTAAGAGTCAGCGTCCCTGCTCCTTTCATTTTATTGCGAAATTCGATCGGGCGGTAAAGACGCTCGGTTGCCGAAGGATGGTAAAGATTAATCAGGGCATTCGTTCCGGGCGAAATTCCACCAAGACCACCTACATTGTAACTGAGCGAAACCGCGTTTGGAATATAATCGTCAGTTGTATATGAAACAGTAGAGTTCAGATAATCGACACTCAGACTTTGCGAATAAAGATCGGGAACAAAAAAAGTGGATCCTGAGAAAAAACGGCTATCGAGTCTGAAACCATCAAGATAGTATTTATTCCATTTATGTGAATTTCCGGCAATAGAAAAAATCAACTGATCGGGTGCATTGAAACTTCCGGTTGTTTCAGACTGGTAAGTAATAAAATCGTTCAGATTATCGAAATAATGAACGGCATCGTTCAGCAAATATCGTTCGCGAAAGAATCCTGAATTAATTTTCTGCTGTCCGTTTACGGAAAGTGAGTCTGAAAAATGTTGAGCATAGGTCAGGTCATTTCCATACAAACAAATTAAAGCAATAACAATTAAAAACTTAAAGCTGATAAAATTTTTCATAATCAAAAATAACAACTAAAATATCGTAGATTTACAAATCGAACTGTAAAAATAATAATTATATCCATTAATTGTAAAAAACGATTCAAAAAAAATTGACATATTCGGAAATTAAACAAAAAAAAGTCTGCCCCGTGTGATAGGCAGACTTTTTGAACAGAGATAATAAATTATTGAAATCTATTATTTTTCAGAGAGATAACTTGAAATTCCTTCCTGAGTTGCTTTCAGGGCTTTGTCACCTTTTTTCCAGTTAGCGGGACAAACTTCACCATATTCTTCGGTAAACTGAAGTGCATCGATCAGACGAATCACTTCTTCTACGCTACGTCCGAGTGGCATATCGTTCACTACCTGGTGACGAACAACACCTGATTTATCGATCAGGAACAGTCCGCGATAAGCTTTTGCATCACCTACAAACTGTACGTTTCCTTCTTCATCATACACTTCTTCACCAGCAAGCACATCATATGCTTTTGAAATCTGAAGAGTTTGGTCCGCTACGATTGGGTATTTTACACCCTGAATACCACCCTGATTTTGTGGAGTCTGAAGCCATTTCCAATGTGAGAATTCCGAGTCGGTTGAAGCACCTACTACAGCTACATTGCGCGATTCAAATTCCTGAATTTTATCCTGGAAAGCGATCAACTCTGTGGGACACACAAAAGTAAAATCGGCAGGATAAAAGAAAAATACCACATATTTTTCACCTTCGTACTGTTTTAACGAAAAGTTTTCTACAATTTCTGATCCGTTTACCACTGCTTTGGTATTGAAAACCGGTGCTTGTTTTCCTACTAATACTGACATATTGATATTATTTTTTAATTGGTTTAATAATTTCGTAGTGCAAAAATACTTAGTATATTTTTGTAATCAAAACATTTTCGGATAGAATTCATTTATCCTCAAATAAGCGATATCTATATAATAGGTGACAGTTGATAATGGATAATGGATAGTTGACAGTTGACAATAGGAAATGAAGTTTACTTGTTTACTTGTTTACTTGTCTCCTCATATCCTTATCTCCCAATCTCCTTGTCTCCTCGTCTCCTTGTCTTCTCGCTTACTTTCTGTAAATCAAAACAGTTGCATATGCAGCCATTCCTTCTTTACGACCCACAAAACCAACTTTTTCAGAAGTTGTTGCTTTAATTGAAATCGTATTGGGACTTACCTGCATAACTCCGGCTAATGTTTCCTGCATTTTGGGAATATGCGGATTAAGTTTTGGCGCTTCGGCAGCAACGGTACAATCGGCATTTCCAAACTCGTAACCGGCATTTCGCAAAAGTTCCATTGTACGGACCAACAGAATTTTACTGTCGATATTTTTGTATTCACCCGCAGTATCGGGAAAATGATATCCAATATCGCGCAAAGCAGCGGCACCAAGTATGGCATCGCAAAGGGCATGAATCAATACATCGGCATCCGAATGACCTAAAAGGCCTTCAGTGTGCTCTATCTTCACACCACCTAACCACAACTCACGATTGACTGCAAACACATGCACATCGTAACCAAAACCTACTCTGAAAGGAACCATAACTAGTTAATTGATAATTGACAATAAATAATTGATAATTAAAACGGCTAAATTACAAAAAAAACGGTTGTAATTCACTGTGGAATAACAACCGCTTAATGACTTATGTTTATTAAATAAGTTTTTATCTCATCATATTACGAATTCCAAACAGGTCGAACGATAGCGATAAACGCAAAGTCTGATCAAGTGGATTGGTTTGCGAAGTTGAAATTACATAACCGGCATCGATCTGAAATACATTCAGTTTGAAACCCGCACCGGCAGTAAAGAACTGACGGTTTCCCTTGTATTGATTTTCGTGGAAATAACCTGCACGCACAAAAAACTGTTTGTTATATGCATATTCAGCACCTACTGACCACATAATTTCACGTAATTCTTCTTCAGCAGGAGCATCACCAAATGACATAAAAACACCTGAAAGCATACTTATTTTATTGAAATCGGTAGTTGCATCCGGTGTTGGAACAAGTAATTTATTCAAATCGGCACTGAACGAAATGCTTTGATAATCGTCGATAGGATAAAGGAATGAAGTACCAAAACGCATATTCGTAGGAATAAAACTACTGGTTACATTTTCGTCGTACGAAATTTTGGAACCAAGATTAGAGATATTCAAACCAAAAGCCAGATTACCGTCACCGGTATTGAGGCTTATCGGGCGACGATAATATCCGGCCACGTCAGCTGCAACCGACATTCCGGGGTACATATCCTGAGCAAAACCATTACTTAAATCGGAATAAATAAAGCGCATTGCCACAGCAGCGGAGAAATATTCAGACAACAAACGCGAATATGCCACATCAAAGGCAAGTTCATTTGGCGTTGCAGTTGTCAGAAAACCTCCAAGTTGATCGGTGAGAGCGATATCACCCAAAGAGAAATAACGTAAAGATGCACTCAATGACTGACGATCATCAAATTTGTAATATCCCGAAACATATGCCAGATCAATATCGTCGACCAACTGACGTAACCACGGAGTATATGAAAGCGATATACCAGCCTGACTTTCGAGGAAAACATATTTTGCAGGATTCCAGTATTGTGAAAATACGTCAGGCGAAGTAGCTGCACCAAGGTCACCCATACCACCGGCACGGGCATCAGGTGTGATCGACAAAGAAGGTACTGCTGTAAAAATCGGATTAGGGTCGATTGCCTTTACAAACATGCTAACCGACATAAAGGCCATTAAAAATAAAAGACTTTTCTTCATTAGAGATTTAATAAATTTTTTAGCTTGCAATATTACAACTTTTAAATGAGAGCTTAATGTAAATAACGAAAAATTTAAATTTTATTGTTCAACTATGAGCATTTTAGATGTTTTCGAGTAAGTATCGCTATCTAAAGTGCTGATGGTGACACGATACAGATAAATTCCGGATTTCACACGTTTTCCGTCAGAAGAAACCACATTCCATTCCACATCATCGGCATTTGCCTGTTCGAACGTCCATATTTTACGACCTGCAAGGTCAAAAATATCGACAACCGTTTTCAGAATTGTTTCAGGTCGATCGTGATCTACTTTTATACGTGTCACCGAGCTCACCGGATTTGGATAATTCGAAACGCCGAAAATATGCGGAGTTAAACCTTTCACCACTTCAAATTCGATTGTTTGTGTTGTGGAGTTGTTGAGCAAATCCCAGGCTCTGAACGACATAGTGTGTTTTCCCTCGGGAAGTTCGGGCAACTTGTATTTCACAGTACCTTCTTTAAATGTATTGGCAGCTGCTTCGAAATAATTGTTCAACACATAAGTCTGACGAGGATCATTGTCAACTGTAAGCAATAAATCGTGTCCGATTCCGGTTCCCACACGGTTAATTCCATTTTCATCTCTCAAATGCGCCATAAACACAGGCGTTTCGTTCACTTTATCGCCCGAAACAAAATTCACACTATTGAGATAGAGTTGCATTTCAGGACCTTCAGTTTCGTACACAATATCCGGATTGGTGCCACCCACTACAAAGTTTTCGAAATATCCCTGAGCTTCGTCACCGGTTTCGGAATCATTAGCATAGTAATTTATGCGTCCGGTTCCAAAATTATACTTGATATCTTTGGGTAACATAAAGCTGATTTCAAATTCCCCATCTTTTACAACAGCTTTACCTGCAAAGAGTTTGTTATTACGATCGGTGAATTTAAACTTGCGTTCTTCATATTTTACAGGATCCTCAACCATGAATTCCTTTTCGTTATCGAGGGTAGTTACTTTAATGGCTTTGTCGTAAACAACTACCTGAATTTCACCATTGAAGCCTGTTACTTTCTGTCCATTCGCATCCGAAATCTGACCTTTTACACTTACAACCGACATGGCACTAAGCGTATCAGCTGACGATACCGATTTTTCATTAATCTGAGTCGTTTTCACTTCATAATCTGTCGGATAATTAATTTTCAAAGCCGGATCGCCCACATACACATAGGAGAGCTTATTAATTTCAGTTCCAACAAGATTTTTAGCCATAGCCATTACATCGCCAACCCGGTAATGTTGACCATTTACTTTTTTGAATAAATTTTCGGTAAAATGTCTGTTAATGGTGAAGTTTTGCGAAGCATATACCGGTCTGGTGGCTGACATTATTCCGATACCACCTCCATAAGGATTGAGCACCACATGTTCGCCTGCCGATACCACACGATCGTCGAACATCAGGAAATCGCAGGTAGCTGCAGCCCAGAGAGGCAACTGTTTATTCGACATTGATTTCACATCTGCCACTGACATAACCTGTTCATTGGTCCATCCAACTGTTCCGGCATGACCGGTATAATTCAGATAAAACAAACCATTATTGATTAAATCGTGTAACTGTGTACGTGCAAGCGGATATGATTGTCCACTGGCCGAGATTTCCTGCAGATAAGCATCGAGGAAGATTTTATTCACCTGATACGACGGAAAATTCCTGATTAAGACATTGGCAATACTATCGGCCTGTTTCATGTGCAAAGCCAGGTCACCATCATCGGCCAAAAAGCAAAGCTGGTTTTTCCAGATTCCTTTTTTGGAATTCTGCATGTATTCAATGGTTTTATTTACCACATTATCAGCATCCTGAACAGTCAACGTAGGGAAACGTCCCACTCCGATATCGAGTAAGTGAGAAGGAATTTGCATACCTTCGTTGTCATCCAAAAATCCAAAATAGTCGTCGGTTACGTACGACAAGGTTTGCGTAAGCGAATTATCGGCCTGATAAGTAAGCACCAGATTTTCGCTCGAACTGTTTAGCAGTTTTCGGTTATCGTAAGTTCCACGACCAAAAAGCAACAAATAGCGCGGCATATCAGCTTCAATTCCCGAAGCCTGCGCTCTGTCGTAAAGCATTTTCATTACCCAGCGATATGATGTGGCATCAGGTGCTCCTGATGAGAATTCATTGTAAACCTGCTCGGTTGTAACCACTGCAACGGTGAGTCCATCCATTTCGCGATGCGCCTGTGCAAGTCGCTCAGATTGCTGAACAAAACGTGGATGCGTGATAATTACCATATCGACCTGTGGCATGGCATGCAAATTCTGATTGGGGACATTACCCACTATTTCAGGCTTTGGAAACGATGACGCAGCTTTGGTATCGATGGCCAGATACGTTCTCAACTGAGCTGCAGAATCCACAAATGTAAGTTTACCGTCGATTATTTCGGCAGGCATTTTCGATATTCTGGTATGATCAGTGATATCCCAAACCTGTACGTTCGATCCTGCATTAGCTATTCTGAAACGATTAAAATAAGTAGTTTCAACATTATCGGGATACTGAAACTGAAGCGCGGCACCACTCATCGTAAGATTGCGACGTGCATTGACAAGCAAATAATTCAGGTACCCAACCGAAGTTGAATTGGGTTTATAATAACTGAGATTAAAAGTCAGCTGATCGGAATTGGGCGTAAACGAATAAACTGCATTAGCTGCTTTGGCTTTTTCGTAATTATCACCTTCGGTACGTTTAGGCACCACCAGAGTTTTTGTCTGGCCATTATCGAGGCTTAAACTAAAAGACGAAGCCGGAACAGATGTTGCTGACAACGATGAGGCTGCCACATCCAGACGTACTTTTAAAGGCGAAGTTTTTACAAGATTTGGAATATTAAACTGAAAAGACTGATTAATAACCTCGTTGAAAATTTCCCCGTAAAACTCCTTGCCGGTCGAACCAATGCTGTATGATTCATCCTCGTGTAACTGATAATCGGTAAATTCATCCACATCAATTATATTGGCTGCAGGAGGAACTGTTATCGTTTTATCCGAAATTTTACGTCCTGCACCCGCATCAGAACTTACAAAATAATATCCGTTGGTAGCATAAGGATTCTGTTGCTGAACAAACATTCCGCGCGATTTGTCATAAGTCCATTTTACAACTCCCTGTGCATAAAAAAGCACATAGTCGCCAGCATTGAACACACCATCGTTGCCTTTTTCCATGTGAATGGCCAGTTCGGGCAGATCGTCATATTTGGGATTCAGAAAATTCTGATCAAGCACATTACCACCGAAACCAAAAATCCGTACATTGGCAGGACTGATACCCATCGATTGTAAATCTTCAAATGTAAGTTTATACACACCGGTTCCTGAAACTTTTATTTTCACAAATTTACCGCTTGCCAAAACAGAATTTTCAGCATATGTATGACGTGTGGCTGTAGATATCTTAGCCGGAGCCTGAGTAGCCTGCACGTTTAATTCAAACGAAAGTAACTTCTGTATTTGTCCATCTTTAAATACAAAAGGCATTATGTTTATTTCTAAAAAATTGCGGGTACGCTCTGTAAGCATCGAAGTTCGTACAACAGCCGATTCGGTAAGCGGAACAGACATAATCAACGCTTTTTCAGCCAAAGTAAGTGCCGTGTATTGTGCTGAAGATATGGTTACTTCGTAAACCTTATTTTTATCGGCCAGCAATCGTTTCTGAAAATTAGGCAAATTGCTTTCATCCGGAAAAACAGCATCGGCAAAATAAGCTACCTGCTTTGCATTTTCGGGAGCCTGCCACGTGAGCGGTGCCTTCCATTGCAAAAGAACTGATTGTTTGAAAACAGTTTCGGCATTGGCAATCAAAGCAAAAGAAACCAGTATTGCAGTATAAATAAACCTTATTTTCATTCAAAAAAATGTATTAATCAAAAAAAATAACAAGAGCTAATGCCGACTGACATAAACTCAGATTACATCACTTTTACTCTAAACCATTTAACGGAAGATAAAATTGTGACAGCTGTATTGATCACTTCAATTACAATAAAACCGTACAGAAGAAAAACGTCCTAAATCTCCATTTATTGCATCGTTGCAAAAGCCCGGCAAAGATAATGAGATTTATCTGATAAAAACAGGAAGTAATTCTATTTCAATCACTAAAAACACTCAATTAAGCACAAAATGTATCGGTTTACTTTACTTTAAAGTCGAACATTTTTTCCTGACCAATAAAGCCTTCGAGCCTGTCGCCCACTGCCACTTTACCAACTCCAACAGGCGTACCTGTAAACAGAATATCGCCTATCTTCAAAGTAAAGAAACGACTTACGTGTGCGATAAGTTCATCAATCGGAAAAATCATATCGGCCGAATGACCATTTTGCACAGTTTTTCCATTGAGATTCATGCTAAAGTGAATATCCTGAACGTTGGGAAACTGTTCTGCCGGAAGAAAATTGCCTATTACAGCCGAGTTATCAAAAGCTTTCGCTACTTCCCAGGGATGACCCGATTCTTTTAGCCGACGCTGTAAATCGCGTGCAGTGAAGTCGACTCCCAGTCCTATTTCGGAATAATAACGATGGGCAAAGCGAGGCGCAATATTTTTACCTATCCGGTTAATCTTTATTATCAGTTCTGTTTCGTAATGAATTTCGTTGCTGAAATCTGGAATAAAGAAAGGTTTGTTATTTCGAAGCACGGCGGTGTCGGGTTTCATAAAAACAACAGGTTCGGTAGGATGTTTTGAATTTAATTCCTTATTGTGTTCGACATAATTCTGTCCGATAGCAAAAATTTTCATATCCGGGGGAATTGAGATTTTGAGATTAATATCAATAGTAGTATAAAACAAAACATGACGGGAATCAACCCGCCAGTGTCTGTATCAAAGTTTGTTTTTGTTGCAGTTTTCACATTCTTTTATTGCATTCAGGCGATTGAACATAACCGCCAGATGTGCATAAATAGACGTATTTTGCACAATAACGTTTTCGGGTACACGGATTCGGTAAGGCGTAAAATTCCATATTGCCTGAATACCTCCTTCAATCATAAGTTCCGAAACCGCCTGAGCCTTGTCAACAGGTACTGTAAGCACACCGATATTTATGTCGGTTTGCTTTTGCAATTCAGGAAAACGGTCGATATGATGAATTGGAATTTTATTGATATTTGTACCTGTAAGTTCATATTTCACGTCAAAGCCGGCCACAATTTCCAGTCCGAATTGTTCGAGACCATTATCGTGCATCAATGCGCCCCCAAGACTACCCACACCGAAAAGAAAGGCTTTGTGCGAATTTGTAAAACCCAGAAAAGCTTCGAGCACACCTACTAATTCCTTTACATCGTAGCCAACACGCGTGCGTCCCGAGACATTTACAAACGACAGATCCTTTGCCACCATCGACGCATCAACTGCAATGTTTTTTGCTATCTGAGTGGATGAGATATTGGTTTCACCCTCCTTGAGTACTAATTTGGCATAAGCCAGATACCACGGCAAACGTCGGAGTGTGGGCTCGGGAACCTTAAATTCAATATGAGTGATCTGATTGTCCATAAATTCTCTGATTTTGCAATTTTACAACCCGCAAAAATAATCATTTTTTTGAAAGTTGGCTGCTCATTAAGGAAATATTTCAGCAATAAGAGATACAGCAACTCCAGTCACACCCAACATAAAGTTAAATGCAACTAACATTCAATAATAATTTATCAGCTTTGATAGACTCGCAAACAGTTACTTCGTTCCGATATGTCTTCTGCTGACTTCTCACAGCGATTGTTTGTCGTAATTCTAAACTATTCTAAATCCCTAAGACCGTGAGACCTCATGAAATAAGACGAATCACCTTAAAGTTGAGTTTTATTACCATGTTAGAAGCTACAAGTTTAAAATTAGTCGGTTAATAACGAAATAAAAAACCGAGCGAGAAAATATTCTGCTCGGTTTCTTTAAAATTATTTGAATAGCATATTATTTCATAACTAGAGAACAATTATCAATTGTTCCATAATTACTCTTTGTTGCACGAATCTCAAAATTAAACCCATCAGCATCTGAAGGAGCAACAACCTCTACTTCATATTTTGTCCATCCGGTTACGACTTCGTAAGTCGCAGTAGGCTGTAAAGCACTTGCCCAAACTGCACCAGTTGCAGACAAACTTGTTCCTCCCTTTGTGAAACTCGACCAAATACGAATCCCTGATGAACTTGCTGTTTTAGTATTGGCTTTATACCAGAACGAAACAACATAAGTTTTGCCCGCCTCAATACCAGAAACCACTTGCCTTAAATCACATCTCCCGTTTGCATCTCCAGCAATTTTAACTGCATTATTGCCATTCTGAGCCTCAGTCGTAATTTTCTCAACAGGCAAGTTATTAGGAGAAATACCAATATTCCAGCTTGTAGGTACAGCACCAGTAAAATCTTCGAAACTACCATTAAGTAACAAATTTGCACCTGCAGCAGTTGGTATTTTTACAGCAATAGTAAATGTCTGATTTGCAGTTACACTTCCATTAGTTGCTACTATATTGAGTACAAAACTTCCTTCAGCAGTTGGTGCTGTACCACTTATTGTTTTGCCATCTATTGATAACCAAGACGGTAAATTAGCACACGTAATAACTGTTGTGCCAGTCAAATTTGCTTCTTGTGTTACAAATGTATGGCTAAATTGTTCATTCACATTTACTGAAGCTGAATTTGCTGAAGTAATTTGCAAAGCAGGTGCATTAGGATTGCCTGAAACTACATCATTAAGATTACGAATTGAAACCTGTTTTGTATCATCGTAACGTGTTACAAATGCTGTAATATTCTGTGCATTTAGAGGAAGACTTGTTGCAGCAAAAGTTGCTTGTGAACGAGTATAAAGTGTCATATTTCCCGTACCATCATTTATTGTCGAACTTCCACTATAAGTATTTGATGCATTGGTGATATTTGTATTTTCAATTTTCACCAAACGCGATTCATATACATCCATATTGGCTGAAATTTGTGCAATGGTAGCTGTAGTGGGTGTAACTGTGTTAGCGCTCGAAATTTTTGTGGCATTTGACAAAGGAACATTGTTTATTTGTAGTAGCTTTTTGTAAAATTCCAATGATTGTCCGGAAACAACAATTTCAACTTTATCCCCTAAAGAAAAACTATGAACTCCATCGAAGCGAACCATAATTCCTGCTGAGTTATCTAAAGAAACCATTTGTAAATTACGGGTGTCTGTATTCAAATTAACACCATCAGAAACAACAATACCTACAATTTTCTTTTCATCCGGAATAGTTACTGCTGTTACTTTTGCAGCATCTGTATTCAAAGCGCGAACTTCGGCAATAGAAATTTCGGTTGCATTGCTGACAGTGCCATTATCCGTATCAACAACAGGTTGCGATACTGCATCTTTTGTAATTATCTTTATGTCATCAAAACGTGTTCCGTATTGAGTTTTTGCTGCAGTGAATTTTAAGTTAATAGTATTAGTTCCTGTTGGGAGTGTAATTTTCAGATTCTCTACCAAGCCCCAACCACTTACATCTTTCGAATAAACAACAGGTACCCATTCAGTCGTTCCACTAATTCGATATGACACTGCCAATGTATCACTCACAACTATACTTCCAAACGAGAGAACGAGATTCTTTGCACCACAAGTAGCAATGTTCTTAATTATTAAACTAGCACCTCCAGCAGCAGCCATTGCATTGGCGGAACCCGAAGCTCCAGTATATCCGGTTGAAGGTTGATTACCACGAAATGAGACTATGCCACCTTCTGATGAATAAACAACAGCTGAAGAACCCTTGCCTTCTTTTATATACTCTGTATAATCAGAAGTTGTAGGCCACCCAGCATCTGGTTTCGTTGCTGTAAGAGTTGTACCAAAATTTTCAGAGTATATTACTGTTTCTTCATTTGAATCTTCATCCGGATCATTTACATTGGTACAAGCCGAAAATGCCACAGCCATAGCCATAAACATTGAGGCAAATAATTTTGTCGTTTTCATAATTTTCTTTTCGTTTTTGTATTAAATGATTAATATTTTCTTGTATATTTAATTTGGTTGAGATATCCATCGAATCCTGTTCCCAAATCGCTCAGGGTACGCAATGTAAGCTGATAAGCCCCTGACCCGGTACTGTACCAGCTTGCAATCACTGTGATATGACCTTTGTATGTACTTGCAGGCAGAGGTTGCTGTGCAAATTTTGCAAACTCACTGGTAGCAATGGCAATGCTGCCTGTAGCATCAATAATTTCACGCGTTTGAGGATATCCAATTCCGTTTGTACCCGGAGCAAAAATCTGTTCTTTTGCTGATATTGGTGCAGGATTATTACGACTATCAAAACCTTTTCCTGTAAAAGATGCATTTTTGATACATACCAAACGATAATCCATTGCCGATCGTGGCGTTGCTTTAATCTCTGCAATAGTCATTGTATCGGCCACCACAGCTTCAGGCTCGGGTTCGCCGTAAGCAATTATCTTCTGACGGGCTATTGGCATTGGAATAGCACCCGGAGAAATACGACCATCTTTAGGACGTTTGTAATAAATACCAATCTGTGGACTTTCGCCATATTTTCCAATATACAAATCATTCAGAATCACAGAAACACGCTGTCCCACAGGATAAAGCGACGAAATTCCGGAAGCATCCACCGATACGCGAATGGCTTCACCACCGTCTTCCTGAATTGCAATGTATTTATATATGTTACCTTCAATATCGGTACTGGTTACAATTCCGTTTATCACCAGTTGTGCCTGCTCCTGAATAGTGTCGGCAGTAAAATAGCCGGCAGTAGTCATATATGTGGTTTTAAGATCGGCAATTGATATAGTCGATTCAATTTTCTGACCTCTCGTTGTTCCCTCTTCAGGTTCAAAGTTGTACTGAGAACATGATGCAACAGACACAACTAACGTGGCAAAAAATGCTGTTTTAAAAATATTTTTCATACTCTACATTAAATTAAAATTTGTAACCTACGTGGAAGAACAGATTGAATCCCCAGGCATAATAATACTTGTTGAGGAACCAGTCGGAACCTTTTGTGTTCACAGCACCACTGCTCATCGGAATACGTGCCTGCTGATATCCTCCGGTAATCAGTTCAGTATTATTCAGGATATTACTCATACTCAGATTCAAATTCAACGAACGACGTTGTTTCAGATAAATCAGCTTACCAACTGAAGCATCAAGCAGAAAACCACCTTTCAGTTTTTCCTGTTTTCCGAGTTTTTCGTACAAATCAGGATAGGTTTTCAGTGTGGCCTGATTTCCTTCGGTGAAACGGTTAGGAGCAAAATCAAGATAATTATTGTCGAAATAATTCAGCGTAATATCTGCAAACCAGAGATTGTGGAAAAAGTCGAGTGTTACATTAGCAGCCAACTGTGGTCCGGCATTAATTTTCAGACCTTTTGTAAGTACAGTTTCCTTAATATCATTTTCAGCACCGTTTTCGTAACTTTTTGTTCCTACCGCATTGCTGGTGTAATGATAATCAGCCAGAGTTCCGGCAGCCGATACAGAAAACATTGAATTCAATGGTACGCTCAATCCAAGTTCAACACCCTGATAGATTTTGTTTACATCGCTCAGCAGGTGATTGATAAAAGTACGGTAAGCATCGTCATAATAACCATATTTTTCGACAGCATCCTGCACATGAGTACGGAAACCTCCTACCCGACCGCGGATAAACGGATAGTTGAACTGATAATTCAAATCGTAAGTCAGCAGTTTCTCGCTGGTCAGATTTGGCACCAACACATCCTTGATACGTTCCGACACATAAGCATCCTGTACAAGCGGAGCTCTTGTTTCAGCAAGCACATTGGCCATGATACGGCTTTTGTTATCAATATTGTACTCGAAACCGGCTTTTACCGATGGATCTGTAAAGAACCATGTATCGCTTTTGCCGTACGAATTTACATTCTGACCTTTTACTTCACGCAAATACCAGGCACGACCATTCTCCATATTTCCATAACGGTAAAATTGCGTATATGTTGCTTTGGCACCGGCATAGAGATACAGTTGCGAAAGTCTCCATTCGGCCTGCGCAAAAGCATTGGCAGTAGTTACATGCATGTCATAATTGTAACGAATGATATCGCCTTCGGTTTTGACTTTATTATTGTCATTGATATCATTCTCAATAATTCTCGGGTCAGCATCCTGCAATGTTCCACCAACCAGATCGCGTTCAGCATAAGTATCAATATCGAGATACTGATTGGCGTCGAGCATATCGTCGATAGTTACGTAGTGCATACCTTTCGAAACACGGGTTTCAACACCTGCTGTAAGTCGGAGTTGTTTTGTAAGTTCATTGGTATAAACCGAGTTTAATGTAGCTTCGCTCAGATTGTTGTGACGACGTTCGAGTATATAACGTGCCTGACCGTTAGGATTCGAAAAATTATTGTCGCGATTGGCAGCATAAATCTCGTCCCATTTGATTTGACGGGTATATTCATCTGTTTTCCACAAATCCTCAAGCATGGCTTTTGCACCCGCATCTTCGGTCACAAAACTTGGCATATTGCGGTAATAATCGGGCGACGGATTCAGGCCATCGTATGCAAAAGCCGAATTACTATAAAAACTGTAATGATAACCAACACCTGTACGCAAACGTTGAGTATCACTGATTTTCCAGTCATGCGACA
This sequence comes from Bacteroidia bacterium, assembly GCA_009929375.1. Taxonomy (GTDB): domain Bacteria; phylum Bacteroidota; class Bacteroidia; order Bacteroidales; family Paludibacteraceae; genus Paludibacter. The sequence goes on from SAAO01000001.1 coordinate 73,833, forward strand.
ATACAGTTGTGGGGTCGAAAGCTTCTACAATGCGTGAATTACGGATTTTTCCATTCTGATAACCCCAGTAAGGATTGTAATAAACCGATCCGCCTACCAAATCGTGTGTTTCCTTTGTCACAGCCGATTGACCTGCTCTGCGTGTGGGAGCTCCGAATGCGATAAGCGACAAAGTGTGTTTTTCGTTAAACACCTTGTCGGCCGAAAGAAATAATCCTGCAGAGTTATAGAAATTACCGTCCACATTGCTTTTCAGAATTCCATGATCGTCGGCCCAGCGAATTACGCCCGAAGCTGCAAAAGCCCAGCCATTGTTCATAATTCCGGTGTTGTGGGTAAACTGAGCACGAAGTTTATATGCTCTGTTCGAAAGAGCCAGGTTTCCGTTCGACCCTGTGGGCATCGAACTTGCTTTGGCTGTAATGTTGGTATTGCTTCCGATATTTCCGAATGAGAATGAGTTAGGACTCAGACCATACGACAAATCCTTTGAACGAAAAGCATTGTTCAATCCACCGAGACTTGAATAATTAAAGCCTCCGCGTTCGGCATCCTTAAAACTTACACCGTTTATATAAGTAGACTCATATTTGTTTTCGTAACCACGTGTACGGAAACGCATAGGACTGAATGAGTAGCCTGTCTGACTGAAATATACATCATTTCTCGACAATGCAGTCCCCGACATACTCAGACTTTTATTATCATCGTCGTCCAGCGAGTTTTCACTTACCTGCATTACAATTTCCTGTTGTAATTCCTGTTGTACATCGGGTACCAGAAGAATTTCGCCTACATTATTATCAATGTTGGCTTTTATGCTTACAAGTTTGATCTGGCGAAAAAAGCCCTGTTTTGAAACGCTCAGTTCGTCGTCACCCGGTTCGATGTAACTAATTGTAAACTCACCTTTAGCATTGGTCAGAGTTGAGATGTTTTGTTGTAAAAGCGTGACTTTCACACCTTCGATGGGAATGTTGTCGCCTGTATTTTTCACAACACCACTGACTTTTGTCTGGGCCATCGCCATTGTGAAAATCAGAAACAACGAAAAGATTACTAATGAAAGTTTTCTCATAAGTTTTAATCTGAATTAAATAATAGTGTTTATTATATGCCCTTTTCACAATTACAGAAAAATGGAACCGAAAAAGGGGGTGCAATTTAGTAACTTTTCATCAATAAAATGACATAGGCTCCCAACAATTTTAAATTTTTATGCACTTTGTATATCAAAAAAACATACTTATCCTGATTATGACAGGCTTATATAGTCATTGAAATGACAAACAGGCTTCAGTTTGCTTTCAAATTGTAAGTTTATATTTCAAGCATTAAACCATTCAGTGTTTCACCGGCATATTATATTCCTAAAAATATGAATAAAAGTGATGTGATATTTTTTAGTTTCGCAATTTTTTCTCACTTTTGTTGTCGCTTTAGTCTGAAAATATCAATAATTTTTAATCTGTCGGCTTTTCTAATGAAAGTCCGGAAGTTTTCAAAACTGACTATCAGAATCGGAAAACGCAGGACAAACAGTAAAATCCGGAATTGTAACTTTTATATGCAACAAAACAAGTTTTTATTAGCAATAGTTTTACTTCTGACCGTGCTGGGCACATCATGTGTGCAGAAAAAACAGGTACAGGATAGTCCGGGTGTAAATGTACAGGTCAATGCTGTAGCATTTTACAACCTCGAAAATCTTTTCGATACCATCGACAACGAAGGTGTGAACGATGCCGAATACCTACCCAATGGCACCAATAAATGGGGAAGCCTGAAGTACAATTCGAAACTGCAGCGTATGGCTTATGCCATTTCGCAAATCGGAATTGACCAGACTCCTGCAGGAGCTGCTCTTTTAGGAGTCAGCGAAATAGAAAACCGTCTTGTACTTGAAGATCTGGTAAAACAACCGGAAATTAAAAACCGCTCGTATCAGATTGTACATTTCGATGGTCCCGATCGTCGCGGTGTGGATGTGGCTCTGCTCTACAACCCCCGTCTTTTCACTGTCACTAACAGTAAATCATATCGTCTCTACACCGACGATCCTAACTTCCTGACACGTGATCAGTTAATGGTAAGCGGATACCTTCAGGACGAAAAAGTACATATTATTGTAAACCACTGGCCTTCGCGCTCAGGTGGCGAAATGCGTTCGCGTCCCAAACGTAATGCAGCAGCAGCTCTGACACGTTCGATTGTAGACTCATTACACAAAACCGAACCAAAAGCCCGCATCATTGTAATGGGCGACTTAAACGACGATCCAACCAACGAAAGTTGCGCCACTATACTCGGAGCTAAAAGAGATCTCAATGATGTAAATCCCGGCGATTTATATAATGTATTCTGGAAAACGCTCGAAAGTGGTATCGGCTCGCTGGCTTACAACGATCAGTGGAATTTATTCGATCAGATTATACTTTCGCACCAGTTATCAAAAGGCGGAAAAGGCAATTTACGTCTTTGGAAATCAGAGGTTTTCTACCGTAACTTCCTTATTCAACAGGAAGGACGCTACAAAGGCACTCCTCTCCGCACACACGCAGGTGGCGTATGGCTCAATGGCTACAGCGACCATTTACCCACTGTGGTATATCTGATTAAAGAAACCAAATAGCAGTTGTATCAATTGTAATTTTCAGAACTTATCCCGTTTTTTTGCGGGTTGTAAATTGTAACTCAAATAAATGGACTATCCAACTTTACAGGGAAGACTTATCATGCCCGAATACGGGCGCAATATTCAGCAGATGATTGCACATGCACTCACCATCGAAGATCGTGAGGAAAGAACACGTTGCGTAAAAACTGTTATCAATATCATGGGAAATATGTTTCCCTATCTGCGCGATGTAAACGATTTCAAACACAAATTGTGGGATCACGTGGCAATCATGTCTGATTTTAAACTGGATATCGATTTCCCTTACGAAATTGTCAGGGAAGAAAATCTTTATACACGCCCCGAAACACTTAATTACAAAAATTCGCGTATCCGCTACCAGCATTATGGACGTACACTCGAAGAAATGATTGAGAAAGTAGCTGAATACGAAGATGGTGAAGAAAAAACCGAACTCATCAGACTCATTGCGAATCAGATGAAAAAATGCTTTCTGACATGGAATAAGGAAGTGGTGGACGATAAAAAGATTTTCGACGATTTGCGTGAACTTTCAAAAGGCAAACTCGATATTTCCGAAGATTTTCTGAAACTCATAGAGTCGCGTAACGTACTTCATAATCGTAAAAACAAAACCAATCAGATGAAAAGGAAATGATGTGGTGATGTGATGATGCGGTGATGTGGTAATGTGGTAATGTGATGATATGGTTATGTGGAAACATAAAAATTTTTCTCATCAGGCATCTGTTTCAATGTGAAAATGAGATACAATTGCACAAAGTTACAGCTCCCCTTTAGGGGGTTGGGGGCAGAAATGATGTGACGATGTGATGATGTGGTGATATGATGATGTGGTGATTTTAAGATTTGAGATTAATAATAAGCAGTAATTATTTAATTCGATATATATAGTAATGGCTTCATTCAGAATTGAGGGTGGACGAAAATTAAAAGGCGAAATAATACCGCAGGGAGCTAAAAACGAGGCTCTCCAGGTTTTATGCGCGGTATTACTTAGTAAAGAAAGCATTACCATAAGCAATATTCCCGACATTCTTGATGTCAACAATCTGATTTTGCTGTTGTCGGATATGGGTGTAAAAGTTGAAAAGATTTCGACAGGCACTTACCGTTTTCAGGCCGATGAAGTTGATCTTTCGTACATGGAATCAGAAAAATTCTATCGTCAGAGTGCTTCGTTACGTGGTTCAGTCATGATTGTAGGCCCAATGGTGGCAAGATTTGGAAAAGCACTCATTCCAAAACCCGGTGGAGATAAAATTGGCCGTCGTCGTCTCGACACACACTTTATTGGCATTCAGAAACTTGGTGCTTCATTCGAATATAATCCTGATAAAAAAACATACAGCATCGAGGCAGACAAGCTTGAAGGCTGCTACATGCTTCTCGACGAAGCATCGGTAACCGGAACTGCCAACATTTTAATGGCAGCTGTGCTCGCTAAAGGCACTACCACCATTTATAATGCTGCCTGTGAACCTTACCTGCAACAGCTCTGTAAAATGCTGAATGCTATGGGAGCCCGTATCAGTGGCGTTGGTTCAAATCTGCTCACTATCGAAGGTGTTGAAAGCCTTCATGGCTGTTCGCACTGCATTCTCCCCGATATGATTGAAGTGGGAAGTTTCATTGGTATGGCTGCCATGACAGGTTCTGAAATTACCATTAAAAATGTAGCTTATCAGGAACTCGGAATCATTCCCGAAAGTTTCAGACGATTGGGAATTGAGCTCGAACAACGCGGTGACGATATTTATGTGCCTGCTCAAAAAGATTATGCAATCGAGTCGTTTATCGATGGTTCGATTATGACAATTTCAGATGCTCCCTGGCCGGGCTTAACACCTGACTTACTCAGCGTATTTCTGGTAGTGGCAGCCAAAGCCCGCGGAAGTGTACTGATTCATCAGAAAATGTTCGAAAGTCGTCTATTCTTTGTGGATAAGCTTATCGATATGGGTGCGCAAATCATTCTCTGTGATCCTCACAGGGCTACAGTCATAGGTCTTGGCGAAAATCTACATCTCAGGGCATCGGTTATGAGTTCACCTGATATCAGAGCCGGAATTGCGCTCCTGATTGCTGCAATGGCAGCCGAAGGAACGAGCATCATTCATAATATCGATCAGATCGACCGTGGCTACGAGCAAATTGATGTGCGACTCAACGCACTGGGAGCCCGTATTGAACGTATGGATTAAGGAAGGAATATTAATTTATAAAATATAAAACTATGTTGGACAAAAAAATTGTTGACTTAATTAATAGTCAGATAAACAAAGAGTTTTATTCGTCATTTTTGTATCTTGACATGTCGAATTATTATTTCGACGAAAACCTGAACGGTTTCGGAAACTGGTTCTCGATACAAACTCAGGAAGAGTATGCACATGCAATGCTCTTTTCACAGTATCTTCAGATCAACGGTCATCGTCCGGTGCTTGAAGCCATTGCTAAGCCCGACATCGAGTTCAAGAGCTTCAAACATGCCCTCGAAGCTGCTTACGAACATGAGTTGTTTATCAGCAAATCTATCAACGATATTTATGCTGTAGCTTACGAAATTAAGGATTTCCGCACCATGCAGTTCCTCGATTGGTTTGTAAAAGAACAAATGGAAGAAGAAAAAAATGTGGATGAACTCAACAAACGTTTCGACCTGTTTGGCTCTGAAGCCCGCGGACTTTACATGCTCGACAACGAACTGGCAGCACGTACATTTACAGCACCTTCACTGGTTTTGTAAAGACAGAAACAGAACAAAATGCTCCGGAAAACATGTTATTTTCCGGAGCATTTTTTGTTTGCATGTCTAATGCAATTACAGTGTTTGGCACAAAAAAAAAGTCACTCTTTGTCAGGAGTGACTTTTTTGTTTCAATAATAAATCTGATTATTGATTCATTTCTTTGTCAACAGCTTCGTACTCTTTATCCATTTTCAAACGATAGTAAATGTTTTTAAGCGTACGTTTATATTCCATTTCAGCAGGTTTCAACTCAGCTGCTTTTTTGAAGAAAGGAATTGATTCAGCAAATACTGCATCTGCTTTTTTCTTGGCTGCATTGTAAAGCTTATTATCTTTGATTTCGTTAGCGGCATCTGCCATTGCTACACCTTTGTTATAAATCAAACGACCAATTCCGGCATATGCATCAGCCTGCGTAGGATCGAGTTCGATAGCCTTGTCGAAAGCTTTACGTGCATCTTCCAGATTTCCCATGTTTTCGTCGAGATTTCCTTTGATGTACTGATATTCAGCTTTGTTCGGGTCACGTTTGATAGCTGCATTCAGATATACAATTGCATCTTTGGCCTGATTTGAGAAAATGTAATAGTTGATCAGATTTTGCAGGAACCATGGTTCGTTAGGGAATTTTTCGAAACCGGCTTTCAATGTTTTCACAAAGTTTACTGTATCTTTTTTCTTCAGATATTCTTCGTAAAGGAGCTGATGCACAATAAGTTCTTCGTAACCATCGTCTTTCAGATCTTCGTAATATGCAATAGCTTTATCGCTCATTTCACCATTAGTTGCAGCAATAGCTGTATAATATTTGATCATGTAAAAAGTTGAGTCAGGTTTCAATTCACCATTCATCATTGGCAATGCAGGGATTCCCAGATATGTTTCAAATACTTTCACAGTAGCAGGATAATCTTTCTTTTCGAACAAATGTGCTCCGTAAGCTACCAAATTGGCTTGAGTAGTGTAATACTCTTTAATTTTGGCCTTGATGTCTTTCTGGAATTTAGGTTTGATTTTTCCTTTTGCATCAGGTAAACCATCGAGTTCATAAGCTTTAAGGAAGTATTCGTACGACTCCATAATAGCTTTACCTTTTACATCGGCATCAAACTTTTGTCCGAGCATTTGTTTTTTCAACTCAGCTTCGTTCTCTTTGTATCCAATAGTACCGGCCACATACCAGGTCAGAGCCTGATTTTTGGTTATACTATCAGTAAGCGCTGGTTTTATGTCTTCGCGGGCACCCTTAAAGTCGGGCACTTCCATCAAAGCCTTATTTTTGGCCTTGGTTACGTTCTTTTTCTGAGCATAAGTGCCTGTCACACTTACAGCCAGAATAATGGCTAAAATAACTTTTTTCATGACTTAATAATGTTTTATTTTTCTGATTATGATTTCAATACACCTGCCGGTATTTCTACCGGCAGGTGTTGTTTTATTTATTCTTCAGTATTCCGAACTTCTTCATTCGTTTCGGGCGATTGAACTGCAGCATCATTCACATCGATTGCAGATTCAGTTCCTTCCACATTCTCAACCACAACTTCCTCTTCTGTTTCAGTCGGCACTTTACAAACCGAAGCAATTTCGTCGTTGCGTTTTTCGAGATTGATTAAGCGAACTCCCTGTGTTGCACGTCCCATTACACGGATATTGGCAACTTTAAGACGGATAGCCACACCTGATTTATTGATAATCATAAGGTCGTTATCGTCGGTTACGCTCTTAATCGAAACCAGTTTTCCGGTTTTTTCGGTAATGTTCATTGTTTTCACACCTTTACCGCCACGGTTGGTAATACGGTAAACCGCAATAGGATTACCTTCTTCATCGAGCAGTAAATTGCCGTTCTCGTCTCTCTCGTCGAGCAGTGTACGTTTTCCGTAACCCTGTTGCGAAACTACCATTACAGTTTCGTTCGAGTCCTTACATACACAAATCATGCCAACTACTTCGTCCTGTCCATCTTCGTCGAGATCCATACCACGTACACCTGTAGCAGTTCGGCCCATTTCACGCACTTTCGACTCGTGGAAACGTATTGCACGACCATTGCGGTTGGCAAGAATCACATCACAGTTTCCATCAGTCATTCGTACCTGAATTACCTGATCATCTTCACGAATTGTAATCGCATTTACACCATTCTGACGAGGACGTGAATAAGCTTCGAGTGACGTTTTCTTAATAACCCCGTTTTTGGTTGCAAAGATAAGGAAATGTGAGTTAATATATTCCTGATCATTAAGACCTTTTACACGGATAAATGCATTTACTTTGTCGTCGCTTTCAATATTGAGCAAATTCTGAATAGCACGTCCTTTTGAGTTTTTGCTTCCTTCAGGAATTTCGTACACTTTCAACCAGTAACAACGGCCTTTCTGGGTAAAGAACAGCATTGTATTGTGCATAGAAGCCGGATAGATATACTCGATAAAGTCCTCATCACGTGAGTCGCTACCTTTCGAGCCTACTCCTCCCCTGCCCTGAGCACGGAATTCGGAAAGTGCTGTACGTTTAATATATCCCAAATGCGAAATGGTGATAATCATATCATCGTCCGAATAGAAATCTTCAGGATTAAATTCTTCGGATGCATATACAATTTGTGTACGACGTTCGTCGCCGTATTTATCTTTTACTTCGATAAGCTCATCTTTAATGATTTGCATACGAAGTTCCACTTTTTCAAGTATTTCCTTCAAACTGGCAATCAGAGCCAATACATCCTGATATTCGGCACGGAGCTTATCCTGCTCCATTCCGGTGAGCTGACGAAGTCGCATTTCAACAATGGCACGCGACTGTATTTCAGACAGTCCGAAGCGTTCCATAAGGCGTGTACGGGCTTCTTCAGGGTTTTTCGAATCACGGATAATCTGAATAGCTTCATCTAGATTGTCCAGAATAATCATAAATCCTTCGAGCAGGTGAGCACGTTTTTCAGCTTCAGCAAGTTCAAATTGTGTACGGCGAATAACTACTTCGTGACGGTGTTCCACAAAATAGTGAATCAAATCCTTCAGGTTCAGCATGCGTGGACGGCCGTTTACAAGTGCAATATTGTTCACACTGAAAGACGACTGCAAAGCTGTCATTTTAAATAACTTATTCAGAACCACATTTGAGTTTGCATCGCGTTTGATATCAATCACAATACGCATACCTTCACGGTCCGACTCATCATTGATATGTGCAATACCTTCCACTTTTTTCTCTTCCACAAGGGCTACTACCGATTTGATAAGTTCCACCTTGTTCACCATATATGGAATTTCGTTGATCACGATTTTCTCACGTCCCTGAGCATCTGTTTCAATTTCTACTTTGGAACGAACCACAACACGACCACGACCTGTTTCAAAAGCATCTTTTACGCCTGAATAACCGTAGATAATACCTCCTGTGGGGAAATCAGGTGCTTTGATATACTTCATCAAATCAGCAATTTCCAGATCTCTGTTGTCGATGTATGCCACAATAGCATCCACAGCTTCCGAAAGATTGTGCGGAGCCATATTGGTAGCCATACCCACAGCAATACCCGATGAACCGTTTACGAGCAGGTTAGGAATTCGGGTAGGCAATACAACCGGTTCTTTCAGCGTATCGTCGAAGTTCAACTGAAAATCCACTGTGTCTTTATTGATATCGACCAGCATATCTTCGGCCAGTTTACGAAGTCGGGCTTCAGTATAACGCATAGCCGCAGGACTATCACCATCTACCGAACCAAAGTTTCCCTGTCCATCCACAAGCGGATATCTCATAGCCCAGGGCTGTGCCAGACGCACCAGCGTACCGTAAATTGAAGAGTCGCCGTGAGGGTGGTATTTACCCATTACCTCACCCACAATTCTGGCGGATTTTTTGTATGGTTTATCGGAGTTGTTACCCAATTCATTCATTCCGAAAAGGACACGACGGTGAACCGGTTTAAAACCATCGCGTACATCGGGCAACGCACGCGAAACAATCACCGACATGGAATAATCGATGTACGAAGATTTCATTTCTTCATCGATATTCACTTTGATAATTCTGTCTTGATCAATCATCTATATTTAATTTTGTTACTTTCAAAAAAACGCACTAAATTACTACTTTTTATTGGATTTGGCAAGCAAATCAGGTATTTTTTAGTCAGTTTAAAGAAGGGACATCGAGACACTTCCCATACCATTATAAATCAACAAATTAAATACATATTCAGAACAATTTCCAAACATTTTTACAGGCATCAGAATGATTATAAAAAAATGAGATTGCCAACAGTTTTAATCCTGTTTGACAATCTCATTTTTAACCTGTATTTACTTTCGGAATTTAGGAGCTAAATCCTTCTCAAAAGTTATTTTTTACAAATACGGGTCTGAATTTTAGCGTACACATTACGCAATACATAATCAACAGAATGTCTTCCGGGACCTGTAAATATCAGAGCCACATAAATGAACAAATAAAGCAGTGAAAGTTCTTTGGCTGCAAACGGATCGGCGCCATGCACAACAAACGCAGCCACAGCCATTCCTATGACCAGAGGAATAGCAGCCAGTCGTGTAAACAGGCCGAAAATAAGCAGAATTGAGCAGAAAAACTCAGCAAATACGATCAGTCCCAGCGACAAACCGGAACCCAGACCAATCGGATCGGGAAAAACGGCACTGAGCGTATCGAAATTTGATAATTTTTGCCAACCGTGAGTCAGCATAAAAATTCCGGCAGCCAAACGTAAAACCACCAGACCATAACTTACAAGCGTGTCGTTACTGATACCGCAACATGTTGATTTAGTTGTATTTTCCATATTCATTTTATTTTTAAATTTATGTGGATAAACAACAGTGGGTCCGAATTGTTTAAAAAACAGCTTTTCTCCTGTTAAGGAAACACTGTTTAACGTAGTTCGCCTCCGGTAATAAAACAGTTGTCGAATGCGGGAAGTTGCTCCGGCTCTGAAGCAAACAAGCCGTAAACCGATGAACCGGAACCCGACATGGAAGCGTACAAAGCGCCTGCACTGTAAAGCGATTCTTTAATTTCAGCAATTTGCGGATAACGTGCAAAAACCGACTTTTCGAAATCATTTACAATAAGATCTTTCCATTGCTCAACCGGTAATTTTATCAATTCAGGGAGCGAAGCCTCTGGCTTGCGTGGAACAACCAATGAGTAAGCCTCAGGGGTGGATACATGAATATCAGGCTTTACGAGCACCAGAAAATATCCGGCCAGCGACAAATCCGTTTCGCTGAACACATTTCCGATACCTGTGGCAAAAACAGGTTTGTTTTTGATAAAAACCGGACAATCGGCTCCGAGTTGAACAGCGTAAACTTCAAGCTTCTCATCCGAAAGACCAAGCTCTGCCATTTCGTTCAGCATTTTCAGCATAAAAGCAGCATCAGCCGATCCACCGCCTAATCCCGCACCAAACGGAATATGCTTCACAAGCGAAATATCAATGGGCGGAAGAGGAAAATCCTGCTGCAACAAACGATACGCTTTCAAAATCAGATTTTGCTCCGGATCGCCATCAATAGCTATTCCCGACGATGCAAAACTATAGTCATCGCAGGTTTCAGAGGGCTGTACTTCGAGCACATCGCACAAACCAATCGGATAAAAAACTGTTTCAAGATTGTGATATCCATCGGGACGTTTCCCGGTAATATTCAAACCGATATTTATTTTGGCATTGGGGAATGAAAGCATGTTTCTTTTATTTTGGGTTTCAAAGTTTAAACATTCAAGAGTTTCAGGGTTTAAATTCGGGATTTGAAGATTTGAAAATTTGAAGATTTTAGGCTTCAGAAGTGATTCTCATCAAATCGCGCATCCATTACTCTTAACTATCGATTATGCATTGTCAATTATTCTTACCGTTTTTCAAAAGACGCAGCAAAAGTACTGATTTTCGGCGAAACAAAAACATATCGTATTCTGTTGAACCAAAAGTTTTCAACAGGCTGTTGAAACATTTCAGATTGAAAAACGGCAAATGTTTTGTATTTTTGAATCCCCAAAAATTATCACAGCTTTTGACCAAACAAAATAATGGCAGAAAAACGCACTTATAACAAAAAACAAAATTCGCCACAGCCTATCCAGGCAAACGAATATGGCAAATTACCACCTCAGGCACCCGAACTCGAAGAGGCTGTGCTGGGTGCTATCATGATTGAGAAAGATGCCTATTCACTGATTTCCGAAATTCTGAAACCGGAGTGTTTCTACAAAACAGCCAATCAGAAGATTTTCGAAGCCATTATGACCCTGGCTTTGCATCAGGAACCTATCGACATGCATACTGTCACCGAACAGTTGCGTCGAAATGGCACTATCGACGAAATCGGAGGACCATACTACATTACCCTGCTCACTGCAAAAGTTTCGTCGGCTGCTCACCTCGAATATCACGCACGCATTATTGTGCAAAAATTCCTTGCCCGTGAGCTGATTCGTGTGTCTTCCGAGATTCAGACCAAAGCGTTTGATGACAAAACCGATGTGGACGACCTGATGCAGGAAGCAGAAGGAATGCTTTTTGAAGTTTCGCAACGTAACCTCAAAAAGGATGTGACACAAATAAACCCTGTCATCGAAGAAGCGCGAAACCGTATGCTTATTGCGGCCACCAAACAGGGAGCCAGTGGTATCCCAAGCGGTTTTCATGCGCTCGACAAAATTACATCCGGTTGGCAGCGTTCCGACCTTATTATTATTGCTGCCCGTCCTGCCATGGGTAAAACAGCCTTTATTCTTTCTATGGCCAAAAACATGGCGGTGGATTACAACTCACCTGTTGCTGTTTTCTCGCTTGAAATGTCGAACGTTCAGCTCGTGAACCGTTTGATTATGAACGTTTGTCAGCTTGAAGGGGAAAAAATCAAAAACGGACAGCTTGATCAGTACGAATGGGAAAAATTCGACCGCGATATCAACAACCTGCTCGATGCTCCGCTTTTTGTGGACGATACGCCCAGTTTGTCGGTTTTCGAATTGCGAAGTAAAGCCCGCCGACTGGTAAAAGAGCACAAAGTTTCATGTATTGTCATCGACTACCTTCAGCTGATGAATGCCAGCGGAATGGGATTCGGAAGCCGTGAACAGGAAGTAAGTATCATTTCGCGCTCGCTCAAGGGACTTGCCAAAGAGCTCGACATCCCGATCATTGCACTTTCGCAGCTCAACCGTGGTGTGGAAGGTCGTACCGGTATCGAAGGAAAACGTCCGCAGCTTTCCGACCTTCGTGAGTCGGGAGCCATTGAGCAAGATGCCGACATGGTTTGCTTTATTCACCGTCCTGAATATTACAAAATCACAGAAGATGCGCAGGGAAATTCGCTGGTGGGACTTGCCGAGATTATCGTGGCCAAACACCGTAACGGTGCCACGGCCGATGTGCAGCTCAAGTTTAAAGGTCAGTACGCCAAGTTTATGAATAAGGACGATATTATGGACGATGAAAATCAGTTCGATGGCTATCAGACTATTTCATCGAAAATAAACGATGGCGGAACAGCATTTTATGGAGAAGGACAGATTTCCACACCTCCCAATAATGCATTTCCGGGTGGAGGAAACAACGAAACTCCTTTTTAAAGAAAGTGAGAAAGTAGGGAGCAAGAAGGTAAGAAAGTAAGGAGTAAGAAGTAAGAAAGTGAGAAGAACGCAAATTGCGCAAGTTCCACAAATTTCAGTAAATCTCAATTTTATGTTTTTGAGCAAAACACATAAGAGATTAGATGATTTAATTTGTGAGAATTTGCGCAATTTGCGTTCAATAAAACTCCTAAAGGCAAAGCCTCTTTTTAGCTATTTTTCTGAAATTCATCAATCATAGCAGGTGCTACCTTCATCATAAATTCCTTTGCAGCTTCGTATTCATTTGGAATTTCACCATCGAGAATAGCGTCTTTAATCCGCATTTTTATATCGCCCACAATAGCACAGGCAGGCAAATTAAAAATTTGCATAATTTCGAGTCCGCTCACAGGAGGCTGAAAATTTCGAACACGGTCCTTTTCCTCTATCTCCTTTAGTTTACGCCTTACCAACTGAAAGTTCGATTTGAAGCGTTTTACTTTTTCAGGATTTTTCGAGGTAATATCTGCCTCGCACAAAGTCATCAGATCTTCGATATCATCACCCGCATCAAACAGTAAACGACGTACAGCCGAATCGGTTACTTCATCTTCGCTAAGCACAATCGGACGCATATGAAGCGACACCATTTTCTGCACATACTTCATTTTCTCGTTAGTGGGAAGTTTCATTCTCCTGAAAATTTCGGGAATCATTTTTTCACCCACAAAGTTATGATTATGAAAAGTCCAGCCCAGACGGGTATCGAAACGTTTGGTACGTGGTTTGCCAATATCGTGCAAAAGCGCCGACCAGCGCAACCATAAATTATCGGTCGTTTGACAAATGCCATCGAGCACCGCCAGCGTATGATAAAAATTGTCCTTATGCCCTACTCCATCCTTTGTTTCAGCACCTTTCAACGCCAGTAGTTCAGGGAAAATAAGTTCAAGTAAACCTGTTTTCTCCAGCAAAATAAAGCCTACCGAAGGTTTTCGCGAAAGCATGATTTTATTCAGTTCGTCGGCAATTCTTTCTTTCGAAATAATGGAAATACGTTCTTTGTTTCGGGCAATGGCATCAAAGGTATTGCCTTCGAGGAAAAAGCCAAGCTGAGCCGAAAAACGAATACCACGCATCATGCGCAACGGGTCGTCAGAGAAAGTAATATCGGGGTTAAGAGGCGTACGAATCACAAAATTTTGCAGATCGGTAAGGCCACCAAACGGATCCACAAGCTCACCAAAGCGATCTTTGTTAAGGCATAAAGCCAGCGCATTAATCGTAAAATCACGCCGGTTCTGGTCATCTTCGAGCGTTCCATCCTCCACAATCGGCTTACGCGAATCGCGCTGATATGATTCTTTGCGCGCTCCGACAAATTCCACTTCAAGGTCTTTGTGTTTGATTTGCGCAGTGCCAAAGTTTTTAAAAACAGTCAGTTTCGATTTCTTTCCGAGTATTTCGGCCACACGTGTCGCCAGCTCAATGCCACTTCCCACCACGACCACATCGATATCCTTCGATGCACGTTTCAGGAAAATATCACGCACAAAGCCTCCAATGACGTAACATTCGCATCCCATGCCATCAGCTGCTTCCGAAATTATCTCAAATATCTTATGTTGTAAATGTTCTTTCAAGTGTTTTATAATTATTTTCTGTCAAAATGCAATCCACAAACAAACAGCACTTTTTGCAGCTGCATATGGTTTTTTGGCTGTTTCTATCCAACCTTTTTTACGAAGCGCAAAATTACTGCAATAAATTTAAAACCACAAGTCAGCCGGCACACATAAAAAAGGCTGCATCAACATATTGCGACACAGCCATTTTTAATATAATCAGGTACTTTTTAAAGTTCAAATTCATCGCCGGAAGCAGGAATTTCCACATTTCGGAAACCATTCTCCTTCAGTTTTTCGCTATAATGTTCCTGCACTTTTTTCTCACCATGCACAAGGAAAGTTTTACGAATCAGCTCTTTATCCTGACAATTCAGATAATTGATCATTTCGAGATAATCACCATGTCCCGAGAAGGATTCAATCCGTTCGATACGTGCATTTACCTGATGAAACTGTCCGAAAATTGATATCTCACGCAATCCCGGCTCCTGTATGCGTGCACCGAGCGAGGTTGGCGAACAATAACCCACAATAAGCACTGTATTGTTCGGATTTTCGATATTGTTGGCCACATGATGCTTTACACGGCCGGCTTCGAGCATGCCCGACGAAGAAATAATAATGCAGGGACGATCATAATCATTCAGCGCTTTCGACTCGTCCACTTTTTTGATGTAGCGCAACGACCTGAAACCAAACGGATCGTCATCGTTCAGCATTACTTCTTTCACATCATCATTCATTGTATCGGTATGCATTCTGAAAATATCAGTGGCATTCACCGAAAGCGGACTATCCACAAACACTTCGATACGTGGCAGGCGACCTTCGTTGTAAAAATTATTCAACACAAAAATAATCTCCTGCGTACGTCCAACCGAAAACGAAGGAATAATAAGCTTCCCTTTCCTGTCCACACAGGTTTCATGTACAATCTGTAACAGCCTTTCTTCACTTTCCTTGTCGGGTTCGTGAAGGCGATCGCCGTAAGTGGATTCGGTAATCAGATAATCGCACTGAGGAAAAGCTGCCGGACGTTGCAACAGACGGTTGTGCGGTCTGCCAATATCGCCGGTGTAAGTGATGTGCTTTTTCTGACCATTCTCGGTAATCTCCAGATTAACCGCAGCACTACCAAGCATATGACCCGTATTTGTAAATTTCACATTGATATTATCGCTTATTTTAAAACGGCGGTTATACGAAACCGATATAAACAATTCCATACAGCGTTCTGCATCTTCGACCCTGTATATAGGCTCCACAGGCTCCTGTCCACGCGAAACGCGTTTTTTGTTAAACCATTTCACGTCAAGTTCCTGAATAAAGCCACTGTCGGCAAGCATTATGGAACATAAATCGCGCGTGGGTGTGGTGCAGATTACCGAACCCCGGAAACCGAGTTTATAAAGATAGGGAATCAGTCCCGAATGGTCTATATGCGCATGCGAAAGAATCAGATAATCAAGCTTTTCCGGATCAAAACCGAGATTACGGTTCAGTGAGTCGGTTTCAAGACCCTTACCCTGAAACATACCACAATCGAGCAGAATGGTTTTGCCATCGTCGGTGGTTATCAAATGTTTGCTACCCGTCACTTCGCGGGCTGCACCTATAAATTTAATTTTCATGTATATTTTTTTTAAGCGTTATATAAAAAACATATCGTTGCGTATAACGTAAAAAATTTACACAACGATATATCAGATATCAGAATTATTAAAAATTTAATGATAATTTATCACATACATAGAACACATAGAAATTATTAATGAAAAAGACTTGGTTCACATAGTAAAAGTATCTGACGATACTTTTTACTCTGAAATTATCCCGACAATCGGGATAATCCTATGTGTTCTTAGTCTTTTCTGTTGTTTTCAAAACTACTGTGTACTATGTGTCAATAAAAAATTATCGGTTGCTCATAATGCTTCGTTTTTCCCCTGTGAAGACATTTCTGTTGAATTTTTATTTCCTTTGATTTGCTGCTTATCCGATCTTCTGAAAAGCATGGCGGTCAGATATCCGATAAAAAACACAAAAGCAATCAGAATAATCAGCGGCAAATCGAAGCCAAACATCAGAAAGTTTAAATGTACCGGCGCCACATTCTGTCCGGCAAAAATCAGCAGGAGCACAATCAGAACGATATCGACAATTTGACGGGCGGTTAGTTTTTTCATTGCAATGTTATTTTTTCAGTTCCAGAATCTGCACCTGATTACCTCCATCAGTGGCTTTCCACAGCTGTTTTTTCTTTGAGTTTTCAATCAGAATCCATGTTTTTGAAAAATCAGAATTGTCGCTGTTGATAGTCACAAAATTGTCATTCGATTTCCATGTAAAGGTGGTACTATCGTTTCGCTGAGCACCCAGCACATTATAACTTATTTTTTTCTCACCCACTCCTTTTTTATCAAAAGAAATAGTTCCGATATTATTGAGTGTTATTCCCGGTTGACCATTTTCAACTGTTTCGTACCTCACCACATTCCATGTTCCCAGAATATTAGGTGCACATGAACTCAAAAAAATGACTGATAAAAAGATTGTTGTATGCAGGAAATTCTTTTTCATAAGTTTATATTTTAAAATTAGAACTGAGTTTTAATAATTGCAAATCTAAATAATTAAAATGACAAAACGACCGCAAAACAGTAAAAACTTTATTCTGCGGCCATATTCATTTATCATAAAATGTACGATGAGCCGTGCATGTAAATCAGGCCCCTTCCACAGCCTTTCAACAGAGATTTAATCAGATAGTTTTCATAAATCTGTTTGGCGGCTTCCGGTTCTGAAATTCCTTCAGACAATTCAGAAAGTCACCTTAAATCCGGGGCCTGAATCTGCCAGTTCAAGTCTGAGTATATACCTGTCGTTGTATGAGGTCGCTTTCAGATCCACATTGTAAACCTCTACAGCATTTTTGATTTTGTTTCGCGCTGCAATCGAAAAAACTATTTTCGACACAAAGCAGGTACCCATACCAATCACAGGCAATGCAAGTGCTGAATCGGGCTTTTTCTGAATGGCAAAAAGCACACCCACACCTCCGAAAATCCAGAATGCCACATCAGAAACCTGACTCACAATGGCAAAACCCTCGGCCCTTTTAAAGCTCTGCATAGCTGCAGGCGACTTCGACATAACCGAAGATATTTGTGCCGGAGTAAGTTTCACATTGTTTTGATAAATGGCATTTGACTTAAAGACAAGAGGTTTCGGAACTTCTTTTACCACAGGCGTTTCCACCGGTTTGGTTTCGGGAACCACTACAGGAGTTTTAGCCGGTTCCACAGCTTTCTGTTCTTTCACTTCAATCTGAACTGCTTCTTCAAGCGTGATTTTTTCAATTTCATCTGCTCTGAATACAAAAACACTCCCGTCGTACAAACGCAGTTTAAGCGACTCGTTCGGAATTTGTTCAATAATCACTCCCTTCAGCACACTGCCATTTTTCAGGTGTACCACATTCACACTTGACTGAGCATTCAGCCACAAACCCACGCCAAAACAAAAAAATACAAGTACAAATAATTTGGTTTTCATAACTTTATCCTTTCGTAAAGGGCTCTGTTATATTTGCTGCGAATTCCGGGAGCGAGTCCCTGTTCCTCCGGAATTAAAGTTCAACAAACGACTGCCCGTCGGCAGACAAAACATAAAATAACAAATTTTCTTATAAATTAAACAATCAGAACGGTTCATAAGTTTAAAAAAGTGCAACAAAATTTCATTATTTCTGTAACAAAAATAATATTCACTTAAACAGCTTTAACCTTACAATAAAGCACTGCATATTAGCATATTAAATACGATACTTCAATATTTGCCATCTCCACATTGCAAAACAGAAATATTTTTGTAATTTTGCGCCGTAATAAAAGAAATGGAAACGTTTTACAATACACATAAATATCTGGTCGAACACGTACATTCCCCTGTGCGCCGTCAGCTTATGGACGAGATAGACTGGAACCACCGGCTGATAGGTATAAAAGGCAGTCGTGGTGTGGGTAAAACAACATTTCTGCTTCAATATGCCAAAGATTGCTTTGGAACCGATCGCTCCTGCCTGTATATAAACTTCAACAACTTTTATTTCACACAACATACGCTGGTGGAGTTTGCTGCAGACTTTTGCAAACAGGGAGGAAAAACATTACTGATCGACCAGATATTCAAATACGAAAACTGGTCGAAGGAATTGCGCGAATGTTACGATAAATTTCCGGAACTGCACATTGTTTTCAGTGGTTCATCGGTAATGCGTCTGATCGAAGGCAACGAAGATATTCAGGACATTGTGGCTTCGTACAACCTGCGCGGATTCTCTTTCCGCGAGTTTCTGAACCTCAAAACCGGCTTACAACTTCCTTCGTACAATATTGAAGACATTTTACAAAATCACGAAAGTATTTGCAAAGAAATTTGTGCTCAGGTACAACCACTTCAGTATTTCAACGATTATCTGCATCATGGGTTCTATCCGTTTTTTCTCGAAAACCGTAATTACTCGGAAAACCTGCTGAAAACCATGAACATGATGCTTGAAGTGGATATTTTACTGATCAAGCAGATTGACATTAAATATTTGTCGAAAATCAGAAAGCTGCTTTATATATTGATGAGCAGTGTACCTGCCGGACCGAATGTAAGTCAGCTGAGCCTCGAAATTGAGACTTCGAGAGCCACCATTATGAATTACATTAAATACCTGAAAGATGCCCGCTTGCTCAACCTTCTGTATTCCGAAGGTGAGGAGTTTCCCAAAAAGCCAAAGCAAATCTATGCACAAAACACCAATTTGATGCATGTGGTAAATCACGAAGGTGTAAACAGAGACGACGAACTCAAAACATTTTTCTACAATGCGCTTCATGCACGACACAAAGTGAACATGTGCAGACACAATACAGATTTCTGCATCGACCAGCAATTCCATTTCAGAGTGGATAAACCGGTACAGGCCAAAAAGACCAACAAACTTTATTACGCTATCGATGATATTGAAACCGGTTCGAAAAATGAAATACCGCTTTGGATATTCGGTTTTCTGTATTGAGTAATTTTATTTCAGAACATATAAATTTCATACATAACAAGAAGAAATAATTCTTTAAAATACAAACAAAATGGCTAAAACTAAAAAGTTTTTAACATGTGATGGAAATCAGGCGGCTGCACATATTGCTTATATGTTCAGCGAAGTAGCTGCGATTTATCCTATCACACCATCGTCAACTATGGCAGAATATGTTGACGAATGGTCAGCAAACGGACGTAAAAATATGTTCGGCGAAACTGTTCAGGTACAGGAAATGCAATCGGAAGGTGGAGCTGCTGCAGCTATGCACGGTTCGTTGCAGGCTGGTGCGCTGGCAACTACTTTCACTGCATCGCAGGGTTTGTTGCTTATGATTCCTAACATGTACAAGGTAGCAGGCGAATTGCTTCCGGGCGTTTACCACGTATCGGCACGTGCTTTGGCTTCGCATGCACTTTCAATTTTTGGCGACCATCAGGACGTAATGGCAGTTCGCCAGACTGGTTGCGCTATGTTTGCTACAGGTTCGGTTCAGGAAGTTATGGACCTCGCTGCTGTGGCCCACTTAGCCACTATCAAATCTCGCGTTCCTTTTGTTCACTTCTTCGACGGTTTCCGTACTTCACACGAAATTCAGAAAATTGAAGAAATCGATGCAGAAGCTGTTCAGGCATTACTCGATCAGGATGCGCTTCAGGCTCACCGCGACCGTGCTTTGAACTCAGGAAGCCCTGTGGTTCGTGGTACTGCACAAAACCCCGACATTTACTTCCAGGCTCGTGAAGCCAGCAATGTATTTTACGATGCTGTTCCCGGTATTGTGGAAGAATATCTTGACAAACTTGCTGAAATTACAGGTCGCAAATATGGCTTGTTCGATTATTACGGAGCTCCCGATGCCGACCGCGTGGTTGTAGCTATGGGTTCGGCTACCGAAGCTATTCGTGAAGGTATCGACTTCCTGACTGCTAAAGGAGAAAAAGTGGGTCTTATCTCTGTTCACCTTTATCGTCCGTTCTCGGCTAAACATTTCCTTTCGGTACTTCCTGCTACTGCAAAACGCATTTGCGTACTCGACCGTACCAAAGAGCCCGGAGCAACCGGCGAACCTTTGTATCTCGATGTAAAAGATGTACTTTACGGAAAAGAGAATCAACCACTTGTAGTGGGTGGACGTTACGGTCTTTCTTCTAAAGACTTTACTCCTGCTCAGGTAATCTCGGTTTATCAAAACCTTGCATTGCCTTCACCACGCAACGGCTTTACTGTAGGTATTGTGGACGACGTTACCTTTACTTCACTTCCATTGGGCGAAGAAATTCCAATGGGCGGAGCAGGTACTTACGAAGCTAAATTCTACGGTTTGGGTGCCGATGGTACTGTGGGTGCAAACAAAAACTCTATCAAAATTATTGGTGACAACACCGATAAATACTGTCAGGCTTATTTCGCTTACGACTCGAAAAAATCGGGTGGATTTACCTGCTCGCACCTTCGTTTCGGCGAAACGCCTATTCGCTCAACTTATTTGGTTACTACACCCGACTTCGTGGCTTGTCACGTTCAGGCTTATCTTCGTTTGTACGATGTAACCAAAGGTTTGAAGAAAAACGGAACTTTCCTTTTGAATACCGTTTGGACTCCCGAAGAAGTACAACGAAACATGCCAAACAATGTAAAAAAATATCTGGCTAAGAATAATATTACATTGTATATTATCAACGCTACTCACATTGCTCAGGAAATCGGACTTGGCAACCGCACCAACACCATTCTTCAATCGGCATTCTTCAAAATTACCAACGTAATTCCTTACGAACTGGCAGTTGAGAAAATGAAATATGCCATTGTAAAATCGTATGGTAAAAAAGGTCAGGCTATTATCGACAAAAACTATGCAGCTGTCGATCGTGGTGGCGAATATGTAAAAGTGGATGTATTACCCGAATGGGCTAATCTTCCTGAAGAAGATGGTTTGATCAACAACAACATTCCTGCATTCGTAAAAGACATCGTAGTTCCTGTAAATGCTCAGAAAGGTGACGATATACCTGTTTCTGCATTCAGCGGTCGCGAAGATGGAACCTGGGTTCAGGGTACTGCAAAATTCGAAAAACGCGGTGTGGCTGCCACTGTTCCTGTATGGGAAATGGACAACTGTATCCAGTGTAACCAGTGTGCTTATGTATGTCCTCACGCTGCTATCCGTCCGTTCGTACTCGACGAAGCCGAACAGTCGAAAGCTCCGTTTGCGGCTCTTAAAGCCAATGGTAAATCGTTTGCAGGTATGACTTACCGCATTCAGGTTGACGTACTCGACTGTATGGGTTGCGACAACTGTGCTGAAGTTTGTCCGGGTAACAAAAACGGTAAAGCACTCAAAATGGTGCCTATCGAAACTCAATACGAAGAACAAAACAACTGGGATTTCTGTGTGGATAACGTAAAAACCAAACAACATTTGGTTGACGTAAAAGCCAACGTGAAAAATTCGCAGCTTGCTACTCCGCTCTTTGAGTTCTCGGGTGCATGTGCCGGTTGTGGCGAAACTCCTTATGTAAAACTCGTTTCGCAGCTCTTCGGCGAACGTCAGATGGTTGCCAATGCTACAGGTTGTTCGTCAATCTACTCGGCTTCAGCTCCTTCAACCCCATACACCACCAACGACGAAGGTCGCGGACCAGCATGGGCTAACTCATTGTTCGAAGACAATGCTGAATTTGGTTTGGGTATGTTGTTTGCCAACGAACAGTTGCGCGATCGTATCGAACGCTTAATGAAATCGGCCATCGAAGAAAAATGCTGCTCGGAAGAATTGCTCGGACTCTTTGGCGAATGGATTGAAAACAAAGAAAACGGCGACGTAACACTCGAACTTTCACGCAAAATAAAACCGCTTGTTGCTGAAGCAAAATGTAACTATTGCAAAGAAATCAACGGTTTGAGCCAGTACCTTGTAAAACAATCGCAATGGATTATTGGTGGCGACGGTTGGGCTTACGACATTGGTTTCGGAGGTTTGGATCATGTGATCGCTTCTGGTAAAAACGTAAACATTCTGGTACTCGATACCGAAGTTTATTCAAATACCGGTGGTCAGTCGTCGAAATCTACTCCTGTAGGTGCTGTAGCCAAATTTGCTGCTTCGGGTAAAAAAATCCGCAAGAAAGATTTGGGTATGATTGCCGCCACTTATGGTTAT
Source organism: Bacteroidia bacterium (assembly GCA_009929375.1). Classification (GTDB taxonomy): domain Bacteria; phylum Bacteroidota; class Bacteroidia; order Bacteroidales; family Paludibacteraceae; genus Paludibacter. The sequence continues at coordinate 96,714 of SAAO01000001.1, forward strand.
GTGTATGTAGCGCAGGTTGCTCTCGGAGCAAACCAGGCTCAGGCACTCAAAGCTATTCGTGAAGCCGAAGCTTACGATGGACCTTCTATCGTAATTGCTTACTCACCTTGTATCAGCCACGGTCTGGTTGCAGGTATGGGTAAATCGAATGGTGAGCAACAGGAAAATGCTGTTAAATCAGGTTACTGGCACTTGTATCGTTACAATCCTGCCCTGGAAGCTGAAGGCAAAAACCCAATGCAGCTCGACTCAAAGGAACCACAATGGGATATGTTCCAGAGCTTCCTGAAAAGCGAGATCCGTTATACTTCATTGTCGAAACAATTCCCCAAAGAAGCAGAAGAACTGTTTGCTGTGGCCGAAGAAAATGCAAAATGGCGTTACAACTGGTACAAACGTATGGCCGCTCAGGTATACGAACCAGTTGCTGAAAATTAATTTTTCAGAAATACTTTAATAATCACTCCCGGCAAATAAAACTTTGTCGGGAGTTTTTTTATTTCGTAGTCGTCTTGACTTTTTATAAACAGAAAATATCCCGACTTTTGGCACATAGTGCACAATAGCTATATTTTATAAGAAAAAGTTCACATAGTTCAAAAATATCTTCGATATTTTTAGCTACTCTGGTCAAAAATCTGATTTTGGAGTAAAAAACTATGTGTTGCTATTGAGTCAAAAAAATCAAGATAAGGTCACGATATAATTTCGCTCCTAACGGAGCTCTTAAAACACTCTAAAATCAATATCTTTACCATAATATCGCTTCTACGAAGCTAATTAATTGCTCCTTTAGGAGCATAATTATGGTATTTATTATTAGTCCTTTATGTAAAATAGCTCCGTTGGAGCGACATTATAAAAAATCAAGACTAGTTCTTCCCAAAAAAAAATGCCAAAATTCTATTTTTATGCAATTTTTCATCAAATCAGTCCTCCCGGTTTTTCTCAGTTTTCACAAAAAGAGTTATCTTTGTGCAAAAATTAAACAATATGGATTTCAGCTTTATTCAGATTACCAGCGCCTTTATGGTTCTTTTTGCAATTATTGATATTCTGGGCTCAATACCCATTATCATGAATATTAAAAAGAAAGCAAAAGTCATACATCCATTCCGGGCCAGTGCTATAGCCTTATTGATATTACTGCTTTTCCTGTTTACCGGAGAAGGAATTCTGAAACTCTTCAATGTGGATATTCAGTCCTTTGCCGTGGCGGGTGCTCTCGTAATATTTATTTTTGCAATTGAAATGATTCTGGATGTGGAAATTTTCAGAAACAATGGCCCTGAAGGTGGCTCATCCATAGTGCCGCTTGCCTTCCCGCTGATTGCCGGACCGGGTTCATTTACCACATTGCTGTCGTTACGCGCTGAATATGCCATCGAAAACATTATTGTGGCACTTGTACTCAATCTGGTATTTGTGTATTTCGTGATACGTTCCACAGCCCGAATCGAGAAACTGATCGGCGAAGGCGGTATTTATATCCTCAGGAAGTTCTTCGGAATTATTCTTTTAGCTATTTCGGTAAAACTGTTTACCTCCAATATTGGCTCATTGCTTTAGTTCAAAAATCACACAAACACATCTCAAACCACAATAAACCATTGATTTGTTGTGGTTTGTATTTTTAAAACACATTTATGCAAAAAGTAAAAATATCAATCAGTGGTGTAGCAGCCGAACTTGTATTGGGCAATTATATGCCTACCGACCCCAACATAATGAATAACTGGGAAGAATTTTATCACTACAACGACCTGATACACAAATCGCTTTTATTAGCCGACTATGTAAGTGAAATAAAAATCGGTGTGGAAAACACAGAAATATTTGCTGGAAAAATTCCGGTTGAAGCCTTTAGCGCTAAGAAAAGCTTTGTTCCCGCCATGGTAGAACGGGCGCTTTACCTGCGTACCGAATGTGTGGAGAATGCGGTTTTCGAATGCGAGTTTGAAACCGAAAACTTCGACAAACAAAAGCTGAAATTTTTTACACAGGATTACGATCATTTGTTTAAGGTAGGCACTTCATTTATTACTGAAATGACCTACGATAACAAAAAAACTGAGCTGAACTGGGTTAAAGCAGAACCTGTCGGAAATATTTGTTTACTATGCCGGTTCGAAAACGGATATCTGATTCCGGTGTACGACGCCATCCGCAAAGTCGAAGCCTCAAAAACAAACTAATCTATACAAAGACACTTTTTAAACACGGAGACACAAAGACACGGTATCTATTTGTCTCCGTGTTTTTTACTCATTATCCCATTATCACATCATCTCATCACCACAACTTGTCCGCCGTGGCGTGTCATCAGATTATCACATCACCACATTATCACATCACCACATCATCTTATCGTCTCCCCGTTTTCCACCATGTCTTTGTGTCTCAGTTTTTGAATTATACAAAAAAAATCAATGATTATCAGGTATTCAAATTACTGAATATCTGATATTTATTTTTTACAGAAAATTTATTTTCATTTTTTTCAATAAAATATCGTGTGTGACAGAACAAATTTGTATCATTTCTGTTCTTTTTAGTACAAAAAAGAACTAAATGTATCATCTATAAATAATCAATCATTAAAATGAAAAGAAATCTGGTAATAATCTTTCTTACATTTTTATCATTTTCGCTTTTTGCGCAAAAAGGAACTATTAAGGGTAAAGTTTTTAATGCGAAAACAAATGAGCCCATTGAGTTTGCCAACATTGTCATTCAGGGAACAACCATTGGTTCCACTTCCGACTTAGACGGTAATTATATTTTTACAGGAGTCGACCCCGGTTTTATGCGCCTTGTGGTGAGTTACATTGGTTTCGAAACCACTACATCTGCCGAAATTCAGGTACAGGGAAACCAGACCACATTTGTGGATATAGCTGTTCCCGAGGCTGCATTTACCATTCAGGAAGTGGTAGTTCGCCAGAATCTGAACCTGAAACGTATCGAAAGTCCTATCTCAGTGCTTTCAATAGGTGTGCAGGAAATCGAGAAAAGTGCAGGAGCCAACCGCGACGTATCGAAAGTAGTGCAGGCATTGCCGGGCGTAGGTGCAACCGACCCTAACCGCAACGACCTGATTGTGCGTGGTGGTGGCCCGTCGGAAAACGTATTTTACCTCGACGGAGTTGAAATTCCAGTGATCAACCACTTTGCTACTCAGGGTTCATCAGGTGGAGCTATCGGTGTAATTAACCCCGACTTTGTGCGCGAAATTAACTTCTATACAGGAGCATTTCCGGCTAACCGTACCAATGCGCTGAGTTCGGTAATGGAAATCCGTCAGAAAGATGGCAGCAAGGACCGCGTACATACCAAACTTTCAGTAGGAGCTTCGGATGCTGCTCTTACTGTGGACGGACCAATTGGCAAGAAATCGACTTTCATTGTATCGGCGCGTCAATCCTATCTGCAATTTCTGTTTCAGGCCATAGGACTGCCATTTTTACCAACCTACAACGATTTTCAGGTAAAATACAAATACGAAATCGACAAGAAAAACGAACTGACTTTTATCGGTATCGGCGCCATCGACGATTTGGTACTCAACACCGAGCTTCAGGAAACGGGTACCGAGTCGCAAAAATATCTGCTTTCGTATTTGCCCATTTACAAACAATGGAACTACACCAACGGACTTGTTTATAAACATTTTGGCGACGGTTATATCGACCAGTGGGTACTGAGCCGCAATATGCTGCGCAACCGCAATTATAAATACCTTAACAATGACGAGAACAATCCCAAAACATCCAATTACATATCGGACGAAGCCGAAAACAAACTTCGGTATGAGCGCGATTATCCATATTCGTCGATCAAGCTAAAACTAGGTGGTGGTTTGCGCTATTCACATTACACCAACGACACTTACCGAAAAGTATTTATTGCAGGTGCACCATACGAACTGAACTACAACACAGAATTGAACCTTTGGGGATATCAGGCATTTGCGCAGGCTTCCGACGAATACATCGACGATCGTTTAAAACTGTCGCTCGGTATCAGCACTGTAGGTAATAATTTCAACAAAACCATGAGCAATCCGCTGAATCAGTTATCACCACGTCTTTCAGCATCGTTTATGATCAGCGATAAATGGGACCTGAATGCCAACTTTGGTCGTTATGCTGCACAACCGGCTTACACCACTATGGGATTCCGCAACACAGCAGGCGATTTTGTAAACAAAAACGAGAACCTGAAATATGTGATCTCAAATCAGGCTATCATGGGATTTGAATTCCGCCCTGTTGAAAAAATGAAACTCAGCGTGGAAGGTTTCTACAAACAATACGAGCAATATCCGCTTTCGGTACTCGATGGACTCAGCATTGCCAGCAAAGGAGCCGACTACGGACAGATTGGCGACGAGGAAATTATATCAACCGGAAAAGGTCGTGCCTATGGTGTGGAATTTCTGTACAAAATCATGGAATGGAATAACATTAACCTGACCACCACTTATACCTATTTCCGCAGCGAATTTACCGACAAGGACAATGTCTACCGTCCTTCATCATGGGATACACGTCATTTGGTAAACCTGATCGGAAGCATCAAACTGCCTAAAAGCTGGAATATAGCTGCCCGCTGGCGCTATGTGGGTGGTGCACCTTATACTCCGATTGACATGAACAAATCGAGCCTTATAAATGCATGGGACATTACCAACCAGCCATACCTCGACTTTGCTCAATACAACTCAAAAAGACTGAAAGATGCACATCAACTCGATCTTCGTATCGACAAAGAGTTCTATTTCAAAAAATGGGTATTAAATTTGTACACCGATATTCAGAACGCTTATGTATTCAAATCGCAAAGTGCTCCGATTTATACCAACAGGGATAAAGTAACCGGTCAGCCTGTAGTGAACCCTAACGACCCGACCCGTTATCAGCTGAGAGAAGTAGAAGATAATTTCAACGGAACATTATTGCCTACAATTGGTTTAATAATAAAAATCTGATTCAGTTGACAGTGGACAATTGATAATGGACAATTGACAGTTCACAACAGACTTTTGACTTTTGACTTTAGACTTTAGACTTTAGACATTAAGAAATAATTGGATATTGAGATAAAACAATTCAAAAAAACAACTATAGATATGAGAACCAGAATATTATTTGCTGCAATGATTTTGCTGTCATTGAATGTATCGGCAAAAAAAATAAAAAAAGAAGTTCCTGTGCAGGTGCAGTACGGCACTGAAAACACAGGCACAAAGCTCGAAATAAGCTTCGAAAAGGGTAAGTATTACAATCATCCGCTGTTTGCTATCTGGCTGGCCGACGAAGACGGAAAGTATATTCAGACACTTTATGTATCGCAAAGCATTGGTAAGGGTGTTTTCCTGCGCGGAAGCCGCAATACGGGACAATGGATGCCGGGCGAAATTCAGCGTCCTGCTGCCCTGCCCTACTGGGTGCATCAGCGCAATATAAAGAATGAAAAAGGTGGTCTGTTGCCAACGCCCACCAATCCGGTTGCCGATGCCTACACAGGTGCTACTCCTAAAAACGCCTTTGTACTTGGTGTCACCACCGAAAACAAACTTCATGGTAAATACAAAGTAATGTTTGAACTCAATCAGTCGTGGGACTGGAACGATTACTGGTTCAACGCCAAATATCCCGACGATAAGGAATATAAAACCTCCAGTCAGCCGGCCCTCGTTTACAGCGCCGACCTCGATAGCAGCAACCCTCAACCCATTGAGTTTAAAGCAATAGGTCACAGCCATTATTCAGGAAAAGACGGCAGTCTGAACAAAGACATAAAAACACTGTCCACAGCACTGCAAATCGCGAAGAAAATTACAGTAAAAATCGTGGAATAACTTACTATCACACACAAAAAGCAGGAATCTAAGAAATCATTTTCCTGCTTTTTTGTGTATTTATGCAAACAGATTCCTTACTATATTCAGAGCTTCACGCACCTGTCGTATGAAAAGTCTGAAAAATGTAAAAATGATTTTCGACAGGTTAAGACGCGTTGTTGATCCTTGTCATTCCGAACATAGTGAGGAATCTAACAGCATTTTTCGTATATTTGTGAACCAAAACTCAGACACTTTTATGAAACGACCCTCGCTCCTAACCTGCGTTTTGCTCGATATTGCGGGCTATCTTACCTATCTCATTCCGTTTCTGGGCGAATGGGGCGATGGACTTTGGGCTCCACTCTCGGCCTTTTTATTCTATCGTATGTTTGGTGGAAGAACAGGAAAAACCGGAGCCATTATCTCCTTTATTGAGGAAATTCTGCCCTTTACCGACTTTATCCCCACATTTACCATTGGGTATTTTGTACGAAAAAGAGAAGCTGAGAAGCAAAAAACCACAAGCTAACCTTAAAACGCAGCCAGCACATCGGCCAGGTGAATGCCTTTGATGGGCAGTTTGTGTTTTTGAATATAGCCGTTGATATTCATCAGGCACGAGGCTTCGGTGCTAATAATAAACTCAGCACCTGTTTCGAGGGCATTGCGGACTTTCTTTTCGTCCATAGCAGTTGAAATGGCTGCATTCTTCACCGCAAAGGTTCCGCCAAAACCGCAGCAGGTATCGCTTTCGCACATTTCAATCAGTTCGAGACCCTTTACATTACGAAGCAACTGACGGGGCTCATCTTTTATTCCATACTCGCGCAGGGCTGAACATGAATCGTGGAATGTGACTTTATGCGGGAAAACAGCTTCAAAATCATTTACTTTCAGAACATTCACCAGAAAATCGGATAGCTCGAAAATCTGCGGGTAAAGTGCATCGAGCTGAGCCAGTTTTTCGGGCTGACCTTCGAAAAGCTTGCGGTAATGTCGGCGTATATAGCCTGTACACGAACCCGAAGGCGACACCACAGGCATATAAGGCTTAAAATCAGTCAGAAATTTGCCTGCCAGAGTACGGGCTTCGTCCCAGTATCCGCTATTGAAAGCCGGCTGTCCGCAACAGGTCTGTTCGCTGTTGTAATGCACGGTGCAACCTACTTTTTCAAGTACTTTTACAGTATTGAGAGCAGTTTCAGGATAAAGCTGATCGATATAGCACGGTATAAATAGTTGAATGTCCATTACTAAAATTTGAAGATTTTAAAATTTGAGATTTGAGATTTGAAGATTATCCACAGATTAATTTAGTAAGTAGTTATTAGTAGGTAGTAGGTAGTGAGAGAATTGAAAATTTGAAGATTTGAAGATTTGAGAAATCGCAGATCACTTCATCAATCTTTACTCTTTCGTCATTTGTCTTTTGTCATTTGTCATTTGTCTTTTGTCATTTGTCATTTGTCTTTCGTCTTTTGACTTTTGTCTTTACACTGTTAGTACCAAAGATCCACAAACACCGGTAAATGATCGGAAAATCCCCCCTTGTAAGTCATACCCACATAAGTGCGGGCAGGTTGTTTTCCGAGAAAGCTCTTATCCTCTTCGAGCAAAAAAGGTGCTTCGAAAATCTGAGCATCAGCCGTGGTTGTAAACACCTTTTGTTTCATATTCAGTAAGCCTCCCGACACAATGATCTGATCGAGTGCTCCCCATTCGCCGTTGTGCTTGTGTGAACCCCTGCCAGCTTTGTGCAGCGGATACATAAGGTTGTAGAGTCTGCCTGCCTCCGGCTTTGTGTCGGGCGGAAGAGCACCCAGCACTTCGAGCATACTTTTATTATCGGGATAATCATTGAAATCGCCCATAATCACCACAGCAGCATTGGGATTCAGCCGGAATACGCTATCGACCGAACTGCGTAAAACCGAAGCCACAAACATTCGCTTTTCTTCCGATTCCAGTTCACCGCCAAGGCGCGAAGGAAAATGGCAAACAAACACATGCAGGGTATCGCCTAATGGAATTTTTCCGGAGGCATACAGAATGTCACGCGTTTTGCTTTCGGGGAATGCAGGATTCAGCACTGTGATAGGTTTGCTGTTTAAAACCTTAAAGCCCGAAGGCTGATACAGTAAAGCCACATCAACGCCCCTCGCATCGGGCGACTCGTAATGAACAAATCTGTACTTCAGGCTTTTCAGACCTGAAAAGCCTGTCAGATCGCGCAAAGCCCTCTCCGACTCCACTTCGCAAAGTCCTACCAGCACAGGAGGTTCCCAACCACCCAAAGCAGTGATAACCTTGCCAATGTTAGCCTGTTTCTGCTCATATTTCTGATAATTCCAGCCACGCATTCCTCCGGGAAGATATTCCTCATCAAGAGTTGCACTGTCGTCGACACAATCGAAATAATTCTCCACATTATAACACATAATGCGCATGGATTTCTTTTCTGATATTTGAGCATTTGCCGGCAGAAATGCTAACAAAAGCCACATTACAATACGGATTTTCATCATAGTAACAGATTAGAATAATAAGGTTTGCAAAGTTATAAAAAAATGTGTGCCCAACTGAAATATGAGCATTGAAGCGCTGTATTTTTTTCGTTCAAACCCCACAACCATAAGTTTTGACCTTAAAATACTCAAAAATGAAATATATAGCACTGTTTTTGTTAGTCAAACCACAGTGATTTCACAATACATTTAACTAACTTTGTGTATTGAAAACCAAAGGCTTTTATAGAAGTTATCCTGACTTTTGACACATAGCGCACAGTAGTCAATAAAAATTAAGAAATCAAAGAAAAGCACACATAGTTTTAAAAAATATCTGAGATATTTTTTAGCTATTGTGGTCGAAGTATTATTTTGCGCGATTTCTATTTGAACTATTGTGTTCCCAAAATGTCAGGTCGGGTTCATTGTTATAAAAGTCAAGATCAAATAAAATGAAAAAAACGATTTCTATTTTCCTGCTTTTTATTCCATTTTTCGCTTTTTCGCAATTGAAGATTAATGAGATAATGACCAACAATGTGTCGGCAAATATGGACGACACCTACAATTACAGTATGTGGGTTGAACTTTACAATTCGAGTACCGCGACAACCTACAATCAGGCGGCCTGTTACTTTACCGACAACCTGAGCGAACCCCGCAAATGGAACCCTTCCTACAAACTTATCGGCCCCAAAAGCTATTCTTTGCTCTGGTTTGAACAGCCCGAAAAAGCCGGTCATGCCAGTTTTAAATTGAAACCTGAAGGCGGCACCCTTTATTTATTAAATGTATCGGCTCAAATACTCGACAGCGTGGTTTATCCCGCACAATATCGTAACATTTCGTACGGACGAAAAATTGATGGCGATACTGAATGGGTATTTTTTGAACAGTTCAGCGCAGGTCTGCCCAACGACAACAAAACATATGCAGCAGAGCAATGTGCTGACCCGGTGTACAAACTCCCTGCAGGATTTTACACAGGAACAAAAAATGTGTCGTTCGAGAATCCTGCTCCCGGCGATACCATTTACTACAGCCGCAATGGTGATGAGCCCACCCGCAAAAGCAGCAAGTACACACCGGGATATGTCATTACCATTAGCAACACAGGAATATTTCGCGCACGCACCTTTTCCGCAGGAAAATTGCCCAGCAATATTGTTACGGCTACTTATTTTATGAACGAAAGAAATTTCAAACTGCCTGTAGTATCTATCGTCACCGAACAAAAAAATCTGACCGACAACACAATAGGCATTTATGTAGAAGGAACAAACGGCATTACAGGCAACGGAATGAACACACCCGCCAACTGGAATCAGGACTGGTGGCGCCCGGCCAACTTCGAACTGTACGATACCACACTTACCGTGCGACTCAATCAGGAACTCGATATTCAAATTGCCGGAGGCTGGACGCGCATGAACAAACAGAAGTCTCTGAAAATAAATCCGCGAAACAAGTTTGGCGAAAATATGCTGCGCTATGATGTTTTTGCAGCGACCAAGCCCAACATGAAATTCCGAAGTATTATGCTGCGAAACTCGGGCAACGACTTCGACCACTCGATGATGCGCGATGGGTTTATGCAATCGCTCGTAATGAAACGTATGAGTCTCGATTATGTAGCTTACGAGCCAGCTGTTTGCTTTATGAACGGTATTTATTACGGCATTCAGAACCTGCGCGAGCGTACCGATGACGATTATATTTATTCGAACTACGGATACGAGGAAGATGAAATAGTACTTGTGGAATCGGCTGAAATGGACTCTGACCCCGAGTTTAAAAAATTGACAAACTACGTCACCAACAACGACATTAGCTCAAAAGCTGTGTACGACAATGTGTGTACTATGATGGATATGGATAATTTCATGGATTATTTTATGACTGAAATTTATCTGCGAAATACCGACTGGCCACATAACAATATCAAGGCCTGGAAGAAAAAAGATGGAGGTAAATGGCGCTGGATACTTTACGACACCGACTTTGGTTATAATTTATGGAGCAACGATCATACTCACAACACGCTTACATGGGCTTTGGGAGAACAATCGGGTTCTAATCCTGCAAATGCACTCTGGTCGACAATACTGCTGAGGCGATTGGTGCTGAACGACACTTTCCGCAAAAGTTTTATCGACAGATTCTGTATTCACATGTCGTCGACCTTTGAAGCCACACGTGCCAATGCCATTCTCGACAGTCTGGCAGCCAAAATCGAAACTGAGATTGTATATCATAAAAACAAATGGGGATCGGCCCGAACATTGGCCAACGATGTGAACACAATGAAAGGCTTTTCGGCCAATCGACCCAATTCGATGATGAACTTTATCGGTTCACGTTTCCTGAGCAACCCCGGTACTGCCGAAATTCAGATTGGCTCGAACAACCCGAAAGCCACCTACACTTTTAATTCGGAAACCATCAGAGATGCACAAATTAAACTGAAATACTTTAAAAATCAGACTTACAGCATTAAAGCCAACGAAGTAGCAGGTTACAAATTCAAACACTGGCTGCTTTCGGCAGGTACCGGCACAGCGACCCTTATTGCCAACAACGAAAGCTGGAAATACTGGGATGGAAATGCCACCCCAAACATCAACTGGTTTGGGAAAACTTATGCCGACACAAACTGGAAGAGTGGAAACGCACCGCTGGGATATGGAAATCTGGGACATAGCACCACTATCGGCTATGGTACAGATGCAAACAACAAATACATCACAGCCTACTTCCGCAAAACTGTAAACATAAGCGGTCTTGCATCAAAGGATAATTTTGTAATCAGCACTTATGTGGACGATGGCGCAGTTGTGTATGTAAACGGAACCGAAGTGGGCAGGGTAAATATGCCTGCCGGTACGATTGCATTCAATACAGTCTCCACCACTTACAACAACGGTGTGACAGGCACTTTCAATGTACCCAGGAATCTGCTTACCGAAGGTGAAAATATAATTGCCGTGGAAGTGCATCAGACAAATGCCACCAGCTCCGACCTTATATTCAATCTGCAAATGACCTGCAGCACTGCCCTCAACGAGCAGACTATCACGTCAGCTGTATATTCGGGTACTCTGAACAGTTCATTTACATTGCAGGCCGTTTACGAGCAAACTGTTTTTGAAGATCCTGACAAAGATCTGAAAGTATATATCAATGAAGTGGTAGCCACCAACAATGTAATTCAGGACGAAAACGGTGAAACAGATGATTATATTGAAATTTACAATGGCAGCGACAGGGAAGTGAACATTGGTGGCTGGTATATTTCTGATACGCCTTACAATCCTGTATTTATTCAGATTCCTGCCAACCAGCCTGCCCTTACCACCATTCCTGCAAAAGGATATCTGGTACTCTGGGCCGACGATCAACCCGAACAGGGAGCACTGCACCTGAATTTCAAACTCAGCAAGGATGGCGAGAAACTTGTACTTTCGCGTTACAATTATCAAAACGACCTTGTGCTTGTCGACTCGGTCAGCGTGCCTGCATTGACTCAGAATCTGAGCTATTCGAGAGTTCCCGACGGCAGCAGCGTATGGACCATTAAATCGATGACCTGCAACTACAGCAACAGTTTCGGTGCTGATGTACCTTCGTGGACTGAGCCCGAAATAAAAGTATATCCGGGTATGGTAAGCGATATGATTGTAGTGGAAAATGCGTTGGGCGAAAATATTGAGATTTACGATCTGTCGGGTCATAAGGTATTCAGCAAACGCAGTGAAAGCACCCGCGAAATAATACCTGCCGGACAATTGCAGAAAGGTATTTATATACTCAAAGCAGGAAGCTACAAAACCAAGATTGTAAAGATGTAGCATCAATTCAAACAAATCACTATTCTATAAGATGCAACAGAGGCTGGCCTTCACAGGGCAGCCTCTGTGTCTTTTTTTTATTCCAAAAAAAAGAGTTTCAAATGCAGATAAACTATCAGAATTCAGGTCTCTGCCTTTTGAGGGCAGAACAGGTTAAACGAATTATAAAAAACTGATCAAATAAAATAGAAAAATTACTATTCGCTGCCACTACAAACTAAAGGGCTGTTTCAGCCTCACTAACCTGCAGCAACAGTTTGGGATTAATATTTATATCATCACATAAGTGAGAAGCAATTATCATCATTCTCGGAATATGGAAAGGTCCTTTGAAAAGATTACCTTTGGCCGGCTGAGCTACTGAGCCATCGCGATGCAGATAGCCATACCATTCACCATATTCATTATCAGGAAAAACTCTGTACATATACGAATGAACCGTTTTATGCATTTCGTAGTATTTCAGATCACCTGTAAGCTTAAAGGCATACAGGGAAGCAATCAATGCTTCGGTTTGAGGCCACCAGAATTTCATATCCTGCGAATAATCCTGTGGTGGTAAACCTTTGCAATCACGGAAATTGTACAGTCCTCCGTACTCTTTGTCCCAACCAATTTCCCACGACCAGTCGAGTATGGTAGTGGCAAGCTTAATCAGTTCAGGATCATTGCCACGGTGTTCGGCTTCCTCCAGAATAAACCATGCTGCTTCGATGCTGTGACCCGGATTCACTGTTCGTCCGGCATTCGAATCGATAAATCCTCCGTTAGCAGTTACATTTTCGAGCAACACCCTGAAATCCGGTTTCAGAAAGTGATTTTTTATTACCCACAACGATTCTTCAATCTGGCTGTCGGGTAAAGCGTCACTCACCACTTCACGTATACGAATGGCTGTATTCAGCAATATCATTGGCAACGAAAGCCCCTTCATATCCACTGCTGACGAATATTTCGGTTCTAAAAGCCCCGGTGTACTCTTGTAATGAATAATCAGGCGAAACAAATCGAGCGCCTTCTCGGCATAGGATTTATCGCCTGTAGCTTTCGAATATTCGGCCATAGCAATGGCAGCAAAACATTCGGAAAAAAGATAACGGCGTTTGCGCAAACCTGTTCCTTCGGCACTTATTTCAAAAAACATACGTCCATCGGTATCGAAACAATAGCGTTCTATAAATCCGATTGCCGATCCGGCTGCTTCAAGCCACACGGGATTTTTCTTTATTTTGTTGTAAGCCAGTGCAAACACATATGCTGACCGTCCCTGAAACCAAACCGACTTTGTGGTGTCCATAAGGCTGCCATCTCTGTCGACACATGTATAAAATCCACCATTTACTTTATCGAGACCATGCTCAAGCCAGAATGGCAGAATGTTTTTTTCAAGATCAGTAAGATAGCATTTACTGCAATCTTCAAAATAGCTCTTTAAGCTGCCTTCCGGTTCACGAACCGAATCATTGGTTATCAACATACTATTCTTAAATTCAAACAAGTTGTTGTGTATCATTCAGAATGAGCTCACAACTTATCAACCAGGTACAAGTATTTAATTATCAATAAATAACAAATCAATAAATGCAACACAAGACAATCACCAGCCTTACTTTATTAATTTATTTATTATGTGTGCAAATATATAAATTATTTTTTATTTACACCGCTATTTTTGAAAAATATATTTCAAAATAATATTAATATATGCATTCGCATAAAAAGAAAAAAGCACATTCGGATATTCATCCAAATGTGCTTCATAAAATAAATATGTTTTAAAATCAGATAATGCCCAGCATTTTACTTCGTGCCATGAGGCATGCACCGATTACTCCTGCATTATCGCCAAGTTTACTGAGTTTTATCTGCGTATCGCGGCTTACAAGGTTGAGCGAATGACGTTTCACTGCACTGCGTATCGGAAGTAACAGATAATCACCGGTTTGAGCCAGCGAACCACCCACTACCACCAGTTCAGGATTAAAGAGATTGATAAGACCTGCAATCTGCTTACCAAGATTATTGCCCACCTCTTCGATAAGTTCGATGGCCAGTATATCATCGTTTAAAGCAGCATCGAGTATATCCTCGAGGGTTATTGAATCGCCCTTTTTTACTTTTTTATCGAGAATTGAGCTGTTACCTTCGGATATTTTTTCAAGAAAACGTTTGTGGATATAAGAGCCGGAAGCTTCGGTTTCGAGACAGCCTTTTTTTCCGCAATGACATATTACTTCGTTATCGAATACAGGAATATGGCCAAATTCACCTGAAAAACCCGACTTTCCGTAATAGAGTTTTCCATCCACAATCACACCCATTCCCAGGCCCCAGCTTACATTAATGAAAAAGATATTCTTTTCGTCCTTGACCACACCGTTCATAAATTCACCGTAAGCCATTGAGCGCGAATCGTTATCAATGGTCACATGCAGTCCGAGACGTTCGTGAAAAGCTTCGGTGAGAGGACGCTCATTGAAATAGTACAGGCTATAACTGTGACCGGTTTGCGTATTTACACGACCCGAGATATTAATACCTACACTCAGAATTTTTGATTTTGGCATCGAAAGCTTATCCACATAAGCAGTAATAATCTGACAAAGTTCATCAAAGCTTTCCTGTGTATTTTCATAAAAGAACGGAGTGCTGTAAACTTTGCCTACAAGTCCACCCTTGAAATTAATAAGTGCGATATTGACTTTAAATCTTTTAATATCAACACCTAAAAAACAACCTGAATCAGGATTAAGTCCGTAAATATTGGGGCGACGACCTCCGGTGGTTTCAAGTTTTCCAAAGTCGATCACAAAACCATCCTCGATAAGCTCCCCTACCAGTTTGGTCACAGTGGGCACACTCACATCCATTTCCTTACCAAGTTCAGGAAGCGTATTTTCACCATTGTTTATAAAATAGCGGAGTATATTCAGTTTGATAAGGGCGTTTTTCGAACCCAGTTCAATTTCTTCGACAAATGAGGTTTTCATATCTGTAGTTTTGTCCTGTTTATAAAATCATTGTGTTATGCTGCAGAAGGCATTGTAAATGTTTCAGAATCCCTGAAAACGATTCGAACGACAAAACCAAACTTACAGTGTATGCAAAGATAATAAATTTATCGACTAACAATATATTAAAATAACTTTATATTGAGATCAAAACACATATATTAAAATAAAAAAAAGTTTTGGTATTGTGCTAAACCAAAACTTTTTAAAAACTATAGAGAATTTATTTCTTCCGTAATCTTAAATCAGATGCAACATCTTGCTTCGTGCCAGCATACATGCTCCGACAACTCCGGCACTTTCGCCAAGCTGGGTAAGCTTAAGGGTGGTATCGTTTCCAATCAGATTCAGCGAATATTTACGTATCGCACTCTGTATCGGCAGCATTAAATAATCGCCGGTTTTCGACAATAAACCTCCCACAATCACCATTTCGGGATTGAGCAGATTGATAAGACCTGCAATATGTTTTCCGAGTGTAAAACCCACTTCTTCGACAAGTTCGATAGAGAGCATATCGCCAGCCAACGTAGCGTAAATAATATCCGAAAGCAAAATTTCCTGACCGGCTTTCACCTTATTCTGCAGAATTGAACTTTGTCCTTCGGCAATTTTCTCGAGAATGCGGCGGTGAATATACGATCCGGAAGCCTGCGTTTCGAGACAACCTTTTTTACCGCAATGGCACATTATTTCATTGTCGAAAACGCTGTTGTGGCCAAATTCACCTGAAAAACCCGATTTTCCGTAATTAAGTTCTCCGTTGGTAATAATACCCAAACCGAGCCCCCAGCTCACATTCACGAACAGAATGTTCTTTTCGTTTTTCACCACACCACTAATGAATTCGCCATAGGCCATGGCACGCGAATCGTTATCAACGGTTACGAACAAATCCAGTCTTTGTTTCAGAATTTCGCTGATAGGTGTTTCGCTGAAATAGTAACGGGTATAACTGTGTCCGGTTTCAGCATTTACACGACCGGATATGTTTATTCCCACATTCAGGATTTTATCTTTCGATACAGGTAGTTTTGAAATAAATGATATAATGATATCGCATAACTGGTCGACAGACTGTGTATCATAGCTCTGCTTAAACGGCACATCCATTTGCGAATATACAATATTGCCATTGAAGTTAATAAGAGCCATATTTACGCTATGATCGAGCATATCCACACCCATGAAATATCCTGAATCAGGATTTACACCGTAACGACTCGGACGTCTTCCACCGGCAGTTTCCTGTTTACCGAAGTCCACGACATACCCATCTTCCATCAATTCAGTCACCAGTTTGGTCACTGTAGGCACACTCAGATCCATTTCGCGTCCGAGTTCGGCAAGCGTATTGGCGCCATTGAGAATATAATAACGAATAATGTTGATTTTCAGCGAAGCACTTTTGGTCCCCGACTGAATTTCTTCAGCTAACGTTTGTTTCATACTATAATTATTTTGCTACAACCACAATTACGGGCATTTCATCATAAAAGCAGTTTATATTGATAATGTATGTTTAAAACTCAGAATTTAAATAAGGCTGAGCATTTTGCTACGGGCAAGCATACAGGCTCCTATCACCCCGGCAGTATCGCCGAGCTTGCTCAGTTTCACAGAAGTATCGTTGCCCACCAGATTCAGTGCGTATTTACGAATGGCACTTTTGATCGGGAAAAGCAGATAATCGCCTGTCTGAGCCACAGCACCACCCACAATAACCAGTTCGGGGTTCAGTAAATTGATTAATCCGGCAATGTGTTTACCAAGTGTATATCCCACTTCCTCCACAAGTTCTATGGCCAGCATATCACCTTTCAGGGTTGCTTTTACAATGTCATCGAGCACCAGGTTTTCACCTCTGGCCACTTTTTTCTGAAGTACAGAAGAATTTCCCTTTGCAATTTCCTCAAGCACCCTGCGATGAATGTACGAACCGGAAGCCTGTGTTTCAAGACACCCCTTTTTGCCACAGTGACACATTATTTCGTTGTCGAAAACGCTCATATGACCAAACTCACCGGCATAACCCGATTTTCCGTAATACAATTTGGCATTATTGATAATTCCCATGCCAAGACCCCAGCTTACGTCCACAAATATCACATTGCGTTCGTTATTTCCGGCACCACACATATATTCGCCATAAGCCATGGCACGTGAGTCGTTGTCGATGGTTACATGAAGTCCGAGTTTCTGTTTGAAAATTTCGCTGAGCGGCTGTTCGTTAAAAAAATAACGACTGTATTTATGTCCGCTGTCGGTGGTTACAAGTCCGGTTGCATTAATACCCACATTCAGAATTTTTTCTTTGGGTATGCTGAGTTTGTGCATAAAATTATTGATAATTTCGCACAACACATCGAGGCTTTCGGGCGTATTTTGTTGTTTATAAGGGATTTCCTTTTGTGAGGCTACAATTACTCCATTGAAGTTTATCAAAGCAATATTCACTCCGAAGTCGCGAATATCCACACCCATAAAATAACCGGAATCGGGTTTGATACCATACATATTCGGGCGACGGCCTCCTGCAGTTTCCTGCTTTCCGAAGTCTGCAACAAAACCGTCTTCCATTAGTTCGCTTACCAGTTTGGTAACAGTGGGCACACTCAGGTTGAGTTCTTTACTTAGTTCAGCAATGGTGTTATTACCATTCAGAATGTAATAACGGATAATTTCTACTTTGAGAGAAGCTCCTTTTGAACCAGATCGGATTTCATCAATGAAAGATTGTTTCATATATAAATAATTGTGTTTTTAAGTCAGATATAAGCCGAAAAACATTTTAAGCCCATGTTTTTTCATCAACAACAGCAATTATATGTAAACATGCTTATTTTCAGGTTTTAGTAATTGATTCTATGATTTTTAAGTCATTCTGTCCAACCATATTAATTTCAGTTGAAGCACACACGCAAGCAGTTCTCTTTTTAATAATTATATGTCAAAAAAAAAAAAACAACTTTACATTAAAACAAAAACAACTGAAAATTACGTTTTGACCGAATATATCACTTTAATCAACAGAAATATACAAAAAACACTTTATAAAAATAATTAATTTTTATTTTGTGATGCAAAAGTAGCTTTTTTTTTTTAATAATAATCTTTTCGGTCTGAAAAACGACAAAATTATCATCTGACTTACAACTGTCGGAAATAAAATTAAAAACGCAAAAAAAAGCCGGACTATTGTCCGGCTAATAAAAAACTTCTACAATCCAGCCCTGAGGGACACAATAAAACTACGTCCTGCAGCCACCAGACCTGAGCTGTACGGCCGGTAACGCTGATCGGTGATATTCTCGACACCCGCTGAAACAGCCAGTGCGGGATTAAACTGATACTTCGCTTTGAAATTCAGTGTGTACCATGCCGGCGAATACGGATTTCCATTTGTATCCCTGGCATATATCACAGGTTTTTGCCTTTCCTCTTCGTTCAGATTGGCAAAGCTCACTTCGGCAGAATAGTTGGCATAAAGCTGAAGCTGCAACTTCTCGCGCTGATACGAGAAGCGTGTCAAACCAAAAGCAGGAGCCGCATGCCGCGATGAAGACACCGTTCCATTATCCATTTCCTCGGTACCCGTCTGATAGTTGTAACGCGAACTCAGACTGAATCCTTCGGGCAGTTTAAGCTCAAAACCTGCACTGAAGCCATACACGATTCCATAAGCAGCATTCTGAATGGCATACACCCTGCTCATTTCGCCATTATACATAATGCTGTCGGCTCCGTTGACCTTAAATTCACGGCGAACCATTGCATTATCGAGAAAGGTATAAAAGCCTGTAACGTCCAGTTTCAGAACTTCGGCTACAATTTTTGATATTCCCAGTTCTGCATTCCAAGCATATTCCGACTTTAATGCAGTGTTAGGCACAATGACCTCACCCGACACAAAGTCGAAAATTTTACCGATATCGTCCACATTCGGAGCTCTGAAACCAGTGCCTGCCGAAGCTGTTATTTTCCAGCTTTCATCCGGACGGTACACCAGACCAAAACTTCCGGTTACAGCATCGTTCTGAATGGTGGAAGTACTGAATCCAAAAGGATAAAAGCTCAGGTGACGTGTAAAATCCGAAACAACCTTATAGAAATTGTAACGCACACCACCCTGAAGTAAAAACCTATCGGAAGCACTGTACTGATAATTCAGATAACCGGCTCCGCTACTCCATTTCGAAGCAGGATAACGATCGGGAACTGCAATAACAGATCCATCGCGGATATCTGTAGCCGAACCTTCGGAATTCACATCGTTCATCACATACTCCAGACCATAGCTGAACTTATGCTTTTGCTGCACTTTCTCAAAATCGAGATTGGCCGAATAAGCCTGTACCTCTTCGAGCTGAGTGCGCAAACGGTGATGGTTGAACTTACGGTCGATACGGCTTTCCTGAAAATACTGCTGTGCCAAACGCAGGGTCATTCGGTCGTAAAGCGGATTCTGCGCTTTGTGAGTGGCCGAAAGATTGTTCATCATCCACACCTGCGGACCGTAGTTCCACACAGCGTATGCGGGTAAACCGCTGTTCTGCGTTTCCATCAGCCTGTCGTAACGCGAATATTCCGAAGTTTCGGAATAATGAAATCCGTACTGAAAATCCCAGTGATTGTTCGGACTGAAGCGCACTTTCTCCATCAGATTGATCTGCGAATATGCACCCGGTGTCTGTAACATTGGATCAGGATTTTCAACCGAATGATCGGTATTGTCCATGCGTAACACATAGAATTTTTTCAGATATTCGTCGGGACCGTATTTACCCATTTTCAGATCGCCATATTTTGAAAATGTAATACCGGTAACCGAAGCCCACTTTTTCCAGCCTGTTTTCAGTTCGAAATGGCCCGTGGTTTCATTACTTGCCGAAGAATAGCGCATCACAGCTTTGGCTGTAATCAGCGGTTTATCGGTGAGTGACAACTGCGGTGTCAAAGTCTGAAAACTCATCACACCACCAATTGCATCGCTGCCATAAATAACCGATCCCGGACCGAAGAACACTTCTGTACTTTCGATACTGAAAGGATCAATGGAAATTACATTCTGGATATTTCCGGCTCTGAAAATGGCAGAGTTCATACGCACGCCATCCACAGTGTATAAAAGGCGGTTGGTGGCAAAGCCCCTTATCATGGGACTTCCCCCACCCTGCTGACTTTTCTGAATAAACACCTCGCCGGTAGCACCGAGCAGGTCGCCAGCTGTTTGCGGGTTTTGTAAAGCCATTTCTCTGGGTGAAAATACAGCAATTTTAGCAGGAATATTTTTCGACACCTGACTCCAGCGTGTGGCCGAAACCACTACTTCGTCGAAATTTATGGCCGATGGTTGCATGGCAATTCTGAAACTTTTTTTCTCAATTTCAGAAAAAGCCAGTTGCTCCGTTTTATAGCCCAGCATTCGTATTTCGATACGGGCCGAATTCCTGAATTCTGAGATATCGGCCTGTCCGCGTGCATTGGTTACTGCGTAGAGTGCAGGTTTTGTGCTCATAATGGTAGCCATTTCGAGTGCTTCACCGGTTTGTACATCCACAACCGTGAGCAACTGCGAAAAACTCCGTGTGGCAGACCCCATGCACAGAAATATCAGCAGTAACTTCAGAAATAAATTCCGGCTATTGCTCTTAGTGCAACTTTCGGGATTTTTTCTTTTTAATATACTTAAAATCATTCTCTTATCTGTATTGACTATTATATAAGTTGGTGATAAAATCATATTTTTGAGTTTAAACGCAAAGATCGCAAAGAGAATATCCTCTTTCTATTTTTATCAAATACCCCGCAAAGGACGCAAAGAGAAAAACTTATCAGTTTTTCTTCGCATCTTTATAACTTCGCTTTCTTTGCGTTTAAATAAAACATTTCACTTTATTTTCTAACTTATATAAGCTCTATTGTATAAAATATTATGTTCTTTTTTGATTAATATAAGTTCCTGAAAAATGAATGGCAGCATAAAAGACTATTCATTGGAAACACGATGCAAAACTGCGTAAAAAATTTCATTTTTTCGACACAGCAAATCAGACATCACAAACCATTACCGGACTGCGCGCCTTCTTGATAAAGAAAAACATCGTTATCTTCACTGAAAACAGTTCTGATTTACTGCATTTTATAAAACACTTTTATCAGCCTATTTCAGGAACAAAAAAACGGATGGGAAAGTTTCGGGAGGTGGATTTATCGGATGAATTGAAGGAGTCGGAAAAATAAGTTTTTCCTCTTGTCGCAAAAGCGGCACAGAAGCTAAAAAAGTAAACTGACTTAATGAGGTGTTGAAATAAAGCGACACATAAAAAGACAAAAGACGAAGACGGGTATGATTGTGGCCGGGATTGCTTCCCCAGGCCATAGTTACCAGCGAACTTAGTTTTCGGTTAAGCTGAGTTTCTTCATAGTCCCACCAGCAGTAATAAAAAATACTATCGCCACTCTCCTGCGTTTTCACAATATCGTACATCTGACCCTGATATTCGAACTCCCGAGAATGTTTCCAGCGCAAATCCGTTTTGGTTGCATCTTTGTGAAATCTGAGCAATACAAGTTCACTGTCGTCAAGCCCGGCTATCATTTTCCATTTTACTTCCCTTCTGATTGATTTTCTTTCGGCATGAAAAACAAGAACTGCAGTGACTACAGGTGCAATGAAGCACAACAAAAACAATATGGAGACAAACTTATTTTTCAAGCTTTGTCATTCTTTTTTTAAGCACAGATATACAGGAAAAGACACAAAATACAAAGTAGAAAGCAGAGTGAATGTAAATAAACAAAGGGTATCAAAACGATACCCTTTGTCCAGAATCAATCGTTTAACAATTAATTGCGTGTAAACTTCGCACGATAATTAATTCCTTTGCTATCGGTAATATTCACAAAATAATAACCAGAGGGATATTCGCTTACATCGATACGAAGCACTTTCAGACTACTTTCTGCTAGTCCGCTCTCGATTTGCTGGCCAGCAGCATTGTAAACAGTATAGCTGTATGGGTTAATTCCATCGTTGAACGGAAGTGTAACCGAAATCTGCGAATTTGCAGGAACAGGGAATGCATTTATCATCTGATCGCGAAGCAGCTCTTCCACTCCTGTAGTCAGATTACAACCAACAAACGAAATTTCGGCAGCCGAAGTCCATGCTTTTTCATTCACTTCACTCAAAGCACGTAAGCGGGCATAACGTCCGGTTTTTTCAGTAAACTTCACTGTTTTGGGTGCTGAGTTATTTTCGAAAGTACCTGTAGCCACAGCAGTTCCCCAGTTTGTTTTATCGTCCGAAATATACACTTCGTAGTTAGCAATACGTCCATTTGCGCCATCGGTACGTGGCAGATAAATCATTTTACTAATGCTGTACGATTTACCAAGGTCAATACGGATTTCGTGCGGAGGCTGTGGTTCGTTTGTACCCCAGGCAGTATGCCAGATAGTAGCCGGATTTCCGTCGAAAGCTTTTGCAGGCTCGTTACCCGGTTGATAGCTGTCGGCATATACCAGTTTCCAGATGTTTTTAGGCAGCTCAGCAGGATTCGAACAATCATCAACGGATGGACACGATTTAACTTCAAACATATCCTGAATGGTTTTGCTGTATTCCACTCCGTCTTTATTTACTTTCAATGTAACAGTGTATTTTCCGGGCACATCAAATATGGCTTTCGGGTTACGGGCGTTTACATTTGAAATATAGGCAGGTGCAGGAGTTATTTCCCAGCTCCATGTTGCATTCTGGTGATTCAGCATAGAATGGTCATCGAACTTCACTGTGTCAGTTGTACAGGTGTACACAGCCTTTTCTACAAACGGAGTAATGATAGGAGTGAAATCGGGCACTGCAAGCATCGATTCCCACACACCCGCATTACCGGCAACACGCAGTTTGCTATCGCGATAGAAGGCTGCAGCTGAAATAGGACGCATACCTGCAGGGAAGCCTGTACCATAATCGGTCCACGAAAACTCACCTTCCTTTTTATACATCACAGTGGCCGATTTACCCGACACATTGGTAGTGATGGCATATATAAGGTCTTTACCATCGGTGGTAGGCTGCACTACAATACTTTTAATCGAACGTGTCAGAGCAGAGAACTGTGCCCAGTTTTCACCGCCATCCTTGGTGATAAACATTTCGCTGGTGGCATTGGTCTGACGTGAAGCGTAAACAACCTTAGGATTGTTCGGCGAAATGGCAAAAGCAATAGCACCATTCCATGCAGGAGCATTGACATTAGACGGTCTTTGCCATGTTTTTCCACCATCCTGAGAGCTGTAGAATCCTGATCCCACAATATCGGCATATAAAATATTCGGATCTGAATAGCTGATATCTAGATATCTCACGCGATCCTGGAATTCATAAAGCAGTTCAAAAGAAGCTCCGAAATCACGGCTTACCCAGATAGCATTTTCGCTACCGAGATACAAAGTTCCTGAATACCATGGATGTGTGGCTACATTGCTTCGCAAACCACCATACTGGTCCATATTCGGGTGTTTACTGAAGATAAAACGACCTTCAGGTTTACCTTCGGCAGTTTTAGGCAGAATCCAGCCATCGCCAAGGTCATCAAAAGCAGCATGACGGCTCTTACCCTGCAGCACCCAGCCTGTTGGCGACTCACCACCTCCCATACGGAGTGCTTTGTAGTTGTACATATCCGAAATGGCTGTATTTCCGTTGTGATAACGGCCACCCACAATAATATCTTCGTTCCAGCCCTGACTGAATCCCCACATATCAGAACCCAAAAGGTTATGATTGAGAGCCAAATGGCCTTCCGGTGTGGTAAACTGATCGGTACTGAGGTTCACACCACCATCGGTAGAAACCCACGTATCGTTATTCGAAAGCATTTTCATATCCTGAATATCGGGGTGAATTGAAAAAGAACCCTGATAACCACCTACGGGTGTTAGAGTACTGCCACCATTCATTGATTTATACAATGAAGTAGTTCCGACATAAAGCATATTTTCATTTTTAGGAGATACTTCGAGTACAAGGTCGAAATATCCCTGTCCGTTGGTAAGTCCCGAACCACTGCTCAAACCGGTATATCCGGTATATTTGTGGGCCCATGTCCATTCGCCATTGGCATAAGTACCTTTATAAATGAAAGGAACTTCGGTTCCGGCAGTATTTCTGCTGAGCATTACGACATAAAGCACATTAGGATTAGCAGGAGTTACAGCAAGTAATCCACCAGAAGCGTTTGGAATTTCAGTTGGGAAAGATGTAATTTCAGAGAATGTACTACCGGCATCGAATGACTGGATTACTCTGAAGTAATTTCCCGACTTGGACAAAGCATATACTGTATCGAAACGATTGTTGGGTTTGTATTCCACATCCCATGTTTCGGCAGTTGTTTTCCGAACCCATGTAAGCGCCTGATTTGTAGTCATCCATATTCCCTGATCACTCGAAACAAGAATTTTCGATGGATTATTATAATCCATTTTCATTCTGTTTCCGTAAAATGTACCATTCACACTTCGTCTCCAGGTTTCACCACCATCAAACGAACGGTGCATGCTACTACCGGCAGCCACATAAACAGTATCAGGATTTGTAGGGTGAATAGCGATGGCAGTTACTCCACCACCAAACGGATAGTTAAGCCCTTTCGTCTGCCAAGTTTTACCTTTATCGGTTGTTTTGTTTACATAACCTGTTTCGGTACCTGCATATACAACATCCGGATTATTTTCAGTAACATCAATTGAGTAAACATTGGCCTGCCATGGTGCAGGTTTTGGAGTTGTTGCACTTCCGCTTTCGTTTAACCAGAAAGTTTCTTTCGGACCAAGGAAGCTCCAGTTTGCTGCTTTTACATTTAATGGAGCACGTTGCATCTGGAATTCAGGCGATTGTGCTTTTCTGAGATTTTCTTTCAGCACATTCATATCAGGCAATTCGATTGTACCATCGTACTGCACAAATGGCTCCACATGACGACGCCATAATTTGTAATAACGTAAAATAGGCGTTTTCACACCTTTGTTATCTTTTTCCCATCTTGCAAATGCCGTATTTACCTCATTGAAGTTAACAGGGTATTTGTACATCATTTTTGCCCAATCGGGAAAGTTCTCGTTATAATCAGGCTTAAGAATTTTTTCTACCGCAGGTAATTCGTCGTAAGGAGTGAATTTTGAATCCTGCGCAAAAAGGAATAAGGGCAAAAACAAAAGCACTAACAAGCAGCTTTGTTTCAATTTAAAAAAAGAATGGTGTTTCATGGGAGTAGATTGCTTCATACTAAAAACTATTATTTAAAGGTCATTTTTATTCAGAGAATTCAGGGCGTACTGCTTTACAGTTCATAATCTAAAAATATAAATCATTGAAATAATGCCAATTATCAAGCAATAATGATTATATAAGACTGTGTTCTGCTTTTTTGTTTTGCAAATATTTAATGTATACACCCCAAAATAAAAGAACAATACATAATATAGGGCACAAATATAATAAATTATTTTAATATATGATTATAAATTATCATAAAATACACTATTATTCTTTCTGCTAAACAATTTTCAGTTTGAAAAATCATTTCACAAACAGCGCATCTTCATATCGCAATGTCATAATTTGTAAAAATTTTTCGCTGGCATCTTACTTATTTCACAAAAAAAAACAAGGTCATGATTGAGCCGGAATACTATTCCGCCTTCAATCATGACCCATTGCAACAATTAAAAAACTATTTTCGCTGTTTTGAATAATCAGGATTATTCAAACATAATTATAAACTTACCGTATTCTCAAAATTTAAGTTTAAAATTACCGTATTTATCTTCGTCGGTCACCACATGCAAAATGTACATTCCTTTCGGAATTGAATTGAGCATCAATATATTCGAATCGCGTTTGGTAGCGAAAACGGTTCCACTAAGAGTATAAAGCGACATTTCGCGGGCTGTAACGCCTGTTACTTCAACATATTCTTTTTTCTGACGGATTTTTAAATCACGTTTTGTAAGCGTTTCCGCTTCGGTAGCATTCACAGGAATCAATTCAACCACATAATTTTCGGGATCGTATGATTCGTCACCTGCATTCAGTCGGTTATTTTCGACATACCAAAAGCCTTTTCCTGAGTTACCATCATTCTGAATGGCATACAGGCTATCCTTTTTGTAGAAATTATATGTATTCCAGAGATCGGAATAAGGATTTACACCGAATGCAACAAGTTCGTTGAGGTATCGGCCATCGCGTGTATTTACAATTTTATAACGGTTAGTAGCCGAAACGCGTGTGATTGTCCAGTGCTGATTAGGTTTTAATGCACTATAAGTAATCATATTCTGAAAAGTAGGATTTCCGCCCGAACCATTGTAATTGGTATTGGTAAGATATTTATTGCCATATTTAATGTAATAATTACCTGACTCCGGCATCACTTTGCTTGCAATGAAATCTGCTTTAAGCTTTTCCATATCGAGACGTCCGGTTTTCAGATTTTTAAGCTCCCCTTTGAATCCGTTTTGCGCATCGCCGGCATTTTTCAGAGGGAAAAAGAGTGTTTGCTGAAACCTGAAACCGTTTTTGGTATAAGGCATTAATTTCTCAATCCTCACGCTATCCACAAAGAGTGTTACCGATTTGAAATCGCCAATAATACGCACATTTTGCCATTTATTTTCAGGCACATAATTAAATGTATATGTGTAACCATCGCGCGAGAAACCAAGTTTACCGGTTCCATTGGTGTTTAAAGTCAGTTTCGAAAAATCGCTGCCAAACACTACTGCATTCGTTGCATTTCCGGCATAGGCTTTCAGGTCGAACGACACATCGTAGTTATATCCAAGATCGCCTGCTCCTATCGGGAATTCAGTAGTTCCATCAAACACAATTGCATTCTCAGTAATTTTAGCATTAATGGCCTGATGCTCGTCTTCACTATAAAAACCAGCCATATTCAGCCCGGGACCTTCAGATGTTTGTTTGGCAAGTTCGCTGTAAGTTTCGTAGGTCATTGTCGGATTCGATTTCCAGAGTTTCATGCCAACCACCTGCATCGAAGGTAAAACACGGAAGTGTACATCCTGTTGCGAAATTCCGTTTCCGCAGATATCGTTCCACACAGCAAACATTGCTCCGTAAAGCGATGGATGATAAGGAGTAAGCGTTTCGGAAGGGTTTACTTTTTCCGCACGATAATTATTAAAAATCCACTGAATATCGAGGAAATCGCGATAGTAACCTGCAGCAGGCACAATATAAAGCCATGCATCAGGAGTAGAAATAATTTTAAAACCATCTTCGATAGATTTGAAAGGATCGATCCAGTCCCTGCTCCACGCATTGATAACGGCTCCGCCTTTGGCAGGTACAGGCGTATTGTCGTTGGTCATCATACGCATAGCACCCCAAAGACGCGGACGTTTTCCCAATTCGACAATGTGATTAATGTAATAATTGGTGAATTCGCGGAATTTCTTTGACTCTGTTCTGTTATACTCATCAGTTCCGATATGCACATCAGGACCCACAAAAACAGGATTCGGGCCAGTGATATATTCGGCAAAAAGTTTATCGAAGAACTCATAAACTTCAGGTTTGTATAAATCAAGGTGATCCATACCGTAAGCAGTATTCGAAGCAGCAAGCGCCGGATTGTATTGCGTAAAGGCCAGCGAGTGAGCAGGTATATCAATTTCCGGAATCACATTCACCCCATATTGCATTCCCATTAACTGAAGGTCACGGAATTCGGCTTTGGTATAATGTCCATCCTTTGCTGCTAGTCCGGGATAAGTTTCGCTTTCCAAACGAAAAGCCGCATAGGTTTTAAGCCAGTCGTTATTGAAATATTGCTTAAAGCCATTGTCGTTGAGATGCACCTGAAGTTCGTTCATTTTATAATACGACATGAACTTCACATAGTGACGAAGGAAATCGATTGTAAAGAATTTACGACCAGTATCGAGCATAAAACCGCGACTCGGATAATCAGGATAATCGGTAATTGCACCGCGGGGAATTTCTGTTTTATGATTTTCGAACAACTGGAGGATAGTTCTTGTAGCCCAGAATGTTCCCACACGTGTAGCACCTTCCACAGTGATTCCACCAGCAATATTCATATTGTAGGCTTCGGTATTTTTAAGTTTCACATCGCTGATACGCAACAGAATTGCGTTATCGGGCGCTGTATTCAAACTTGTTTCGGCCACAGTAGCAGTTGTTCCGAACATGGTTTTCAATTCATCCCGTAACTGATTAGCTACCGACATTAAACTATCTGAGTTTGCTTTTTTTACAAGGATAGTAATACTGTTCGGTGGACTAAAAGTACCCGACGAAACTGCAAAGCTCTGCACTTCGGGAATTACCTTCAGTAAAGAGGGTTGCGCACAAACCACAGCAGAAGCTGTGAGTGTCAAAAGCACAGAAAAGGCTTTTTTCAAAAAATTGTTTCTCATCATTTAAAAATTATTCTAAGGATTAATTAATTACTACTTTAACAGACTGAGCACCCGAACGAACCACATATACACCCGGAAGAAATTCTCTTTCAGGTCTATAAGGTATTTCGCAGCCGTTGACACTAAAAACACTAACTTGTGTATTACTGTTTTTCAACAGAATACGCTTGTTTACAAGATATACCTGAAGATGATCGGCATTCAGTTTTTGGGTATTACTGGTGGTAGAGGCAGGCACAAAAGTCCAGCCTGTACCATGTACTCTCATACCATTGCGGGCAATAGTTCCGGGGTTTTGCAAAGCAAGCCAGGGCATCGGGAAAATGCGCGTAGAATTACCTACAGAGTAACCCGACAATTCCCAATCCTGATTATCAAAACTAAATTCGGTTTTATACAGAAAAACTCCTGTTTGCAGTTCCACAGGATCATTGGCGCCAATACAGTAGTCAGTAGCTTTGTTTCGGAGTTGAATGGTACGGGCAAAAGTTCCGCTAATGGCTGCTGTACTTGCCACACGCCACACAGCGGAATCGTTTTCCACACCGGTTCTGTATCTCAGTTTATTATCGCCTCCCTGATAGAGTCTTGCTCCGGGATATTTTGCGGATTCAATATAATATAATCCATCTTTCAGAGGATATGCAAGAGAGTTTTTCACATCAGTCAGATAGGTACTGTAAAGTTGTTGTACTGAATCAATTTCTGATACATTTTTCAGATTATAAACCTGCGATTCAGACATCATCACAGCACGCATTGCATTTTGTTTGTCTTTGGAATATGCACCGGGAGCATCCGTTTCGCCTGTTTCGTAAGCAGGATATTCAAGATATTTATTCATTTCGCGCAAAGTAGCGATCAGTGCTTTTGTTTCGGTTTCGAGAAAAGGTACAAAAGCCATCATGCCACCATTTCCATCGAGTGGGTCGGCCCAGAGATTGATGGCATTTTGCTGTCCACCAAGTGCAAAGTTCAAATAGAGCGAAGTATAATTTGTACTGCGAACCGAATAAAATTTGCTATTTCCTGACTCCTGGTATTTTTCGCCCAACACAAAACTGTAATGCAGATTCGCCGGATCGTAAGTCCAACGTCCGGCATTTGAAGCGGCAGTAGCTACCGGATTTAACGAGCCCGAAGGCAAAGCTTTGTTAACAAGAGCATACACTCCTTTTTGCGCAGGATTTTCTTTGAGACACCACCACTGATAGGTGTAAGCTCTGTCGGTTTCGTCAGCAGGCGCATTACTCCATAAGCGGTTAACAGCGGCTGTGGAGTAAGTAGTTAAAAGCGGGGAACCTTCGCCAAGAAGTTCGAAACATTTTCCACTTCGTGTAGCATCGCCCGCAGCTGTGACAATACGGAACCAGTGCGTGGCATTATTGTCGCTTACCTGAGGCATTACTTTGGTTTTGTCGCGCATATAATGCTTTCCGTAGCTCCAGCCTTTCAGATTGTAAAGTGTGGTATCTTTACGAATACGGGTTACAAAATCGTTGAAGTTTTTCGATGTTTTGGGACTCCATCCGGTTTCGGCTACGGCGGCAATGCGTGGCAACATAAGGTACTCCACATGCCAGCCATGTTCCACATGTTCGGTCCAGAAGCAAGCCTGCACTCCTTTATAATAAGGAAGCATAGCCGATGTAGCATCCGTTGGAACAGGTTCGTGGTTGTATACCACTTCGAGTGTTTCCGATCCACTTCCCTGCGAAAATGGTTCGGCTGGATCTGAAGATTGCTTTCTGTTAATATAAAAAGGAATTTGCGGTGTCATAATCACATCAAGTCCCTTTCCCGCAGCAATTTTACTTGCATTGGCTGCGCCCGTCCATGCCATAATGGTTACATTCGAGCCGGTAAGGTCGCCATCGAGCGTTTCGTTCCATGCAATCACTTTTCTGCGATCGGCAGGATTTTCTTTTGCATTAAGGTGTTTTTCAATTTCCTTGAAAAAATAAGTTTGAAGATCGCGGTAATTGGTTGAATTGAGCGAGGCCAACAGTGCCTGACACTGAGCGTTGTTTCTCCATGCATTAGTGGGGCATTCGTCGCCACCAATATGGATATATTTAAAAGGGAAAAGTGTGATAATTTCATCGAGAATATCTTTTACAAAAGTGAGTGCTTCAGGATTTCCCACATTGAGCACATCGCCCGACACACCATAATCGGTCCATACTTCGTGTTTGCTGTTCGGAGTACAGCTGTATTCTGGATAAGCTGCCAATGCCGCCTGAAAGTGTCCGGGCATGTCCACCTCGGGAATAATTTCGATAAAACGCTCGCGTGCATAAGCCACCACTTCACGAATTTCGTCCTGTGTATAGAAAAACGGGCCATAAGGAATGTAATCGTAATAAACGCCATCAGGATGACCCCATATTTGAGAATATTTGCGTTGGCTACCGACAGAAGTAAGTTTCGGATATTTTTTAATTTCTACGCGCCAACCCTGATCTTCGGTGAGATGCCAGTGAAAGCGGTTAAGTTTGTAAGTAGCCATAATGTCGATAACCCGCTTCACCTGTTCTTTATCGAAAAAATGACGCCCCACATCGAGCATAAAACCACGCCATCCAAAACGCGGTTTATCGTTCACCGTCACAGCAGGAACAGCCCATTTTGTAATTTGAGGATTCTGAACACCTGCAGCAATTTCGACAGGCATAAGTTGTTTAATGGTTTGAAAAGCGTAAAAAAATCCGGAAGGAGTTGCTGCATCGATGGTGATAGCAGTAGCAGTCACATTAAGTTTATATTCTTCGGGAGCAAGTGTATTATTGAGCGTGAGTTTCACCGAAGCATCAGCAGATTCAGAAACTATGGAAGCATTGAAACCAGTGACGTGGGTTAGATTGAGCACAAACTGATCAACAATCTTCTTTATACTGTCGCCCTGATACGCTGGGTAGGAAAATGTAGTTTGACTACTAAAAATAAATTCACCGGATCCCGCAATACTACTAAGCGGCTTGGGTACAACAGATATTTGTTGAGAAAAAACAGTACCTGCAAAAAGTAGTGAAAATAAAAAGAGAAATATGTGTTTTTTCATTGTAATTATTTGATTTTTAGTCATCACATAAAATTCGAATGTCAGATTTATATCATCTTTCCCTGATAATCAAGCGAAAAAAAGCCAGTTCAGTATAGCTTAGTGTTCATGCCAACCTCATTAAAAAAATAACAAAAAGGAGATTTTCATGTAAAAAAAATGCAGAATATCCGCAAATAAGTTACGGTATATTCTGCATTTAAACAAGCGTAAATTAATCTGCAAATGCGTGTCTATAGCCTTTTACCTTATTCCATGCGCCACGTGTAAAATCAGGAACAGTCACCGGAGCACTGTTATTTTCGAGCGAAATGGCAGTAAGTTCAGCCAAACAGCTCCACTCAGCAAGGTCGTACACATCCATATCGAGTGGAAGGCCATTGCGAAGACAATAAATCAAACGATAATCCATAATAAAGTCCATACCACCGTGTCCACCAACTTTTTTAGCGGTTTCTTCTAATTCAGAGTGAATGCGGTGCTTGTATTTTTTCATCAAAGCATCTTTAATTTCTTTTGAAACAAATCCGTGTGAATTCAAATCTTCGTGGTTAGGCGTAATATCCGACGACACCTGCGAAGGACGAAGACAATAACCTTCGGTTGGATATTTGTTTGCAAAACCATCAGTTCCGGTAAGCTGATACATACGGCTGTATGGACGCGGATTCACCACATTGTGCTGAATATGAATCGTTTTACCTTTTTCGGTACGGATAAGAGTAAGCGTATGGTCACCATTTTTGAAATCTTTCGATTCGCGACCCTGAAGTTTTTTTACAGCAGCCGGACCGTTTACAGGCTTTGTATCCACAGCTACGAGATAGTTCATTTTGTCGCCACGGTGAATGTCAAGCAACTGACAAGCCGGGCCGAGGCCGTGAGTAGGATATACATCGCCACGGTGTTTTTCGTTATAGTCGAGACGCCAGTTGTTGGTATATGAACCCCAGAAATCCTCAAGGTTATGAATATAAGCACCTTCTGTGTGAAGCACTTCGCCAAAGACTCCGTTTTGAGCCATGTTCAGGGTAGTGAGTTCGAAGAAGTCGTACACACAGTTTTCGAGCATCATGCAATGTTTGCGTGTTTTTTCCGACATATCAATCAGTGCCCAGATTTCTTTCATGGTCATAGCACCGGGAACTTCGATAGCCACGTGTTTTCCTTTTTCCATTGCATAAAGAGCCATATGAGCATGGTTTTTCCAGTCGGTTGCAATGTAAACAAGGTCAATATCGTTACGATCGCAAAGCTGTTTCCAGGCATCTTCGCTACCCGAATAAGCAGCTGCACGTGGGCGACCGGCTTTTTCTAGGTTTTTCTGCACATTTTCAACACGTTCAGGATACAAATCGCAAAGAGCTTTGATATCGGTACCTTCGATATGTGTAAAACGGCTTACAGCACCCGGTCCACGCATACCCAGACCAATAAAACCAACACGAACCACTTCCATTTTAGGAGTAACAAGGTTTACTACATCAGTTTGTCCTTTGGCACGTTTAGGGACATGAACCTTGATGGGCTTGACTGTTTTTTTGACTGCTGCATCAGCGACAGGGACCGATAGTGAAAATGCCATCAGTGCGATGAGCAGAAAATTGAGAACTTTTTTCATGGATAATAAAATTTATTATTAATTTGTAGTTTATTTTTGATTCAATTTCATTTTTCGACGACAAATATATATATATTTAATTATATTTTCACCTAAACAAGTATTAATAATTCCGAAAAAAATAAGTTTTGTAATTATGTGAAAGTCATTTAGCCCGTTTTCCGGGTGCATACCTGAATGTTTTCACTTCCATAGCCGATCCGTACTCAATTACAGCCTTGTAAGTGCCGGGCTTTAAACCATCCAGTCTGATCACTGCAGGTGCCACATATTCAACAGCTTTCAATACCTTTTTCATTTTACGGTCTGTAATAATCACCTTCGTTATTTGCGCATCCGGAAGTGTGATACGAAATCCATCATTTTCTTCGGTCATTATAACAGCTGCATCTTTCAATGCTTCAGCAAGATTGACAGGTATCACCACATTTTCGGGCTCATTGTACACAGCCACATTCAGGGTATTTGCTTTAATATTTCGTGCGTTAATCTGAACATTGTAATTTTTCAGAACCTCTTTACCCGTCAAATCCACATCCACAAACATATTGTTTACTGCTTTGGCTGAATTAAGGGTTACATTGTCAAAGTAAAATTCCAGATCGAACATATCAGTAGTTCCTGTAACCACATAAATAAGATAAGCAGCTCCGGCTTTCATTTCGGGAGTTGTAATCTGTATCCAGGGCTCTGAACCGATAGCACGGGCCTGAGCATCATAGCGTTTCACAAGGTAGCGTTTCGCACCGCTGTTTTGTATAAGTCCGGCTTTGGCAATGTTTGTTGCATTTGTATCATTCAGATTGGCGATGTCTGAAGGCAGGCTTATCATAGTCCACTCGGCTGGTTTAAGCCTCATACGGTAAGTCATTTTCTTTACCTGAACCACACCCGATTCAATAATCAGTTCGCCCGAAGATTCTTTATCAGCATTCACAATCAGTCTGTCGATAACGGTATTAGCATTCAACCGAACAGTTTGTGAACTTTGAATTTCCAGTACATTTTCGGTCGACTGTGCCACAACGACACCTGCCTGAAAAAGGCCCGAAAGTACTATTGCTATTTTTAAAATGAAATTAGTTTTCATCTGCTTATAATTAATTTTAATGGTAAAATGGAAGTCGAATGTCTGATTTTATCTCCCGTTGGTCGATAACCGTTGGTTCATCATCAATGTTGAGCCTCCGTGTTCACTCTTATTTCATAACTTTATTACTTTCAAATACATATCTCTGAAATTTTCAGAGACATGTATTTGTATAATTTTTATCTGATAATAATTTTGGTTTTAAATTCTTTGCCATCTTTTATCACACGCAACATGTATACACCTGTGGATAAAGTTGCATTCCATGTATCCGAATCAGCAGTCTGATCGGCTACAAGACGTCCGCTGGCATCGATAACCGATACCCGTGAACCGGCAGTAAGTCCTGACACAAAACATTTATTGCGTTCGGCCCACACATTCATACCATGCGCCTGCAGATTATCGACTGCACTTACTTCGCTGATTCGCAACACAAAACGTTTCTCGTTCACACCTGTAGCAGAAGTCAGTGCCACGCTGTAAATATCGCCTGTCTCGCGAAGCGCAACAGTTTCACCGGTAGTTAAGTCAACCAAATGTACGGTAGTCTGCACATCGTGAGTGGCTTTTGTCAGACGGAATTTGAAAGTACCTGCTTTATAGGTTTTAATACCAAGAGGAATATCCATTACGGCCGGATAAATACTGTTTACCGAGAATTTATCACCATTCAGCACAGTATAAATT
This sequence comes from Bacteroidia bacterium, assembly GCA_009929375.1. Lineage (GTDB taxonomy): Bacteria > Bacteroidota > Bacteroidia > Bacteroidales > Paludibacteraceae > Paludibacter. Next base: position 131,869 of record SAAO01000001.1, read on the forward strand.
TGCGGAGTAACTGTTTCGGTACTGAAGATTTTAGCCGCATCTTCGTCGAATACAAAATCATTAGACGATGCCAGATTAAAGCGTAATGCAGTGCGATCGTACATTACAGTATCGAGCCAGAGTTCAAGTTCGATTTCCTGCTCCTGCGACATTACAAAATATCCGGTGTTTCTGCGGTTATAATTTGTATTGCGTGCGGAAGCATGCATTTCGAGCGATGCTGCACGACTATTGCTCTGTAAAATAAAACCTTCGAGTGGACGCAAGAGCATATTGCTATCGAAATAGCGGGTATCGTAAGCAATAAAGTTCTTCGTATTCTGGTTGTAACGATACATAAATGCCGATACGCCATCAAGGGCTCTGTTTTCCTCTTTACTCATCACAAACGGGAACAGATACGGGTTTGAAGCTGTACTCCAACCTGCATTTATTTTGGAAGTTGCATCCACAAAGTCGATTGTTACAAAACGTTTATCAGCTGAAGAAGTCAGATGTCCGGTTCCGATAGACACTGCAGCATTCAAATCACCGCTCACATCAACAGTCACCGGCTGATCGATAACACCCTGAATAAACTCAGCATTTACCTGTAGCGCTGCTGAAGTCGATTTTGCAGTGTAAGTAGTATCTGTTCCTCCATTGATTAAGCTAAGCCGTGCCACTGGCTCGAGTGCGAATTTAAAATTCAGCGGATTGCCTGCAGCACCCACAAAGCTAACCTGTACGCTGTTGTAAGCCAGCGGATTTACCGCATTGCGCTGAATGCGAAGTATTACCGTTTGCTTATTTTGTTGCGAAAGATCAATTTCAGGCACATCGAACGAAGCGAAATTTGATTCGCGTACCAGAAGATCGATTTTTCCGCCTGTGCGGGTCGAAGTACGTTCGAACTCAACCGGAATTCCGATTTCGTTGTCTTTCAGAATAATTTTATTCAAATCGGTCACTTCGGGAATGCTGGCTTTTACCACCTGAAGATTTTCAGGACTTGTAAACCACATACCTTCAAAGGCAGTTTTCAGATCGGCTGCTGCTATACGTGCCTGTACTGTACCATTTTCAGTAGCAACAACTGTGGCTTTCGTTACAAAAGCGCCCTCTGATCCCAGCGTACGAATAGCCAGACGCAACTTATCGCCCTGCTGAATAGCCGAATGACGACATACGAAAGTCACCGAATCGGTCGCACCCGAAAATGTTTGAGCATTCGGATAATTTACACTGAAGAACCCTTTAAATGCAGGCACCAATCCACTTATCACATAATTGTAAGGCATATGTGCATACTGAGTCAGATAGTACGAGCCCAACAGTGTTGCCGGCATTTGAACTGCAAATACGTCGGCTACACCAGTGAGCGCAGTTCCGCTGTGTGCACTTTGTTTTACAGCTCCGAATGGGAATGCCGAACGGTGATCGGTTTCGATATTGCCACCAAAAGTCATTGCACTGTTCGATTTCATTTCTACAAGCACACCCGATTCGTTACGCACATCCATCGTAACCGAAGCAACCAAACCGGCTTCGTCGGCATACACTCTTTCGTGCATATATTTCATCACCTCTGCTTCGGTAAGCGAACGATTCCAGAGAGTTACCTGATCGACAGCACCCTTAAACCATGTTTCACCATCGTTGTTACGACCAAGCATTAACGGACTCAGCACCCTTGTGCGGTTCATGGTACGGTTGGTAGTAGATTTACGACCATTCATATAAAATGTGATTGAAGTCGGCGAAGTAACCATAGCAATATGAACCCAACGACCAATATCATCTGTTGTGAAACTCAAACCTGTTGAAAGACTCCAGCTCCACGATTCTTCATTCCAGTGGCAACGCAATTCTCCGTTTTCAATATGCATACCTGTGGTTGATCCACCACCACGGAAGAAAATAAGAGGTTTCACTCCTGTTGTGGTAATCATATCGGTATGATCGAGACGAACCCAACCCATCATAGTTACCGTATTTGAATTATTCAGTCCGGCATAATCAGCTGCAGTACCAACTGTGGAACCACCACCATTGAACATCACAGAAGTTCCCTGTAAACGTGGTGCAATTTTATTTTGCAAGCCAAGTTCAAACGGAATCATTCGGGTGTCAGCACCTGAAATAGTCACCGGATTAATGCTATTGAATTTTCCAAGTGAATCAGTATTGAAAGTCAGCGAGCCGGAAGCTGTTGTACTGGCACCAAAAGTAACCGAACCTGGTTGTACAAACTGACGTGAACTGATCAGTCCATAAGCACCCGCAGGAGCCGGCATTGATTTCAACAATTTAGCTGTGAACGATGTAGTATTCTGCGTTTCGCGGTATACAGGTAAAACACCACTGTTCGAAGCAGTCGGGAATGTCAGTGCAATGGCAGGTTTTGCTTTTACCACTGTAATCAACTGACCATTCAGTTCCGAAGACTTAAATTTAGCAACGATACAATTCTCAGTCGGAAGGTATTGAGCTACAAGCACTTCTTTCCATTGAGCCTCTTCTCTGTCAGCCGAAGCCATATACACACTTTCGCCATCAAAATCAGCAGCATTTGGAATGTACATTTTCACTTCTACCGAATCGGTCGAAAGTATTGTATCGAACATATCGATTTTATATACATACGGAGCCACATCGTAATGATCGGGTGTCATACCACGAATATTGGAAGCGGTATATACATTATCGAAACGTGAGATAAGGCTGCTGTTGTTGCGTGTATTGAGCGATCGTACCGAAACAATTTTCTCATCACCGTTCATAATGAGCTGCGCATTTGGCGTAATGGTATCGTAAACCGCATGATTTGCAGCCACAGCCATCGACATTTCAGGATATGTAACCTCAGCACGAATGCGGGAACGTATTCCCTTGCGGGTAAATGTTTCTTTCTGATTTTCAGTTGATCCGGCATTAAAATCATTATAATAAACCAGACCCTGAAGTGCGCTTGCAGGTGTGGCAGTCATTCCTTTACGGATTTCATTCAGTTCAAGCGCACGATTCCATATTTTCAATTCGTCGATAGTGGCATTGGCAGGATAAAACTCATATCCATCGGCCAGTAACGAAAGTGGCTGTGTGCTGTTGAGACCATAATCGGACATCATTTTTGTACGTGTGGTTTTCAGTACACCATTTACATACATTTTTATACTACCGTTACGTTGTACTGTGAGAGCAATGTGTGACCATTTATTGGCTGCAACCGCACCACCAGTAATAGTTTGATCCTGAACAATTTTTGTTTCGTAGGTTGGTTGCGGGAATTCCGATTTCGGCGCATATTTCATTGTCAGATTTCCTCCAAACAATCCGAGCACCCAACCCTGCTGATCGCGGGTATCGTATTTACGGTTTGTAATAAGTACCGACTGATCTGTCGACACCGGTTTCACCCACATTTCCACAGTAAAGTCTTCGCCGAAAAAGTCGTGATGACCAAGGTCGATGCGTCCTGTTCCGGTTGAGCGAATGGCCTTTCCTGAAGCAAACTGTGTCTGTACAGCCTGCGCTGCTTCCACTGTGATAACCGAAGAAAGGGTGCTTACATCCGGAGCTTCGCGCAAGGTAAGTTTCATCTGTACTCTGTCGCCCGGTTTTACATTTGCCGAACTGAAATAGCGATAAGGACTTTCAGTCTGAACCACTCCGTTCACTGTCCATTCGTATTTGTAATACATTGGAATTTCCCATTTGGTATCAATACCAAAGGTTAGCACTCCGTTGACATTCGACAATTGTTTGATTTTAAAACCGTTTTTGAAGAAACGATCTGCAGGAGTTTCGAGGTCGGCAATCCAGATACCACGACCATAGTCGTAAATCATCATTTCCTGAGTTGCATAATTGATATGCGCACCTCCAAAAGCAGCAGGATTATAACCCTTCATCCAAAGCTGCCATTGTGTTTCGCCATTACGCAAGAGGAAAATACCACTCGATGAAGACACAGCGTAAATATCGCCACTGCCTTCGTGATAATAGATATTATTAAAAGCAACTCCCGAAGGAATTCCAGAGGAAATTTTATTCCACGAAGCACCACCGTTAACGGTTTTCAGAATTCCGTTATTGTCATCGGCAATGTACATTTCACGCACATTATCGGGATTCACGGTAATTGCTGAAGCTTTATAATTGCTGAATGTAGGACGTGGCACATTCACATATGAAGTGCTTTCGTTGTCGAAACGAACGATGTTGAGATCACTGCGGAGCACAATAAGACTGCTTCCCACGGTTGTATCGCGACAAAGAGCAAAGTCGCGGGTAGTCATTGTGGTATTTGCAGTATTGATGGTAAGCGGTTGTACCGAACGGCCAATGTCTTTCACCACTCCAAGGTCGCGATAATTTCCTTCGGTACCGATATTACGGCTTCCCCTCCAGAGATACCAGTTTCCTGTGGCCACATCGGCTTTACCAATACCCTCAATCCATGAGTCTCCCCACGATGTACCTTCGATGGTTCCTCCGCCCCCACCCGAGTAATATGTTTCGTTGCTGATAGGATTCAGAGCCACAGTACTTCCTTCGTAACCACGCCAGTTTCCCCAGCGTCCGTAACGATAAGTCTGAGCATCAATATCCTGAGTATTTCCAACAATGGTCTGATCGCCAAATTCGTTTACTCGGGCGCGATAGAACAAAATCTGTCCCATATTGCCGGAGATATTCATCCAATCGCCACCGTTTATCTTCGGATCGACCATAAGCATACCTCCGTCTGAACCACGGAAAATTCTTCCCGAAGGCGTTGACACCATCATGTGATTGTCGGCATTATGACGCGAACAACTTACTTCATTTAATTCACCATTAGGATCAAAACCTTTCATACGGATTCCCCATGCATATTCGCTGAAGGTTTTTCCGCCATCGACACTCTTTGCTGAACTCATAGAGCAACCATAAAGTTTTGTAGGATCCTTAAAGTTTACAGCAAAACCACCAAGCCAGCCACCGGGAGCTTCGTTGCCAAAGACAGGTCCTGTTCCAATGCCAGCCACAGAATTACGGAGTGTAATCCATGTCAGACCTTTGTCGCTTGAGTAAAATACTGCCGATTGAAGAGGAGAACCTTTTTGTCCGAGAGCCACCCATATTTTGTTCGGATCGTTTGGATGCACCTCTATCATCATTGGTCCATCGGATGTGGGAACAGGAAATGAAGTTCCTTCACTGAGCAGCTGTGTTTTAGTTTGATTGTACACCTTGAAACTCATTCGTTCTAGATTAAACTTACCATTTACATAAGCCATACCATCGGTAGAACGAAGGATACCGCGCGAAGTGGTGATATATATTGTATTTCTGTCAACAGGATCGAAAGCAAATTCCTGAAGCCATGCCACCTTTGAACCATCGCTCTGAGTATCCTTTTGCTCATTGGTCAGTACAACTTCGCGCCATGTAACACCTTTATTATCGCTCACCCAGAGCTTTCCGGCCCAGCCAGTATAGGTATTACGTTCCACACCAATAAATTTCATATTTCCCTGTGCATCCTTAAACCCGTATCCGCGTTTAAAGCCTTTGTGAGTGGCATTGGGTACGCGAGTCCAGCTCTGTCCTCCATCGAAAGTTTCGTATACAGGATTTCCATTACTCATAAAAGCAAAATAGTGATTCCAGTCGTCGGGATCGACGGGAATACAGTAACCGTTTGATTGCGAACGGTGAAAACGATCGGGTATGCGATCGGTCACCGGATCCCAGGTTCGTCCGCCATCGGCAGTACGCCAGATACCATCGCCATCGGGAATGGCCATCAGTTTATTTGAATCGGTGGGATGTGTCACTATCCAGTGAATACGACCTCCGGAAGGTAGCACAGGATTGTGACGGAAATAACCCTTGTTACGCACTCCCTTCATCCTATCGTTGGGTGTGTAAAAAAGGCGCGGCTGATAATCCTCTGCTTCGGCACGAAATGCTTTATTGATTTTTTTGTTGAGCGAAGCGTTAAACTCAGGCTCACTTAAACGTTTGATAGTATCGTTTGGAGCCAGCATATACCAATAAGGTCTCCATTCTTTGGTATAAGCACCGTAGGAAGCAGTTCCACGAACTTTAGCCCTGTTTTTAGCTACATAGTCGTCGGTAATTGCAAAAATTTGTTTAGTAGTCCAGCCTTCTCTGGCCAGTTTCAGATATGTGCCATCCTCAATAAGATTACCGGGATATACTTTTGTAAAAGCAGAGTCGGACACAGAGCTCCGCAAGCGGTTTGCCTTTTCTCGTTGCTTTTGATCTTTCGCTGTTTTCTGAGCTGACAAATTTAATGGTTGCATTAAAACCATCAGCACAACAAAGAAAATTGATTTTTTCATGGAAACTATAATTATTTTTTATTTACAGATAATCAACTGATTAAAACAAATTATTTTGTTTTAATTGTTGATTTGTTATTCACTTTATAACTCAATATAAATTCAGTTTTTGAGTTGTACGGCCTGTCGAACCGGTCACTGAAACGATATAAGTTCCTACAGGAATTTTGTCAACTTTTAAATTGCAAACATTTTCGTTTGAATAAGATGTAATTACAATCTGACCTTTCTGGTTCAGCAATGTAATATTTGTTTTTCCTTCGAGCCCTTCAATACGTAGCATATTGTTGTTCAGCAAAGTAACTTTTACTGAGTTTATATTATTAGTTTCAATGCCCGTTTGTGACACTACCTGAATGTTTTGCTGCACATCAGGAGCAGCAGCATATTCAGTATTTCCTTTTTCGGATGCTGTAATCACAACTGAACCCACAGCTTTAATTTTCAAAACATTACCTTCAACAGAAGCAACTTCTGGATTCGAACTCGCAAAAGTCACCGGGAGACCCGAAAGTGCGGTTGCCTGCAGTTGTATCTCAGTCTGATCGACGTTAAGTTCCCCGGGAAGAGAATTAAAAGTAATTCTGTTTGCTTTCAGACTTTTAAAGAAGCGGGAAGCAGGACTTTGCGAACCATTGAAAAGATTTGGCTTGGCATCTTCGTCCCATGCAAATTTCACCGACAGAGGTTCAGTAATGGTAACCTCACTTACAAGAATATCATTTTCACTGATTATTGCAGTTGCATTTTTATAGATATTATCGGAACCGGCAATTTTAAACTCGTTGAGTACAGTGCCCGATTTTATATTGAAACCGGAGTTGTTATGAAATGACACGCGCAATGCATTGCCTTCACTTCTCATTTCTTTGAATGTAGCCGCTTTGGGAACAATATTTTTAGCATACACATAACCAAGCGCAGCATTTCCCAATCGAATACCAACACTTGCTTTTTCATTAGGATGAATGTCGGTATAATTACTAATATCGGTGATAGTAACTCCGTGTACTCCGGGCAATTCTGCTGCCTTTTGCTGTTGTGCTATAAACTGAGGCAATGCTTCACGTGAACCACCCAGATTTGAATAGTTTTTACTGTATTGAAAATTGGCAAGTTCTACAAACAACACAGGTAAATCGCTGATTCCCCATACATTTCTCCATGCATTTATGGTAGCTTTGAATTTATTTCCGTATTGTGGAATAGCCACCGAACCATCCATTCCAAGATTTTCTTCTCCCTGATACCAAATGATGCCTTTTACAGGATTTTTTGTGTAAGGAGCCAGCATTCCGTTGAAGTTTGCCGTTGGGAAATTTTTTCGGTCGTAAACCTGATTTGCAGGCAATGTAGTTGTAGTAGCTTTTGTATACCAGGATGCATATTCGGTTGTCGATTGTAAAGCTGAGAGTGGTGTCCATGCTTCAATGCGCGTACCTCCAATGGCATTTTGAATAATTCCAATCGGCACATTCTGATCCACATGTATTTGCTTGGCAAAGAAATAAGCCACAGCCGAGTAACCACCTGCTGTGGAAGGGGAACAAACCGTCCAACCATTCGACGAAGTAAGTAAATTCGCCTGCGGAGTGGAAGCCTGCTGCCATAAATCAACTGGTTGAATAAATCTGATTTGAGGATAATTAGCCGCTGCAATGACTGTTGAATAATTTGCAATTCCACCTAAACTGTATCCCGGACCAACAGGCATCAACATATTCGACTGACCTGAAGCCACCCACACATCGCCACAGAGCAAATTGCTGAGCGTAGCCAATTGAGAATTTGCACCAACGGCCGAAAGTGCGAAGGCTGTGTTTTTAGCAGCTTTAGCAGTAAAAGTACACGACCACTTTCCGTTGGCGTCCACATTCGCTGTTTTCGATTCGTCATCCAGAGTCACGGTAAGCACATCGTTCGGATCGGCAGTTCCGGAAACTAACACCGGCTTATCGCGCTGAATCACAGCATTGTTGGTAAATGGCAGATTAAAAGTAATTAATGTACTTGTAACATTGAGCGTTTGCGTTACTGAATTAGCGGTAGCGTAAAACAGATTCTCAGGTTGCAAGGCTGTGATATTGCAGGTTCCTTTGGCAACAATATGTATCTGACCATCAACTACCGAAGCAACCGAAGCATCAGAAGTAGAATACTCAACCGCCATAGGCGATGTACTTGTGGCCGGACTAAAATCGGGATTTCCAAAAGCCACATTGATTGGACCATTCATTGTGATAGTCTGAGTGGATTTGGTGCTAAGAGTTTGCCAGGTTGGCGTGCCATAAAGTGTAGCCGGAGAAATACCTTTTATATCAGCTGCCTGTGTTCCGGCACCTTCTTCAAAGTTCCAGGCTGCGGCAAGGCTAGGTGTGTCGGTAGTAACCTGCGTAGCCATATCGGCAGCAATTTCGGCTTGCGACAAAGCTCTTTTGTAAATGCGCACTTCGTCCATTGCTCCGTTCATGGGCATATCGAGCGTTCCGCGCAGACCGATGTAAAGTTTATCAGTATTACTGCATCCTGTGGTCGATACCAAAGATTTACTCACATCGACTTTTCCATCCACATACATAAAATACAGGTTTTTCTGCACATCCACTACAAAAGCAATCTGGTGCCATTTTCCATCGTTTATTTTATATTTGCTTCCGGCCGGAAGTCCGGATGATGAGCCATTTGTATGTGTACAGTTCACGGCAAAATAGCCGTTAAGTTGCCACAATTCGTAACCCGAACCTTTGGCAGAAAGACGTTTAGCAATGAATAATTGGTTGGCGGTGGCGGTAGTTTTCACCCAGGCTGTAATGCTAAAGCTCTGATTTGCATCAATATTTAACGCTGAATTATCGGCAACCGAAGCATAAGTGGAGGCATTGTTTGGAAACACAATCGACTTTTGAGCAAAGTGATTGAGACTAATCAAAGTGAATAGCAGACTAATCAATAGTTTATTATTCAGTTTCATAAAAATTTGATTGTATTAGATTAAAAAAAAAGCTAACAAAGGCTGTGATTTAAGTAACAGGAAGAAAACTATTGAAGCAAAACCCGCATTGCCGTCCGTTCACCCGAAAGCGTGTCCACCTGAAGCACATAGACACCCGGATTTACAGATGAAACAGAAAGAGAGTTTCCTGATTGATTACAATTCATAAGCATTCCTCCCATATTATACAAACTGAGATTCTTTACATCATCACCCTCCACAGAAAGCATTCCATCACTGAAAAGCATTTTAAATTTCTTACAAAAATTCAGCTTTTTCAGTCCTGTCGGGAAAAGTACTGAGGTGGGAATTATTTCGAAGATATAACTATTCTGGAGGGTTTCGTTTCCCTTGTTGATGCGGCTATTACTTACCGACCAGAAATTTGTGCCTGCGTCACCAGCATTTTGAATGGCAAAAAGTCCTCCCATTTCTGTGAGGACGTATGAATTCCAGCTTGCAAAATATGCATTTGTACCAAAGGCACCAAGTTCGTTTATATATCGCGAATCGGCTGCACTGATAATTTTATACCGATCGGTGGTAGCGTCAGCAACGAAATTCCATTGCTGACTTTTGAGTTTTGTAGTGGCCAGGGCTTTAAACCCCGGATTTCCACCCGATCCGGACACATTGTTATTCGAAAGGTACAAGTCTCCCGACTTGATATAATAAGTCTCGCCGGGCGTGATTTTAGGGTGGTTCACCTGCTCATTTCCCACAGGCACAATTTCGAATACAAACACCGAGTTGCCCAACTTATTGTTTGTTGAAGGTTTAATGCGATTGGTTTCGAACATCCAGAATTTATCACCTGCCGAACCTGCATTCTGAATGGCATATTTTCCATTCTGTCGGTGCATATTGTAAGTATTCCATGCAGCTTCGAAAGTATTTGTTCCGAAATTGCCGAGTTCGTTTATATAACGGCCATCCTGTGCATTTGCAACTTTATAACGTTCGGTCAGCGCATCCATCGAAATGGTCCATTCCTGACGTTGCGGATTAATGGTATCGCGATAAGCTACGAATGTGGGCGTTCCTCCCGAACCGTTTACATTGGTGTTAGTCAGGTATTTTCCATCAACTTTAATATAATAGCGACCTTCCTCGATTAAAACCTGTGGAAAAACATTGAGCATATATTTGAATTTCCGGCGATAATCCATTACCATCAACGATTTGATTTGTTTGATAAATGGTGCAACCACTTCGTTGGCAGGTTTGGGATTGGGCGACTTGATAGAACCGGCAAAACCACGCGAAATTACTTTTTTCTGTGCTGTTTCAATCGAATCAATTTTCAGATATTTCTGTACAAAAATCACACTGTCGTTTTCGTTCAGTGCTTTGTACATATCGAGCAAATATAAGCCTTTTTCGCCCATCATATCGAACACACGCAACCACGGAGCAATTTCCGAAATCATAGCAGGATTGTAAGTGCTTGCCAGCAACTCAGCCGAAGCATTGCGGAACGATTGAAATTTATCGGCCAAGAGTTGAATCTGACTTGCGTTATACTGTCCCTGACGGTAAGCATTCAGCACCGGATCGGCTACAGTTTTGAAAGAGGCGGATTCTCCACTCATGCGCAAACCATGCCCTGTTGGACCTAAATCAATGTTATTTTCGCAAAACACCTTGAACGCCTCATAATTGTTGGGTTGCAGATACTTCATTCCACTAATCCACGATGTTTGCGGATTGAACTTTTTCATATTCCATGTATAATCGGCAATGCTGAACAGGGCTACTTTCGAGGCTTCGGCATATTCCATGGGATTAGCTGTAAAACCTGCGAGTTGCGAAGCAATAGTTGTGGCATTGCCCACTAAAGGACCCATAAGCAAATGATCGATTACATAATCGGTTACCGGATAGTTAAGCCAGATATAAGCATTGCGTTTGATACGCGGGTTAATCCAGTCCATCGTTTCCTTATCGATCATGCGAACCACACTTTTCCCTGTCCACATAATACGCACACTGCTGTCCATTTGTGTTCCCAGAATGGTCAGATAATCGCCACCCGACCATGCCTGATTGTACTGAGTCGGACAAAGAATCAGTGGTGCCACATCCTGTTTTTTGTTTACAAACTCTGTGGTGAGGTAATTCATCATTTTTGCCTGATTTACCGGATCGGTTCCCACACCGCCAATATCGTCGAAGAAAACAGCAAAAGCACGCACACCCAGATTGTACATAAGTTCGAACTTATTTACGCAGGCTTTGAAATCGTCGATTACGCCATCGCCATTGTTATCCACCCATTTAATATCATTACCGGGATGAACGGCCCACACAAAATTCACTTTATTTCGGTGTGCTTCCTGAATAAGTTCTTTTATGCGCAATGCATCGGCAGCTGGATACGGATCGCGCCAACGATTAGAAAAGCCGTGATATGGATCGTCTTTCGGACCATATATATATACGTTCATTTTGTTCTCACCATAAAAACGGAACTGACTAATACGGTCGGCCTGACTGAAAGGATTTCCGTAAAAACCTTCCACCACACCACGATCGATCACATCCGGATAATCCTTTATAGTCACTGTCATTACTTCGGGCGAACGAAGAATCTGCAGCAGTGTCTGAACTCCGTAATATGTACCGATTGTATCGTTTCCGGCAATGATTATGCGCGCAGGCTCTACTTTTAGGAAATAAGCTTCCTTATAAGCCGGAATTTCGGAAGCATAAGCAGCCACCAAATCATCGCCACGTTCACCCATCACAATCTCAACACCCGAAGCGGTAATGTTCAGTTTGTTTTTCAATAAATTTACAGCATCGGAATCAGCTGTTGCTTCTCCGATAATTTTATACGCTACCGTATTATTAAATGCCTTCGTACCCCACACAACAGATTGTGGAGTGGGAGACACAAGTACTTCCTGTGACCAAAGGAAGCCTAAGGAAAATAACAATGAAAGAGTAAAGATAATTCGCTTAAAAATCATAATTTTCAGAAGTAATATAATATTAGATGGCAATTTTATTTATTTCAATATCCAGACTCAGTCCTCATCTCAGATTACAGACTTCAGAGACCTTTAATTATAAATATATTTAATATATCGCCACAAATATACTACATTATTTCCCATTACTCAATGCATATTTTTAAATATTACGCAATTAATTACATAAGAAAGTAGTTATTTGTAAGAAAAAGTCCAAATTTATAGCATACTATTAAGAGTCTGTACGAATTATGGGTTCAATACAATAATCATGTTTTACGTAAAAAGGGAAACAAAAAGGGTGAAATCATTTCTGATTTCACCCTTTGCTAAATTATTGATATCTTAATTAACGAACCACAACTTTGGTAGCATAATCGTTGATGCGTACAATATACACACCCGGATTCACATCAATTTGTGAACGGTTTGCAGTACTGATACGACGACCGGAAAGATCAACAACCGAAACTTTATCGGAGCTTTCGAGTCCGCGAACTTCGATACGACCTTTTTCACCAACCACTACAAAACGTGACTGTCCAATTGATTTAAGAGCATTTACTCCTTCGCTGTAAGCTACATTCAGCAAACCAAGTGTTTCAGAGATATTTAATTTTGTGGTCTGAATTTCTTCGGCTGTCAATGAGCGACTGTAGATACGGAAATCATAAAGCATAGTATTTTTCAGATAAACATCACCTGAATAACATGAGCGACCCAACCAGTTGTACAATGTACCAAGATATTCGGGACGAGCCAGTGTGTTTGCAGGAGTATTTGTAATTTCAGCGCTGTTCATTTGCATTCCATCAATCCAGATAGTACCTGTTGTACCTTGCTGAGTGTATGCAAAGTGATGCCAGTCACCTTTAATAGCCGGTTGTGCAAATCCTACAGCCTGTTGACCTGTGGCACTATCCCAGTTTTTAGGTGAAATACTTATACTCTGGTCTTTCAGAATACCAATCAGATAACCTTTTGCATTATTGTCGGATCAACAGTATTTGAGAATGTCCACAAGAAGCTACCAGGGACAGTCAAATCATGCGACTCATCAATGCGGAAGTAACCTCCCATTGTAAAATCGTTCTGGTGATACATTACTTTACCAATATTTTCACCAAGATCAAGATATCCGTTATCAGCACCCAGGTCAAGTACTTTGTAAGTATTGGTTGTACCAATAGTGACCACTTTAGCACCATTTTTCATTACTGCCGGGAATTGTTTTTCAGCCACATCGTATACAACTGAATCAGCATAACTTGAGAAATCATGTTTCAAAAGTAAATCGCCTGTATAGGCAGTTCCTTCTTTGGCAGCCACACGTACAGTAAATTCACGGGTAAGTTTCTGTCCACCCTTTGTGAAGTTAGCTGTCAGAATCACATTATATGCATAATAATCAGGAAGGGTTACTTTACCTGTATTGTCGATAATTGCCGGATTCGACGATGTCCACGATACGAGAACGGTAGGATCTGCCTGTCCAACTGTTGGAAGTGTAATATCAGAAGTCACATCTCCTTCGATATTCAAAGTAAAGTTCTGCTGTTCTGCAGTCAGTTCCGGAAGAATCACATCAGGATTTTCAGCATAAGCATTATTTAGTTGATCAAGAGTCAGCGCAACAGCTGGTAAGCCATCAATACCATCGTTAATATCACTTGCAGTAAGAGGAACTCTCAACAATTGGAAGTCGTAAAGAAGCGCTTTTCTCAAATATACGTCAGTCACATAGTTTGAGCGACCAAGCCAGTTGTAAAGTGTACCTTTGCGTCCGGGCTGCAACAATGCTGTAGAAGGTAAATTGGTGATTGTACCTGATTTCATTTCCACACCATCCACATAAACTGTTCCTGTTGTACCACTCTGAACGTATGCAAAATGATGCCATGATCCTTTTTCAGCTACTGCACCTGCACCCACAGCCTGGTTACCAAGATCCCAATAGTTAGTAGATACTGACTGACTCAGTGCTTTCAGCGAGCCAATAATATAGCCGTTTCTTTCGGCAGCAGCGTCAGCTGTATTCGAGAATGTCCAGATAAAGTTACCATTACTGTTTAATTCATTATAATCTTCATCAATACGGAAATATCCGCACATGGTGTAGTCGGTAAGTGAGTAAATTACTTCACCAATATCAGTTCCCATGTCGAAATAACCTTTTCCATTACCCAGATCGAGTACGTTAAACTGCTGTGAAGTTCCAATGGTTCTGATACGGGCTTCGTTTTTCACTGTTCCCACAAATCCGCTTTCCGAATCGTCAAGCACCTTGATTTCGCCATTTTCAACCGAGATATTTTCTGAGCTGAAAGTCCATTTAGCCAAACGTTCGCCAGCCATGTTCAATGCAGGCACTGTAGCCAGGAATTCTTTGGTCAATGTATAAGAAGTTTCACCTACAGTCATTGTAAGCGTTGCAGTAAGTTTTACCGAAGCGTCATATTTATCCGGACGGTTAACTTTTCCGTCAACAGCAATATATTCAGGCATTGTGGAAGCCCATGTAACAGGTACCTGTGCGGTTCCTGCAGTTGCAGGCAGGGTAATATCAGCTACTACAGCCGACAAATCACCAAGCACAAGTGCATTGTAAGCCTGAATCAGATCTGCGGGATAACCATTCAGCATCAACACTTCATCCGAACTTATTCCACGATTATAAATACGGAAATCGCTCAACTGAGTATCCTGTAAATACAAGTCACCCGAATAAGATGGTTTTGCAAGCATATTGTAAGGAGTAGCACCCAAAACCGAAGGAGTAAGTGTCACATTGTTATTGGTTTGTTTCAAAACACCATCCACATAGAATTTACCTACATTTCCGGTTTGTGTATATGCCAGATGCACCCATTTTCCTTTGGCCACATCGCCACCGCCCTGTGCATATTCTTCTGCTTCGTATCTATCGGTAGTGATAGAATAGCGGCTGCGTTTTGCCTGCAGGAACATATAACCCACACGTTGATTATAACTGTCGAGTGAATTACTAAAAGTAGCAATCATATTACCATTGTTACCCAACTTTGTGTATGAACTGTTTACCCATACATAACACGACATAGAAAAATCGGTAAGCGAAGCTACCAGATTTCCGGTATTAGCACCCATATCAACCCAATCGGTACCGGTTGCACTCAATATTAATGAAGGCTTTCCGTTAGTAACACCAATAGTTGCTCCCATGAGCAAACCATCATAACCATTACCCGACACATCAGGCAATTCCGATCCGTTTGCGGATTCAAAAGTATAATGCAGTTTCAGACCATCGGTCAGACTTTGAGCCTGCATTGACAGGCCGGCCGCAAGTAGCATCGTGCCCGCCAAAAGAGCTTTTTTGTACAGCCCTGTGAATAAGTGAAGTTTTCTCATGCGATTACATTTAATAATTAGTAAATCATTATTTTTATTTCGATAAAGTGTATTTGATACACTACAAAATTAGATTTAAAACCAAATCAGACGGGATAAAAATAATGCAAATAAGTGTACAATTCGTTTAAGTATTAACAAGAAGTATTATATATCTCATTTACAAGCAATATATTTACATTGTAATATAAAAAAAGCAGACAGATAAAAATATCTGTCTGCTAAATATTAAGGTAAGAAATAAAGACTACTCGTGCCAGTCGCCATGTGATTTGATAAGTTCTATCAGTTTGTCCACTGCTTCATCTTCCGGAATATTGCGTTCGACACATTCTTTTTTCTTGTAAAGACTTACTTTTCCACGACCGGCGCCCACATATCCGTAATCGGAATCGGCCATTTCGCCGGGGCCATTTACAATACAACCCATGATACCGATTTTAAGACCTTTCAGGTGCGAAGTGCGTGCTTTTATACGTGCAATCACAGTTTGCAGATTGAACATTGTGCGACCACAACTCGGACAGGACACATACTCTGTTTTTGAGATACGCACACGGGCTGCCTGCAAAATACCAAATGCAACAGAATTAATCTCCTCTACAGTAATCGCTCCTTTGTTTGTCAGGAAAATACCATCTCCAAAGCCATCAATAAGTAAAACGCCCAAATCGGCAGCTGCTTTAATCTGCAAATGATCGAGGGCTGTTTCGGAATACTCACGACACAAAATTACCGGTACACGGCAATCCGCATTCAGCAAAGTATGGAAAAATGCCCGCATCTCGCCTACTCCATCAGCATGTTCTGAAGAAAGAAGTACCACTACATCTGTTCTGTTCTTCAAAAATAAAATCATGTCTTCAGTCAGATCAGCATATTGCAGTCGGACAAATTTCACTGCTGAATCATCTGTCAGAAGCGTTTGCACATAATCAGCTTCGTAAACCGGATATACACTACCATCGGTACTCAATACACGGTCGTCGGTAAGCAGAAAATCTGGTATGGTGGCAAAACCTCCATCTTTCGAGGCAAGAACCACAGGTACATTTTCAGCTCCGATTTTCCCTACAGCATTGGTTTCGCGGCGTTTGTATTCGTAACGTGAGCAAAGCGGACTCTCAACAGCTTCAATCGCAGGAGCATGTTTACGTTTTCCGGTATGTTCCACCAGAAGTCTCGCCACAGGAATCTCAGCTTCGGGCTCTTCACTCAGCGACACACGTACTGTATCACCAATACCATCGAGCAATAAACCTCCGATTCCCACCGACGACTTAATACGTCCATCCTCGCCATCACCAGCTTCGGTAACTCCCAAATGAAGCGGATAATGTAAATCCTCAGCTTCCATTCGGTCTACCAAAAGGCGCATTACCTGCACCATCATGACTGTATTTGAGGTTTTCATGGAAATTACCACATTATGAAAATCCTGCTCACGGCAAATGTGCAAAAACTCCATACACGATTCCACCATACCCTGAGGCGTATCGCCGTAACGGTTCATCATACGTTCGCTCAGAGAGCCATGGTTCACACCGATACGAATGGCTGTATTATTTTCCTTGCATATATTCAGAAAAGGAATAAAGCGTGCTCTGATTTTTTCATACTCGCGTGCAAATTCCTCGTCGGTATAATCAGAATTGTCACCAATCTTTACGCTTCCCACATAATTTCCGGGGTTAATGCGTACTTTCTCAACCTTTGTGGCAGCCACATCCGCAGCATTTGCATTGAAATGAATATCAGCCACAAGGGGTGTTTCGTACCCTTTTTCTCTTATTTTCTGACGAATAACACCCGCACTTTCAGCCTCACGAATGCCCTGTGTGGTAAAACGAACAAGGTCGGCACCTGCCTCCACAATTCTGATACACTGATCGACAGAATTTTCAATATCATTTGTATCGGTATTGGCCATCGACTGTACGCGAACAGGATTGACACCTCCAAGTTTCAAATTTCCAATCAACACTTCTTCTGAAAGACGGCGATTGTATTTAAAAGGATTAACTTTCCACATATATCAATATTAGTTAGTATAATTATAATCGTTTACTCTTTTTCAATAATAAAACTTACAAGGTCAGGAATATAAACCAGACATTCTGTTTCATTAAACAACAAACAGGCTAAAAAGTTATGAAGTTTCTGACTTCTTTTCATTTAAAAATCCAATATTTTCCTTCAGTTTGGCAAAACCTGCCCGTTTTACAGCCGAATGTTTAAATATCTGGGCAAATCCGCCATTGTCCATACTGACCCAATCTTCTCTTTTCCAGTCGGATATCACAGATACTGCTTTTAAATGCGAATGAGTATAAGGAACAGCTTTTTTCCGGTTCCAGGGGCACACCTCCACACAAATATCGCAGCCCAATGCAAAACCAGACAAAAGAGGACGTATATCTTCGGCCACAGGAGTTTTAAGTTCTATCGTCTGATACGAAATGCAACGCGTTGCATTCAGCAAATGCGGTTCAAGTGCCTGCGTGGGACAAGCATCAATACAACGTGTACAACTTCCGCAACGATCAGTCACCGGAATATCATATTCAGTTTCCACATTCAGCATAAGCACACCAATAAAAAACCACGAACCCATTTCAGGCGAAATAAGCTGTGTATGTTTCCCAATCCAACCCAAACCTGCTTTTTGCGCCCAGCGACGTTCGAGTACAGGTGCCGAATCCACAAAACTGTGCTGTACGTTACTGTTAATGCATTCAGAACCGTATTTATCCACGATAGCAGTTTCGAGTTTTGCGAGCAAACTTTTTATAACCGTATGATAATCAATCTCTGAAAAAGCATAGCGGGCAATGCGTGGCGCATCGTTGGGCTGACTTACAGGCGGGCAATAATTCAGCAGCACAGTAACCACCGATTTACATCCGGGCACAAGCTCGCGGGGATCGGTACGTTTTTCGAAGTTTCTGACCAGATATGACATTTCGCCATGCATTCCGGCTTCGAGCCACGAATGTAAAAAAACGGCATCTTCAGTCAGCGCCTCTGCCCGGGCTATTCCGCAGGCATCGAAACCAATTGAAAGTGCCGTTTCTTTAATAAATTGCTGCATATTTGTTTGATTCGGATCAGCAACATGGAGCAGGTACGAAAATCAGATATTTACACACCCGCAAATCAAATTCTGTTATAAAAGTTTTGCTATTGAAGCATCCAGCGAGCTGAAATCCGGATTACGTACAACTATTTCACCTTTGCGGTTCATCAGAAATATCGTAGGTACACTTTGTACATTGTAAGTGCTCACAGCGCGCGAATCAGGACCGTTTTCGTCGCGTACACAAACCCATGGAATATTAGCAACCGATTCTTCCCAAAGTAGTTTGCTACGATCGAGCGAAACCTGATAAATTTCGAAACCACGTCCGCTGTATTTGTTGTAAAGTTCGCGAAGTTCGAAAGTATACTGCACACTTTTATCCATCTGATAAGCAGAAAAATCAATAAGAACAACTTTTCCCTCGAGTTCCGAAAGTTTACGCACATTACCTGTGCGATCGGGCAGCTCAATATCAATATAGCCAGCCGATGCGCTGTTCAGTACTTCACGCCAGGCCTGACTATCCTTTTCTTTGCGTTCCTGTTTAATGGCGTCCATTACCAGACTATACAGATTTTTTGTTCTGATATAATCAGGCATAAAAGCATTATAAGCAGTTGCCACAGCAGCACAATAAGGTTTATCAGCCTTCACATAGGGCGAAAACAGGTAGGTATTCCCGATTTTCTGATAAATTGCAAAATATGCAGCCGACGAACGTGGGTTCGACAGAATAATTTTACGGGCCATTTCCTTGTGCTTTTCAATATCAGCTTCCACATCGGCCAGAAGTACATTACGTTCATCAGCTCCTAATTCCGGAGTCAGTTTATTGGCTTTTGCCTGAATAGCCGAAAGTGACTGACGCAGCTCTTTGATTTGCACATTTATTTCCGAACCTTCGACAGTATATCCGGTAGCAAAATTTTTCAATCCCGCTTTAATCACAAGCTGTTCTGTAGAATCGATAGCAAAATTAATTACCTTATCTTCCACACGAAGCCTGTAAAAATCAGGGTATTCAGGGGATGAAACTTTAAACTTATAACTACCATCAGCCTTTAGCTTTACTGAATCCAGAACTACAGTTTTCAGCAATCCGGTTTGCTCAATGTAAAGCGTTTTTCCTTCGGCATCGGTAATTTCGCCTTCAACTTTGAATTTTCCCTGTTGCGTACATGCCGCAAAAAACGGCAACAGAAGGAACAATAAATACTTGATTTTCATATATATGTATTATAATTTTCTTAGCACTTCCACTAAACAACCAATCACAAGTCACCAATCACTAATTTTCTTCCAATTGCTCCTCACCGGCTTCCACCGACTTAAGAACCAGCTTCTTCACTATCATAATAAAGAATCCTGTCAGAATCAGATTCAGCACAATGGTCAGCACCGAAATAGCCAGCAAAGGTCCTCCGATGTTATATCCGATAGCGATAAAAATTATCCCTGCTCCCACTTCACCACGCGTAAACATACCAATCGACAAAGCAAGTCGTTCGCGCAAACTACGATCGCGATAATAGAACATCGGAACCATTTTGCCCAGATTCGAAAGCATCGAAACCACTACCACATGAATCGCAATTTCGCCCCACGATAAATCAGGCATTACCACTCCGGCATCACTTACCGAAACCGTATGAATCTGACCCATAAACACAGGCATACTTATACCCACCAGGAACATAAAAATGTACGAAATCATATTAGCTGCACTATGGTCAGATTTCGACTCATTGTGATTGGTTTTCATAACCATTCCCAGAATAAATGCAGGTAAAAGCACCTCAATGTGCACTCCGTTTTCCGAAATAATTTTCGAAGTCTGATATATAAATTCGCTGATAAATACTACCCCCACAGCATATGATAAAATATGATACCATTTCTGGGGCAGATTAAACGAATTAATTTTCTTCCAGCCAATAAACAAAAGCAGAAAAACAACAACCAGAATAATGTGTAACTCCCACTGAAGTCCTACCATCAATATCTGAAGCGGTATCATCAACAAAATCGTGTCGAGGTCGTCGAAAATTGCGAGTGTTTGAATTTTCTTATAAAACCAGCTTTTTTTCAGACCTATTGCAGCCAGCATAGTAAAAAGAATTCCGGCAGATGTAGGCGCAGCAAAACGACTCAGCAATAGATTTGCTTTCCACGATTCCCAGTCCCAAAACATGCCATCGGGCATTAACCACATATAATAAACGGCCACAAGCAACCAGGGAGCAGCAGCTGTAATCATTGCCACAAAATAATCGGTACGGTAACTGCGCCACTGACTTTTATCAAGTTCGAACTCGCGTCCTACATTGATCATAATAAACGACAACGCAACCGAAAGGAGTAAACCATTGACCGACCTGAAATTTCCATAACCTTCACCAAGGAAATCAGGTAAAATTTGTGAAATAACCAAACCCGTAACGAGACAGATAGAAAAAATAATAATCTTTTTCATAAGTTTGTAATCTGATTTATACTTAAATATAATTTAATGTTTGAATAATAAATGCGGAAAACTCTCTTTCCGGTTATAAATCAGCTTTTTGTCTTAAAAGAACTGATTGCAAAGATAGTAAAAACCATCGTTTTACCAAATATAAAACAAGCCACTGAAAGGCCATAACAAAGAAAATTCAGGAGCAGATTAAACACCCGGATATTGTTTTTAGTTCAATACAAATGTGTAAAAATCTTTTTCTCAAACATTTATAATTATTCAAAAACTATTAAACTGCATTCGAAAAAAATAATTTGTTTAAAAGAGCAAATAATTAAAGAAATTTTTCCGTAATCAATAAATAATTGCTATCTTTGCCATACAAAAAATGAAGAATAATTAACAATAATAACTCAACAAGAATTATGTCAAAAGTAACGGTAGTAGGTGCCGGCAATGTAGGCGCCACATGTGCAAATGTACTTGCATTCAACGAAGTAGCCGACGAAGTAGTAATGCTCGACGTAAAAGAAGGCATTTCGGAAGGTAAAGCCCTCGATATGTTCCAAACAGCAGCTTTGCTTGGTTTCGATTCAAAAATCACAGGTTGCACCAACGATTATGCTCAAACAGCAGGTTCGGATGTAGTGGTAATCACTTCAGGTATTCCACGCAAACCGGGCATGACCCGCGAAGAGCTGATTGGTGTGAATGCCGGTATCGTAAAAAGCGTAGCCGAAAACATTCTGAAATATTCACCCGAAGCTATCATTGTAGTGGTAAGTAACCCAATGGATACCATGACTTACCTTGCTCTGAAAGCAACAGGCCTTCCAAAAAACAAAGTAATCGGTATGGGTGGCGCACTCGACAGTGCACGTTTCCGTTGCTACCTGAGCAAAGCCCTCGATGTGAATCCTAACGAAATCGAAGCTATGGTAATCGGTGGTCACGGTGATACAACCATGATTCCTCTGGCACGCTATGCTTCGTACAAAGGTCGTCCGGTATCAGAATTGCTCAGCAAAGAAGCCCTCGACAAAGTTGTAGCCGACACAATGGTAGGTGGTGCTACACTTACAGGTTTGCTCGGAACTTCGGCCTGGTATGCTCCCGGAGCTGCTGCAGCTTACCTTGTGGAATCAATTGTTCACAACCAGAAAAAAGTAATCCCTTGCTGCGTATCGCTCGAAGGCGAATATGGTCAGAACGACATTTGTATCGGTGTTCCTTGCGTAATTGGCAAAAATGGTCTCGAAGAAATTCTTGATTACAAACTCAACGCTGAAGAAACTGCTCTGTTCGAAAAAAGTGCAGCAGCTGTTCGCGGAACAAATGATGTATTGAAAGAGATCAACGTATTGTAATCTGTTTCAAATTTTATTGCAAAAAGCTGTTCGGTTTTCTCCGGACAGCTTTTTTTATGCTGCAAACCGAAAAAACACTGAAAATGAAAGCGCTAAACATTATCAGCACTGTGAATAATATTTAAAATCCACAACTTTTTACTACAAATCTGAATATTTATCCTCTGTTTTAGTTTTTATTCAATGTGATTGTTTTATCTTTGTACTCGTTATAAAATTAATTCATTTACGGTTTAAATTATAGTATGAATAACTATCTTCAAACGCATCGCTATTTACTGCAATATTCAATAAAACCATCTGTTCAGCGAACTGCAGTAATGGATTACCTGCTGAAAAACAGAACCCATCCAACTATCGACGAAATTTACTCTGCTTTGAGTCCTTCGATGCCCACTTTGTCGAAAACCACAGTGTACAACACATTAAACCTTTTCCTCGAGAAAGGCGCTGTGCAACAACTTGTTATCGATGAAAAAAACGCACGTTACGATATCGATATGTCATTGCACGCACATTTCATTTGCAAACAGTGTGGCAAAGTACACGATATTTTCAATCTGAAACCAGAGCTTTTCGAGAAACCGGAGAACACAGGCTTCAGCATTCAGAATGTTGAAATCTCTTATTCAGGTATTTGCAATAGTTGCAAAGGAAACTAACACCCACGTAAACTCAGATATTTTAAAAGCACACCAAACCGGATGTGCTTTTTTTCGTTTCTATTTCATATCTTTGAACACCGATTGTTCAGAAAAAGGAAATAATACAAACTTTTATTGATCCTCATAAAAACAGCAGAAAATGAGAAAACTCACACTTGTAATCGCTTCTCTATTGGTCATTTCAATGACATACGGACAACAAAAAGTAAAAAAAGGTCTGGGATTTGGCGCGTTGCCCGCCATTTCGTACGATTCCGACCTTGGTTTTCAATATGGTGCGCTGGTTAATTTGTACCATTATGGCGATGGTTCGCGCTTTCCAAAATACGATCATTCCATGTATTTCGAATGGTCGCGTTACACCAAAGGCACTGGTATCAATCGCTTTATGTACGATTCCGACAAACTGCTTCGTGGAGTACGTACCACTGTGGATGTAACTTACCTCACCGACCAAATGATGGATTTCTACGGCTTTAACGGATATCAGACAAATTACGATGCCAACCTGAGCAAAACATACCGCCATTTTTATAAAAATGAACGTAACATGTTCCGTATTAAAGCTGATTTTCAGGGAAATTTCAAAGAATCGAAATTAGGCTGGGTAGCCGGTTATACATTCTATAATTTTGCCAACGATACGGTGGACATCGTGAAACTCGGATTGCCTGCAGCACCGGGCGGAACGCTTTATCAGCGTTATCTGAAAAATGGCATCATAAGTGCTGCCGAAGCAGATGGTGGCAGTATCAACTACATCAAATTAGGGTTGAAATACGATAGTCGCGACCGTCTTCAGGGCCCGATGAAAGGCATCTGGACCGAGGCTGTAATTCAGACTGCACCTTCGTTTATAAACGAATTCGGACACACTAAATTTGCGTTGATTCACCGTCAGTATTTCACCTTAATGAAAGACATGTCGTTTGCATATCGTCTCGATTATCAAACAACTCTGGGCGATAGCTACGTACCACATTATGCACAACCATTACTGATTACAAGTTTCCTTACAGCAGCTTCCAATCAGGGTTTGGGTGGTAAGAATTCTATTCGCGGTGTGCTTCGCAATCGCGTGGTAGGCGATGGTGTGGCTTTCGGAAATTTTGAGTTCCGTTATAAATTCCTGCGATTCGATTGGCTCAAACAGAGTTTTTATGTAGGTACAAATGTGTTCTTCGATTCCGGAATCATTCTTGATCCGATTGATATTGAAGCGAACCTCACTACTCCGCTCACAAGTGCACAAAAAACCGAACTCGGATTGAACGATTACGAAGCCGGTAAATTTCATTCTGCTGTGGGTGCAGGTCTGAAAATCGGCTGGAACGAGAACTTTGTAATCTCGGCCGACTTTGGTAAAGCGCTGAATGTTCAGGACGGTAAAACAGGTTTCTACATTGGTTTGAACTATCTTTTTTAAATGACACTTATCCTTATTTCAATTCCTGCTTTCGCCATACTGGGCAGCTATCTGGCACTTATCAGTATTTTTGGCAAAGGTTGGAAAAAGATTCCGTATTTTTTGGCTGAGGATACATCCTCAGCCAAAACTGTTTCTGTAGTGGTAGCATGCCACAATGAAGCACAGAATCTTCCGAATTTACTGCGTGCTTTAAATCGCCAGAGTATCAACGATTTTGAGCTAATACTTGTCGACGATTATTCCTCCGACCGGACTGCCGAAATTATGCAGGACGCTACGCTGCATTTCGAAAACATACAAATCATCAAGTCGCAGAAAAGGGGTAAAAAAGCTGCATTACGCGAAGCTATACAGGTAGCTAAAGGAAATCTGATTATCACTACCGATGCTGATTGTATTCCTGCAAAAAAATGGGTGGAAACGATTCTTGCCTATCAGATAAAAAACGATTGCGATCTGATTATTTCACCGGTAAAAATGACTGAGAACAAAAGTCTTTTCAGTCGGATTGAAAGCCTTGAATTCAGCACGCTGATTGCCTCCGGAGCGGGTGCAGCAGGCAACGGCATGCCGATCATGTGCAATGGTGCAAACCTTGCATTTCGCAGGCAAAGCTGGCTTGATGCATGGCCCGATATAAACGAAGATGAAATGTCGGGCGATGATATTTTTCTGCTTCTGAGTATCAAGAAAAGAGCCGGAAAAATACGCTTTCTGAAGTCGGAGAAAGCCTTTGTGAGCACTAAGTCAGCCGGGAATATCACTGCATTTTTCAAACAGCGTCAACGCTGGACAGCAAAATCAAAATCCTATAACGACCTGCAAATTATTGCGGTTGCTTTAGTGGTTTTTCTCACTTCGCTCATGCAGATTGGACTTTTGGCATCAGCATTTTTTATGCCCGGTTTATGGCTTAGCACAGCATTGTATTTTCTGATAAAATACCTGATTGACACTGCGTTTCTTTTGAGTGTAAATAACTTCTTTAAAATAAAAAACCTCCCTTTCAGGAGTTTCATTTTGTCTGTCGTTTATCCGTTTTACATTAGTTTTACTGCATTGAGCGGACTGATAAAAAGCCCGAAAAACTGGAAATAATCATTTGGGCAAAACTGTCAGATAATCACCACTAATGGTCACACGGTAACGTTTCAGAATTTCGGTGGAAGGACCTGTTTCTGTGTCAGGATCACCAAAACCATATCCCACATTGTATTCTGTACCGCATTTCTCACATTTTACACGTCCGAGACCTTCTTCCATAGGATAAACCCTGACTTTCAGATCGGCTTCGTACGGACAGGCCATGTCATAAGCATAATACAGTGAATTTCCATAATCATCCGTCATCAAGCCAGTGCAAAGTAAAATGCCACCAAAACCGAGGCGATCGATATCGAGTTTGCGCTCAGTGAAAGTCAGAATCTGTCCGGTTGAATTTTTAAAGTTCGGATAATCAGTAGTCAGATTAATGCGCATACCCACAGGATAATTCGGAATCGATGAGACATAATTCCGCTCGCATGAAACAAAAGCCACATGCAATAAAACAATTATAAGTATGCGGAAGTATTTTACTGAATTAAACACCTGTAAATGCAGAATTTTGAATGTAGAATGTAGAATTTTAAAATTGAATGCATTGTCGCAAATCTCGGAATCAACCCGAAACTCAGAACTCGAAACCTGAAACTATGAAACCCGGAACCCGAAACACGCTCCCCTACCCCAACTCTCCTATTCTCCAGAGTTCATCGTCGCTGAAATGCACATTTTCAAGAGCAGCGATATTATCCTGCAACTGTTTTACCGAACTTGTTCCGACAATTACCGAATTGACCTGCGGTTTATGAAAACACCAGGCAAGCGCCATTTGGGCAAGCGTCTGACCACGTTGTTGAGATATGTCATTCAGTTTTACAAGTCGTGCCACTAATTCGGGTGTAATCTGACTTTTCTGCAAAAATCCGTGACTCAGTGCTGCACGCGAATGCTCGGGAATGCCGTTCAGATATTTGTCACTAAGCATTCCCTGTGCCAGTGGCGAAAAGCCTATAAAGCCCACACCCTGCTCAGAAGCTAATGGCAACACCTCGGTTTCAATTTCGCGCGACAAAATGCTGTAACGACCCTGATAGATAAGACATGGCGTTCCGTTTTCGCGCAGAAGGCGATATGCTTCACGCGCTTTGTCTTCGGGATATTTCGAAATACCGACATAAAGCGCCTTTCCCTGTTTTACCATGTCAGATAAAGCACCCATGGTCTCTTCCAGAGGTGTTTTTTCGTCGTAGCGATGCGAATAAAAAATATCCACATAATCCAGTTTCATGCGCGAAAGACTCTGATCGAGACTCGCCATCAGATATTTGCGAGAACCGCCATCGCCATATGGGCCGGGCCACATTTCGTGACCGGCTTTGGAGCTGATAATCATTTCGTCGCGATAGCTGCCGAAGTTATTTTTCAGCATTTTTCCGAAATTTTTCTCGGCACTACCAAACGGAGTTCCGTAATTGTTTGCCAGATCGAAATGTGTAATACCGTGATCGAAGGCATATTTCAACATGTTCAATGCTTCTGTGGCATCGTCCACATCGCCGAAGTTATGCCACAACCCAAGCGAAAGACGGGGTAATTTCAGGCCACTTTTTCCGCAGAAATTATAACCCACCGAATTAGAATAACGATCGGGGGCTGCGATGTACTTTTCTTTATCTGACATAATATGAACGTTTTACAAAGAATCAGAATTTCACTTCAGGAGCTTTTTCACTTCCTTCTTCAGCTTCGAAATAAGCACGTTTTTCAAATCCGGCCATCGATGCAATGATATTTGTAGGGAAACGACGTATCGATGTATTAAAGTCTTTCGACAGGTCGTTGAATTTTGTACGTTCGGTTGAAATACGGTTTTCGGTACCTTCAAGTTGTGCCTGAAGTTCAATAAAATTCTGGTTTGCTTTCAGATCAGGATAATTTTCGGTAATCATAAGCAGTTTTCCGAGAGCTGAACTCAATTCGCCCTGTGCAGCCTGATACTGTTGAAGTTTTTCAGGTGTCATATTTTCGGGATCAATGGTTACCTGTGTAGCTTTGGCGCGGGCAGCAATTACTCCTTCAAG
This sequence comes from Bacteroidia bacterium, assembly GCA_009929375.1. Taxonomy (GTDB): domain Bacteria; phylum Bacteroidota; class Bacteroidia; order Bacteroidales; family Paludibacteraceae; genus Paludibacter. Next base: position 159,681 of record SAAO01000001.1, read on the forward strand.
TGTTTCACTTTCGTGAGTAGCATATCCTTTTACAGTAGCCACAAGATTAGGAATAAGGTCAGCACGACGCTGGTACTGATTTTCCACATTGGCCCACTGACCATTCACTGCTTCGTCTTTGTTTACAAGACCGTTGTATTTTGAAATTCCCCAGAAAACAGTAAGGATAACCACACCAAGGATTCCAAGTCCGATAATTGTTTTTCTGTTCATAATTTATTTGTTTTATTTATTGTTGATTTGTTTATTAGTTAATTGGTTGATTAGTTGATAAAGAAGAAAGTAATAAATGGTAAATAGTAATTGAATAAATAGTAAATAAAATCACCATCCACTGGTCGATCCGCCTCCACCGAAACTTCCGCCACCAAAGCTTCCGCCACTGAATCCACCACCGCCGCCGCCACCAAAGCCTCCGCGACCACTAAAGATACTTCCGGCAGCAGCTCCGCCTACAAAAGCAGCACTGCTTTGACGCTGCAAACGTGGAATCTGATCGTTGTGATGCTCTTCGTAACCGCAAAACTTACAATGATATGTAGTGCGTTCGGTGCCTGCACTGATATAAGTCGGTGCCACAATGGTACGTTTATCCTTTAGAATGAATGCTTTCGTATCGCAACGCGGACATTTACTGTATGGACTCGGCTTATCGAGCATAAAAATGGCTTCGTTCTGACAACTATCGCATACAAACACATCGTAATCGGCCGAATGAAGCTCTTCTTCGAACTGTTGTGACATTTTCAGAAAAGCATCTTCCTTTTTCTCGGATTGAAGATGCATACTGGCGCCACATTCGTTACAAACTATAGGTGCACGACGAATACGTCTCATAGCAATTCGTCCGTAAATATTGGCAGGAATAGTTGTTAGAGGTACCGGCAACACCAGCAACAACCAGTGCATCGGCAATTTAAACAGGAAAACAGCCACAATAGCTAAAAATGGTACAACCATGGAAATAAGCATGGTTACCCCGGCTTTTTCTGATTTTATGGCTTTATAGCGTGCAATATTGTGTGGAATTTTTGGATCCGATTTTATGCGGACAATTTTTCGCCCAATCCATACAATCGAAATAATCATCAGAAACAGATAAACACCCAGTGCAACGGGAATAATCTCGTTCCAGTGAATCTCCACTTTTTCGTCAAAAGGTTCGTTTTGCGACAGCGATTTTACTTTCTCAACACCTTTGATAAAACCTGCATCGAAATCACCTTTTTTAAACTCCGGAATCATGATTTCGGTGGATATGCGCTTGGTTATAGCATCAGGCAATACACCTTCGAGCCCGTAACCCACTTCGAAACGTATTTTCTTCTGATCACCAATAAAAAGAATCAGCAGTCCGTTATCGCTTTTTTTACCTCCAATGCCCCATTTTGTGGCCAGGTCGTACGAAAAAGTATTGATATCGTTCTGTCCGATAGATTGCAAAACAACCACAGCTGCCTGTACACCGTTTTTTGCTTCGAGCGAGTCAAGCATTACATTTATTTTGTAAACTGTGGACTCGGAAAGAATGCCATCGGGGTTGCTCACATACGAATTGTTGAGCGTTTTCGGATTAGGCACAGTTTCAACCGTATATGCCGCACCCGAAACCATTGCAGAATATAAAAATAAACTCAGAAAAGCTATTTGCCTGAATATGTTCATATTATTTAATCATTAGGTAACTGATCGTCGGAACCGTCAAGCGTAATATCAAATTTCAATGTCGAATAAGGAGGCACTGAGCCAGAGCCATCCTTACCGTAAGCCAGTTCGTAAGGGATATAGAATATATATCTGCCCCCAACATTCATTTTAGTCACTCCTTCAATCCAGCCGGGTACTAAGTTTGAAAGCTGAAATCTTACAGTTTCGTCAGTTTCGTCAAATACTTTTCCAGTAATGAGTTCGCCCTTGTATCTTACATAAATAATGCTGCTTGCGTTCGGACGACGAGTGGCTCCCTGATGAATTACTTTGTAGCACAATCCGCTTTCGGTTTGAAAAAAATCAGGATCATTTTTGTGTTGTTCCTTATATTGTTCGAGCCATGTTTCATTCAGATATTTCCATTCAAGATACTTATCCTCATCGCACGACGACAGAACAGAAGTCAATGTAAGCAAAACAAAAGCACTGTATATCAATCTTTTCATTGTAAATAATTTATTTAGTCTTGTTTTTTATCTTTATATTGTTGTGAAAACGATTTTTTAGCAAACTCAGGCATTTCGCGTTTGGGTCCCCATGCCATATAATTAAACGGACGGGTAGCCGCATTTTTGATAATCCCCGGCACAAAATCCATTTTTTTACGGTCCGAAGTTACATATCCGAAACCTTTCATAATCATTTTTTCAGCCGACGGCCGTAAACCTTTCTCTACTGTTTTCCGGCGATTAGCCAGTAAAATATCAGTCAGCGGAATGCGCACCGGACAAACCTCAACACATTTTCCGCAAAGCGTTGAAGCAAAACTCAGGTGTGAGAAATCTTTAAATCCACGCAGAAAAGGCGTCAAAACCGAACCTATCGGGCCGCTGTAAGTCGTATCGTAAGTGTAACCACCAATGGTCTTGTACACCGGACAGGCATTCAGACAAGCACCACAACGGATACAGGCCAGCGATTCATAACCTTCAGCGTCGGCAAACACATCAGTACGACCATTGTCGAGCAAAATCACATACATTTTCTCAGGGCCATCCACTTCGTTAGCTTTGCGCGGACCTGTAAAAATGGTATTGTATGCCGTCATTTGCTGACCGGTTCCGTGCGCTGCCAGCAAAGGATAAAAAAGTCCCAGCTGACTCATACGCGGTATCAACTTTTCGATACCGGCGATTACAATATGCACTTTCGGAAATGCAGTGGTCATCAATCCGTTTCCTTCGTTTTCAGTCACCGAAATTCCTCCGATATCAGCAATCAGAAAATTTGCACCCGTCACTCCCACTTCTGCAGAAGTATATTTTTTACGCAAAACCTGACGCACATATTCGGTCATTTCTTCGGGCGTACTGTCAATCGGCATATTAAACTTTTCGTTGAAAAGTTTTGCAATATCACCTTTGGACTTGTGCATGGCAGGCGTTACAATATGATAAGGACGCTCACCGGCCACCTGCACAATAAATTCACCCAAATCAGTTTCCACAGATTCGCACCCCATACTTTCAGCCACATGATTTAACTCGATTTCCTCAGTGGTCATCGATTTGCTTTTCACCAGCAGCCGGGCTTCATTGTCAGTCAGAATTTGTCGCAAATAATCAGTAGCCTCATTCGTATCGGCTGCCCAGAGCACTTCTGCACCGTTGGCAGTAATATTTTTTTCAAATTCGAGCAGATAGCTGTCCCAGTTCGCCAACACATCACGCTTGATTTGTGCGGCCATTTCCTTCGCTTTCTCCACATTGCGATAGCGTGCCATACCTTTGGCTACGGCTGCATCGTAACGCGAAATATTGAACCGAATGGTATTCCGGTGCTTTTCATCGAAAGCAATGGCTTCGGCTGCCTGTGTGAACTTTGAACTTTGTGACATTTATACTGCTGATCAGAATTTTTATTTTATAGGAAAATCGAAACTTCCCACAAGATTACCATCGGTAAAGAAATCTGCACGGTAAGTTCCCTTTTCGAGCACTTCTTCCACTTTCCAGTAAATTACGTCGGCAAGTGCTTCGCCTTCGTATTCGTAAGCCTTTTTAGCCGAATAGGCAATATTTTTGTTTTCGAACGGAAAAACATTCGAAGAACTTTTGGTCAGCACATCGCCGTTAGGCTTTGTGATGCGCAAATACATTGTTTTATGTCCCGACTCAGCAGTGATATTCTTTGCAATGGTATAGTTAAACTGCAGGTTTGCAATCTGCGAAAACCATGAAGTTTTACGCCCCTTGCTGTTGAGCGTTGCCACACTGAAGTTTACCACATCCAGTTTCGATGCCCGTGTTACCACTTCGTGAAGTGTTTCTTTTTCCTTGCTGAGTTTTTCGGCTACCTGAGTTGCCTCGTTGTAGCGGCGTTTCACTTCCACATTTTCGGTTTTAAGCACTTTATTTTCAGCATTCAGAGAATCGATTTGGTTCACATAATGAATCATGACCGAACGAACTGTGGCAAGCTCCTTTTTAAGTTCGGTTATTCGACGCGCATTGGTAGCCTTGGTCACTCTCAGCTCTTCGAGCAATTGCTGCACTTTTACCTTTTCGTTTTCGAGCAGTTTAAAGAGCGAATCGTTTTTTATATTGACTGTATAACCCGAAAGTTCGTAATTAAGATCCTGAAATTCCTGTTCCACCTGTTCTTTTTCGAAGGTCATCATTTCCACCACTTCGGCAATTTCCGCTTCCTTCTGTTTGGCTTTATTCATGTAAAACAGCACAGCTCCAATAAGCGCCAGTATTACAACCGACAAAACCACCAGAATAGTCACATTTTGTTTTTTCATTCCTAAAAATAATATATTTAACTATAATAATTCTATCACTTTTTCGAGTTTAATGCCTCTCGAACCTTTAATAAGCACGTAATGCGCTTCTACAGGATTATTTGCCAGATACTCACGCGCTTCTTCGACATTTTCAAAAGTCTGAAAAGCACTTTTACAGGCCACAAATTCCGGACCAACCAGCAATACCTGTTCGAAGCCTGCATTTTGTAATTCGCTTACAATTGCCTGATGTTCTTCGGCCGAATATTCGCCCAACTCAAGCATATCGCCCAGCACAACTGCTTTGGGACTTACCTGCATGGCTGCAAAATTGGCTATAGCAGCCTTCATGCTTGTGGGATTGGCATTGTAAGCATCCACAATCAGTTTATTTTTGCTGGTCTCCATCAACTGCGAACGGTTGTTTTTGGGCTCATAAGTTTCGAGTCCGCGCTTGATTTCTTCGTTACTCAGTCCGAAATAATTTCCGATAGTGGCAGCTGCAAGAATATTTTCAGCATTGTAATCACCAATCAGTCTGGTATCAGCATTAAATTCTCCCTGATTTGTCACGCAGCTCAACGAAACAAAAGGTGCGCTCGCAGTCACTTTTCCGTTTACACAGGCTGTAGAGCCATTCAGGTTATATTTTATCAGGCGACTATCATCAACTCCAAAACCGGATTTCTGAACCATTTCCATTAAAAAATGATTAGCACTGTTGATAAACAATCCTGCACCGTTTTTAAATGCATAGTCGTACAATTCAGCTTTTGTTTTCTTCACTCCTTCGAACGACCCGAAACCCTCGAGATGCGCTTTTCCCACATTGGTAATGATGCCAAAATCGGGACAGGCAATTTCCGCAAGAGTCTTAATTTCACCGGGATGATTGGCTCCCATTTCAATCACAGCGATTTCATGAGCTGCAGTGAGTTGCAGCAAAGTGAGTGGCACGCCAATATGATTATTGAAATTTCCCTGAGTGAAATGCACATTAAACTTTTGCTTCAGTACCGAGGCAATCAGCTCTTTGGTAGTCGTTTTACCGTTTGTACCGGTGATTCCCACTATTTTTGTCCCAAGGGCCCGTCGGTGTTCACGCGCAAGCCGCTGAAGTGCTTCGAGCACATTTTCAACCAGAATATAGCGTTCGTCAGTCACGACTTCGGGATTGTCCACCACAGCATATGCACAACCATTTTCCAGAGCTTTGGCTGCAAACAAATTGGCATCAAAATTATCGCCACGCAGCGCAAAGAAAACTGAACCTTCGGGACAGTTGCGGCTATCGGTGCAAACCACAGGGTGTTGTTGAAAAACAGAATAGAGATTCATGCTTGTTTCAAAAATTTATTTCGGGAATCAAATGCAAAAATAAGCATAAAATCACGACCTTAGGGTATATGACTTATAATAATCAAAAAAAAAAGCTAAACACAAAGATTTCGTGAATAGCTTTTCCTTTGTTTTATGGGATTTATCAGAATTCGTAAATCACCGAAGCTGTAAGCTGATTACGTTTCCACTCGGTATTTTCGCGTTTATTCAGATCGAACATACCCCAATCGTAACCCACCTGAAGCTGGATATTTTTAAACTGTAAACCGGCACCCAGTCCAAGCTGCAGATCGAAACGATTCATATCATATTTACCATCATCATCCACATCGGCTTTGTAACGATCGATATTTGTAATCACTTCCGATCCGAAAACCACTGTGCGGTTTTCAACATTCTGAGCAATACCAAAATTCAGCTGTGGACCTGCAAACGCAAACAAAGTAACATCGGAAACCACAGGAAAACCTAATTTCAAACGAACAGGCACATCCACAAAATGACCTGTATAATGATTAGTGCCCACAACTCCGGGATAAGTACTTCCCAGATAACTATATAGCACTCCGTACTGAATGGCAAGCATTTTATTCGAAAGTCCCATTTCTGCTACGGGGCCAACCTGAATACCACTTACAGCATCCGAACCGGTTTCTTTTGAATTTACATAACCTGCACGCACTCCGAAAGTTTGTGCCATAACTCCTGCACTGGCAAATAACATCACAGCCAATGCCATTTTCTTCAAATTAAATTTCATCATCTTTTAATTTTAAAAAGTAAACAATTGTTTGTTTTGTCTTCTGCTTTCAAATTCCGGGCCAAAAATACCTGCTATCAGAATTCGTATACGAGTGAAACGTACCAACCGCTGTGGCGTAATATACGATTTGAATCTACTTTATTGATGCTGTTGATTCCAAAATCATATCCACCTTTCAACTGATAATTTTTCCACTGAATACCGGCACCGGCACCAAGTTGAAAATTCAGTCGACTGATTTTGGCCATTTTATAAAGATCGTTTTCATAATATTCTTTTTTTTCGATACCTGTAAATTTCTCCATTTCATCCGAAAGCGCCGGAATGATTTTCTGAGGTTGTGCAAGACCAAAATTGATATTCGGACCGGCAAAAGCAAAGAGTTTAAAGTCCTTTTTGAGCTTCAGATTATATTGAATTCTCAAAGGTACATCAATATAATGCCCCCAGGTTTTGTATGTTACCGAATCGGTTGATACACCAAACCGCTGTACTTTGCTATCGTAAACCACCGAATAAAGAGCTCCGGTCAGAAAACTGAAGTTATATTTCAGATCGAACTCTGCAGTTGCTCCCAGACGAACGCCATTGAAAATATTGACACTTGAATTTTTACCCGACTGACGGGCCTGTACATTACCAATTTCGACACGATAGGTTTGTGCTACGAGGGTTGAAACCGCAAAAACAAGGAGAAGCAGTGTGGCACCGCATTTCATTTTATTATTCATTCGGAAAAGATTTTTTCGTAAAATATGAGCTGCAAAGATAGCCTTTTTTAATACAATCCTCATTTATTAAAACTGTCTTTTTACTCAAAAATTGCAAAACAAAGAATTATTCACAAACTTTATAATTTGTGTTCGAGCACAATAGCAATCCTTAACAATAAAAACAGCTACGCTGAAAATGGCTAATGAGAACCTGTTATTTTGAAATATCACCTTTGGGTACACTCAGCTTTTGCGAACTGTAAATACCCGAATGACCACTGAAATAATAGGCTACAAAGCAGGCCACAGCAAAGTACAACACATGCTCGCTGCCAAAAAGCTCCACTCCCATTATTGTACAGGCCAGCGGAGTATTGGTTGCGCCTGCAAAAACGGCAATAAAACCCATTCCGGCAAACAAATCTACAGGCATTCCTGTATGAAACGCAAACACACTTCCCAAAGTGGCTCCGATAAAAAACAAAGGAGTTACCTCGCCCCCTTTAAAGCCTGTACTCAGAGTAATAACAGTAAAAATCAGCTTCCACAGCCAGCTGAAATTATCCACTTCCCCTGCTCTGAATGCATTCACAATGGAATTTCCCGCACCCGAAGCTGTTTCCACTCCAAGACCAAGATAGTCGTTTGTACCAAGAATAAAAGTCAGTGCAATAATCGACAATCCACCCAAAACAGGAATCAGGAGTTTCCATTTGATATATTTGTGAAAAAGCTGTTTCAGACTTTTTATTGAAAAAGCAAACAAATGACTTGTAAGTCCGAAAAGCACACCTGCAAAAACGGCAAAAATCAGCACTTTATAATCGATACGAAGATTCAGAACTCCGACCGCCTGCTGTAAATGGTAGGAAATGCTATACTGCGTATGCGTTATTCCGTAAGCCGAACAAACTATATCGGCCATCACGGCAGCCATTAATGCAGGAAGCAAAGCATCATATTTTATCCTGCCAATGGCCAGCACTTCAAGTGCGAAAATCGCTCCGGCCACAGGAGTACCAAATACAGCACCGAAACCGGCTGCCACACCCGTCATCAGCAAAATACGCATATCTTCGGGTTTCAGCTTCAACAGTTTCCCAATAAAATTCGAAATGCTGCCTCCGATTTGCACCGCAGTACCTTCGCGCCCGGCCGAACCTCCAAATAAATGTGTCATTACTGTAGAAATAAGTACAAACGGAGTCATTCGGAACGGAATGCCACCACCGGGTTTATGAATTTCGTCCATGACCAGATTGTTTCCTGCCTCCGAATTTTTGCCCTTAAATTTGTATGCGGCTACAATTACAACCCCGATCACCGGAAGAAGGTACAGCAACCATTCGTTGGCAAAACGCAATTCGGTGGCTTTATCGAGCAACCACAAAAACAAAGCAATAAGCGAACCTACTGCTACTGACACCGGAAGCACATAAAGAAACCACCTGACCACATATTTCAAAATACGAAACTGATCAAAATTAGAAAAGTTGCTTTTATCCATCACAATTCTGCATTTATATTCAATAACTCCGGAAAACTCACAATTAAGCAGGTGCAATATTTAATGATAATTTTCCAACACAATAGAACACATAGAAATTATTAAAGAAAATTCTTAGTTCACATAGTAAAAGTATCTGACGATACTTTTGCATCTCTGAAATTATCCCGATTTTCGGGATAATTCTATGTGTTCTTTTTCTTTTCTCTTATTTTTCAAAACTACTGTGAACTATGTGGTGAAAAATATATCAATAATAATTATTGGTTACTTAACACATGAATACAGCCTTATATTTACAAAAATACCTGCATTTTAGCACAATTCCATTACCACAGGGCAGGCATTGTACTAAAACACAGGTATTATCAGCCTTTTGAAGGCGGTTCAGGGTGAATACCATCACCAAAAATAATTTTTCAATTCCATCCAAAAGGAATTATTTTGTGTGGAGCTGGAGGCTCTATAATTGAAATTTAATACAATCTTATCTGATATTTATAATTACTGTTTCTCAAACACTTACAAACAAAACAATTCAATAAAATATACTATTATTTATTTGCGTATATCGGAAATAGTCCCTATATTTGTCCCTATATCAGAAAGGGGACTAATTATGACAAAGAACGATTTTAACTACAATGTGCTTTTTTTTCCTGACAAAGAAAAAACCACACCTACAGCCGATAATGTTTTTATTGAAACCGACAGCAAAAGTAATCAAAAACATTACAATTACGATGCAAAATTGCGTGTTCGTATCCGCTGGAGTGCTGGAGTGCTAAATTTCAATTTGGGCGAACGTGTGGAGCTTGCAAAGTGGTCAACCGATGCCCAGCGATGCAATGCAGGAACTTCGCACGGCAAAAAGAAACGGACTGCAAAGGAGATAAACGCAAAAATCGAAACCGTATCAAATTACATTGATAGTATTTTTAATGATTTTGAGCAACAAAAAATCGTTCCAACGGTTGAGCAATACCGAAACCGATACAACAATACAGAACAGCACATCAAAGAAAAGACTTTTTTTGATTATTACGATATGTTTGTGAGCGAACAAAGCACACAAAACAGCTGGAAATATGCCACACTTCAAAAGTTTGCGACAATCAAAAACCACCTTTCGGAATTTGCCCAGACCACAAAGAAACTAAACTTTGATACTTTCAACAAAGATGGTTTAAATGCCTTTGTTTCGTTTTTACGAGATGTTAAGGACATGCGAAACAGCACCATACAAAAAAACATTGCTTTTCTTAAATGGTTTTTGAGATGGGCAAAAAGTGAGGGGATAAACAAAACAGATGATTATATAACCTTTGCCCCGAAGATGCCAAAAGCAGAAAGGAAAGTTATTTTTTTAGATTGGACTGAATTAATGACAGTGTATAATTTTGATTTCTCGAAAGCAACCACTACAGACAGCAACGGAAATGAAACGGCACTTTTGCCCGATAACATAAAAGCTCTGGAGCGTGTGCGTGATGTGTTTTGCTTTTGTTGCTTTACATCTTTGCGCTATTCAGACGTAGAAAATTTAAAGCGTACCGACATTAAAAACGGAGCTTTGAACATTACTACCATCAAAACAGATGACACCCTCACAATCGAACTAAACGACTATTCGAGTGCAATTTTAGCGAAGTATGCCGATGAGGTTTACCCAGAAAACAGAGCTTTGCCCGTGATAAGTAATCAAAAAATGAACGACCATCTTAAACAGATGGGCGAAGTTTGCGGACTTAAAACCCCGATAACAATTACCTACTACAAAGGTGCAAAGCGTTTCGATGAGGTTTATCCGAAGTACGAACTTTTATCGACACATTGCGGGCGCAGGACGTTTATTTGCAATGCGCTGATGCTGGGTATTGCACCAATCACAGTAATGAAATGGACAGGCCACAGCGATTATAAAAGCATGCAACCCTATATCGATGTTGCTGATGCCGAAAAGAAAAAAGCAATGAGTTTGTTTAACCGATAATTAATTGAGATATGAAAAAATACAACATAACAACAGACCAACATACAGAAATTAAAAACCGCGAGTTTACAGTTGTTAAGTTTACAACAAACGGTAAAGAATACACTTGTTATTCAAAACTGATGCAATACTTAATATCTGATAGTCCTGTATTAATCAACAGTGAAACGAACCAACCCGAAAGCGTGGAGCGTGGCGAAGTGTTGGACATTTACACAATTGCATACGACAAAGGGCGCGATATATTCAAAAATGATATAAAACCCGATGCCAGCATTGAGTATTTAGTTGAGCAATACAATGAACATTACAACGGCTGGAAAACCACAAGCGAAGCAATAAGTTTATTTCTGACACAATCGCAGGTTGAAAAGATGGGACAGGCAGCGGGTATCAGATACGAATTTGAAATTTACAGACAAAAAAATCGGAGTGAGTTTGAACCATTGGCCATAACATTGCAAAGCACCCAGACACCACACCCGAAACTAATAAAAACACTTTCAATAATACAGCAAAAAAATTTATTCGACATGCTTATTGACAATAAGCTTTTAAGCTCAGAAACTGACTTTAATAGCTTTTGTTTTGTGTTTGGCAGCTACTTAATGCCTAATGATTTCAAACCCCTGAAATGGCTTAAAAACAGGCAATTATTAAGGGAGCTAATTACAGAACTTAAGCACCCCGATGTTATCGTACCAACAAGCAAATATATTTTGCCGAATTATTTTATTGATAAAAATGATAAGCCGATAACAGAGCTACCGACCAACACCCCAAAAGACTTAAAAATCGAACATTATTTGAACAACTTAGCGAAAATATAAACATTTGATATTCAGCATTTGCGAAAGTAAGGCGATAATTAGCGAAAAGCTTTTTATCGCCTTTATTGTTTGATTTTCAGTACATTAAAGTTTAAAGACTTGTATCTTTGTATCAGCAAAAGCAATTGAAAAGACTGCAAACTCTTTCAATCAACCGATTTGCAGCGGTTGAGCTTTTGCGAAATTTGTAATACTTACAAAACAATGAATACAATTATTATTTCAGACAGCACCCCGATTGCATTATTGACAGTTGGACAATTACGGGAATTATTAAATTTGGACAAACAGCCAGAACCGATTGCAACGAACAACGAAAGGCGTTTAATTTATGGTTTGGCAGGTATCAGGAAGCTTTTTAATGTTTCACATGCGACCGCTTACAGGTACAAAGAAACCATTATCAAAGATGCCGTTTCGCAGCGTGGGCGCAAAATAGTAGTAGATGCCGAAAAAGCTTTGGAATTGTTTAACGCTAATTTGAAAGGAGCCTGAAAAATGACACAAAAAAAAGCCAGCCCCGAAAGGCCAGCCATTCAAACACATCGTAAAGGTACGCAAATTATCGCAAAAGCCATTGTATTAGTGTGTTGTTTTTTTATTGGGTTTTGTATTGGGCTTGTAATAGTGAAAGGACTTGCATTATGAATGCAGAGATTAACACCAATGCGATAATTTCCGAAGTGGAAAGGCTCGCAGCTCAATTTGAAGAAATGCCATTGCCCGAAACAGAGCCGACCATCAGCGAACTTTTGGCCAGTGCTGAAATAGACTTAACGGCCGAACTACAGAAACCCCCGATTTGCTTAATGGTTGACGATGCACCGCTTTTCTATCTGGGTGATATATCAACCACCATCGGAAAGGCAAAAGGCCGCAAAACGTTTGCTACAGGCTTGTTTTTGGCAGCCATTGCAGGGAACACTACAGTACAGGCACGAATCACGGGAACACTACCAGCGGACAAAGGCACGGTTTTATACTTTGATACCGAACAGGGCAGTTATCATGCACAAAAGGCAGCAAAGCGGGTACTTCGTTTGCTACAGGTTGACACATTGCCAAACTTCAAAGCGTATCAGTTAAGAGAATTCAACCCTGAACAGCGTTTACAGATTATTGAACATGCAGTTTACAACACCCCGAATCTGGGTTTTGTGTGTATCGATGGTATTAGGGACGTTATCACATCGATTAATGATGAGGAACAGGCCACAATGATTACTTCAAAGCTTTTGAAGTGGAGCGGAGAGTTGAACATTCATATTAATTGTATTTTGCACATGAATAAGGGCGATAATAATGCACGTGGCCACGTTGGAACGGAATTAATGAACAAAAGTTTGTCAGTGCTGGGAGTGAACAAACACGAAAAACAGACCGACTACAGCACCATTGAGGCAATTGCATGCAGGGACAAAGAGCCGAACCCGCTTAGTTTTGGTATTAATAGCGATGGTTTGCCCTATTTGCTGGAGCCTGAACAGATGGAAATACTGCAAAAGTTATCAACGAGTAAAGGGCGAACCACAAACAAGCCCACTGACTACCAGATAGAAACCCACAGAGATAATTTAAAATTTCATATATTCAAAAATGAAAGTGAACGCACCTACACAGAGTTATACAATGCAATAGGTAATTTTTACAATGTGGGGACAAACGCAGCAAAAACATTTGTTACTTATTTCAAAGATGAACAGCTATTATCAAGTAAAAAATCAGGTAAAAATACAGTTTACTATCTGGTTTAACAACATGGTTTATCCGCCTATTTATATATAGGCGGTAAACTAAACTAAACCACGTTAAGGCAGTTTAAAAAACGTGGTTTAAACTAAACCAAACCACGTTAAGAAAACAACTAAAAATTCCTTTGATATGAGTAACTACAGATACACATTGCAGCGCAAAGGCTCAAAGCTCGATTGTCCATCGTGTGGCCACAAAAAACGATTTGTTCCGTATATCGACACGACCACCGGGCAGCCGATACATCGAACCGTTGGAAAGTGCGACCGTGAAAGTAATTGCGGGTATCATTTGACACCATCGGAATACTTCAAAAGCAACGATATAAAGCCGAAGTACACAAACTTTGTCCCGAAGCCTGAGCCACCTAAACCGATGGGACTTTTGCCCACTGATTTAGTCAGTCAGTCCGAAAGTATGCAGAGTAATTTTGTGGCGTTTTTAAGCACTTTATTTCCCGATGGTGCAATAGTTCAAAACGTATGTAATAAATACCGTGTTGGAGCTACAAAACAGCGTGAGGTTATCTTTTGGCAGGTTGACGAACACAACCGAGTGCGAAGCGGAAAAATAATGCAATACGACCCGACCGCTGGAAAGCGAAGCAAAACGCAGCTCCCAAATTGGGTACACAGTAAGATGATAAAAGCGGGCAAACTTAATGCAGATTTCAATTTGATACAGTGCTTTTATGGGCAGCACCTACTAAACAGCAACCCATCGGCCACAGTGGCCATCGTAGAGAGTGAGAAAACCGCAACGATTGCCAGCGTATTAATGCCGAAATTCATTTGGCTTGCAGCTGGACAATTGCACGGCCTAAACATTGAGAAATGCAGTTGCTTATCTGGGCGAAATGTGATGCTATTCCCTGACTTATCAGAGAAAAAAGAAAACAGAATGACAGCTTTTGAAGTTTGGAGCGCAAAAGCTACCGAGATAATGAAAGCTTACAAGTGTAAAGTACTTGTTTCGGACTTGTTAGAAAAGACAGCCAGCAAAGCGGACAGGGCGAACGGCTCAGACATTGCAGACTATCTTATAAACGAAAGGCGGGCAAAAATTCAGGAACCCGAAAAATTGGCCGAAGTCCGCAGGGTAAACAATACGCGCGCGGAAAAATCAGACGTTCCAGAGGTGGAGAATCGGAACAGTACGCGCGCGCGTGCGGAGTGTTCGGAAAACGCAGCTACTAAAGCACAGCCAGCCCCCGAAAGTTTGGAATTATCGGACATAGCATTACAGGCCATAGGCGAACGAAACCACTTATCAGAACGGGATTTAATGGACAGGCTTGTGCAGTTGTATCAGATTAATGAATCAATCGCAGAAACGCGCTTAAAATCACTTATTGATAACAAGCTGATAGAACCGACACATATCGGGACTTATGTACTATGTAGCTCGACACCTTTTTAAAAATAATAACAATGAAAAAGAAAAACCAGCCTGATGATTGGGATATTGATTTTAATTGGGATGTTGATTTTAATTGGGGAACCGACCCAGAGTAAAAACAACGAATAAGCAACGAATAGCACCGTTCAGGAATTTATTTTTTTGAACGGTTTTTTTGTGCCTTATGAGTAGATAAAAATTCACTAAAAAGAAAGGGACTAAAGCGGAAATAGTCCCGTTTTTAGTCCCTTTTTGTTTTAAGTAATTGACAATCAATAAAGATTGTGGAGCTGGAGGGAGTCGAACCCTCGTCCAAACAAGGAAAAAATAAGCTTTCTACATGTTTATCTTCGCCTTAATTTTCGTGTACCGGCAAGACCGAAGCCACCAACCGATACCTTATCCTTTTTATTTCATCACGCCCCCAAGGCTGAGCGCAACTATCTTCGATTTATCCGCACTTCCTGATCATCGGCCTCGAAGCGACGGCCTTTGGGAAATGTCTCGTCCAGTCACCTTGTGTCCGGATGAAGCTTATCTACTATGATTCGATTAAGCAGCAAGAGCGTAATTAGTTTCGCCAGTTATTGTTTTGAGAACCTGGATTTACGAGCTGTTTTCTCAAAGCTCGACATGCTTACATATCCTTTCTGCCTGCTGTCAAAACCAAACAGCCCCTTCATTCTGAAAACGACAACCACCGTTGTTCCGATTTCGTTGCAAAGATAAAGCTAATAATTGAACTGAAAAAATCGGGTTCCGAATTATTGACTGCACAAACTCATTTTTTCAGACTTAACCTCAAAGTTAAAGACTTCAGTTACCATTTTTTCCTCTGCAAATTTTATACTAATGCACAACTCAACAGTTCAGAGCAGCCATAATTCGCTGGATTTTATCCACAGAACTAACTGTGAGTCCGTGTTCGGCAGGACATTTGCTGCTTCCGAGCAACACACGCTTAATCTGAGCATCCGAATTGCTTTCCACCACTTCTCCGGCACTGAAATGAAATTCAGTAACTCCTGTGGTTTCAGCAATAAGTCTGATATTGTGTTCGTTCACACCCGAGCCTGCCATAATACTGATTCTGCCTGCAGCCTGTTGCTGCATTTTTTTTATCCGTTCCATTCCCAGCTCGGCAGTGGATTCCATACCCGATGTGAGTACACGCGCACAACCCAGGCCGATAATATCTTCAAGTGCCTGTTCAGGTTCTGAGCAAAGGTCAAACGCACGGTGGAAAGTTACCGACATTCCCTGCGAGGCTTCCACAAGCTTTTGCATGGCTTTAATATCCACTGTGCGGTCAGGGTTCAGACAACCAATCACCACTCCGTCGACGCCTGCATTTCGGCACAACTCAATGTCTTTCAGCATAGTTTTTAGCTCATATGCATCATATACAAAATCTCCGGCACGGGGCCTGATTAATACATACAATCTGATTTGTAAAAGCTCCCTTGCCATTAAAATCTCACCATACGAAGGTGTAAGACCTCCAACCGACAGTGCACTGCAAAGTTCCACCCGTTGCGCTCCGGCCTCCTGAGCCGACAATGCACTTTTCACCGAATTACTACATATTTCAAACGTCATCATACCTGTGGTTTTAAAAATCACCCATCTATTTAGTCGAGCCTTAAAAAGCCCATTTTCGTATTATATTATTGTTGATTTGGTAAAACATAGCTTTTATCAAGTCAACAATTTGTATTTTAAATTC
>SAAO01000022.1 GCA_009929375.1 Bacteroidia bacterium
CAGGAAGGCAATGATGCTCAGGAGGTATTTTTAAACGATTATTTCGAACAAAAATTGAATTATATCCACTATAATCCGGTAATAGCCGAATTTGTAAATAGCCCTGAAGATTATCGCTACAGTTCTGCTATCGATTGGGCAGGAGGTAAAGGATTATTAGACGTAACTATTGTGTAAGCAGTAGCAAAGGCGGATTACAAATCCTGATATTACATTCCGACGGGTTTACAAAACCCGTCGAACGAGCGCCATTATTTGCTCATTCAAAGGGCATATCAGTGAAGACAGTTAAGCGGTTCGGCAAACTCAAACAAGTTTGGTTTGCACTCACCTTGCACAAAATTGACATTGGAAGAGTTGCTTTTCTTCTCTTAATTGTTTGATTTTAACTGCAAGTAGCATACTTGTTACTATAAACATTGGCATTGGGTTGTCAGATTATGTCAAAGATAGATGTTTATTCACAAAAAAAGGCTCAAAATGCAAAACACAAAGGCAATTAATTTACAAAAAAATCACCTGATTCCGACAATTTGTGTCAATCAATCACCTGCCTCCACGTATATGCCCTATATATGAGCAAATAATGGCGCTCGTTCCCGTTGTACGTGTGCAGAACTTAGTGCTTAGGAGATGGCCTATCTGTTTGGGGGGGTGCTTTATAAGTTGTTTTAAAAACTATAATATACAAAGTGAGTAAATTTATTTCTCAGCCCCAAATATACAACTATACTGCAAATGGATAAGCGCACACCTAATGCTATGCTCATTGTGATCTGATATGGGTATAGCTTTCGTTTTATGTACAAAGTATGCCGGCTATACTATAATACATAGATAATACATATACAATACATTAAAAAAACATAATAAACACATATTTATATAGGTATATGTCAAATTTGTATTATGTTAGTATATAAAAAGATTTTAGTATCTTTGTGTATATAACAAGTACTTGTTAGAGATATTGGTTAAAGCAAACATATATTCAACAGCAGGAGGCAAAATAATGGCTATTGTAAAAGGAACATTTGTAATGACGGGTAGTTTTGGGAATGCAAGTTTCTATACTATGCGTGGCAGCGATAAAGTAATTGTGCGTACAAAGGGTGGTGCTTCGAAGAGTAAAATAAAAAACTCACCGCAATTTGCAGCTCTGCGCAAACAGCAAAAAGAGTGGAGTGGATGTGCAAAATTTGGTTCGGTAACACGCTATGCATTTGGTGGTTTACACCGCCTGGCCGATTACAATATCACTCCGGTGCTCAATGGTATTGGCAAAAAGCTGATGAAGTTAGATACCGAGTCGGAAATTGGTAAACGATATTTGCGTCTTAGTACCTACAAAGGGGCTCTGGAAGGCTTTAATCTGAACAGAAATTATCCGCTCAACACAGTTTTGCGTATATTGCCCGGCGTGAGGCTCGATAGCGATAAATTCGAAGTAGAGATATTTATACCCAGAATAAATACGACCATCGACTTGCTGAATGTACAAAAGCTACCTTTTTTCAGACTTATTGTTTCGCTGGGCATTGTGTCGGACCTTGCATTCAATGCCGATATAAACGACTATGTAGCCATTGTGCCACAGGTGCACGGCATCAGCGAAGTACAAACGGGAAAATGGCATAGCACGCAAACCATAGTGGAGGCACACAGTATAAAAGCAGCTTTCAGCCCTGATGATATAGAAGGCAATACCAACGAAATAACTCTGTTGGCCTGCCTGGCTGTGGAGTTTGGCAATGTGGGCTTTACAGGCGAACCTGTAGAGGTGAAATACGCGGGTAGTGCCAGGGTAATTGCAGTAGGTTAATTTTACTTCTCTACACGGATCTGCCCTTTAAATGAGTAAATAATGGCGTGCGTTCCCTAGTGCTCAAGCATATGTTCTTTAAATGAGCAAATAATAGCATACGTTCGACAGGATTTTTTTAATCCCGTCGGAATGTAACATAAGGATTTTTTAATCCCCTAAGCTACAATTGTAAATTAAGAAGATATTTATAATTTTGTGGCAGTAAAAAATAATCGGTATCATATCGGAACACAGTTATTCCCTTTGGTCATGACCGTTGGTTCCTTATAGTATATTCCGCCGGGATTCGGAATTACTCCCTATGGTCGTGACCGCTGGTTCCCGTCGAACGTGTGCGAAGCTAAATGCTTTGTATAGCATATCTGTTTGGGCGTGGCAGGGATGCCAATTGTAATCGAATAATTGTATTTCAGAAGTGACTGGCCTTGCTAATGTAGGTAACTATTCGTTACAGGTATTAGTAAGGCTTTGTCGTTTAATTTAGCGCAAAGAAAATCTCTTACTGATGTGGCATCATCCCGTCGACCCTGCGCCATGCCTGCCGCTTTAAATAGCATATCTTTTTGGTCGGATATACTCACAACGACCAGTACCCTTCAATACTTTGTTCAATTTGTCCTTTTTGCTTATTTCCCTATAATTTTTATTGCAGAATCAGGATTTACACTTGTGCAGAATCAGGATTTACACCAATCGAAAAATGAAAAATTGAATTTAACTTTGACAGCGAATTCAGATTGTTTCTTATTCCTGTTTTTGCAGTGTGAGATTTTCTGATTCAAAGTCACTAAATATAGGTATATCTTTTTGAGTCGTATGCTCTGCCTGAAAATGTTTTCAATCGGAAAATAATCTGTTACTTTGGCAAAAGCCTTTGGTTCGGGTGCGAAGGCTGAAATACGATATAGTGCGGTTTATCAGGCAGTGGTGGCGAACAAGTTGGGGTTTTAAAATTGATATGGGAAACTAAAATGTAAAATATATGATTAAAACTACTCTTTTTTTCGAACAAGGATTTGTAAAATTAAACTCAGGAGGTATTACAATGAAAAAACTTATTTTATTCGCGGCAATTATGATTTGCTCTGTAAATTTAGCCAATGCGCAAACAAAAGGCGTAAATGTAGCTTTGAACAAGCCTGCTACTGCAAGTGCTTCAACCACTTCTGAGATTCCGGCTTATGCTTTTGATGCTGACATAAATACCAACTGGTGTGCACCGGGATATGATGGTTGGCTTAAGGTGGATTTGCAAGACAAATATTTAGTTGACAGTATTAAATTGTATGTCAACCAGGCAAACACAGGTAACTCTGTTCACGAAATTAAAGTCTCAAACGACTTTGAAAATTGGACAATTGTTGAAACATTATCAGGCATTACCACCAACGGACAGATTCTGACCGTAAAATTCGACGAACCATTGCTAAATGTGAGGGGTGTGATGATAAATACCACAAGTTCAACTGCATGGGTCGCATGGGCCGAAGTCGAAGTATATTCAATCGCCACACCTTCACCGGAAACCAATCTGCTTGCAAATGCCGGTGCCGAAAGCGAGTACGAAGCCTGGACAAAAATCGATGATGGTGATGGTTGGGGTATTAATACAGTTGAATTGGGTTTAACGGGAATTCCACACAGCGGTGATAAATTTTGGGTCTCATCTTACTTTAATTGTACACTTAGTCAAACGATCGACTTGTTGGCTGCTGGTTTTAAAGAGTCGCAGCTTGATGCATCGCCTAATATAAAGGTTGGAGCATTTGTGGCTGCAAATTCGAGAACAGGTTCTTTCGCAACAATCAAACTTGAGTTGCTCGATGCAAATGACGATGTACTTTCCACGCATTATGTTTGTAATGACTTAAATATTCTTGTAAATACTCCGTGGACAGAAAAATCGCTCATTGTGAGCAACTATGGCACTGGTGTAAGAAAACTTAAATACTATTTAATTGGAAGAGATGACCGGATCTGGGGTGGGCATTTCGGAACACAATTCGACGATGCATTTGTGTATGTAGGGGCATCAATATCAACCGGTATTAATGACGGCACAAGCAAATCAATATCTGTTTCGCCTAATCCTGCAAGCGACTTTATCAATATGGGAGAATATAGTGGATCAATTAAAATTTACGACATGAAAGGAAGTTTGGTATTCTCGCACAATGCTTCTGTAAATGAACGTATAGATATTAGTTCGCTACAAAATGGAGTTTATGTGTTAAGAACAACAACGGAAAATTTCAAACTCATTAAAAAGTAAGACTGCCTGAAATTTTGTAAGGTTCGGCGCGGCCTTTAACGCTGCAAATACAATAGTCCGACGGGTTAGCTTTAGCTCGTCGGACTACTATATTCACTCGTCAGCCTCTCAGCAGTAATCAATAACCTCTTTCGGTATAAGTAGTGTGTAGCAAATGATGCGACAGATGGCCGAGTGGTTCTTTCAGAAAATGCTCATACAGATACAGAATTTCCGGATTTTCGTGCGATTTTCGTAATCCCTTGTGCGCATCTTCGTAATAGATGGAATCAGCTCTGAATTTTCGCACTTCTGCATTGGTGGGGATAGGTTGTCCGCCGCCTCCCAGACAGCCTCCTGGACAGGTCATGACCTCGATAAAGGCATAAGGCGATTCACCTTTTTCAATCTGTTCCAGCAGAATGCGTGCGTTTTTCAGGGTGTGAGCCACTGCCACCTTAATTTTGGTTCCGCTGAGATCTACTTCCGCTTCGCGAATACCTTCCATGCCACGCACGGCTCTGAAGTTTATATCGCTTAATGTTTTTCCGGTGTAAACTTCGTAGGCGGTGCGCAGTGCAGCTTCCATTACGCCTCCTGTGGCTCCGAAAATCACTGCTGCACCCGTAGAAGTGCCCAGCGGATTGTCGAATTCCTCTACTGGTAAATGACTAAAATCGACACCTGTTTCGCGGAACATACGCGATAGCTCGCGGGTGGTAAGTACCGCATCCACATCGAAGAAACGGTCGTTTTCGGTCAGGCTCAGTTTGTCCTTCCAGTATTCGAAAGCGCCATCCATCTCGGGACGTTTGGCTTCGTACTTTTTAGCCGTGCAGGGCATTACCGAGACTACCACTATGTTGCGCGGATCGAGTCCTGTTTTTTCTGCATAATATGTTTTAGCTACAGCGCCAAACATTTGTTGCGGCGATTTACAGGTGGATAAATGTCCCAGCGAAGCCGGAAAGAAATGTTCGATAAACTTTATCCATCCGGGCGAACATGAAGTAATCATAGGAAGCTTTCCGCCGGTTTTAATGCGGTTCAACAGTTCGTTTCCTTCCTCAATAATGGTAAGGTCGGCTGTGAAGTTTGTGTCGAAAACCTTCGAGAAACCCAGTCGGCGAAGTCCTGCCACCATTTTTCCGGTAACTAAACTGCCCGCAGCCATGCCCATTGCTTCGCCTATGCCTACACGTATGGCGGGAGCAGTTTGCACAATTACTGTTTTTGCAGGGTTGTGAATGGCGTCCCACACTTCCGAAACCGAACTTTTCTCTGTAATAGCGCCTGTAGGGCAAACCAAAGCACATTGTCCGCAATTGGTGCAGGCCACGCTGCCCATTGGCATATCCAGATAAGTGGCAATATGTGTTTTTACGCCACGTCCGGCAAAGTCAATGGCTTTTACAGTTTGCATTTCACTGCATACAGCCACACAACGGCCACAGAGTATGCACTTCTCCGGGTCGCGAACGAGCGAAAGCGAACTGACATCCTTTTTCAAAACTTGCTTACGGGTGCGAACAAAACGTTTGTCGGTAATGCCCATTTCGTAGGTGATGGTTTGCAATTCGCAGTTCAGGTTGCGGTCGCAGCCCAGACAATCCTGCGGATGATTGGCCAGCAACAGTTCGGTATTGATGCGGCGCGCGGTGGCAATCCGTTCGTTGTGCGTGGTGATTTCCATGCCTTCGGTCACTGTAGTGATGCACGAACGCAACAGCGAACGGGCTCCTTTTACCTCGACCACACAAATACCGCAGGATGCATTTGTCGATACATCTTTGAGGAAGCAAAGTGTGGGAATACGAATACCCGCTGTCTGACAGGCCTGAAGAATGGTTTGACCTTCGGCCACATCGTATGATTGGTTGTTGATTGTAATTTTCATGATTGTAGATTTTTCAGGTTAATAGCATTTTACATCGCAACGCAGGCAACGGCCTACTTCATGACGTGCCTGTTCTCCTGTATAACCACATTCCACTTCGTGGAAATTGCCCACGCGTTCACCCACAGCCAGTTTGTACGATTTGTTTTTCGGACTGCGTTTCGGGTTTTGCGGCACATTGTCGTGGTATTCGAATTCGCGGAACAAATGGTGGAAGCGTTCTTCCTGCATAAGTTCGTAATCGATTACTTCGGCTGCTTTTCGTGCCATTCCCATTGCTTCGGCAGCTGTGGAAGGTCCTGTAACCGCATCGCCACCTGCATAAACGCCCGGTATACCGGTGCTGAAACTGAAGGCATTTACAATCACACGGCCATCGGGGGTTGTTTCTATTTTATGTTTTTGTAAAGCTGCTGAATCCACCCGTTCGCCCACAGCCAAAACCACTGAATCACAGTTTATAATTTCGTATTTCCCTGTGGCTATTGGCTTACGTCGTCCGGAGTTATCGATACCTCCGCATTGCATTTTTTCAATTTTCAGACCTTTTACAGTACCGTTTTCGCGTGTCAGAATTTCCACCGGGGCTGACATAAACCGGAATTTGATTCGTTCGGCTTCCGATTCCAAAATTTCAATTTTGTTGGCCGGCATATCGCATTTATCGCGGCGATATACTACAGTGACTTCCTTGCCCAGTCTCCACAGGCTTCGGGCTGCATCGATAGCCACATTTCCTGCGCCTATCACCAAAACCTTTTGTCCGGTTTTGGGCGTTTTGCCCATTGCCAGTTCTTTCAGTAAATCGGTTCCGGCAAATACTCCTTCAGCTTTTTCACCCGGAATGTCGAGGTCGATGTCTTTCCATGCGCCAATGGCAATGTACACAGCATCATTATCTTTTTTCAGTTTATCAAGCGAAAGATTCTGTCCTAGTTTTTGTTTGAATTTAAACTGTACGCCCAGCTTTTTGATCAGGGCAATTTCTTTGCGGAGTACATTCAACGGAAGTCTGTATTGTGGAATTCCGTAGCGTAACACACCGCCTGCTTCGTCGTAAGCTTCGTAAATGGTTACATTATGTCCCAAACGTACCAGATAAAATGCAGCTGTTAGTCCGGCAGGACCTGAACCCACAATGGCGATATTTTTTCCTGTTTTCGGGAGTTTTTCTTTTATCAGTTTTGTGTAAATGTCGTTTTCCTTACCGAGTTTGTACATGGTGTCGGCTAAGTAGCGATGAATTTCGCCTTGCGAAACCGGCTCGTCGAGTTGCTCACGGCGACAACGCATCTGGCAGTGGAAGTGGCAAATACGTCCGATGGTTCCGGGCAACGGATTATCGCGCAATGTAAGCTCAAATGCTTCTTCGATACGATCTTCCTTTATCAGTTCAATATAACCCGGAATATTCATATGCATCGGGCAGCTGTTTTCGCAAAGTGCCATGTACAGCTTTTCGCAAACTCCGGCATGACAGCGTTTTTCGATGATATGTTCTTCGTACTCGTGTCGGAAATAACGTAAAGTGGTCAGAATTGGATTCGGAGCTGTTTGTCCCAGTCCGCAAATGGCTGTGTCCTTAATGGTTTTTCCGAGCAGTTCGAGCATGGTCAGGTCGGCATTTGTGCCTTTTCCTTCGGTAATGCGTTTCAGAATGGCCAATGCCTGTGCCAGACCTTCGCGGCAGGGAGTGCATTTTCCGCAGGATTCGCCGGAATTAAATTCCAGAAAATAGCGGGCTACATCCACCATGCAATTATCCTGATCCATGACCACCATTCCACCTGAACCCATAATGGCGCCCAGGGATGCCAGCGACTCATAATCAACCGGTGTGTTGAAATGTTCGAGCGGAATGCAGCCACCCGACGGACCGCCGGTTTGCACAGCTTTTACCTTTTTATTTGTTCCTGTTCCTTCGCCAATATCAAAAATGAAATGATTGAGCGTGGAGCCGAGTGGAAGTTCAACCAAACCTGTGTTTTTTATTTTTCCTACCAACGAAAATACCTTTGTTCCGGGGCTTTTTTCAGTGCCAGTGGTGCGAAACCATTCGCCACCTTTTTCAATTATTGCGGGTACATTGCACCATGTTTCCACATTGTTGATATTGGTGGGTTTGCCATAAAGCCCGTAGTCGGCAGGGTAGGGCGGGCGAGGTTTTGGTCGACCTGCATTTCCTTCGATAGAAGCTATCAAAGCTGTTTCTTCGCCACAGACAAATGCACCGGCACCTTCCACCACACTCAAATGAAAACTGAATTCGCTTCCCAAGATGTTTTTGCCCATCAATCCGAGTTCAGTAGCCTGTTCGATAGCCATTTTCAATCTTTTTACGGCCAACGGATATTCGGCCCGCACATAGGCAATTCCTTCGGAAGCACCCATGGCATAAGCACCCAACATCATACCCTCGATAAGCGAATGCGGATCGCTTTCAATTTCGTTGCGGTTCATGTATGCTCCGGGATCGCCTTCGTCGGCATTGCAGATTATGTATTTCTGATCGGCTTTTTTATCATGCATAATCTGCCATTTTCGTGCAGTGGGGAAGCCTGCACCTCCGCGACCACGTAAATTAGCATTTGTAACTTCCGAAATGATATTTTCAGGACTTTCGAGTGTGAGTGCTTTGGCCAAAGCTCTGTAGCCACCTATGCCGATATAATCTTCAATTGATTCCGGATTAATGAGTCCGGCATTGCGAAGCACAATCTTCTTCTGACCTTTGAAGAAAGGAATTTCATCCCAATGCGGAATGTCTTCATATTCTTTTCCGAATTCAAATTTCGTTGTTAAATGATCCCACTCGTCGATACGGCAAAGGATTTTCTTTTTGTAAACGTTACCGTTTTCAATGCTTTCTATTATGGGCAACAGGTCTTTTTCTTCAACTCTATTATAAATCAATAAAGGTTTTCCGGATTGATAAACCGTTACAAGTGGCTCTTCGGCGCAAAAACCAAAACAACCCACCGGTTTCAGCAGAAACTTATTGTTGGTTTGCAGGCGAAGCAACGACTGAAACAGTTGGTCGGCACCATTTCCAATACCACAGGTTCCCATGCCCACCATAATCATAGGTTTGTCAGGTATAATGCGTTCGCGGTTCAGTGTGTGAAGTGAATATAATGTGTTGGTGTCCATTGCGATAGATTTAAAGGTTCAACAATGTAAAGGAAAAAACTGCTATTTCAGCTTTTTGAGAATGCGGATAAGCTTCTGTGTGTTTACATGGCTGTGAATTTTCCCGTCCACAGCGACAACAGGTGCCTGTGCGCATTGTCCGAAACAGGCTACGGTACGAATGGTGAATTCATTGTCGGGAGTGGTGAATGAAGCTTCGTCGTCGGTGTCGGGATACCTGAACCCGAGAATCTGTGCCACTTCACCCAAAAGTGCTTTTGAGCCTTTGGTGTGACATGCAGTGCCACGACAAACCACAATGCTGTGTCGTCCCTGAGGTTGCAGATTGAAAAACGAGTAGAAAGTAGCCACGCTGTAAACCTGAGTATATGGCACATGCAGTTTTTGAGCCACTTCGGTAAGTGTTTCGGGCGGGAGATACTTGAAACGGTTGGCTTCCTGGGCTTCTTCGAGTGTGGTAAGCAGTCGTCCGTGTACGTTTTTGTGCCTTTCGACAATTTCATCGAGCACTGCCCCGCTAATGTGGGTGGTACGGGTTTTTTCCATAACTATATCGTGTTTTAGTTATAATTCC
This sequence comes from Bacteroidia bacterium, assembly GCA_009929375.1. Classification (GTDB taxonomy): domain Bacteria; phylum Bacteroidota; class Bacteroidia; order Bacteroidales; family Paludibacteraceae; genus Paludibacter. The sequence continues at coordinate 9,698 of SAAO01000022.1, forward strand.
GATACAGAAAAGACAAACAGATTGAGACAATTTTCCGACAGCAGGGCGATACATTTGGGTTTGAAGTAAAAATGTATCTTCGACAAATATATAAAATTAGTTACATATTATCACATAAATTGAAATTTATTTGCAGAAAAATTTCTTTAATTGGGTTTGTGTGAAGTCATTTATACAAAAGAAACTGTATCAAAAGCAAAGAGAAGTAAACTAAAACTTACAAATCTATACTTTAAGCTGCCCCCAACCCTCCGCCACGGCGGACATGCTCTAAAGGGGGCTTTTACATTGTGCAAATAAAAAAATATGTTGCACAAACTAAGTCCCCTTTAGGAGCAATATTACAATTTGTATCTTTAAAATTGCCCAAGTATACTTTAGATTCAGCCTCAAATTGAAATTTATTCGTGCATTTATCGGGCTATCACCTTCTCAACAGATGTGTAATTACCTGTTTGATATTGAATAATGTAAGCACCGGGCTTTAATGGTTGCATCTGAATTTTTCCGGAACTTGTTTCCGGATATGCTTTGTAGATCATACGTCCGCTAATGTCGGATATGCTGATTCTGTTGATTATTGAAGGCGATTTAAACGTAAGCAGATCTCCATTCAGATTAAAAGAAGCATTCGCGCGAATGTTATTGATGTCTGTGTTGAAATCGATGCTCACACCGGGCATGGTCATGTGCATTCCTTCCATTTGACTTACAATTTGCCAGCAATCGGATTTGCTCATTAGTCTGTAAGGCGTTTTGGACGGATCGAGCGTAGCCGAAATACGAAAAGAGGCATTGTTGCTGAGCGATTGCACATTGGTAATGGCGACCGGGTTGTAATCGACATCGGTAAGCTCAAGTTCGTTGGCTGTGAGGCCTGAAAGCTGTTTGTACAAATAGAGATTGAAGCCTGTTTGGTCAGCGTTTGAAGTGTAGGAATTGTTCGAAACCAGATTTGGCCACGACGAAATAATCTGAGCCATTCCGCCTGCCTGGGTTTCGTCGCCTGTGGCTCTGAGGGCAAGTTTGTAGCCGGCATCGGCAATGGTAGTGGTATAAGTCAGTCCGGTGGCACCTTCAATAGGTGTCATATCGTAAGTAAGCGGATTGACTCTGAACCATTGGTAGCTTAAATGTCCTTCAACATCAGTGTCATCGGATAGCTTTTTGACTGTAAATGAGGCTTCGAGACCACGTCCGATATTTGGAGCCATGATGCCGGTGATAGCCATGCTTTCATCGAGTCCCCAGCCTGCAAAACGGGTGTCGATACCTGAAAGTTCAGCCATCACTTCATTTGAGGTAAATCCATCCTTTGGTCCGCCATTTGCCCTGAGCCGAAATGTGTAGGAAGCATCGGGCGACAGACTGAAATTATCTCCGGTAAGCGTAAGATCTTCGTAATAATGCTGATAGTTGCTCCACGATTGCCCGTTGTTAGCCGAAATCTGAACAGTGTAACTGTTAGCTCCAATAGTGCTTGGTTCGGGAAATTCCATATCGACTGTAGGCCGGCTGCCGCTTCCGGCAAACATACCATTGCTACGGTGCGAGTATTTCAGAAATAGTCCGCCAATTTTTCCTTCGGATTGTGTGAACTGTGGAAATGCTGGTAAAGTGCCACCTTCACCGGGAGTAAACTGTGCATAAGCAGGGATAATGAGCAGAATGCTCAGTACAGTAATCAGAGCTTTTTTTTGTAAGAAGTAGTTGTGTTTCATGACCATTAGTTTTAAGGGTAAATGAGTTATTTGTTGGGTGATTTATTATTAAAACAAATGACAGCATCAATTGGTTTAGTTTGCTTTTGAAACTATTCAGATCAATATTGTAAATGGCAGTTTAAAAAAAGAGAAAACCAGAAAAACTGATTGTCTCTTTTGAATATATTTGACTGGAATTTTTTAAATAGCTTTAAAGCTCATATCCAGACTTTTTACTGAGTGCGTGAGCGCACCAACAGAAATATAATCCACACCACACAGCGCATAGTCGCGCAATGTGTCGAAAGTGATACCACCTGATGATTCTGTTTCGTAGCGACCTGCGATAATTTCAACTGCTTTGCGGGTGTTTTCTACCGAAAAATTATCGAGCATGATACGGTCCACGCCTCCAATTGCCATTACCTGAGCAAGTTCGTCGAAGTTTCGTACTTCAATTTCAATTTTCAGATCTTTGTTTTTGGCTTTCAGGTAATCTTTGGCACGAAGAATAGCTTTGTCGATACCTCCTGCAAAATCCACATGATTGTCTTTGAGCAAAATCATATCGTAAAGTCCGATACGATGATTCACGCCGCCACCAATTTTTACAGCTTCTTTTTCAAGAAGCCGGAGACCCGGAGTTGTTTTACGGGTGTCGAGTACGCGTGTTTTGGTTCCTTCGAGCAGTTTCACATATTCGCGTGTACGTGTAGCTACGCCACTCATGCGCTGCATAATATTGAGCATAAGTCGCTCGGTTTGCAGCAACGATTGTATTTTTCCTTCCACCACAAAAGCCACATCGCCCGGATTTACATCTGCTCCATCCTGAATAAATACAGTGGTTTTGAGTGTGGGGTCGAAAGCTGCAAAAATAGCCTGAGCTACTTCCACACCGGCTAAGACGCCTTTTTCTTTGATAATTAACTGCGATTTGCCAATGGCAGTATCGGGAATGCACGAGAGAGTTGTGTGGTCGCCGTCGCCAATGTCTTCGGCAAACCACAGTTTGATAAGTTGTTCGAAATTGTTATTCATTTGTAGGTTCAATTCTGAGTTGTTGAATTACAGTCTGATTGCCTGTTTTTCGGGTTAATATATAAACTCTGAATGTGGAGTTGCTAGTTTTCAGTGTGCCGATAAGGAAACTTGCAGCTTCTTTATCGCCTTTGTGAAGCACTACAAATGAGGCTACTTTGTTGGTTTTGAAAAAGTCGGTAATAATACCCGATGCCTGTGGTTTGCTGAAAACATCATTTTTCTGGCCAATCACCAGTTCCACGTTTGTGTTCAGGTAATTATTGAGTTTTGCAGCATCGCCTTTGCTTAATGCACTAGTGATTTCAGCCGGAACTTCATTGCTTTGTGCTGATAAAATACCTGTTGTTAAAACCAGCAATGTGCTGATCAGAAAGAGTCGTATTGTTTTCATAATTTTTATCCTTTCTCCGGCCTAATGTAATTGTTGCAAATATAAGCCATAAAGCTTCATTTTGTTATTATTCAGAGAAATTACATTGTCCGGTTTTTTACAAAACAGCAGTTTCCATTCGGTAATGTCGCTGAAAAGTGCCATATTTGCATTTGGTTTTTAACCTGCTGCAAAAATACATTAATTAATTTGATGCAGCCAAATTATTGTCTTTTTTTTATTTACTGCAAATAGCACACCAAATAATTCAAAAACACAGCTATTAACATGAAAATAACTTTATTAATGGTTGGGAAATCGAATCACCCACAGTTAATTAAATTAGAAGAAGAGTATCGCAACCGGCTGAAACATTATACCACATTTGATGTGCAGATTGTTCCTGAACTTAAAAATGCTAAAAATCTTTCGGAACAGGAACAAAAAGAAAAAGAAGCAGATTTGTTACTAAAATACTTTGATGCTCAGGATGAAGTAGTGCTGCTTGATGAGCGAGGGAAACAGTTCAGTTCGGTAGGTTTTGCTGATTTTATCGAAAAAAAGAATCTTTCGTCGTTAAAGCGCATGATTTTTGTGGTGGGTGGCCCGTATGGTTTTTCGCAGCGTATTTACGACAGGGCAAATCAGAAAATATCGCTTTCGGCCATGACTTTTTCGCATCAAATGATAAGGGTTATCTTTATGGAGCAGGTTTACAGAGCATTTACCATTATCAGAGGCGAACCTTATCATCACGAATAATGCAGCGCTAATTATCAAATACATTTATGCAGCTATCATCCAAATACAAATTTCTGTCCGGCATTTTGTTGCTGTGTCTCATTTTAGCCATAGTTTCGGGTATAATGTACCGAAGTTCGTCGGCCAAAGTGCCCGACACGGACAGGTTTGTGTCGGAATTGCGTAATGCTGAACGAAAAGCAAATCACTCGCTGGCTGTTTACGAAAAACTTCTGCGCGAAAAAGGAGTGGATATGCTGGCTGAAACAGTTCATGCGGAAAATGATATTCCGGTTTATGTGTTTTCGGACAATGAGCTGATTTTCTGGACTGATAACCGTATTGACCTCGATACACTGAATGCTGAAAACTGTGACAGTGTGGCTTTTTTGGCTCTGTCGAATTCGTATGTGCTGCAGAAATGCCGGAAAGTGGATAGCTTACAACTTATTGCGCTTATTCCTGTTAAGAATAATTTTCCGTACGAGAATGATATTTTACAGAATGAGTTTTCGGAATTTTTCAGTGCCAATAAGCAGGTCGGAATAACTGTTGGAAGTGACAGGGACAAAAACGCTGTGTTTTCGTCGGAAGGTGTATATTTGTTTACGCTCAAAGCACCGGAATCACCTGTCTACAGCGATTTCTGGGGTTGGACAGGCTTTATTTCACAGCTTTTGTGCGTCTTGCTTTTCCTGTTTTTCTATGCTAATGCAGGTCGTTTTACAAAATCGCGTGAGCTGAATCCCATTCAATATTTGCTGCTTACCCTGTCGGTAATGTTGCTGATAGGTTTGAGTTTGTACTTCAACTTTCCACGTTTGCTTTATTGGGATCATATTTTCAATCCGTTGCAATATGCTTCAAATGCATTTCTTACTTCGCTGGGGCATCTTTCACTTTTTAGCTTATTCTTTGTTGCGGCAGCGTATTTGTTTTATTTTCATACAAATACCAGTCGGTTGAGCCGGAATGGCTATGCAATTCTTTTCAGAATAATTTTTGCGCAGGCCTTTGTAGCTCTGTATTATATTGTCAGCAGTCTGGTTTTTCATTCAAGCATTCAGATCAGTATTCTCAGTTTCAAAAACTTCTCAGTAGTTTCTGTTTGGGTACATTTCCTTATCTTTATCTGGGGTGTTGGACTGGTGTTGTTGTATCAGAAAATCAGAAATAGCGAAGTTTCGGACAACAGGCTGCTTCACTTCCTGAAATACGATTTGCCGGTTGTATTATTTTGCGGCTTACTGTATTATTTCATCTCACCTTCGCATGTTCACGGAATAATTATTTCGCTGATTGTACTTTTACTCGCATTCAATCTGCAGATTTTCATACCGAAACGCAAATCGTTACAGTTCTATGCTTTTGTATGGGTAATGGTTTATACCTTGTTTTTTGTACTGAATTCCGCGTGGTTCAATACTCAGAAAAATATCGCGAAATACCGTTTACTGGCCGAAAATATACTGATAAATGGTAACACTGAATACGATAGAATGACAGATGTGTTGCTCGAAGAACTGGACGATCAGCTTCGAAACGACGCGTATCTTTACACGTTGGCTTCGTCGCCCGATTCGGTAAACGTAGTGAGCAATTATTTGCATGAGACTTATCTGCGAGGCTTTTGGAATAAATATGATATGCGTCTGAACATTGCGCAGTCGAGGTCCGAAATTGATTATCAGTATCAGCTTTTTATTGATCGGGCAGGTACAAAATTGTCTAAAACCCATTTCTACAGAGTTCCGGCTTCGTACAATGATATGACTTATCTGGGAATTTTCCCGAATGTGCTTCCTGCGGGCGATACTTTGTTCTTTTACATGGAATTTTACCCGGGGCGTGATTTTAAAAGCTACAGTTTTCCGAATTTGCTGATCAACGGCGCGCCTGATATTCAGAATTCAATGGGCATTCAGACAGCGCGTTACGAAAAATCGAAACTGGTTTTTGCTTCTGATGGTTTTGAACTGCCCGACAATGATAAATGGATTCCTGAAGATAAAAACGGGTTGTTCAGTTTTTTGTACAATGGTCATCAGTATTATATATATAGTCAGAATCACGAGAGTATTGTGGTTATTTCGGAGCTGAATCCGGGTCGTTTGCAGGATTATTTGCTGTATTTTGCATATACACTTCTGATTTTTTATCTGCTTGTTCGTTTGATGACTGGTCTTTATGCGCTGGTTCGTCGAAAAAAGATATTCAGTGCCGGGCTTGCTGCCAAATATCAGTACATGTTCGTGATATTATTGATAATGAGTTTTCTGGGCATTTTTTATGTGTCGGTAAATTATATCAGGGCAAAATACAGCGACGAACAGATTGCCAAACTCGAGAGTAAAAAGAAATATATTCAGAAAGCTTTGCAGGACATGTATTTCTGGAATCGTGATTTGTCGGCTGTCAGCACTCAGGCACTGAATTTCGATTTGCAGGAACTTTCGCTGGTGTACGAAACCGATATTCATGTGTATGACCATCGCGGGAGACTTGTAGGAAGCTCGCAACCGCTTATTTTTAATAAAAATCTGATAAGTCCGTATATTTCGCCTGTACCGTTTTTCAGCCGTAATGCAGGCATTAATCAGACTGAACATATCGGAGAACTTGAATATCTCTCGGGATATTCGGCACTTTACAATGGCGATTATCTTCAAATTGGTTACATTGCAGTTCCTCAGTTTTTAAGTCAGGAAGAAATGCGATCTGAAATTCAGGAATTTCTGAGTGTGATTATTCATATTTATCTGATAATTATTATTCTGGCTGTTGTGCTGAGTATCGTAATTGGTCGTCAGCTTTCGGCTCCACTCAAAATGATTGAGAATAAGCTGAAGCAAATGCGTTTCGGGCATCGCAACGAGAAAATCGATTATCAGATGCACGACGAAATCGGTCAGTTGGTGGCGCAGTATAACCGCACGGTGGATGAACTCGAAAAAAGTGCTTCTTTGCTTGCCCGTTCGGAGCGTGAAACGGCCTGGAAAACCATGGCCCGACAGATAGCCCATGAAATAAACAATCCGCTGACGCCAATGAAACTGACGATTCAGCAATTGCAACGCACTCACAAAATGAAGGATGAGCGTTTCGACGATTATTTTGAAAAAACAAGTCATACGCTGATTGAGCAAATTGATAATCTTTCGCGCATTGCAGGCACATTTTCGAATTTTGCCCGTATGCCCGAGGCACAGTTTACGCAGGTCGATCTGGCAGCAAAACTGAAATCGGTTGTACAGCTTTTTGCCCATAATCACGAACAAACAGAAATAGTTTACAAAGGTCCGAATGCTGGTGTGGTGGTGCTGGCCGACCCAGAGCAGCTGACACAGGTTTTCAATAATCTGCTGAAAAATGCAATTCAGGCCATTCCTGCCGACCGGAAAGGTCGCATCATGACGCAGGTGAAAACTGAAGCTGACAAAGCTGTTTTCAGTATTTCCGACAATGGCACAGGCATTCCCGACGAAGTGGCAGCGCAGCTGTTTACACCTAATTTTACAACCAAAAGTACCGGAATGGGACTTGGGTTGAGTATCAGCCGGAATATTGTGGAAATTGCCGGAGGAACTATTTCATTTACAACAGAAGCGGGAAAAGGTACAAATTTTGAAGTGCGTTTTCCACTGTACGGATAGGATTTTTCGTCAATCCGAACCCTTTTCGTTCAGAATTGTTTATTTTGTTACCAGCTTAATTATGAGCTTAAATTATTGACTTATGTGGCGTTTTTTGTTTCTGACAGTTTGTTTTTATTCTATTACTTTCAATATAAATGCTCAATCGGTTGGACTGGTTTTGAGTGGAGGAGGCGCGCGTGGCATTACGCATGTGGGAGTGATTAAAGCACTCGAAGAAAGTGGAATTCCGGTGGATTATGTGGCCGGAACGTCGATGGGTGCTGTGATTGGAAGTTTGTATGCGATGGGTTATTCGTCCGACGAAGTGATTACAATTCTGAAATCGGATGAATTCAAACGCTGGAGCACCGGAGAATCCGATCCTGCATATTCATATTTCTACCGTAATGCTGACCCGAGGCCTTCTTTTGCCGATGTGCATTTGAATATCGACAAAAGAGAGACACTGAATGTGTCTACAAAGTTTATTCCTACCAATATTGTTTCGCCAAGACAAATGAATTTTGCTTTTCTGGAATTGTACACGCAGGCTAATGCAGTGTCAGGTGGCGATTTCGATAAACTTTTTGTGCCTTTCAGAAGTGTGGCAGCCGATGTGTACGAAGAAAAACCTGTTGTTTTTCGCAGGGGAAATCTGAGTGATGCGGTGCGAACTTCCATGACTTTCCCGTTTATGTACAAACCCATTTCTGTGGATGGCCGTTTGCTTTTCGATGGTGGAATTTATAATAATTTTCCGGTTGATGTAATGCGTAAGGACTTTAACCCGAAATTTATGATCGGAAGTGTGGTGACCGGAAATCCACCAAAGCCCGAAGAAGATGATGCCGTTCAGCAACTGGCAAATCTGATTGTGAAAAAGACTGATTACAGCATTGATCCCGAGCAGGGAATAATGTTTCGTTTTCCGCTCGATAACTATAGTTTGTTCGATTTTAGTGTGGTGGACGAACTGGTTAAAATGGGTTATGACTCCACAATGGCACATATCGACGAAATAAAAAAACGTGTCAATCGTTATGTTTCGCCTGCGGAACTGGCGCAGCGACGTAAAATCTTTCGTGAAAGTTATCCTCCTTTTGTATTTAAAAATGTGTATATCAGTGGTGTGGATAGTCTCCAAAAACGATATGTGGAATCGGCTTTTCACCACGATAATGAAAGTTTTACGCTACCCGAGTTCAAGGAAGGTTACTTTAATCTGATTTCGGACGATAAAATTTCGGAGGTATTACCGCGGGCTGTTTACAATTCAGAAAATGGTTTTTTCGATTTACATTTGAAAGTAAGAACCCGCGACAGGCTTAAAATTTCGCTTGGTGCCAATGTGTCATCTTCGACTTCAAATGTGGCTTATGTTGGCCTTGTGTATCAGAATCTGCGTGAATATGCCCAAATGGCCTATGCCGATGCGCAATTCGGACGAATGTATAATGCTTTCGGACTTGGTACACGTATTGATGCTTCGCAGCCCCGGAAATTTTATATGAAACTGAACATGGTGCTTCACCGTTTCGATTATTATCAGGGAAACAGACTGTTTTATCAGGACGATCGTGTGGCTGAATTCAGTCAGTTCGAAGTATATTCGAAATTTGCAATCGGATTGCCGCTGACTATGAAGGGACGAATGGAGTATGGACTTGGCTATGCAAATATGACTGATTTTTACCGCATCACCGACAACGGAGCTGTGAACCGCAGTGTGTATAATCTTGGAAATGTATTTGCACGTTTTGAAACATATACATTGAACAATTTGATGTATCCGACTGCAGGTTATCAGTACGGACTGACTTTACAAATGTTTGGTGGTAACGAAATGTTTTTCTCGGGTGCTCCCGGCCTTGCTCCGGAAACACCGCAGAGAAGTATGTGGGGACAAGCCAAAGGTGTTTACGATAGGTACTATAAAATTTCGAAAAAAATCACGCTCGGTGCATTTGCCGAGGCTGCTTACAGTTCGCGAAAACCTTTGCTCAACTATCAGGCAAGTCTTATTCAGGCTCCGGCTTTCAGGCCAACTGCGCACAGTCAGACCGTTTTTAACGCCGCTTATTCGGCCAACGAATATCTGGCTACCGGAATAAAGCCCATTTATCAATTAAATGATCAAATGCACTGGCGAAATGAGTTCTATCTTTTTATGCCTTATCGTACAATTTTGCGTGCGCCGGGAAATGAAATGCGCTATTCTGCCCCCTTTACCCGTATGGAGTTTATGGCTGAGACAGCTCTTGTGTTTAATTTTCGTATTGCCACAGCTTCCGTTTTTCTGAATTATTACAGCAATTCGGTAAGTCCTGTGAATTTCGGTGTGAATGTGGGTTATCTTCTTTTTAATAAGAAGTTTATGGAGTGATAAATGCTAAATGTATTTGCTTACCATATATATTGCTACTGCAAGTAAAAAGAAAGCATACACTTTTTTAAAGATTGAAGAGGGCAGTTTGACTCCGATTTTTGAACCGAAAAAAACGCCAATCACAATACCGGCTGCAATAAGAACAGCATTCATAATGTCCAAATGCCCTTCGCCGGCATAAATAAGTACGCTTGGCAAACCAACAGGTAGTTGAAGCGCGGCAAGTGAAGTAGCTGCAGCTTTTTTCGGATCATAGTGAAATATGCCAATCAGCATTGGAACAATTACCAGTCCGCCACCTTTCCCGAAAAGTCCTGCAAAAATACCTGCAGCCAAACCAACCAGTACAAAAGCCCAAAAAGGTTTTGGTTTCAGATCATCTGGGCTGAGAATTTTTTCCTTTTTCTTTTTCAATCCGAAAAGTGAACGCAAATCGAAGTAGCTTAAAGCCACATAAAGTAAAATAGCCGCATAAAGATGTGCGAGCAGGCTCTCGCTGATATTGATGGCAATTTCTCCACCAAAAAACGACCCGGCAAACAGTCCGAGCGAAATCCATAACGATTCTCTGATATTGAGATGGCCGGCTTTATAATATGCCCAAACACCTAAAATACCTACAGGCAGCAACATTGCTGCAAGCGAAGTGGCATTGGCGTCGAGTATGTCCATTCCGAATAACACAATGAGCGAAGGAACCATTACAATTCCCCCGCCAATTCCAAAAAGTCCGGAGAGTATTCCGGCAGCAATTCCAAGTATAAGTAATCCAGTTTCGTACATTTGTTATTATTTCGTGTTTCGTGTTTCGTGTTTCTTGTTTCGTGTTCAGAGTTGATTGGTTAATTATCTAGTTGATTGACAGTACAACCCAATTGTAAATCGTAAATTGATAAATTGTAAATGAAAAAAATATATATGTCTAGTATTTGTTTTTCCACAAAAATCTGAGCCATTCGCTGTGTTTTTTTTCAGCGGCATTGTCCTGAACTCTCCAAATAGATGTTTTTTGAAGCTGGTCGGGCATAAATTGTTGTTCCACAAAATGGTTGGGATAATCGTGTGAGTATTTGTAGTTTTTGCCGTATTCCAGATCTTTCATCAATTTGGTGGGCGAATTGCGTAAATGCAGCGGTACGGGTAGATTCCCGGTGCGTTCCACGAGTCCCAGGGCTTCGTCAATAGCCAGATATGCGGAGTTGCTTTTGGGCGACGCAGCCAGATAAATGGTTGCTTCGGCCAGAATAATGCGACCTTCGGGCCAGCCAATTTTCTGTAAAGCATCGAAACAGGCATTTGCCAGTAAAAGCGCATTCGGATTTGCAAGTCCTATGTCCTCGGCTGCCGAAATAACCAATCGACGGGCAATAAATTTGGGATCCTCGCCACCAGCCACCATGCGTGCCAGCCAGTAAATAGCTGCATCAGGATCGCTGCCGCGTATCGATTTTATAAAAGCCGAAATAATATCGTAATGCATTTCGCCATCCTTATCGTAGGCCATAGGGTTTTGTTGCAAACGCTCAGTCACAATTTCGTTGAGGAAATGGACTTCGTCGTTTTGCTCCGATGAAATCACAAGCTCCAGAATGTTGAGCATTTTTCGGGCATCACCTCCGGCATAACGCAACAGAGCTTCTGTCTCGTCGAAAAAAACTTTCCGATTTTTGAGTTCAGTATCGGTGGTTACTGCGCGCTGAGCCAGTTCCAGCAAATCTTCATTGGTCAGCGATTTCAGTACATACACCTGACAGCGGGAGAGGAGCGGAGTTATTACTTCGAACGATGGATTTTCAGTCGTTGCACCAATCAGCGTCACAGTCCCGTTTTCCACAGCTCCAAGCAGCGAATCCTGTTGCGATTTGCTGAAGCGGTGAATTTCGTCGATAAACAGAATCGGATTGCCACCCTGCGAAAAGAAACGCGATTGTTTGGCTTTTTCGATTACCTCGCGTACATCCTTCACTCCGGAAGTGACAGCACTCAGCGTATAAAAAGGCCGATCGAGTTTGTTGGCGATGATTTTGGCCAGCGTGGTTTTGCCCACACCCGGAGGTCCCCACAAAATGAACGAAGCAATATGCCCCGATTCTATCATTTGTCGGAGTATGGCTTTTTCGCCAATCAGGTGTTTCTGACCCACATAATCGTCGAGCGTTTGCGGACGGAGCCGTTCGGCTAAAGGTTGCATAATACTGAAATTTGATTTGTGCAAAAGTAGCTTTTAAAAATAAAAGGACAAAATCAATTATGATTCTGTCCTTCTGATATTATGATTAAGTTGGTAATATTTAATGATATATTTCCAACACAATAGAAAACATAGAAATTATTAATGAAAAAGACTTAGTTCACATAGTAAAAGTATCTGACGATACTTTTTTAGTTCTGAAAATTATCCCGATTTTCGGGATAATCCTATGTGCTCTTAGTCTTTCTTTTTTTTTCAAAACTACTGTGAACTAATGTGGTGAAAAAACATTTCAATAATAATTATCGATTACTTATGCGTGACTTACACGAAGTGATACAGGAAAACGATATTGGCTTCGAGCGCCGGTTTTTTGCTGTCCTTTATTTCAAGTACCGCGTATATCTCGGCTTTGGTTGTTCCGCGCAGATTTACCAGGGAGTTGAGTTTTGCTTTTACGCGTACTTCGCTGTTTACAGCAACTGCCTGCATGAATCGTAATTTTTCAATTCCGTAATTTACCGTAAGCTTTGAGTTACGCACTTCCACAATTTGTTCCCACAAATGAGGTAAAACCGATAGATTAAGATATCCGTGCGCAATTGTGCTTTTGAAAGGGCTTTCGGTTTTACAACGTTCTTCGTCCACGTGTATCCACTGATGGTCGAGAGTTGCATCGGCAAACAGATTAATTTGCTCCTGCGTAATAGTAATGTAATCCGAAACTCCCAGTTCTTTGCCTACGTACTGGTTGAATTCGTCGAAACTGCTGATAATGATAGGATTCATGACTTTTTTGCTGATTTATAGTGTCGAATATAATTATTTTTATGCACAAATGATTCAATTTTGTGCAAATATAGACAATTATAATTTAACAGACAAGCTCAATTCAGGAAAAATACCTTAAAAACAGTTGGCGATTCAAAAAAATACGACAACGATAAAGCGGCCTTATTTGGTTGTGCAACGAATCATCACCGGAAAATGATCGGATGGAACTTCGTTTTCGCCAAATCGTTTATTTATAGTCTCGTACGATATTACATTTACATTTTGAGTAAAAAGGTAATCGATACGAACCGATTCCGAAAAACTGGCTTTGTCTTTTTCCCAGCCATTAAAAGTACCTACCGAACCTTTGGGTTTTTCAACTGAAACCAACCGACTGTCTTTCAGTTTTGCGGTGATGGTGTTGTAAAACTCTGTATCGTTAGGGTCGGCATTAAAGTCGCCCACGCAAATTACTGTTTCGTTACCTGCCAGCTCTTCCATCTTGCGGGTAATCAATTTCGCACTTTCCCGACGCGCTACGACACCAATATGGTCGAAGTGAGTGTTGAAAAAGTAGAATTCCTTGTTAGTGACACGGTCTTTTAGTTTTGCCCAGAGGCAAATACGGTTCAGGGCAGCATCCCAGCCTTTCGATACTTTTTCGGGTGTTTCCGAAAGAAAGAAGAATCCTTTTTGCAGTAATTCGAAACGACTTTTCAGATAATAAATCGCTGCACGTTCGCCTTGTGAACCCTCCTGATTATCGCGTCCGTACGAAACAGTGGCGTACGAACTGAGCAGATCGCTCAGGTCATTTTCCTGCGATTTGTCGATTAATTCCTGCACGCCAAAAACGTCGAACTGAAATTCATTGATCAGTTTGGCCACCTCGGGTTTGCGAACTTTCCAGTTTGTGTTTCCGGTATCGGAGTTTGTGCGGATACGTACATTGTAAGTCGCCACTTTCAGCGTGTCTGATGCTGATTTTATGATTTCTGAGTCGGGTTGAGCAACGCAGGAAATTCCTGCAAAGCTGAAAAACGACAGCAAAATTATCAGTAGTTTTTTCATTAATATTTTCTTTAAAAGTATTATTGATGTTCGGTGCGTAATAAATCGTTTACGGTTTTTACAGGGTTGAATGTGCTTACAGGCACTTCCACAAACACTGTATTCCAATCGCTCATTGCACCATTCCACAATCCGGGCAGTTCGAGCGCTTTCAGCTCTTTACCGTTTTTCGATTTTGATGAAATGAAGCCTGTTTTCGGGTCGACATGTTTCAGCAAATCGAATTTTTCTCCTTTGTAGTTTTTCACAGCACAAACCAAATCTACCGGATTGAAGTGTGTGGCCTGCATCATTTTTGCTTTTTCTTCGGGTTTCGAAAGGTCGATTTGAGAACTTTCGAGAATTTGTGTGCTTACTGTTCCATCGTTGTTTACAGTCAGGAACGGACCACCGCCGGGTTCTCCGGTGTTTTTTACCATACCGCAAACGCGCATCGGACGATTTAATTTTTCAAATAAGTATTTTTGAAATTTTTCGCCTGTGAGTTGCTGACCTTCGCCAGGTTTGTTGTTCAATTCGTTTTCGCAGAATGCTGCAATTTCAGCAAGCTTGTTTTCAGGTAAAAGTCCGGCTTCCATTTCACGCAGATATCCGAATGTTGTTTTCTGAAGTGATACAAGCATTCCGGCAATCATTTTTTTGTAAATAATTGTCGGGTTTTTCATGGCGTCGGGTACCACATTATCGATGTTTTTTACAAAAATAATGTCAGCTTCGAGGTCGTTGAGGTTTTCAATCAGCGCACCATGTCCTCCGGGGCGGAACACAAGCTGACCATTTTCGCGGAATGGCTGATTTTGTGCATCAGCGGCAATGGTGTCGGTTGAGGATTTCTGTTCCGAGAAACTTACATTGAATTTCTTTTCGAATTCCTTGCTGAATTTTTCGACAGATTCCTGCAAATGTGCTTCGAAAAGTGCACGGTGCTCGCCCGATACTGTGAAATGTATATTGACCTCATTGTTGGCATTGGCAGCATAGAGTGCACCTTCCACCAAATGTTCCTGCATGGGTGTGCGTTTGGTGTCGGCGTATGAATGGAAAAGCAATAGTCCTTTAGGCAATGCTCCGTAGTTCAGTCCTTTGGCCAAAAGCAGGTTTTCAACTACTTTTTTGTATGCACCTGCCGACACGAGTTCCGATATTGATTTTGCTTCGTTAGTCAGACATTTTTCATTCAGAGCATTGAAAAATGCAAACTTTTCTATTTCTTTGAAAAACAGTATTTCAGCAGGTTTTGTTGGCGTCTGATTTTCGCTGTCGATAAACTCGAAGAGATCTTTAAACATACGGCTGGCAGCTCCGGAAGCAGGCACAAATTTGAGAATGGATACCTTTCCGCTCAGATATTGATCCCAGATTCCAAGAAACTGGTTGATTTGTTGATCGGAAATTACAGTGATGCCATTGCCGGGAGATGCGGCTGAACGAATTTCCAAAAAGGGGAAGCCTTTTTCAAAAGAATTAAGTTGTTGGATAATCTGATTTTCGGAAATTCCTTTTTTTGAAAGCAGTGTAAGATCGGATGGATTCAGCATGATTGTTCAGTTTTTATTTTTCGGAAAATTAAAATACAATGTATCTGACAAAATGAAATGACAGCATCTGACAAATGCGTGGAGCAGGACAGCTTGCTGTGTCTTTTTACCGTTTTACAATCCGGTAAGAGTTAAATGAGAGAAGCATTTCATAAAGAAAAATACACTTTTGCAAAGATAATGAAAACTTTTGTGACAAAATGTAAGAGAGATTAAAAAACGAATGTGTTTTGGCCTGTTTTCGGGGCTTTTGTCCGGTCTGGTTTAAAGATAAAACAGCGCATGGAGGGCGGTTGCATGAGTCAAATTATCCACATAATAATGTCAGTTTTTGCACATGGCCGACGTATTGTTAGCGTATTTTTGTATCAACAAAAAATATGAATTCAAAAAATAAAATTATGTTCAACCCAGATCTAAGGATTTTAAAGATGAGTAAAATCAGAAAGAACCTTTCGTTCTTACAAAAGCTCTTTTTGTCGCTAACGATGCTGGCCCTGTCATTGGGATCGGTATTTGCGCAAAACAGAACAGTCACCGGTGTGGTTAAGGATGCACAGGGTGAAACTATTATTGCCGCTTCGGTGGTAGTAAAAGGAACAACCATTGGTACAGTAACCGACATCGACGGTGCGTTTCGTCTCGAAGTGCCTGCCAGTGCCAAAACACTTGTGGTTTCGTATGTAGGGATGCAGACTCAGGAAGTGGCTATTACCGCTAATCAGCTGAGCGTGGTTTTAAAAGATGATGCCAAAATGCTCGACGAAGTGGTGGCCATTGGCTACGGAACTGTACGTCGTAAGGATATTACCGGTTCGGTGGCTTCGGTAAATGCCGATGCTATTGCTGCAATTCCTGTTAATTCGGCAAGTGAAGCCATTTCGGGTAAACTGGCCGGCGTTCAGGTAACCACTACCGAAGGTTCGCCCGACGCTGAGGTGAAAATCCGTGTGCGTGGTGGTGGATCAATTACCGGCGAAAATAAACCATTGTATGTGGTGGATGGTTTTCCGGTGTCATCAATTAGTGATATTGCTCCGGGCGATATTGAAACAATCGACGTGCTGAAAGATGCTTCGTCAACTGCAATTTACGGTTCGCGTGGTGCCAACGGGGTTATTATTGTAACCACAAAATCAGGTAAGGCAGGTAAGATTTCAGTGAATTACAATGCTTTCACAAGCTGGAAAAAAATGGCAAAAACGCTTCCCGTACTTTCCGGAGCTGATTATGCCAAGTGGCAATATGAACTTGCCCTGCTGAACGATGATGTGGAATCGTACGAAAAATTCTTCGGAAATTATGAAGATATCGATTTGTACGACAATGTGCCCACCAACGACTGGCAGAATTTGGTGTTTGGTCGTACCGGCTTTACATTTAACCATAATCTGTCGATTAATGGTGGTTCCGACAAGAGTAAATTTGCATTCAGTTATAGCAACGTAAACGATCGTGCCATTATGGAAATGTCGAGCTTTCGTCGCGATAACCTCAATTTTAAAATGAATACCAAGACTTCGGATAAATTCACGCTCGATTTTTCAGCCCGTTATTCCAATACTGCAATTTATGGTGGTGGAGCCAATGAGCAAAAAGAAGTTTCGAGTGCCGACTCTCGTCTGAAACATGCTATGATTTATACTCCGTTTCCTTTGTCGGATTTAACTTCAGACAGCGGCTCAAGCGATGACTCGGAAGTCGGAAACCTTTATAATCCGCTCGAAAATATCAGAGATAATGATCGTCAGCAGAAACGCCGTACATTCAATCTGGCAGGATCATTAACCTGGGAGATTGTGAAAAACCTTAAACTCAAAGCTGAGGTTGGTTACGACGATTATATCAATAAGGATAACCGCTATTACGGTATGACCACTTATTACATCAAAAATGTGCCAGCTTCTGCTAATCAGAATCATCCGGCTGTGATACTTGCTAATACTGACAGGTCAGTTATCCGTAGTACAAATACACTGAACTACGATTTCAAAAAACTGCTGAATTCCGATCATGGTCTGAATTTGCTTTTGGGACACGAATATATTTACACACAACAAAATATACTCAGCACAACCGTTCACGGATTCCCAACAAGTTTTACTTCTGACGAAGCTTTCCGCCTGACCACTCAGGGTTATGCATATTCTATCGACAATTATTTCAGCCCCGACGATAAGCTTTTATCATTCTTCTCGCGTGCTAATTACGACTATAAGAGCAAATATCTTTTGAGTGCCACTTTCCGTGCCGACGGCTCGAGTAAGTTCTCGAAAGGTAACAAATGGGGATATTTCCCTTCGGCTGCTGCTGCATGGCGTGTGTCGGGCGAAGATTTTATGGCTGATAGCAAACACTGGCTCGACGATTTGAAACTTCGTTTGAGTTATGGTACAGCAGGTAATAATGATATTCCTGCCGGACAAATGACACAGTCGTTCGAATCAAAGTCTACTTCGTGGATCAACGGTTACAGCAGCTATTGGGCTGCTTCGAAAACCATGGCCAATCCTGATTTGAAATGGGAAACAACCATTACACGTAATGTGGGTATTGATTTCACCCTGTTTAACAGCCGCCTGAATGGTACACTCGAAGGTTACTGGAACTCAACCAAAGATTTGTTGATCGATTTTCCGATTACAGGTACCGGATACGATAGCCAATACCGAAACATGGGTGAAACCCGTAACCGTGGTATCGAAGCATCGCTGAACTGGATTGCTATTGATAAAAAGAACTTTGGTTTCTCGGTAAGCGGTAATATCGGCTTTAATCATAACAAAATCATTTCGCTGGGATTAATTAATGAAATTACTTCTACAGCCACTTACAGTAACTGGGCTTCTACCGAAATCGGACAGGATTTCCGCGTGGTAACTGGTGGTTCGGTAGGCGAAATGCTTGGTTATGTTTCTGATGGACGTTATGAAGTTGACGATTTCACAGGCTATAATGCTACGACTCAAAAATGGGAACTGAAAGAAGGCGTGGTTGATGCAAGTGGCGTAATCGGAACTTTACGACCAGGTTCAATGAAACTGAAAAATCTCACCGAAGGCGATAATGCAATTACTGTGGACGACCGCACTGTAATTGGTAATGCAAATCCATTGCATACAGGTGGTTTGACACTAAACGGACGTGTATATAGTTTCGATTTGAGTGCTGCTTTTAACTGGAGCGTGGGCAACGACATTTACAATGCCAACAAAGTGGAATACACTTCGACCAGTAAATATCAGTATCGCAATATGACAACCCAAATGGAATCGGGCAAACGCTGGACCAACCTGAATGCGGATGGAACACTCAGCAACGATCCGGCTGAACTGACAGCTCTGAATGCCAATACCACAATGTGGTCGCCTTATATGGCACGTTACGTGTTCTCCGATTGGGCTGTGGAAGATGGTTCATTCGTGCGTCTGAATACGCTTACTTTGGGTTATACTTTGCCGAAAAGTGTGTTGTCGTCATTGAAAATATCTAACCTCAGGGTTTATGCTACCGGTTACAATGTATTTGTGCTTACAAACTACACAGGTTTCGATCCTGAAGTTTCGACACGTCGAAGAACAGCGCTTACACCGGGTGTGGATTATTCGGCATATCCCAAAAGCCGTCAGATTGTATTGGGTCTAAATTTAAGTTTCTAACCCTGTAATAAAGTACAGAAAAATGAAAAATATATTTTTAAAAACCTTTATGGTAATGTCGCTCGTGGGTTTTATGGCTTCATGTAGCGATGTGTTGGAAGCTCCTACAAAATCGTCGCTAGATGAGCAGGTGATTTTCTCAACTCCTATTCTGGCTGAGGGAGCAGTAATGGGTATTCACCAGTCATTTTCAGAAACCAATTCGTATCGTGGCAGGTATATTCCTTTTTATGGATTGAATACCGACCTGGAGTGGTGGAATTCGTCGGAAAATACTCAGGACGACCGCGCTTTACTTACTGCCTACAACCCGAATGTGGGAAGTACACAGATGAATACCGATAATAATGCCTGGGCAAAAATGTACGAAGGTATCGAACGTGCTAATATTTGTATCAGAGGTTTACGTGCATACGGCGACGTGGCTAATAATCCGGAACTGGCTCAGCTGTTGGGCGAAGCGCTTACATTGCGTGCATTTATTTACTTCGACCTGATTAAAGCCTGGGGCGATGTACCTGCTCGTTTTGAACCACTGAGTACCGAATCGCTTTACATTCCGAAATCGGATCGTGATGTGATTTATAAACAAATTATTGCCGACCTCGAAGAATCGGCAAATCTGGTTCCATGGCCGAAAGAAACTCCGGCTACACGCACAACCGAACGTGTAAACAAAGCTTTTGTAAAAGGATTTCTGGCGCGCGTGGCCTTACATGCTGGTGGTTACTCACAACGTCCCGATGGAACTATTCGTCTGAGCAACGATCCTGCACTCGAACGTGTAGCCATGTATACCAAAGCTAAAAATGCTGCTCTTGAGGTAATTAATAGCGAAACATCTGTTTTGGGTGGTTTCGAGCAGAATTTCCGCAGATTGTGCGAAGAGAATAATGCTGCCGGTTTTGAGTCGCTTTACGAACTTCCTTTTTCTGAGGGTCGCGGTCGTGTGCTTTATACATTTGGTGTAAAACACCGCACAGTTGATAAGTATACGCAACAGGCTCAGGGTGGTGCTAACGGACCATTGCCAACTTTGTTTTACGATTATGATAAGGATGATATTCGTCGCGATATTACCTGCGTACCTTATTATTGGGATGGTGGTGTTCAGGTGCCAAATAAACTGAGCCAGTGGTATTTCGGTAAACTGCGTTACGAATGGATGAAACGAATTGTTACTTCAACAAACGATGATGGTATTAACTGGCAGGTAATGCGCCTTGCCGATGTGTATCTGATGGCTGCGGAGGCTATCAATGAGCTCGATGGACCAGAAGCTGCTGCTCCTTATCTCGAAGAAGTACATAAACGTGCATTCCCTAATAATCCTGCCAAAGTGCAGGCATTTATGGCTGCCGCTAAGGCTGATAAAGATGCATTTTTCAATGCCATTGTGGACGAACGTGCTTTTGAATTTGCAGGTGAAATGCTTCGTAAATCGGATTTGATTCGTTGGAATAAACTTTCAACAAAACTCACTGAAGCTAAAAATAATCTTGCAGCATTGGCTAATCGTACAGGTAAATATGCCGGTTATCCTGATAAAATTTATTACAGAACAGCAGCCGATGGTGAAACTGTTGAAATTTATGGTTTGGAAAAAGGCCACACAGATGTTGAAGGAGCTGCTTTGGGCTATACTTCGAACAAGGGTTGGTTTGTGAGCGATGGTATAAATACAATTACAGATCTGAAAATAAACTCATTGTATCTTCGCAATCCCGACGAAAGACAATACTGGCCTATCTGGCAGGTATTCCTCGATTCGAGCAACGGTACGCTTACTAACGATTATGGTTATTGATCAACTTAAATTAAAATGCAAATTATGAATAATATCATTAAGAAATCGATTTACATATCGCTGCTCGGGCTCTTCGCTTTTTTCACATCCTGCGAAGAACGTCAGGAAGAGCTTACTGAACTGATGACCGACAGAGTATTTTCGGCTACAGGTGTCGAAGCGCGTATCGTGAATAAAACTCAGGTTGTGCTGAGCTGGACTAAAAACCGGGAGGCCGAAAGTTATACTTTGGAAGTGTTCGAAAACGATTCACTTACTTTTGTCGGAACTCCAGTGATGACAATTGAGGGAATTACCAACAGTGATATACCTTACACCATTGCTACAGGGCTTGTTGGTGAAACTCAGTATTCGGCCCGTATCAAAACAATTTCGAAAAACGAAAAGGAAGATTCGAAATGGAAAGGTATTTATTTTAAAACTGCCGCTGAGCAAATTTTACAGGAAGTTGATGCTGCTACAGTGACAAGCTCAACTGCTGTGATAAAATGGGTTGCAGGTGAAATTGCCACGCATGCAGTAGCCACCAACGGAGTGAATGAAGTGCGTCAGGATGTGACGGCTCAGAATATTGCTGCAGGCGAAATGACTATTGCAGGTTTGACTGAAGACACGCGCTACACAGTGCGTCTTATGAAGGACGACAAAGTACGTGGCTCGGGAAGTTTCGAAACTATGATCGACCTGACAGCTGCAGGAACAATTGTGGTGGCTACAGGTGAGGATTTGCTCACAGCTATTCAGGGAGCTCCTTCCGGTGCCCGCATTGTGATTAATCCAACAAATGCCGGTGATGCATTCCTGACAGGTGGAGTGACTATCGAACTTGACAAGGCAATTTCAATTCGCGGATATCAGCAAAGTAAAATGCCGGTAGTACACGCTATGTTCCGTGCTACAGGTCCAAATGCTTCGCTTTTTGTGCGTTCGGTTCAACTCAACGGTTTGAGTGAAGCTGTCTACCGCGATCACCTTGTACAGCTTACAGTTTCCGACATCGAAACAGGTCCGTTTATTTTTAAGGATTGTATTATTACAAATTACAATAAGTCGATTCTGGCCGGAGCAAGCGGTATAGTGACCGCTGTGAAGGAATTCAGAATTGAAAACTGTAAAGTTTCGAATATTCTTACAAACAGTGCCGATTGTATTGACGTTCGTGCTGGTGTGGTTGAAAAACTGAATCTTATCAATTCAACTTTCTACAATTGCGCCCCTGCCCGCGACTTTATCCGTCTCGATGATGCGTCAGCCGGATTTACAGGAAAAACTTCGGTGGTGAATGTCGATCGTTGTACTTTCAGTGCAGTGAGCAATAACTCCTCCAAAAGAATACTGTATATACGTTACGGTGGTAGTACAACACCATTAAACAGTACGACTTTCAATAATAATGTGATTGCCAATACAGCAGGTTATTATACCAATCAGCCGGCGACAGTATTCACAAAGAGTAAAAATAATTATTTTAATGCTCCGGGCTTTACAGTAAACGAAACTGTCAATGCACAGGTGGATGTGGCAGGTAATTATACGCAACTTGATCCCGGCTTTGTGGATGAGGCTAACGGTAATCTTACTATCACCAATCAAACATTGCTCGACAATGCTGTAGGTGCCAATATTAAATGGTAATTGTTCTCTGAATAATAATTAAAGCGAAAAAGGCACTGTTCTTTTTCGCTTTAATGTTTTTATACTTTATTTTTATTCAAAATCAATTTCTTATGTCTAAATATCTGAATTTTTTAATGCTTCTTGCTTTTTCTTTGTTGAGTTTGTCATGCGATCCGGTAGTTGATGAGCCTGAAAACAATGATCCTGAGATTGAAGAGGAGCTGATCAAAACTTATCCCACACCTTTGCGCGATACAGTTCCTGCTTTTCCGGGGGCTCAGGGTGGTGCGCAGTTTATTACTGGTGGTGCGGGCGGCGATGTGTATGTGGTAAATAAACTTGAGGATTCGTACAGCGAAGGAACGCTTCGCACAGCATTGGGAAAAACCGGACGCCGAACCATTGTTTTTGCAGTGTCGGGGGTAATTGAACTTGTGTATGGAAAAATCTCGATCAACAATGGCGATGTGACTGTGGCGGGACAAACTGCTCCGGGCGATGGAATTGTGATTGCAAATTATCCCATTCAGGTAAATGCCGATAATGTGATTTTGCGTTTTCTCCGTTTCAGAATGGGCGATGTGACTAAAACAGAAGATGATGCACTGAATGGCCGTAACCGCAAAAATGTAATGATCGACCACTGCTCAATGAGTTGGAGCACGGATGAATGTTCGTCGTTCTACGACAACGAAAACTTTACGATGCAATGGTGTATTATTTCCGAAAGTCTTCGTAATTCGGTTCATGGTAAAGGCGCACATGGTTACGGAGGTATTTGGGGTGGCAAAAAAGCTTCGTTTCATCATAACTTGTTAGCACATCACGATAGTCGCAATCCACGTTTTTGCGGTAGCCGCTACAGCAATAAACCTGAGGAGGAGAAAGTGGATTTTCGTTACAACGTAATTTATAACTGGCGAAGTAACAGTGCTTATGCGGGCGAAGGTGGTTCGTATAATATGGTTAACAATTACTACAAACCCGGTCCCGCAACGTATTCTCGCGGAACGAATAGTTTGACTTATCGAATTTTTCAGCCAAACCCCGATGATGGCACAAATAATCAGCCTCAGGGTGTTTACGGGCATTTTTATGTGGCCGGAAATGTAATGGATAACAAACTGGCCACAGCGCCAGATGTGACTGCCGATAACTGGCTGGGCGTACATTACAGTCTTTCAGCGATGCCTGAATTACGTCAGGAAAATGAATTTAAGTTCTTTACATTCGAACCCAAAACAGCCGAGCAGGCCTATAGTGATGTGTTGTTAAAGGCCGGAGCAAGTTTTAAACGTGATACAATAGATGCACGTATTGTGCGCGAAGTGCGTGAGGGAAGTTTCACTTTTACAGGTTCAAATGGCAGTACGCTCGGACTTATCGATACACAAACTGATGTGGGTGGCTGGCCGGTTTACAGTTTTATTCCCGAGAATGTTCCTGTGGATACCGATAAGGATGGAATGCCTGATGCATGGGAGGAAGAAAAAGGTCTGAATAAAAACGACAAAACAGATGCGGCAAAATATAATCTAAGCCCATCTTATACCAATCTCGAAGTGTATTTTAACGATCTGGTGAAACATTTGTATTGAAAATGGTATTTGTATTGCGAAAGATTAAAAAGTCATCGGGTTTTGCTCCGGTCACTTTTTTTAAAGAATTATCATGAATTATCCGGAAATTTCTATGGCTATTTTTTATTTGCATTCAGGAAAATTTCCCCGGAATTGTCAGAAAAAATTAATAGCCTTATCTTTGCAGTGTGAAACGTCGTTATTTTATATATCTCTCGTACAAGGGCACTGCATATCATGGCTGGCAAATTCAGCCCAATGGAATTTCGGTGCAGGAAGTGCTTGCCAAAGCGCTTTCGCTTGTTTTGCGCACCGAAACTGAAATTGTTGGTGCCGGTCGTACCGATACAGGCGTACATGCAGCGCTTATGGTTGCTCACTTTGATGCTGAGCTGAATTTGGGCGATGGCGCAGCACTTTGCACCAAACTCAATAGTATGTTGCCACAGGATATTGCAATATCGCGTATTGTGGAAGTGCAAGCTGATGCACATGCCCGCTTCGATGCTGTTTCGCGTCGCTACGAATATCATATTATAACCTCCAAAAATGTATTTCTGCATGGTTTTGCGGCTCGTTTCAATGAAAATATTGATTTTGAAATAATGAATCAGGCAGCGAAAATTCTTTTCGAATACAGCGATTTTACAAGTTTCAGCAAACTGCACACCGATGCCCGCACTAATAATTGTGTGATAAAACATGCCGAATGGACACAACGGGGCGCAGTGTGGGTGTTTACAATAGAAGCTGATCGTTTTCTCCGGAATATGGTGCGCGCAGTCGTAGGTACTTTACTCGAAGTGGGTCGTGGTAAAATGACGCTCGATGAATTTCGTGCGGTTATCGAAGCCAAAGATCGCTGCAAAGCCGGAATGTCGGTACCTGCACAGGGACTTTATCTCGTTGATGTGCAATATCCTTCAGAGGTTTTTGTCAGCAATAAATAAATTTCAATTCTCTCTCAAAATATATTTTATGTGGTTGTTTCTTGCTCTGTTGTCGGCTTTGTTGTTGGGAATTTACGATGTAAGTAAAAAAGTGTCGGTGCAGGGCAATGCGGTGATTCCGGTTTTGCTCACCTCTGTGCTTTTTTCATCAGCCTTACTGTTGCCTTTTTTGCTTATATCGCGTTTGCAGCCCGAGTGGCTTTCCGGAACTCCGTTCTTTGTGCCCGTTGTCGATTTTGAAACGCATCTTTATCTGATTTTGAAAGCCGTCATTGTGCTCTCATCGTGGCTGTTTGCTTATTTTGCAATGAAACATTTGCCCATTACGCTGGCTTCACCCATTAAAGCTACGCAGCCTGTGTGGGTGGTTCTTGGTGGTGTGCTTATTTTTGGCGAAAAACTGAATGGTTATCAAACTGCAGGCGTGGTGGTGACTCTGATTTCATTTTTTATGTTTTCGTTTGCAGGAAAAAAAGAAGGTTTCTCGTTGCGGTCGAGCAAATGGATATGGTTTATCATTTTGGCTACTCTTACAGGTGCCGTAAGTGGTTTGTACGATAAATATCTGTTGCATCGCTTCGATCATATGGCAGTGCAAACTTATTATACTTTTTATCAGGCCTTGATTATGGCCTTGATTACTCTGTTTTTGTGGGCTCCCACCCGCAAAAAAACAACTCCTTTTCAGTTCAGATGGTCTATTGCACTGATTTCTGTATTTCTTGTGTCGGCCGATTTTGCCTATTTTTATGCGCTTACAATGCCCGATTCGCTGATTTCGGTAGTTTCGACCATGCGCAGGGCAGGAGTTGTGGTACCTTTTCTTTATGGCGCTTTTGTGATGCACGACAAGCATCTGAAATTGAAAGTCATTGACATGATTGGAGTGATTCTGGGGATGGTACTATTGTTTCTTGGTTCCTGATCCGGTATGAAAAGTAAGAATGAATATGTCCTGAAGACTGTTTTATATGATTGAAATACAGAATCTTTCAATAAAAATAAAAAATCAGGAGAAATAATTTGATTATTAAACAGAAAGTTTGTATTTTTGCAAGCCAAATTGAAAAACAGAAAATAATAAAAACATTAAGATATGAAAAGCGGAATTCACCCAGAAAGCTATCGCACCGTGGTATTTAAAGATATGTCGAATGGCGATACTTTTTTCTCACGTTCAACCGTGAACACCAAAGAGACCATCGAGATTGATGGAGAGACTTACCCTGTTGTAAAAATGGAAATCTCAAGTTCATCACACCCTTTCTACACCGGAAAATCTAAACTGGTGGATACTGCAGGACGTGTGGACAAATTCATGAGCCGTTACGCAAAACGCGGAGAAGCAAAAAAATAATCTCCTTTCCTGAATATCAAAGCATTGAAAGCTCTGAACAATATATTTGTTCAGAGCTTTTTTATTTGTTGTGATTCTGCTCAGGGCAAAATAACTCTAAGGTATTTTAAATGCCTTTTTTTGAGCTTTATCAGCCTGTTTCTCAGATAAAATGTTTAACTTTGCACGTTTTTATGCAATATAGTTTTGTGTCTAACATTCAGTTGATAATAATAAATTTCAAGATATATTATGGAGTACAATTTCAGAGAAATAGAGCAAAAATGGCGCGAAAAGTGGCAAAAGGAAGGCACTTATAAAACCGAAACCGACAAAACCAGACCCAAATTTTATGTATTGGATATGTTTCCTTATCCTTCAGGTGCAGGTTTGCACGTGGGACATCCGCTGGGTTACATTGCTTCGGATATTTTCAGCCGCTACAAACGCCTCAAAGGTTATAATGTACTTCATCCAATGGGATATGATGCTTACGGACTTCCGGCTGAGCAATATGCCATTCAGACCGGACAACATCCGGCTGTAACAACCAAGAATAATATCGCTCGTTATCGTGAGCAACTCGATAAAATTGGTTTCTGTTATGATTGGGACAGAGAAATTCGTACCTGTGAACCCGATTATTACAAATGGACACAATGGGCTTTTGTGGAAATGTTTAATCATTACTTCGACAATCAGCTGCAGAAAGCCATGCCTGTGTCTGATTTGATTAAGGCTTTTGAAACAAACGGAACTGCCGGCGTTGATGCAAACTGTACAGAAGAACTCAGTTTCACAGCAGAAGAGTGGAAAGCAAAAACCGAACATGAACAGCAGGAGATCTTGCTAAACTATCGTATAGCTTATTTGGCCGACCTGAAAGTAAACTGGTGTCCTGCACTTGGAACCGTGCTTGCCAACGATGAGGTGAGCGAAGGTGTTTCGGTAAGGGGCGGACATCCCGTGGAGCAGAAAATGATGCGCCAGTGGAGTTTGCGGGTGTCAGCATATGCACAGCGTTTGCTCGATGGCCTCGACAAACTTGAATGGACAGATTCGCTCAAGGAGACTCAGAAAAACTGGATTGGACGTAGCGAGGGTGCTGAAATGAAATTTAAAATCAAGGATTCAGACATCGAATTTGATATTTTTACTACCCGTGCTGATACAATTTACGGTGTGACTTTTATGGTGCTTGCGCCTGAAAGCGAATTGGTTGCAAAACTCACTACCGATGCACAAAAATCAGATGTCGATGATTATATTGCGGCAACAAAAAAACGTACCGAACGCGAACGTATTGCCGATCGTCGTGTGACAGGTGTCTTTAGTGGTTCGTATGCCATTAATCCTGTGAGCGGTACCGAAATTCCTGTGTGGATTTCCGATTATGTGCTTGCCGGTTACGGAACTGGTGCTATTATGGCCGTTCCTGCTCATGATAGTCGCGACTATGCTTTTGCGCGTCATTTTAATTTGCCTATCATTCCGCTGATTGAAGGTTGCGATGTGAGCGAGGAAAGTTTCGATGCCAAAGAAGGAATTATGTGTAATTCAGGGTTTCTGAACGGGCTGACAGTAAAAGAAGCCATTGCGGCAGCTAAAAAATATATTGATGAAAATAATCTGGGTCGCGTAAAGGTTAATTACCGTCTGCGCGATGCCATTTTCAGCCGTCAGCGCTATTGGGGCGAACCGTTCCCGGTGTATTACAAAAAGGGTATGCCTTATATGTTGCCAATGGGAAAACTGCCATTGCTTTTGCCCGAAATTGATAAATATCTGCCGACAGAAACAGGTGAACCGCCTCTTGGACGCGCTGCCAACTGGGGCTGGAATGAAGTTGCTCAAAAAGTAACTGCATCTTCCGAAATTGATAATCTGACGGTATTCCCGCTTGAACTCAGTACTATGCCCGGTTTTGCCGGATCGTCGGCTTATTACCTTCGCTACATGGATCCGAAAAACGATAATGCACTTGTAAGTACAGATGCGAACGAATATTGGGAAAATGTGGATTTGTACATTGGCGGAACCGAACATGCAACAGGTCACCTTATTTACAGTCGTTTCTGGAATAAATTCCTTTTCGATTTAGGAAAGGTTTGCAAAGATGAGCCTTTCAAAAAACTGATTAATCAGGGAATGATTCAGGGTCGGAGTAATTTTGTGTATCGTATTAAAGACAGTAATACTTTTGTGTCGCTGAATCTGAAAGATCAATACGAAACGACTCAGATTCACGTAGATGTGAATTTCGTATCGAATGATGTGCTTGATCTTGAAAAATTCAAAGCATGGCGTCCTGAGTTTGCTGATGCTGAATTTATTCTCGAAGATGGAAAATATCATTGTGGCTGGGCCGTGGAAAAAATGTCGAAATCGATGTTCAACGTGGTAAATCCTGACGATATTGTGGAGCGTTACGGTGCAGATACATTGCGTTTGTACGAAATGTTCCTTGGTCCGCTCGAACAATCGAAACCATGGGATACCAATGGAATTGATGGTGTACACCGCTTCCTGAAGAAACTCTGGGGCCTTTTCTATAAAGATAATCAACTTGTAGTGACCAGTGAAGCACCTACAGCCGATGAGCTGAAATCGTTGCACAAAACCATCAAAAAGGTAACCTGGGATATTGAAAACTTCTCTTTCAATACTTCAGTGGCTGCTTTTATGATTTGTGTGAACGAACTGACAACCCTTAAATGCAGCAAGCGTGATATTCTGGAACCTTTGGTAATATTGCTTGCTCCTTTTGCTCCGCATGTTGCCGAAGAATTGTATCAGGTACTTGGAAATACAACTACAGTTAATGATGCCGCTTTCCCTGTTTGCAACGAAGCTTATCTGGTGGAAAGCACCGTAAAATATCCGGTTTCGTTCAACGGGAAAGTGAGATTTATGCTCGATTTGTCCGCAACTCTCAGCAAAGAAGAGGTTGAAAAAGAGGTGTTTGCCAATGATCAAACAGCAAAATATCTTGCTGGAGCATCTCCTAAAAAGGTAATTGTGGTGCCCGGGAAAATTGTGAATATTGTACTCTGAAATCGTATTGAATAATTGAAGCTGCAATTTTTTTCATTGATAGAAAACCTCTGATTATGAGTTCGAAAAAGGATACAGGTAATAGTAAAAAAACTAATTTACCGGAAGAAGTGGGCAAAAGCGTGAAGAAATTTACCCGTCAGAGCTGGATTAGCCTGCGTGAATATATTTTTATAACCTTTGGCTTGTTTATTTACGCAGTGGCCTGGAAAGCCTTTTTGTTGCCCCACCAGATTACCGGTGGAGGTGTGACTGGTATTGGTGCTCTGTTTTATTATGCCGCTAACATACCAATTTCAGTTACATACTTTTCAATAAATGCTGTGCTTCTGATTATATCAATCAAAAGTATTGGCCTGAATTTTAGTTTGCGCACTATATTCGGTGTGGCTGTAATGACAATGTTTTTCTCAATTATTCCTGTGCCTGAACGGGGAACTTTTGTTGGGCCAAACGAAGACTTTATGGCCTGTGTCATAGGTGGTTTGCTGGCAGGTGTGGGGATCGGAATTGTATTCCTGTCGAACGGAAGTTCCGGAGGAACCGATATCATAGCCAAAATTGTAAACAAGCACCGTAATATTACCTTGGGTAGAATTCTGCTTTATTGCGATGTGTTGATTATTTCGTCATCGTATTTCCTTGAAATAGGTAGTATTGAACGTATTGTGTATGGTTTGACACAACTTACAGTTTCCACAGTGGCGGTTGATATGGTCATAAACGGGGTGCGGCAATCGGTCCAGTTTTTCATTTTTTCGAAGGAGTATGAGCAAATAGCCACACGTATTAATACCGAAGTGCATCGTGGAGTGACCATTCTCGATGGTATGGGGTGGTACTCAAAACAGCCCGTAAAAGTCATCACTGTGATTGCCCGCAAAAACGAATCGATTAAAATTTTCCGCATTGTAAAAGATATCGACCCAAATGCCTTTATTTCCCAATCATCCGCAATTGGAGTGTATGGTGAGGGTTTTGATGTAATTAAAGGGAAGTGATGCCAATTTATAGATCATGGGTGATAATCTGAAAGAAAAGATGGTAGGAGCTCTTAAATGGAGCACGGTGGATCGACTGGGGCAGCAGACGGTTCAGTTTGCCATCGGGGTTGTATTGGCACGACTGCTATCGCCTGATGATTTTGGGTTGATAGGGATTGTAATGATTTTTGCGGCCTTATCTTATGTATTGGTCGATAGTGGTTTTGGCCAAGCATTGATACGCAAAAAAGATGCTTCTGATTTAGATTATAATACTGTATTCTTTTTCAATCTTACCACATCGCTTCTGCTGTATGTTCTTTTGTATTTCGTTGCACCTTATATCGCTGTTTTCTTCAATCAGCCGGCGCTAAAATCAATTGCACGTGTAATATTTCTTGCTGTAGTTTTCAATTCACTTTATCTTGTTCAGTTTACTAAGCTGGGTAAGAAAATGGATTTTAAAACACTGGCTAAAATTAATATTCTTTCTACTTTATTGAGCGGTATCGTTGGGGTCGGAATGGCATTTGCCGGTTTTGCTGTTTGGTCGCTTGTTTTACAACAGGTCTTGTTTCATTTCCTGCGATTTCTTTTTTCATTGATCTTTGTAAAGTGGAAGCCGCAATTTCTATTTTCGTTCGAAGTGATAAGGGGAATGTGGCGTTTCAGTATAAATCTGTTAGGAACTTCGGTGCTTAATGTAATATTTAATTCTACTTATGTGCTGATACTGGGGAAATTTTATCCTAAAAGTGAAGTTGGGTATTATTCGCAGGGAAATAAACTAAGCGAAACTTTTAATTTTACATTTCAATCTATATTGATTGGTAGCAGTTATTCTTTGTTCTCACAAATTCATAATGATGAAGAGCGATTTCGTCGTATTTTTCGAGAAATTACCCGAAAAACCGCAATGATTACTTTGCCGGTTTTTTTGGTCATGATTGCTGTGGCCGAACAGCTTATTGAAGTGGTGTGGTCAGTTAAGTTTCTTCCTTCGGTACCATATTTCAGATTTCTATGTTTGGCAGCTTTGTTTGCGCCACTTTATTCGCTGAATATTACAGCATTGAATGCCAGAGGAGAATCTAAATCGACATTTCGTATTGAAATTCTGAAAAAATCACTAATTTTAATGTCTATTTTCGTTGCTTTTCCCTACGGTATTTCAGCCATGCTATGGGGTTATGTGGCGGCATCGATAATTGCATACGTTTTTTCGCTGATTTACATCAAGAGGAATCTGAAACATTTTTACAAACATCAATTACAGGATGTAATTTTTAGCCTGATTACGGGTTTGTGTATAGCACTGCCGGTGTTTTTTATCGGTTATGCAAGTTTGCAGGTGTATCTGCTTTTACTTTTTCAGTTAGTTGTAGCTGGTTTATTGTATATATTTGTATTGAAAATGTTTTTCAAAGATGTATATCTAAAAATTTTGTCTATTCTACAGTCGGCTTTTCGAATGTTGAAATCAAGTAAGAAACAAAACACAGGGTTTTAACTGAATGTGAAAAATGGTTTGAGTATGCGGTATATTAATTGTCTAAGCCATTTTTCCTCAATTTTTTGATTTCCTTTAGCAGTTTATTGTCCCAACATTCTTTTTTCCATTTCCAGAATTTTCTTTTCCCGTGGCGAAATTTGTTTTGCAGGTACTCCGGCATAGATTGTCCACTCAGGAATGTCTTTTTTGAGTAAACTCATGGCACCTAAACAAGCTCCCTCATGCATACAAACACCCGGAAGAATAATTGAACCTGCAGCCACAATAGAGTGTTTGCGAAAGCTTACAGTGGCGCCGGATACATTTACAAATTCGGCAGGAATCATTGGATTTGTCATAAAATTACCTGAATAATCATCGCTCTGACTGTAAACCATTACTCGTCCTGAAATAGTTACGTAATCTTCGATAATTATTCCATATCGGCCATATAATGCGGTATATGCCGAGATATGAATATAAGAACCTAAACTTATGTTGCCGCTGAGAATGCAAAAATCATCAATACGTACATGGTTGCCTATACTGATTTGTTCGGGTGTATATATTGATGCCTTCCTGCTGATTTTTACATTTTCACCGAACTGTTTAAACCCAATTTCGGCTAATTCATTTTCGGAATAAAAACTGCTTTTAATCATCGTTGGTTGTGTGTTTTGTAATGGTTTCACAAATATATTCCTGTATATCCGGGCTTAAATCAGGAAATAAGGGTAAACATAAGATTCTTGATGCAATTGATTCAGAAATTTCGCAGGGTTCGTATTTTTCAAGATAACTGAGTTTGTTCAGCGATGGATAGAAATATCTTCGGGGAAAAATATCTTTTTCGTTCAACTCTTTTTTAACTTTTAAAAGTAAGTCTTCGTTTTCGAAAACAAGAGGGAAATATGCGTAATTATTTTTGAATGAATTGTTTCGTTTCTGTGTCTTAAATTCAGGCCGTGCATCAAAATATACTTTATATTTATTCCAGACTTTTTCTCGTCCATCAATAATCTGTTTTATTTCCGAGAGTACACAAAGTCCCATAGCTGCCTGAAATTCATTCATTTTAGAATTTATTCCGAGCATATCAACGCGGTCGTAACCTGAAATTCCAAAGTTAATCATTAACTTCGCTTTTTCATAATCTTCTTTGTTTTTGAAAATTATAGCTCCACCCTCGATAGTATGAAAAATTTTTGTAGAATGGAAACTCAGAATGGAAGCATCTCCATAATTCAATACATTTTTGCTCATGCCTGAAACGCCGAATGCATGTGCTGCATCGTAAATAATTTTTAAATTATGCTTTCGGGCAATTCTGTCAATTTCCTCTACATTACATGCATTGCCGAATACATGTACCGGCAGTATTGCAGATGTTTTTTCTGTAATTTTTGACTCAATATTAGTCGGATCAATATTGAAACTATCTTTCTCAATATCAGCAAAAACAGGAGTCAGATTTTCCCAAACTAACGTGCTTGTAGTAGCCACAAACGAAAATGGACTTGTAATAACTTCGCCTGATAGCCCCAGGGCTTTGTATGCTATTTGAAGTGCCAGAGTCCCGTTTGAGACCATAAGTAAGTGCTCTACACCAAGATAGTCGCTCAGTTGCTTCTCCAGTTTCTGTAATAATTCTCCATTATTGGTAAGCCAGCCACTGCTATAAATATGGTCGATGTAACTGTTTAGCTTTTCGCGGTCGGGCAGATATGTTTTGGTTACGTTAATCATTTAGCGTGTTTCTTTAGTAAATCATCCCACAAGTTGAGATAGTATTCTTTTGAAATTATTTTCGAAATTGTGTTGAAATTATTTTCGGCTTTATCTACCGGTTTTATCAGTTCGCCGAAACTACTTTTGTCGATATTTCGAATATCAAAAATATCACATTTATGTCGTTCGAAGAAATAATATGAGGTTATATCAGAACGCATGTATACTTTGCGACCTAAATACATAAGGGCGAGAATATTTCCCAAACCCTGCTGTCGCTTATGATTCATTAGAGCTACATCAACTGTGGATAGTAGCTCCGCATATTCTTCTGTATTCATGTAGTTTGTTACAGGCTCAAATTTTTCAGCAAAAATTTCGTTACCGTATTGGATCACTTTTTCTATGTATTGAGCACTTCCACCGTACGATAACGGACATTTTATTATAATATCTTCGTTACTGAACCGACTTAGATAGTTGAGCATTTCAATGTGGAGGTTCGAGGGATCACCAGAATTTCCAGTCAGAAAGGTTGTTGTTGCTGATGCCTTATTAGTTCTGAACTTATCCAACTGTTTTGTATTTACAGGTATCGGATATAGAATAGGAGTATAAACTGCATTTGTGTAATACAGTTTTTTTACCAGATCGTAGTCTTCTTTTACAAAGGCTGCAATCTCAGGTAAATGACCGATGATTTTTTTTCTCAGAATCTCATAAATTCTGGTTTTCAGATTTTTATTACGTTTGTAATACGAATAAAGATCGCTGCCCCAAATAATCCATGTACTTTTTGCAATTAATTTTTTATTTAAAGCCCAAAACAATAGGGAGGGATCATACGCCAGAAAGTGCAGATAAATCCAGTGGGCTTTTTTGATGTTTTTTAGTACAAATAGTAAATCCCTGACTTTGGTCAGATATTTAATTCTATCATTTAATTTTTCGGAATATTGCAGACTTTTATCTTGTTTTCGTGCAAAGCCAAATACAACAAAGTGTTGTTTCAGATCAGTGATTTCTTCAATCTGGTCTAATAGAGCTTTGCTGTAGCCGTTCTCTCCTGTAAAAAAATGATAGTACATTTCTGCTTTTCGTTTACAATTTTCTGATTTCCTCCACCGCTTTTTCTGCCGCTTTTCCATTTCCGTAAAGATCGATGCTGAAGTCGGATGTTTTTGTTTTGAATGTCTCGAAAGCGGCTTTTAGTTTTTGCGTATCGCTGCCAGTGAGTATGTTGAAACCGTTTTCGACTAATTCGGTCCATTCGGTTTGTTCGCGCAGGGTAATGCAATGTTTACCAAAGAAATATGCTTCCTTTTGTACGCCGCCACTGTCGGTGATAACCATGTCACAGGATTTGAGCAGCATTATCATGTCGAAATATCCAACGGGCTCAATAATGGTAAAGTCGGGTAGTTTGTAGTTTTGTGCCAGTATGTTGCGTGTGCGTGGATGCAAAGGTACAACCACCGGAGTTTCTTTATTTATTTCGGTAAGTCCGGCAATAATGTTCTTCAGGTTTTCAGGATTGTCTGTGTTTTCCTGTCGGTGTATGGTTCCGAGTATGAATTTTCTGAGTCCTGTTTTGCGAAGAATATCAGATTTTATCTGAGCTTTACCGGCATAATACATAGCCGCATCCTGCATTACATCTCCGTTTTTAAAAATTTTCACCGGCATGTGTGCAAAACCTTCGTTTTCGAGGTTGCGAATAGCTGTGTCGGTTGGGCAGAAGAGTGCTGATGAAATACGGTCGGTGAGGATGCGGTTGATTTCTTCGGGCATTTCCATGTTGAACGAACGCAACCCGGCCTCCACATGAATGACCGGAATATGAAGCTTTGCAGCAGCCAATGCTCCGGCAAGTGTGGAATTGGTGTCACCATATACCAAAACGCCATCAGGTTTTTCGCTCATCAGAATTTTTTCAATTCCTTCGAGCATTCTGCCTGTCATTGCGCCGTGCGAAACTCCGTGAATGTCGAGATGAAAAGCTGGTTTGGGTATTTCCATTTCGCTGAAAAAAACGTCCGACATATTGGCGTCGAAATGCTGTCCGGTATGAATAATTTTCTCCTGAATACCTGCTATCTGAAACTGACGGCTTAGCGTTGCAGCTTTTACAAACTGAGGACGGGCTCCTACTATGGTGATTATTTTTTTCATTTGATAAAAAATTTACCCCTAACCCCTAAAGGGGAATAGAGATTAGTTTGTATAATCTGTTAATTCTATTTGTGCTGATTTTGATTATACAATAACCTGATTGTTTGTTAGTGTTTTAATTAACTCTGCTAATTCTCCTGTAAGTGATTTACGCGAGAATTTTTCGATAGAACCTGATTGTATTTGTAACTTATTGTTTTTGTACTTATTGTAAAATGTAATGATGGCTTCTTTCGCCGCTTTTACATCATCGAAATCCACCATTACGCCTGCATTGGTTTGATTCAGAATTTCAGCAGCATCTCCATCAGTAGGGCCAACACCAATAATAGGACGTTTGGCTGCAAGATATTCGAAAAATTTACCTGTGAGAATTCCTTTTGCATTGGCAGAATTGTTGATGAGCAGGAGCAGCAATTGTGACGATTGTTGACGCTGGATGGCTTCGTGATGTGGCAGATAATCCGTTTTTACAAGATTACTGCTTAATCCGCAGGCATTAATTTCTTCCAGAACAGTAAAATCTGTTTTTCCGATCAGATGTATTTCCAAATCGTTTTTCAAATCATTAGTTTCCTGTACTAATTCACTCAGGGCTTTCCAGATCACTTTTGGGTTTCGTGCAGCATTAAGAGTACCAATATGCGAAATTGTAAACTTCCGGTCAGTCTGAACACTCTCTAAAGCAGTGTCATCGCTGTCGAAGCCATTTGGAATTACTTTCAGAAGTTTAGGGTTCAAAAGTTTGAACTCTTCCTCCATTCCTTTCGATACAACGAGTACCGCATCGGCTGTTTGGATCACCTTTCGCTCCAAACGATGATGAATGCTGTCGGCAAGTCCGTTCAGATTCAGATCTTTATAAAAATCGATATTAGTCCAGGGGTCGCGAAAGTCAGCTATCCATTGTAAAGAAGCAATTTCTTTTTTCAATCCAAGTCCGATAAGATGCATGGAGTGAGGTGGTCCTGTGGTAATTACAGTCTCAATTTTGTTTTCCCGGATATAAGCTGTAAGAAATTTTACCGATGGTTTTACCCAGAATCTTCTGGGATCAGGAATCAGAAAATTGCCACGAATCCAGATTGAAAGCTTGTCTTTCCAGCTGTGTTTTTTGTTTTCCGAGATAAATCCGGCATTGATTTTTTCACCTTTCTTTCCTGTAAGCGATCTGTATATCTCATAAGGTTCCCAAATGGGAGTTTTAAGTACACAAATATCGTCAGGAATGTCTTTTTCAAAAGAGTGATCAATAGATGGATATTCCGGATTTTCGGGTGTGTAAATTACAGGTTCGTATCCAAAATGACGAAGATACTTTGTGAATTTCACCCAGCGTTGTACGCCGGCTCCACCACTTGGAATCCAATAATATGTGATTATCAGTATTTTCTTCATTCTGAATACGCGATTCTCTAAGAGCTGTAATTTTTATTTGTACCGTTTTACGGAATCATCCTAATACTTCTATTGCTTTTTTAAGTCGCAGGATGGTTTCGTCTTTTCCGATAATGCTGATAATGTCAAACATATGAGGCCCTTTCGATTCGCCTACTACCGACAAACGGAAAGCATTCATCACTGCACCCATGTTGTAGGCTTTTTCGGCAATCCAGGCTTTTACGGTTTCCTCGGTTTTTTCCGGAGTAAACTCATCAATGGTCTGAAGTACTTCAATCAATTCCTCCATCAATGCCGGTGTTTCGACCTTCCAACGCTTTTGAACCGTTTTTTCATCGTAGCTTTCGGGTGCTACAAAGAAGAAAGCTGACTGAATCCAGAGTTCGTTTACAAAGTTGGCACGTTCGCGTACCAGCGAAACAATTTTCTGTACTTTGTCCGAATCCTCAATAATTTCTTTTTCGACCAGAATGTGCTGATATTGATCAGTCACTTCTTCGAGCGATTTGTTTTGTAAATATTTGTGATTGAACCACTTTCCTTTTTCGTAGTCGAATTTGGCACCACTTTTACTTACGCGGTCGAGCGAGAACAGATTGATAAGCTCCTGCATTGAGAATATTTCCTGATCGGTGCCTGAATTCCAACCAAGTAATGCAAGGAAGTTGACAACAGCTTCAGGAAAATAACCGGCTTCGCGGTACCCTGAAGAGGTGTCACCCGATTTCGGATCTTTCCATTCGAGTGGGAAAACAGGAAATCCGAGACGGTCACCATCACGTTTGCTGAGTTTTCCATTACCATCGGGTTTGAGCAACAATGGTAAGTGTGCAAACTGTGGCATTTGGGCTGTCCAACCGAGATATTCGTAAAGCAATACGTGGAGTGGGGCAGAGGGCAACCATTCTTCACCACGAATGACATGCGAAATTTCCATCAGATAATCGTCCACCACGTTGGCCATGTGATAAGTTGGAAGCTCATCGGATGATTTGAAAAGTACTTTGTCGTCGAGTACCGAAGAGTTGATAATTACTTCGCCACGAATCAAATCCTGTACTTTTATATCGCGGTTTGGCTCAATTTTAATACGAACCACATATTGCTCCCCTTTTTCGATACGGCTTTTTACTTCGTCGGCCGAAAGTGTGAGTGAGTTGGTCATCAGCTGACGGGTGGAAGCATCGTACTGGAAGTTCGCAATTTCAGCACGTTTTACTTCAAGCTCGGTAGGGGTGTCGAAAGCAATATAAGCGAGACCGGCTTCGAGTAACTGATCAACATATTTACGGTAAATAGCTTTACGTTCGCTTTGGCGATACGGACCATGAGGACCTTCTTTTGCAGCTCCAATGCCTTCGTCAATATTGATTCCCAGCCATTGCAGTGCTTCCACAATGTAATCCTCGGCACCGGGCACGAAGCGTGCCGAATCGGTATCTTCAATGCGAAGAAGCATGTCACCGCCGTGCTGACGTGCAAAAAGGTAATTGTACAGTGCGGTTCGTACACCGCCGATATGAAGTGGTCCGGTAGGACTTGGTGCAAAACGCACCCTTACTTTTCTGTTCATTTCTTTGTAAAATATTAAGCCTTTAAAGGCACGCAAATTTACGGAAAAAAGATTGATATGTCAAGAGGCAGTATTTTTATTTACAAATTGATTTAAAACAGAAATTTCAACCTCATTACCTGAATAGAAAATCCCCGGCTCAGGATTCTGAAACCGGGGATTTTTCAATAAATTTATTTAGTTCAATTATCTTGTTGGCAGATACCATTTTTGAGGATCGCTCAACAGGTTGAGATAATGATTGTAGTTGTCAGCATGTTTTGCGGCAACCTTTTTGGCCAGATATGCAGGATCGTTGCGATGTCTCGAAATGCGCATCAAATCGTGGAAGCGGTTTCCTTCGAGACCGGTTTCAAGTGCTAACTCATCGCTTATGCTATTTTCAACAAAGAGTATTGAGTCCGATTTTGCTAAAGCCAGATCGGCAGGGTCTGTGCTTACAACGATACTGTCATTACCACTGATATCTTTTAACGTTACGAAGCGTGTATAGTCAGGAATTACAAAAGATACATTTACCTCCGAATTACCACTGCCACGGCTGTGAATACCAACATTTTCATTGAATTTTTCGTTGCTGAAAATTGTAACGTAAGGTTTTGCATCAGCAAGTTCGAATGGCGAAATACGTGTCGGGTTTGCCATGTTTGTAGCATTCAGACCATATTTAAGTACTGCAAATGCAAGTGAAGGTTTGCCTGCACGGTTTACAGCTTCAGCGTAACGAAGATAAAGTAAGGCCGAACGATAAATCCAGGTACTGCGATTTTCGTATTTTGAAATTACTTCTACAGGTTCGTTGTTATTGTTATTTACTGAATATAGATTATCTGTAAGCCCATACATACGTAAATCTCCGGTGGTGTATTTGATCGGACCGGCACCTTCGCGGAAACAATAAACCTGCTCATCTGATAGTGTTTTGTATGCCTGCGATGTGGTAATCTCCTGATTTTTACTCATGGTAAACAATTTACTTACTGTAAGTGGCTGATCTGCAATTCCGGAATGGTCAGCTTCCGCCGTTTGAATTATACTTATCATTTCGCCGGTATTACTGTTGTTCAAAAACAGACCTGACCAGCTATCTAACTTCACTTCATATCTGTCGTTATACCATTTTATTGAGTATGACGGACTTATTAGGTAGCCCTTTTCAATCAGCTTTGAATAATAAAAGGCTGCATTTTCAAAGTCGGATTGTAACTGGCTACGACTGGCTTTCCAAAGATATAAATCGCCCATTAGAAATAATGGATTTATAAATAAGAAATTTTCTGTGTATGTGGGTAGTACGTTATTTGTGAGTGGATTTAAACCTTGAATGTCGGCAATCAGGGTGTCGATCAGTTGGTCAGTTTCAAGTTCTGTATAATTACTGTTTAAATCATCAACCGATAAAACCGGTTTATTAAAATAGCGTACTTTGCCATAATTGAGTCCGAGCTGCAGATAAGTCCATGCACGAATAGTACGTACAGCCAGCAATTCGCGAACAAACGGTTTGTCTACTCTGACAGTGATATTTGTATCAACGCGGTTGATATAATAGTTGCAGTTGTTGATAATGGCATAAAAATCGCGTGTGTCGC
Source organism: Bacteroidia bacterium (assembly GCA_009929375.1). GTDB lineage: Bacteria > Bacteroidota > Bacteroidia > Bacteroidales > Paludibacteraceae > Paludibacter. The sequence goes on from SAAO01000022.1 coordinate 50,095, forward strand.
TGAATTCGCTTGTAGCCACATTGATATTGTGATTACTCAGATTACGAAGATCGTATGCTGTTTTGTTGGTTACTTCGAGCAAATCGGCTCTCAGTTCGCCCATTAGCACATACTTATCAGCAATTTTCTGCACTTTGCTTAATATTCCCAATACCGAAAATACTGTGTCGTTAGGCGAATTGATCAGATTATCGTCCTGCTCCATGAATCTGTTCGAATCAGTTGACATCATGTCTTCGCAGGAGGTTGCGGTGAGCAGTATTCCTGAAAGAATCAGTACTTTAATGGTTGAAATTATCCTGTTCATATATTTTGTTGTTCAAATTTGATTATAGATAAACTTTAAATCCGGCAAAGAAGCTACGGCTCTGAGGCAATAGTCCAGTATCGATGCCCTGATATAGTGTGCTGTTTCCGGCTGAGAATTCAGGATCGACACCAAGATAATTTGTGATTGTAAACAAATTATTGGCTGAAGCCCATATTGTAACTCCCTGAAGGAAATTGATTTTGCCAATCGGTAAATCGTACGAAACCTCAAGAGTTTTCAGTCGCAGATACGAACCATCTTCTATCCAGCGGTCAGAAAAACGGTTGTTGCCTTTCGGGTCGCCATATTCCGATCTTGGAATTGAAGCTTTACTGCCTTCAGTAATCCAGCGGTTGTTTAAAGCCATGCTTTGATTGCTGAATGTGCTTCCGTTTTCGAGTTGCGAACGCAAATAGTTATAAATGTCGTTGCCGTATGTGTAGTTGAATACAAGTTGTACTCCCAGTCCTTTGTATTTAAGTCCGGCATTAATTGCGCCAAAGAAATCGGGATTACTGTTTCCAATCACCACCTTATCTTTGTCGTCGATAATTTTATCGTTGTTCTGATCAATAAATCTGACATCTCCGGCTTCGAGGGCTACCTGTGCTCCGGTAGTTTCAATTACCGACAAACCATCCAGTGCAGCGTCATCGGCTGTGCTGTATACGCCATTTGTTTGATATCCCACAAACTGACCTATAGGTTGGTTTACAGCAGTCAGAATTTCGGCTCCGTATACTTTGGTGCTGTAATCGCCATCGGTAAGTGAAAGGATTTTGTTTTTGTATGCAGCAATACTTGCTCCTAAAGTTACATTCAGGTCTTTTGTGCTGATTACACGGGCATTGAAATTAGCTTCGTAACCGCGGTTCGATAATTTTCCATCGTTTGTCCAGTATGTACCCATTCCACTGTATGGTGCCGGCGTTTTCAACACCAGAAGATTATTGGTTGTATTGTTATACATATCGAACGAAAGAGATAGACGGTCGTTGAAAAGTGACGCATCGAGACCGAGATTTCTTTTGGTTACTGTTTCCCACTGAATAGCAGGATTTGCAATGTTGTTAATGTGAACTCCGGTTAAGTAATAGGAGTATTTTACTGCGCTGAAATATGTACGGGCCGCAGTACTTTCGATATCATCGTTACCTGAAGCACCTATACCAGCTCTCATTTTCAGCATATTTACGAAATTTACATTTTTCATGAAATTTTCGGAACTGATAAGCCATGCAGCATTCAGCGAAGGGAAGACTGCCCAGCTAACTCCCAGCATATTAAGCCCCGAATTAGTTTTGTTGCCAAAACGTGAACTTGTTTCGAAAGCGAGTGCTGCTTCTGCAAAGTATTTGTCGCGGAATCCATAGTTGAAAAGTCCGTAATAGCTAAGCAGTTTGTAAGGATCATCATCTCCGCTTACTGCTTTATATTGTAAACTTCCCGACATTTCGCGCACCTGATCGCTACCGGTATTATGTCCTTCGGCATATTCCGATTTGTAGGTATCATACATAAAGCGTACACCTGCATTGAGGTCGTAGCTATGTTCATCAGTTGTTTTGTTCCAATGAGCTTTTGTGTCGCTGAATATTGAAGTTTGACGTGCAAACTGAGTTTTTACATGGTTGTTCGATATCATTTCGTTTTCTAACTCGATATAGGGAGCCACACCATACATTGGGCTGTACATGTTTTCCGAAAGATTGATCATCGAGAAACTGAATCTTGAACTGATGTTCAGATTTTTGTTGACTTTGTAATCCGGAACAACCGACATGTTGAAATTGGTTTGCTGTGTGTGTCCGAGTCCATATTCAAGAATCGCATTCGGGTTGGCAATTTTCAAAAAGTCGTAAGTGTCGAGTTTTGTAGTCAAAGCTCTGTCGTTGCTATACTGATAAGGAGTTAGAAACGGCGATTTGATAAGTGACAAATAGCCCGGCGAATTGATTTGTGTGCGATAGCTTTCGGCAATTCCATCGTTGCGGAGTTTGCGTGTAGCCTGCAGGTACGAAATATCGAACACTGTATTCAGCTTATCTGTAAGATTAATATCAGAGTTAAAACGTGCATTGATGCGGTTGAAATCATTCTTTCTGAGTGTGCTCAACGAATTTGTAAGCCCGATTGACAGATTGTAAAGTGCAATTTCGTCACCACCATTTACAGCCACATTGTAGCTCTGTGTGGTTCCGTTACGGTAAACCTGATCGACCCAGTTAGTGTTGTTGTGATATTTATTGTAATAGATAAAGTCAGGATCTGTATTCAGAAAATATTGTTCGCTCAGATTTTTTTGTGCATCGGGGCTTTTCAACAGGTCACTTAGATATATGCGGTACTGATCAGCATTCATCATTGGTGTTACCTGTGGTTTTTGATTATAACCCAACATACCCGACACAGTAATCTTAGTGGCCATGCTGCGTCCGCGATTAGTGTTGATAATAATCACACCGTTTCCACCTTTGCTTCCGTAAATTGAAGTTCCATCTTTCAATACACTAATGCTTTGAATATCATTCATGTCGAGGCCAGAAAGCGGATTGAGATAATTGCCCAAATGTAATGACTGACGTTCGCTCAGATTGTCGAAAATCACACCATCCACGATAATAAGCGGTTGTGTGTTTGAGTTCAGTGAGTTGATACCCCGAATCAGCATACGTGCTCCGGTTGCAGGGCTACCCGAATGTATATTCAAAAGCATATCGCCTGAGAGTTGTTTCTTAAACTCCGCATCGATTGAATACGAAGACTGGCTTTCTAACTCAAACGATTTGATGGCTGTTGAAATTGTGGCTTTACGTTTAGGTCCGAAAGCTGTTATTTCGTCGGCATACACATTCGAAAACACCGAAGGATAGATGTAAATTTCGATTGATCCTCCGGATTGATATACGGCCACTTCTTTTTTGTCGTAACCGGGAGCCGTCACAATGAGTGTGCGCAGATAGGGCAGCAACTTAATGCTGAATGCACCATTCTCGTCGGTCATAGCAGATACGCGCGGGTTGGTGGTTTGTATCTTTGCTCCTGCAAGGGCTTTTTTGGTGACTGCATCGATCACTTTTCCGGTGAGCGAGTCAGCACTTACCTCCACAGTTTTGGTTGAGACTGCCGCGTTTTGTGCAAATGCCGGAACCGTACTACCCACTAATACTACGAGTAAACTACATTTGTAAAAATGTATGATGCTGTTTTTCAGTTTTGAAATTTTCATGTGTAAAAATTATTTTTCAATTGTCACATGGAACCTGCATGTCAGATTTTCATTTTAATTGTTGAATATTCTGGCAAATGCTTGTTTCATATCTAATTATCGTACTGGTTCAAATATAATACAATCGATTAACAGTTCTCTGGTATATACAGAAGTTTCTTTAGCGGTTACATTGCTGTTAACCTTGAATTTTACGTTTGTTGATTCGAGTCCGTATTCCGAATACGGGAAAGTAACTTTTGATGCAACAAGCACTTTGGTCACTTTTTCAGGATCGGTCACATAACCGGCCGAGTTGTTTGTGTAATTTACATTTACAATCTTTCCTCTGTCGTTCGATTGATAGGTAAGCGTAAATGTCAGCTTATTCGGTTTAGGAGTCAGTGTTTTTACTTTTTGAGGCACCATCACGCAATAAATGTTGTATGCACCACCTTGTTTTATTGTGGAATCAGGGTTTAGTGCTCCCGACAATGTATTTCTGACTTCGAATGTCACAGTTGGATTTACAGAAGCTGTTGTTGCCGAGACTTCAATAAATTTTTTGTTCGAAATATGGTATTCAATGTCGTTGTAACTACGCTCATATAAATTCGACCATGTGTTTGTTCGTCCGGTTGAACGCTCAGCCTCAATAAGAATTTCCTTATGCCAGGATTCCCATGGTTTTATATTCAGCTCGTTGACCATATACACTTTACCGTTACTTGCAGGAAATGCCAGCGCTGATTGTTCAAAAGGTTTATAAAACTTGTTCTTGTTTGTAGATATGAGTGTGTCGTTGTTCATGTTTTGCCATGTGTGGCTGAATACCAGATCTTTGGTAAGCGCGTACAGGGTGTTTTTCCGTTGAAGCGTATCAGCCGTGATTTTTGTGTCTTCTGACAAATAATAATAGTTATAAAAGTTTTTAATACTATTGTAGGATCTTTCCCATGCCATATTCGTAGGCAATAATACAGAGTATGTACTATCCTCGTTATTCATGGCTCCGAGCCTCCAGAACATAACATTGTAGTTGTAAATCACCGAATCGAGATACACGGTTTCGCCCATTTCGTTTACATCTCCCGGAATACTCTTTTCGGCATCGAAATATATTTCATTGAACGAGAACAGGTAGTTGCGTACCGAGTCGAGTTCAATTCCTTTCGACAGGAATTCCCAAACATTGTTGAAAAACGGAATTTGATCTTCAATCACATGAATTACTCCGTTTGAAGTGAGTATGTTCTTCTGCTTCAGCTTTATTTCTCCAATATAAAAGTCGTTGTCTACAGGTTTGAATGTCATTATTTTTTTGTTAAGCAATAAAATACGTACATCCTTTGTACCTGAAGCAGGGTAACTGAAACGTGTAATATGATTCTGTACAAATTCTTTCAGCAGCATGTCTTTGTCAACATCTGTTTCGGTAGTGTCGATCATAGCAGCTGCCTGATTGTCGGGTATCCAAATGGTAAACATTTGCGAGCTTGCAAGCATCTGGTCGTAGCCGGTTTTCTTTACAGCCCAGGCAAATATTGAGAAATCGGGATTTTCCTTTATTGTTTCCCAAAGGTTTTTGTCCGAAACGATGGAAGGGTCGACGCTGTAATGTTCGTTCCATTTCTCACTTTCGCAGGCCGTAAAGCCAACCAACGCAGCCAGAAACAGCAATAAACCTGTATTTTTGAATTTTATCTTCATGTGTAAATAATTTTTGGTCAATGAATCATAAACCTTATAAAACAGTAAATGATAAGTTGTTAAATAGTAAATACATTAGTCTCTTGTTTCGGGTACGCCTCCTGGAGGTGCATAAACACTTTTGGGGACAAATTCAAAATAGTCCATCTGAGCCTGAGCTTTCGGATTATCGAGAACAGAGCGGAACCTGATGTAGTGAGGTTCATAGGTGTCGAAAGTAAATGTTCCTACAATACGTCTCATTGGATAAACTTCTTCGCGCAGCGGTTTTGAGTTTTGTCCGATTACCATGGTTACCGGAGCATTCATAAATCCACGGTTACGCATAGCCTTGTCAATTTCAACTCCGTTGTCGTCGGTTTCGGCATCGCTAATCCAACCTACTTTTGCAGCCGTTTTTCGCATGCGAAGGTCGAGTGGAATTCCGATGGGTTTGCCATCCACGTATATTTGAGTCACGCTTCGTTGATCATTTCCTGAATATCCGAAACGAAGTTCGTAAGTTCCGGGAGGTACAGGCAGCAAGCGAACTGTGATGTCGTAAGTACCAAGTCCCATCATTTCATCGCCCTGAAAATTGTGCCATTGTCTGTCTTTACCAGCCAGATAAATGAAACGGGTGTCTTTTGTTTGTTTTACATATTTGAAATATCCCGGAGGAATACCAAAACGGTCGCCACTTGAGTTGTTCTGCGAATTCGACAAACGTAGATTATTGTTCTGCATTTCAGGCATTAATGAAGTAAAGTCGAAACGAATACGTGTATTCGAAAGCATATATTCCACATTGTCGGTATAAAGCAGAATTTCGTTAAGATGATGTATTACACCATTTACAGTGGTTTTTGTGCGGTTTGTTACATACAATTCGTCTTCACTGTCGGGGTTGATCATAGCTGCCATTCCGCTGGTAATACGTTTGTTCGAAACTTTCATAATGCGGTTGGTGTACATGGTTTCAAGGAATTCGTACATTTCCACGTTTTTAGCCATGCTGGTGCTTATGAAAAACTGGTTCGAGTTCACGATTTTTTCAACCAGGTGATACGAAATAAACTTATTCAGACTGTTGTTGCGGTTTGTAAAATTATTTTCGTAACCTGGTGATGGATACCATTGTTCTGCTTTAAGAATCAGGTCGTCAATGCTATTGATACCAAATTTCTTGAAGAGCTGATCCGATTCCACAAATGCAGTATAACCAAATTTACGGGTTGGAGGACATGGAATGGTATAAGTTTCGTATTCGTCTTTATACAGATATTTTTCAGGATCGTACGTTTTGTCTTCGATAAGCAAAAGCGAATCGTTCATTCCTGTAAGTTTAAGAGCAGCACTGAAAATTGTCAGATCGGGATCACCAGCAATAAGATCGGGTAATTGAGCCATCGAAGGTGTGAGTACACGGTTAATAACATGAATCACTCCATTGTAAACTTCAATATTTTTTTCGATTATTTCTGAGTTACGATTCAGAAGAATTCTTGATTTGCCTGTAATTGTATCTGTTTCGAACAAAACTTCAATGACACGGTCGTTCATATTTACATTGGGAATTACACCATCTGTGAGTGCATCTGTGAAATACTTCATATTCACAATATGTGTACGTACAATGTAATTTATTTCATCGGTAGTCATACTATCACGTGTAAATTGTGAACCTCTCGATTTATAATACAACTCTAAGGCTTCATTAGTAGGAGCCAGACAGGTGTATTCGCCATAGGCACTTAACATCCCTTTCAGGCCGGCCATGTCCACCAATTTTACATATTCGCTGTAGTTAGCGCTGTCTTTTTTCAGATACGAATAAATCATATCACCTGTGAAAGTGGTGATATAGCGCTCATCTATCTCGGGTTTGCAACCGAATGCAAGAAATGCCACGAGTGCGAACAATACTGCTTTATTCAAAACAGCTTTTGCCATTATTCTGATATTTTTTTTCATATATATCATATTTTTCATTTTTCTGAGATAATTGTGATTCGCTTATTTGTATTTCGATTCGTAATACGGATTCTGGGTCAGCTTACCATTAGCGCTAAGTTCATCTTCATGGATAGGGAAATATAATGCATCCATAACTTTCATTTTGCTGCTTACCACACTTTGATTTTCCGTTAGTTTTCTAATTATAGTTTCAACCAGACGGTTGGTTTTTCCATCACGGCGGGCCATACGCATAAGGTCGAACCAGCGTTTTCCTTCGAACATTAGTTCGCGCTGTCGTTCGAGAAGTACGAGTTTCTCCATTTTGTCTTTGTCGTTATAGTTTTCAATAGCAAGAGTATCGGTCAGTGTCGGGTTCGAACGAAGGTATGTGGTATTTACAATTTTCAGAGCTTCGCCAAATTTTTCCTTTTGAACCAGGGCTTCAGCTTTCATTAGCATAACATCGGTTAGGCGATACACAATCCAGTTAGCAGGCTGGATTTGAGCTGTGCGATATGTGTAAAAACTTGTACCTGCCGAATTTTCAGTTCTGATCATGCCGGGGTACTTGAAAATCGGATACACATTGTTTGTTGTTTTGGGGGCAATAAAGTCTTTACGGCGCACATCAATGATTTCAGGAGTGTTGGTAAAAACGTCATTGTCAATAGTGATAAACTCAGGAACCACAAGCTGACCTGCAGGGTTTTCTTTGGTTCCATAGAAACTGTTTATTGTATTGTTGTAAGTGTAATTATTGGTTGAAAACTGCAATTCAAAAATACTTTCGGTTGAGTTTTTTAATCCGAAAATTTTTGAAAAAGGCTCATTCTCCGGTTCAATCATTTTGAGTAATGGATCGTCCAAAACTCTGTTGCTTACAGAAATACAATCATCGTATTTGTTACGCCACAAATAAATGTCGGCCAGCAATGCTCTGATGGCATTTTTAGTGATACGTCCTTTGTTGGCATTTGCTTTTCCATAGGCGCTCATGGCCCAGACTTCAGCCTTAATCAGGTCGGCTTCAAGATAATCAAGAATTACGTCTTCAGAACTTTTAGGAATACTATAGTCCTGTGTGTCGCTAATTGAAGCATCTGTTACAAATGGAACTTCTCCAAAGGCACGAACCAGATAAAAATAGCTTAAAGCACGAATTGTCATTACTTCAGCCAGTTTGGCATTTAGTTTTGATTGTGAGAAATTCGGATCAATCACTGTGGGAGCATAGTGCATTACAATATTACAATAGTTAATTGTTTTGTAGAATGCTGACCAGCTTGCATAAGGATTTGTAGGCTGAATATTGGCTTCGATAATCTTTTTGAGATTCTCGCTTATACCATAACCTCCAATCACGTTGTCGGAGCGTAGTTCTCCGTATACAATCATTCGGCTGATCACATCATTTTCAATCATCGAACGGTAGCAGGTGGCAACCACTGCTTCCACATCCGACTCCAGTTTCCAGTAGTCACCTGCCACAATTTTACCCTCCGGTTCGATGGAAAGCCAGTCGGTACATGCCGAAAATGTGCTAATAAGGCTTATGATGGCAATAAATTTTATATGTTTCATTTTCCTACTCATTATATTTTTTCAAAATGTATTAAAAACTTACTGAAATACCTGCTGTAAACGAACGCGAACGTGGAGTCTGACTATTGTCGGTACTTACTCCGAGTGATCCGTAACCAACTTCAGGATCCACTCCCGAATATTTGCTGAAAGTAAGCAAATTGTTGATGGTCAGATACAGGTTTAATGAATTAATGTGATATGGTTTAAGCTTGGCAGGATCGAGCATATAGTTCACCTGAAGGTTCTTTACACGGAAGAATGATCCATCTTCCACATAACGGTCGCTTCCCAACCAGTTGTATCCACTCTGATAAAGTGCACGTGGAATGGATGTAACATCGCCATCCTTGCGCCAGCGCCAGTTTACACTTGCAGACTGATTGTTGTTACTGTACATGTTTTCGGCGAGCATTCGGCCTCTGTTTACCACTTTGTTTCCTACCCTGAAGTTCGAAAAAATATTGGCCGAAAAACGTTTGTAGTTGAACTTTACTGATAAACCTCCGTTGAAAAGTGGGTTGGAGTTGCCAAGATATACGATGTCAAGTTCGTTGATGTTTCCATCGTGATTAATATCTTCGTAAATGGCATCACCTCCATTGAATTTGTACTCGGAAGATTCGCCTGCAGCAAAGGTCATACGTACAGGATCGCCTGAGGCGTTACGGATAATAGTTCCGTTTTCGTCGAGTGCAAAAGGACTTGTGCCTTCGCGGCCGGGCTCGTATTCGCTGTACTGATACACACCTTTATAACGGAAACCGTATATCGATCCGAAAGAGTTATTTTCCTGAATACGTGTCAGATACGATCCGTTGCTGTAGTCGAAATCTTTGTTGTAGCTATCCAGAATACTTTGTTTCAGGTCGATAATGGTGTTTACGTAGTTAGAGAAGTTCAACGACACACCCATTGAAAAATCACCGGCTCTGATAATTTTGTTTGCATTCATGTTAAGTTCCCAACCTATATTGTCCATGATACCTGCATTCTGATAGCTCAGAGAACCATAACCTGCTGTGGAAGGAATTGCCAGATTTGCAAAAAGCATATCTTCGGTACGTTTCGAATAATAGTTGAAGTCCATAGTGTATGAATCTTCCAAAAATCCGAGGTCGATACCATAGTTAAATGAACTTACTTTTTCCCAGCGAAGATCAGTCAACTGAATGTTTTCAGGACGAATTGTGGGAATGTCCACATAGCTGCTGTATGCCGAATAAAGGCTGTAGAACAGATATTCGCCACCAGGTTGGTTACCGGTAATACCCCAGCTCGGACGTAATTTAAAAGTACTCAGCCATTTGTCGCTGAAATCCATAAATTTCTCATCAGCAATGTTCCATGCAAATGATAATCCGGGGAATGTTCCCCATTTGCGGTCGTCACCGAATTTGGTACTACCATCACGTCGAACAGTAATGTCGGCTACATATTTGTCGAACAAAACATAATGAGCCATAAACATATAGGCCATCCAACGTCCCTGTCCGGGACCGGTAGAGAAATTATTAATATTTCCACCCGCTGTAGCACCGGTAATTGGTCCTGTAGGAGTTCCGTAAGCCGAAATGCTTTGGTATCTCGATGAGTTTGTTCCCAACTGGAACGAACCGTAAAGCATTACCGAATGATCTTTGTTTTTTATTTTCGGAATCCAGGTAAGGTTGTTGTCAGTTGATATTGACAGATTTCTGTTATCATAGGTATTCGATGCATTTATGTCACCTCCTGTCCAGTTCGATGTGCTCAGTTCTTTAGGAAGAAAGCTGTATGTGCTCCCATTGTTAACATCGAACGACACATAGGCTTTGTATCGCAACATAGTTTCCTGTGGATCGAGCAAATCGTATTGAATACGGAATGTTGGTAGAATTCTCACCGAACGGGTCAGTTTTGTCGCCAGATTAGCAGAAGCTACAGGGTTACGAAGATCTTTCTGGTCGTCGAGCTGGTTGGATGCATTGGGCAACATTTTATAATATCTGTCGGTATTGTTTCCCTGCGCATCCTGTGCATAAATGCTCATGTTAGGCATTATTCTGTAAGCAATTCCCAACAGACCATCATAGTTTTGCTTGTTGTTGGTATCGGTGAACGAGAATTCTGAAGAGAAACGAATTCTGTCCGATACGTTATAATCAAGGTTAATACGTGTTGAATATCGTTTCAGATTTTGTCCGATAACCGAACCGGTCTGGTTGTAATACCCACCTGATACAAGGAAGCGGGCACGATCGCCACCACCCGAGAGTTGTACGTAATGGTCGTGAGTGCTACCAAATTGAGTTACTGCTTTTACCCAGTCAGTGTTGTTATTGAAATTTTCGTATTCTGAGAATGTCGGGTCGTAGTTCAACTCGCGGATATTTGCTGTTCTGTCGCTTTGTGTCGGATTGAAATATGATTCTTTGAGTAACATAGTGTAGTCGTCACCGGTAAGCATTTTCATTCCACGGGGTTGTACTGCACCGCTGAATCTATAAGAATACTGAACTCTGGTTTTACCTCTGATACCTTTTTTTGTGACAATGGAGATAACCCCGTTTGCACCACGCGATCCCCAAACCGCTGTAGAAGCAGCATCTTTCAATACAGTAATGCTTTCGATGTCGTCCACGTTTACACTGAGGAGGTCGGCAAATTGTTCCTGATTGGCAGTTGCAAATTCAAAATCGGCAGCAGCAGGAGTCTCAAAAATTACACCATTGAGAACAATCAGAGGTTCTGAACTTGAGTTGATGGATGTAATACCACGAATACGCATTGAACTTCCGCTACCGGCATCACCCGAATTGCTTACAATGTCGAGTCCCGAAATACGTCCCTGAAGTGCATCGTCAACTGAAACAACCGAAAGTCCTTCGAATTCCTTGGTGCTAATGGTTTGCATTGCCATTGAGATTTCACGGGTCGGAATGTCAAGCGTTCCGTTGTTGGTTGTCTTTTTTGCGCTGATGGTTACTTCTTTGATCGTCATGGCATCGACCATGTTGAAGTTGAAAACCCTTTTGGTTCCTATACTTACTACCTGTGTGTTGTAACCTACGTACGATACCTTCAGTTTGTTCGCGGTGTTTTTAATCTTCATCGAGAAATCGCCATTGTAATCGGTTACAGCCGACGAATATATACGGTTGTTCTGGTCAATTTCAATTACGTTGGCTCCGATGAGTCCTCCTTCGAGCGCTGAATATACTTTTCCCCTTATTATATTGTCCGAAGCGTTTTGAGCAAACACTGACAGTGCGCTTAAACTTATCGCAAGCAGGATGAGTATTTTGTTTACTAATTCCTTCATATATTGGTTATTTTACTGTTCTGTGAGTGGTAACTGTTTTACTTTTAGCTCTCGATTTAGCCGTCAGCTGTCGCATTTTGTTCATCATATTACTGTCGTAAACCAACACATCATTGATTTGATGGATTACCGCCCACGACGATGTTTCAATTAAAGTCGCTTTTTGAAGGTCAGTATTGTTGAATTTGTAGTCGCGTGCCATGATATTGTACAAACCATCATCCTTGCGTACTGTGGTTGTGGTGTTCGCGTTGGTGTATAAAGTCAGATTGTCGCCTGATAATTTGGTTCCCAGTTTGTAATAGGCTTTTTTACCTGTGAGGGTATAAGCAGCTGTTTCATAGGTAATTTTATCAGTGTTACTTCCGTCGATATATACCGAGTTATCCTGGAAGTGATATTTTAAGAAGTTAACCAGCAGTGAAGATAGTGAGTCTTTTAAAGCCTGATTTGTTTCCAGTTTAATAGTCTCCCATGTGGGCAGTCCTTTGGCTATAGCAGCCTGTACAGCTGCATTCGTTGGTACATAAACCGAATAATGATAAGTATTGAAGAATTTCACGTTGAAGTCCATTCCTGCATATTTTTTATCTGTGTAGAAAATATCGTACAAATCGCTGGCTGTGGCTTCGTCATTTCCCTGCAACAGACGGAAAAATTCGCTGAACTGAGGCTCTTCCGACAAAATTTTATAAACCGAACGGTAGGGTGGAAGCAGAGGAGCATCCAATAAATAGGTTTTACCGTTACCACGTCCGTTAGTGGCCTTGGTTTGGTCGTATATTCGTTTTACTTCAGGATTGTTAGCGGTTTCAATATTTCCACCTCCCTGAACTTTGATGGTTCCGTTTTGGTTTATTTTTATCTGACCACCTCCTTTGGTGCGATAGTATTTTTTACCACTTTGAATATCGCCTACCACAATATGATAGTCGAGAATATCATTCATTCTGTTGCTTATTTCGCCGGGAGTAACTACACGTATCGAATCGCCGATTTCACCTGTGCTGGGTGTGTATTTATAAGCAGTTCCGGTAATGATATTGGGAGCTTTGAAACGTAATTTGAAAATTTCAGCATCTGTTTTTGCATATGAAACAGGGTCGATATAGTAAAATCCGTCGCCCATTAATGCTCCTAAATCAGGAATGTCAAGTGGCACGAGGAAACTATAGTGACTATCCATTGACAGCAGATATGCATCGAACTGAAGTGATTTAACAGCCTGATTGAAAATTTTAGTGTTGTCGTGAATCAGAATCGGAGCTGTTACAGCCACATATGATGCGGGTGCATAAATTTTGTTGGTAACATACACTACACCATTATTACCTACAAATGTTTTTACCACATCGCTTTTGCTGATTCCCATAGGTTCTTTACCATCGTCCATGATTTCGTTGAAACGACCGGGTAATGTACCGAGGAATGACGATTTCATGTGGTTTCTCAATAAATCATCAAGTACATCATTTGGAATGCTATCGATGGTTTTGAACTTTTCAATCAGGAACTTACCGCCACCATTGTTGAAAAAATTATTCATGGTTTCGTTGGTCGGAACAAAAATAGCAGCCATGTCCGATTGCATATTGTTGTTCAGATTGTATGTGTTCCAACCCGGATCAAATTCAAGATACCCTGCCTGAACCTGACCTTTAGGGTTTGTAATGTTTGGTGAAACTGATGATCTTTCAGCAAAATATCTTTTTACAAAGATTGAATCCGTGAATTCGGGATGCAGGATTTTGTACGCATTGGTAGCAGTAGCATTGTAGTAAGGTGCTGAAAATCTTTCGAGTATGTTGCTGAAAACCTGTGTTTCAGGAGTTGTTCTGATGATCTCAGCCATGTTTGCAGGCGGAATAAGTACATCCTCCAGAATGTTGATATACCCGTTTTTGCAGGTAATGTCACGTTCAATAATTTTGATACCATATATATGTGCATCATCTTTTACACGTGTTTTACCATTAAATAATACAGCAAAATCTTCGTTGGTCATGCCTTTGAAGTTCATCTGACGTTGCAGGAAATGCAGCATTGGTATAGGAGTATTGTCTTTTAGCAGAAACAATCCCTTGTCGCGATATAAATCCCAGTGCTTGTTATTCTGTGGAAGTAAATCTGCATTTTCGAAATTCAGTGAGTCGATATATGACACAGCAGTTGTGCGTCTGAGTGCCTGACCTTCAACCGGTCCTTCGGTATTCGACAGCAACTCAACCAAATACGCATTGTTGATCATTGACGAATTCAGAATCAGTTTTTTCTGAGCCAGCGTAAATTCTTCATATGATTTAACTCCCCAGGTGTTCGAACTGTAAAAACGCTCGAATGCAGCATCGTCGCTTACAAAGAGTGTTTTACTACCTGTTTTCTTTAAAACTTCAGCATAGCCAATGTCATCAATAAGTTTAAGATAGGTGTTAAAAGTGTGAGTGGTGCCATCTTTGCCCACATATCCTACCTGAAGTTGTTCGTAAATACTTTCGCCCAACCAGCTTGGCTTGTTGTTGGATAAAAAATCGAATTCGTTTGTACACGAATGAATGAGTACTGATATTACAATCAGGCTCATAAATGTTTTGTACTGAATCGACCGAATGAATGTGAGAATTTTTTTCATATTTTTCATCAAAATCGTTTTATTTCAGGGATGAATGAAACTGTTATTTCAATAAGTCAGATGTTATGTATTTGTAAATTGGTTTCAGCAAAGGAGCTTTCGGGCTGCAACGAAGGTATTATTGTTGCACGCGGATGAAGGTGAGGATTGTGATGTTTTTCGTCCATAATATTATTGTCTTATTTAAGGTTTTGTCCTTGTTAACGGTCGGGCTCGAACTGCTTGTATTAGCAAGTCAAAAATTGGTTTTTATATATTATTGATTATAAGTGCGTTCTCTTGCATGGTGAACCTTCTGATAAACTTTAAGATTTAATTAAGGTTACTTTTTAATTCAATAAATAAAAACGCTGTAAAGATAATAAATATATTTAATATAGAATCTAATTTATGGAATAAAATTAATTATGTGCGTAAATATTTTTCTTTAGTCTTATGGCGAGTTTGTTTGTCGTTGTTTTTTTAATTTTGTAAAAAGAATTTCTGAATACTTTTTTAATGAGATGTGTTTTGATGTGAAAAAAATATATGGGGTTTTTCTGAAAAAATCCCCGAAATCAAGTTTTCTGATTTCGGGGATTCTTATTTGATTATTGGAATAAAAATCCTTCGTTTATCGAACAATCACTTTAACAGCGCTGCTCTTTCCTTCGGCTCTTACAATATATATACCCTGTGCCAACTGATGTTTGGCATCCATTTTCTGACCATTAATATTATATACAGTCAATTGAAGGTCTGTATCGTCTGAAATAACCATGCGGTTTAGCACGAATACGCGGAATTCTTGAGCTTTTACATCTTTCACTGAAGTGGCAGGAGTAGCAGGTGTGAATTTCCAGTTGTTGCCCGGGTCGCCTGCACCACCATTGTAGAATGCTATGTATGGAGGTGCGTATCCTGCATAGCTGTTTACCTGATCGCCTGTTCCTTCAATGGAAATTAAATAATGACTTGCCACTGTCGATTTGTCGAACAACCATGTAGCTATTGGCAGAGTGTCGTTGATACCAATAAAGTTTGATGCCACATTGCCGGTAATAGCTTTTGTTTCGTTTGTCTTATTATATATATAGTATCCCATAAAAGGTTCTTCAGCTTTTACAACCTTGAACAGAAGCGAGTCGGTGATTATTGCAGGTTGTCCTTTGACCATAATCAATGTGTTGTCAATGGTGTCGGTTGAAGATGTCAGAGCACCGATTTTCCAGAAGCTCTTGTTTGTTCTTCTGTCGCTCAATGTATACCAATGTGTGGTAGCTTCAGTACTGGCGAAGAATCCCGGGTTTTGTCCGGCTTTCAGTTCATCGATTGCAGCCTGAAGAGTGATGATCATATTGTCGACCTCTTCCTGTGTGGGCTGAGGAGTTGCTGATTCTTTTTCAACGAGTGTCAGTGCCAGTGTGCGGGCAGCTACAAAGGCATCCCATTTGTCTTGCGGGAACTGATTTTCGCCTGTGCCTGTCGGATATGTTTCGGAAGTCATGCGTATGGCTTCGGCTACAAGTGTTTTAAGTGCTGTAAAGTCAGTTTGTCCAACTTCGATGAGTTCTACAAATTCCCAGTTGTTTCCATAATCGTTAACTCCATCTCCCGGATAGTAGAAGCCAACGAAAGGAGGAGTGTATGATGCGTAGCTGTTAAGCTGGGCTGTTTTGTCTCCTTCGAGTGAGATTGTGAAGTTGGCTGCACTGGTGGTGGCTCCGAATTGCCATGCGGTAGCAGGGAGTGTGTCGGTGATAAGTACAATATTCTCTTTGCGACTGGCTGCAAGTGGCAGGTCTTCGATAAGTTTACAATAAATAATGTATCCTTTTGATGGAGCCGGTGCTTTTACAATTTTGAAAAGCTGATCATCCAGAGTGTTGTCGCTTTGCTGAGTAAGAATAAGTGCAGTAGTATAATATTTTAATCCATCTTCGGTGGCATATTCTCCGATTTGCCAGTAGTTTTTAGTACTGCGCTGGTCGCGGATCTGATACCATGTGGTGCTGTTGGTGTCGCTTAGCTTAAATGGCAGGATTAAACTTGCATTTAAATCATCGATTACAGCCTGGAGTTCAGCTACCTTTGCATCAACCTGTTCCTGTGTGGCGTTTGGATTTTCGGTGATAAAAGTTTCAACAGAAGCAATTGTAGTCTGAAGCGCATCCCACTTTGCTTGTGGGTATGTGCCCATAATTGTGCCAATCGGATATTGTGTGCTTGTGAAGGCTTTCGCTTTGGCCAGTAGTGCATTCAGAGTCCTGAAGTTGGCTCCTTCAAAAAAGTTTAAACCGAACTGTGCGATACTAACACATTGTTTGGCGCCTGTGTATGATGCGATAACACCTACTGAAATCGTGGTTTCGACCTCGAGTTTAAAGTTTACCGATATAAGCCACTCGGGTGTGATTGCTGTTTCGAACCGGGCTGATCCTAAAGCTGTGGATAAGTCGGCAATGTTGGGAATTGTGGTTCCGGCGGCAACTACAAGGTATGCGTTTTTAGCTCCGCTCCAGTCCTGTGCGCGTTTTGCGGTGAACTCATAAGTGCCCGGAGCAAGTTTGATTGTCTGATAAGCTTTCATGTTTTCGAAAGTTCCTGAAAAACCATCCCAACCGGGTGTAAGTGTCATTACTCCAATTCTGCTATTGTCTGCGCTTGGGTAGTTTGGCATTTTCTGAAAATCGACATGCCATGCTGTAATGACACCGGTTTCCTGATTTGTCTGGTCGCCTTCGGTGATCCATGGCGATGCCAGTTTTTGCCAGCGGTCGTTTCCGCTGATTAATTGCTCTCCGGTTGTTGCAAACGGGGCACTGTAATTTTGCAGATACTGAGCTGTGACATCAGTGGGTTCTGCGGCTTTTGCAAATACAGTACAAGCTGCAATTGCAGAGATAGTGAGTAATTTTTTCATCATGACCGTATGTGATTTAATTAGTAAATAATATTAATATGCTGCAAATACAATAGTTCGGTAAAAAGTATTTAACATTATGCGGCAATAGTGCCGTAAAATAGTAGTTCTTTGACATTCTGGTTATTTTTGAGTACGTTTGCTTTTA
>SAAO01000023.1 GCA_009929375.1 Bacteroidia bacterium
ATCAAATATACTAAAACTTGCAGATGTACACAATACTTTTAAGATTTATTTTACTGATAATCTTATGTTTATGGACTTTTTAAGGGTCGACTAAATAAAGAGATTCATTACGTTTAAACCCAAAAATATCCGACGGACTTTAGGTGCCGCCGGATATTTTTTTTGAGAATTGTATCTGATTTTGAATTACAATCCGAAAGTTTCTGCTACTGCCTGACAAACCACTTTGCCTTTTACAATATTCAATCCTTTTTCAAGATCGGGATATTGTTCGCATGCTTTTTCCCAACCGAGATTTGCTAATTTTACAGCATATGGTAGGGTGGCATTTGTAAGTGCCAGTGTCGAGGTAAAAGGTACCGCACCGGGAATATTGGCTACGCAATAATGCTGAATTCCGTCTACCTGATAAACGGGAGTGGCATGTGTGGTTGGTTTTGAGGTTTCGAAACAACCTCCCTGATCGATGGCCACATCCACAAGTACCGAACCCGGCTGCATCAGTTTAAGCATATAACGTGTAATCAGATGCGGAGCTTTAGCGCCAGGAATGAGTACGGCTCCGATTACCAGATCGGTGTGCGGTAACATTTGCTCAATATTATATTGCGACGACATAACCGTGTCGACATTGGCCGGCATAATTTCGCTCAGATAGCGAAGCCGTGGCAATGAAATGTCCATAATGGTAACATGTGCACCAAGTCCGGCAGCCATAAGCGCAGCCTGAGTTCCTACCACGCCACCGCCAAGTACGAGTACGTTGGCTGGTTTTACGCCCGGTACTCCGCCCAGCAGAATGCCTTTACCACCCTTGGGTTTTTCAAGATATTTGGCACCTTCCTGAATCGACATGCGTCCGGCAACTTCCGACATAGGAATAAGAAGGGGCAATGTGTTATTGATTTCAACAGTTTCGTAAGCCAGACACACGGCTTTACTGTCGATCATGGCACGGGTAAGCGTTTCGTCTGAAGCAAAATGAAAGTAAGTGAAAACAAGTTGATCAGGACGGATAAGTCCGTATTCCTGTGCAATCGGTTCTTTTACCTTCATAATCATGTCGGCTGTGTCGAAAACTTCTTTGGCTGTTGCCAGAATCTGAGCTCCGGCCTGAATATAGTCATCGTCGGTAAAGCCGCTGTTTATACCTGCTGTGGTTTCCACATAAACTGTGTGACCATTTTTCAGTAATGTGATTACTCCACCCGGGGTGAGTGCTACGCGGTTTTCATTGTTTTTAATTTCTTTTGGAACGCCTATTCTCATAATATTATTGTGATTTAAAATTGGTTTCGGTTTATCCTTACAATTCGTTTTGTACGAAAAAACCGTCGTAAAAATACAGTATTAATTTTAAATCAGAATAATATTGAATGAAAAAATGTTTTTAAACAGAAAAATAATTGTATCGCATTGAACTACAGTGTTCTGTGGCTGTTTTAAACTGTAAAAAAGTGTGCTTGAAAAATCTGTTTGTAGCTTAAAAATCAATGTAATTTAACTGTAAAAGAGATTGATTTTATTGATGAATATGTAAGCTGCTTTTAAATTGTAATTTAGTATTGATAATAGTAATTATTGTTCATATATTCGTTTGGAATTTGAATGATATAATTATCAATTTTGTAATTACCAAAAATGCCGATACCTCCTTTTACGTTTGAATAAATCTGAACAGGTTCAGAGAAAAATCCGAGCGCATTTGAGTTCGTATTCATTGTTTTCAGGTATTTGTAGAAACTTTCGGAAATACTGTGTACCTGAATAATCAATTCGTTGCGAACAACTTTCGGTGAAGTTACACCACCATCATTATCCGGTTTTTTTTCGTCGGTATAAATGAAGCTGCTGAAGTTGGTACTGATTTTAAAAGGATACTTTTTACCGTTGAACAGCTCATCGCTGAATTCGTTGTACTGACTTCGGGAATAGCCTTCGCCAAATAATCCCGATTCGTCCGACGAGCCAAACACCATGTCTTCGCTTTCATAGAAAAATTGTCCTTCTGATATGCGACCGTCATCGAAGTATTGCTTCACTCGCAAACTTACCCTGTAAAAGTTTTTCTGATCTGCATCATCGTCAATATTAATAATGATGTTCATTTTTTTGTTGTATGAGTAGCCGATTGTGTCGGATTCAATGACTTCTCCGTAATAACCTCCGTATCCGTACGAAAGAATAGGACTTATATCAGTAATCAGCGTGGCAGTGTCGATACTGCTGATTTCTGCGGGTTTTACGATATCAGTCACTGCACTTACTGCATTTATATCGCTATGTTGAGCTGATAATCTGACTTTATCACCGGCTTTGGGTATGTAGTTCGAAGTATAATTTCCGTTTGTGCTGAATGCAAGTGTTTCGAACAGAGTATCGTTGACGAATAGTTCAACAGAGGCGTTGTTTACCGGATCAAAACTACTGTCGTCTTTTAAAAAGAATTTACTTTTGGTCAGCTGTACAGTAAAAACTGAGTCGGGTGAAATAAGAGAATTCATTACCAGTAGAGGTGCCATTTGTTCTCCATTGAATTCCAAAGCATTTTCGCAACTCCAGAATGCGGGCGTAAATACTGACAATGCCAGAATAAAAGCGAATATCTTGTTTTTTGTTGTTTTCATTTTTCAGGTTTTAAGGATTAGAAACTGTAACTGTAACTGATTGATGGAATCAGGGTAAAGATAGTGAGCTTTGTTAGTTGTCGCCACGAAGTCAAGCTACCTGTGATCGGATTATAATCAGATTTATATGAAGTGTAGATTAAGAACGGATTCATTTGATTGGTGGCGTTGTACACGCTCAGATTCCAGGTGCGTTTTCCGTATTTAAGCTGTTTGTGAAAATTTACCCCGAAATCGACACGGAAGTAATCGGGCATGCGAAAGTTATTACGCTGACTTACATAGGGTAATGAAACATTGTAACCCGGGTAATAATAGTAATTTTGATCGGGAACTATTTGTCCGCTGTAATTCTGCAGTGCAAGTGTTCCGGCATTTCCTGTACTGTAAACCACAGAGCCCGATACATCAATCCGGTCGTTGAAAGTGTGCGAAACTACCAGACTCATGTCGTGACGACGGTCGTATTTGGCAGGGAAAACATCGCCGTTGTTCAGTTCCTGCCCGGGTCGGTTAAACAATCGTTCAGATTTCGACCATGTATAACCAATCCAACCGGTGGTTTTCCCGAACGAACGTTGTGCAAGCAATTCCACGCCATACGCCCAGCCTTCACCCATGCTTACCTTGTCTTCCCAACCTGTGTCAGAGCCCATAAAACTGGCCCCATCTTTATATTCGATCAGATTGTGCATGCTTTTGTAATATCCTTCGGCTGAGAACTCAGCAATGTTTTTCCAGTCATATTTTAGTCCGGCCGAATACTGGTGCGAATTCATGGGTTTGATACGTTTGGTTACCGGAACCCAAAGGTCGGTTGGTAAACTGATATTGGAATTCGAAAGTAAATGAATGTACTGACTCATCATGGCATATCCGGCTTTGAACGAAAAATTATCGTTGATAAGCGCGCGCATGCTGATGCGGGGTTGCAGCGAATGATAAAATTGCCCCTGCACAATAAAGGTTGAATAATGCAAACCAGGATTGATTTTCAGTACCGAACCTACTGAGAAATTATCCTCGATAAAAAGTGTGGTTTCGTGACTGAATATTCTTTTGTTTCCTATTGTGGTGTCGTTCGAAAGCTTTATAGTGTCCTGTTCGTATTTTTGCTCCACAACCTGTACTCCCGGGCGGAATGTGTGATAAATGTAACCTACTCCGAATTTAATATCGTGATTCGGATGTGGCGAAAAGTCAAAATCGCTCTTGATGCCATAATCCACAATACCTGATTTGTAGGCCAGCGACATTTCGTTGAACTCATAGCTGTCAGGATTTTTGCGGGTCACCTCCGAAGTTGTACCAAGTTTCATATCGAAGCGGTAGCGTGTAAACGAGGCTGTGGTATTCATAAATAACTTGTTGTTTATGATATGATTCCAGCGCAAAGCATGTATCATATTTCCCCAGTCCCAGTCCATTTTGATCCTGTCTTCACTTTGGTAATCCTGTTCGTATCGGTAGCTGTCGCGGATATTCGCATAAATTACGTCGTCGCCCATATACGAGCTCAGATAAAGTCTGTCTTTGTCAGAGAATTTATGGCTGATTTTGGCATTCAAATCATAAAAATAATAGCCGGCTCTGAGTTTTTCAAGCATTTCATCATTTCTGGCTGCAATGGCAAGGGCCGGTTGCGCCAGAATATCGTAATAAGTGCGACGTGCAGAAATATTAAATGTGGTTTTTTCGCTGAATAGCGGACCTTCGAGATTGATTTTTGACGAAATTAGCCCGACACTTACATTTCCTTTCAGCTTTTTATTATTTCCATCGTTCATTCTGATGTCGAGCACCGACGATAACCGACCTCCGAAACGGGCAGGGAAGCTTCCCTTATATAATGTCACATTTTTAATGGCATCGGCATTGAAAACCGAAAAGAGTCCGCCAAGATGGTTTACATTATATACCGGAACACCATCAAGCAGAAACAGGTTTTCATCCGGTCCGCCACCACGTACATAAAATCCAGCCGAACCTTCTATACCACCCTGCACACCGGGCAAAAGCTGGAGTACTTTCAGTACATCGTTTTCGCCAAAAATGGTGGGGACTTTTTTGATTAGAGTCACCGGAACTTCGATGGCACTCATTTGCGTACCCTGCACTCCGATATTATTGTTCGATGCCGAACCGGTCACAGTGATTTCGTTGAGCACAATGTTAGCACTGAGGGAAATATTAATTGTGGTGTCCTTGTGTAACTTAAAGTTTTTCTGCTTTGAATTGTAACCCACATAGCTGTAAAGCATATTTACTTCGCCTGCAGGTAATGTAAGCGAATAAAAACCGTAACTGTTACTTACAGACCCGCGTCTGGAATTGTTTTCGAAAACTGAAGCGCTGATTAGTGTTTCAGAACTACCCGAATCGGTTATGTAACCACTTATCGTATAGTTTTGAGCACTTACTGTGAATGAGATGAGGATAAAAGTCAGAATTGATGTGATGATTTTTTTCATTTTTCAGGGTTTATGTTATTTGATGCATTGTACTGCTGTTTTGTGGCAAATCAGAACGCTTAATCCGGTAGTTTGAATAATTCGTCAAGTGTAAATATATTCGAACCGGTTCTCTTTGCTGCGCTGATCATTGCTTTGGCTACTTCCGAAGCATGTATGGGTTTGTATTTTTTGAAAATTCCCAAACTGTTCATTGCAAACATCATTTTTACAGCAAAAAGTTCGGCAGAGCGTTTTTGTTGCCTTTCGCCATATAATTGTCCCGGCCGAAGAATCTGTACAGACTTAAAGCCGAGTTTCTGAACCGCTTCGTCAAGTTGTCCCTTTATTTTGGGGTAAAACAGAGCCGAATTTGCATTGGCACCCGTGGATGAAACCAAGACATATACCGGAACATTATTTTCGGCAGCCATTCGTGCAGTTTCGTACTGATATGTATAATCTACTTTGTACTGACTGGCTTTCGAGCCAGCTGCGGCAAGTGTTGTTCCCATGCACGAAAACAGCACATCGCCTTTCAGTAGTTCTTTCCAGCTTTCTGGTTGATCGAAATTCACTACGTGCTCCTGTAGTTTCGAATGGCTGAAACCTGACGAACGCCGGACAAATGAAATAACCTGTTCAAATTCAGAACTCTCACAAAGTTGCTTTATAAGCTCGCGACCCACCATTCCGGTGGAGCCAATGACCAGTGCTGTATGTAATGGATTGTTTTGTGGCATTTTTTTGTAAATAAATTAGATAAAAGAACAAAGAACAAAGACAAAAGAATAAAGACAAAAGAACAAAGATTGGCTAAGATAACGCGAAACGCGAAACACTAAACACGAAATTTTCAAATCTTCAAACTTTCAAATTTTCAAATCTTCAAAAAACTATACGCAATCCATGCCATTCCTCCTGCTCCGGTTTGCAGACCTTCTTCGTCGATACGGAATGTGGAAGTATGTAATCCTCCTGAGTCGGCATTTACTTCTCCGCTTACACCAAAACGATAAAAAGTAGCCGGATATTTCTGGGTATAAAATGCAAAATCTTCGGAAGTTGTTCGCGGT
This sequence comes from Bacteroidia bacterium, assembly GCA_009929375.1. Classification (GTDB taxonomy): domain Bacteria; phylum Bacteroidota; class Bacteroidia; order Bacteroidales; family Paludibacteraceae; genus Paludibacter. Next base: position 6,154 of record SAAO01000023.1, read on the forward strand.
TCGAGTGTAAGTGTGTTTTCTTTTCCCACCCATTCTTCAGCAAATGCACGGGCTTTTTGCGTGATTTCCACATCGTTTATCACACAGGGATATCCGTCAGGAATGTCGATGTCAGCGCTACAACCATATGCTGAAGTGGTTTCAGTAATAATGCGTCTGATGTGTGCAATTGCTTCATATCGCCACTTTTCGTCGAAAGTTCGAAGTGTGCCCGAAAGTTGCACTTCGTGCGGAATGATGTTCTGAGCTCCTGCGGCTATTAGTTTTCCAAAAGTAAGCACCATGGGTGTAAGCGGAGAACAAAGGCGGCTTTTAACCTGCTGAAGCGAAACAAGCGTTTGAGCTGTGGCAAGTACAGTATCATTCAGAAGATGTGGCAGAGCACCGTGGCCACCGGTTCCTTTAATTTTTACGTGTATCTCGTCGGCCGAAGCCATTATTTTTCCGGATAAAAAAGCCATTGTTCCCGTAGGAAAATCAACAGAAACATGCTGAGCTATAATTAATTCGGGTTTGTATTCGTCAAAAAGACCGGCTTCGAGCATAAGGCGTGCACCTCCGGGTGCTTTCTCTTCGCCGGGCTGAAATACCAGTAAAACTGTGCCTTCAAACTCATCACGTATCTGGTTTAATACAGCTGCAGCGCCAAGCAGACAGGCAGTATGTGCATCGTGACCACAAGCGTGCATCACATTTTCATTTTTCGATTTCCATGCCACATCTACAGTTTCGCACACAGGCAGCGCATCCATATCGGCACGCAAAGCAATGTAGCGTTTTTCCGGATTTCGTCCTTCTACACGCGCAAGAATGCCTGTGCCAGCAATTCCAGACTGGTATGGTATTTGCATTTTGTCAAGCTCATTGCAAACAAATGCTGCGGTTTCGTACTCTTCGAACGAGAGTTCAGGATTTGCATGTAAATGTCTGTAAGTGTCTCGGATATAATCTTTTTGCTGATTTAAAAGATTCTGAATATGTGTTTTCATATTATACTGTTATTATGCGGTTACAAAAGTAAGAATTATTTAGTAATTATATTAAAATGAAAGGACAATGTAATGTATATAACGGTTCGCGGTGGTTAACGTTTATTAAGCAGATATTTTTTTAAAGCAATGGATATGCCACACAATTTTTATATTTTTGCAGGTCACAATTATTTATCTATAAAAGTTTATATAAAAAATACAGCATATGAAGAAATTAAGTTTAGTAGCAGTGCTTCTGCTTTTTACAGCAGTAATGTTTGCCCAAAAGGCTGTGATCACATTCGAAAAGAAAACACACGATTTTGGACAGATTAATGAATCGGATGGTAAAGCAACTTATGAATTTGAATTTAAAAACACAGGATCAGGTCCTCTGGTAGTGAGCCGTGTGCAGGCTTCGTGCGGCTGTACTACTCCTTCGTGGACACGTCAACCCATCGAACCGGGCAAAAGCGGTTCAATAACAGTTTCGTATAACCCTTCAGGCCGTCCGGGTGTTTTTACAAAAACCATTACAGTTTCATCTAATGCAACCGAAGATCAGGTTACTTTGTTGATTAAAGGAGATGTAATTCCTGAAAATTCTTCACCGGCAAATCCTTATCCTGTGGCAATGGGCGATTTGAAACTGAAAACCAAGGTGATTCAGATGAATAACGTGGATAAAGGTAAAAGTCAGAATCGGGTGGTTGAAGTGAAAAATGAAGGTCGCAGTAGCGTTAAACCTGTGATCGAAAATCTTCCCGGACATTTAACTGCAAAGGTAGTACCCGAAACATTGGCAGCAGGCCAGCAGGGAACAATTACGTTCACTTTCAATTCAAACAAATGTGCCTTGTGGGGACCTGTGGTTGATGATGTGTTTGTGGTAATCAACAACAAAAGAGTATTTTCGGCCGATTATCAGCTCAAAGTATTTGCAAATGTGATTGAAGATTTCAGCAAACTTACGCTTGACCAGCGCCGCAAAGCTCCGATTCTCGAAACAAATACCCGTAATATCGATTTGGGAACAGTGAAACAGGGGGCTAAAAAAGCTGCTCGTTTCCGTTTCAGCAACAAGGGAACAAATGCGCTCGAGATCCGCAGAGTGGTAAATAACAACAAGGAATTGCTGATTCGTCCGGCTAAGCTGAGCATCGGTTCAGGTAAGTCGGCTGATCTGGTGGTTGAACTCAATTCAAAAACCCTTCCGGTAGGCGATTACAAAAAGACCCTCACAGTACAAACCAACGATCCCGATAATTCGTTTATTGTGTTGGTGCTGAACTGGAAAGTGCAAAAGTAAAACCTCGTTTATAAGGCTTAAATAACAATTTTCCTGAATCATATAATTTTAATTCGCATAATTCAGGAGAACAAATTTCTAAAATTTCTAATAATTACGCAGAAGCCGGGAATAGATTTCTTTTCTGGCTTTTGTTTTAAAATATATTATCAAAGTGCATTATCAACACGATCATCCCGAGAACGATCCTTCGTACAAAGCCTTGTCGGTAAACGGAGGTGTGGAGTCGGTACCCACTGTCAATCCTTATTTGCAGGCACGTCGCAAACGCCGTACTTATAGCGTGGACGAGTATGTCGCAGGTATTTTAAAAGGCGATATTTCCATTCTCAGTCAGGCTGTAACGCTGGTTGAGAGTTCATTGCCCGAACATCAGGAAATTGCCCAGAAAGTAATCGAAAAATGTCTGCCTCATGCCGGTAATGCTACCCGATTGGGAATCACAGGCGTTCCGGGAGCCGGAAAAAGTACTTTTATTGAGTCGCTCGGCATGTACCTTGTTCGTCAGGGACGTAAACTTGCTGTGCTTGCCATTGACCCGAGCAGCGAACGCTCAAAGGGAAGTATTCTGGGCGATAAAACCCGCATGGAAGAACTTTCGGTGGCAAAAAATGCATTTATCCGTCCTTCGCCCTCGGCAGGTTCGTTGGGTGGCGTGGCCCGTAAAACGCGCGAAAGTATTGTGCTTTGCGAAGCTGCCGGTTTCGATACCATATTTGTGGAAACAGTGGGAGTGGGGCAGTCGGAAACTGCTGTTCACTCAATGGTCGATTTCTTTTTGCTAATTCAGCTGGCCGGTACCGGCGACGAACTTCAGGGTATCAAACGTGGTATCATGGAAATGGCTGATGGAATTGCAATAAACAAATGCGACGGAAACAATGTGGAAAAAGCCAATGTGGCACGTGTTCAGTTTAAAAATGCACTTCATCTTTTTCCTGCGCCCGAATCTGGTTGGACACCTGATGTGGTGACCTGCTCAGCGATTGAAAACTCGGGTATTGATAAAGTATGGGAAATGGTGGAACGTTATGTGCATTTCAGTAAAACAAATGGTTATTTTGCTCATAAACGTAATTCGCAGTCGAAATACTGGATGTACGAATCGATCAATGAAGCACTTCGCTCAAACTTTTATCATAACCACGAAATTAAAGATCTGCTGACGCAATACGAAAACCGCATTCTGTCGAACGAAATAAGTTCCTTTGTGGCTGCTCATGAGTTGCTTGAGAAGTATTTCGGGAAGTGAGTTTCCTGTAATGTCGTAAATTATTAATTGTAAATATCCTTGCTTCATGCAAATAAATAAAATTCACAATATTTCCTGTCTCGAGGGTTTAAGGCAAATGCCTGATGCCTGTGTGGATATGATTTTTACCGATCCGCCTTATTATCAGTATCGTGCGCAAAATGTGCAGGGATTGAAAAATCACAAGGATGTGGTGACTGAATTTGAATTCGACGGTTTCCGTTCAGAAGAGGAATATTTACAATTTCTGGAAGATGTGCTTGTTGAATGTTTTCGAGTAGCAAAACCCGGAGCTGCCGGTTATTTGTGGTGTGGCGACGATTTTGTGTCGTACCTCAACCGCATGGTTGAACGTGTGGGCTTTCAGTTTCGCAAAGTGATTCACTGGCACAAAACCAACCCTTTTCCTGCCATTTATACCCGAAAAATGTATGCCAACAGTATGGAAATGATGGTGCATTTTTCGAAGGGAACACCCAAAACATGGAATCACAAGCCTGTGAACGAAATGCACAATTTTATTCAGGCTCCTATCTGTATGGGAAATGAGCGCACTGCCCACAAAACTCAGAAACCTCTGAAAGTTTGTCTCCCTTTTATCGAAATCAGCAGCAATGAAGGCGAGTTAGTGCTCGATCCCTTTATGGGTTCGGGCAGCACTGCTGTGGCTGCCCGAAAACTGAACCGGAATTTTATCGGTTTCGAACTGAATCCCGGTTATTGTGCGATTGCTGAAAAGCGTCTCGAAGAGTTAGTCTGATTTTAGAACATATCTTCTCCGCCGCCTCCCATCATTCTTCGGCCACCACCGCCGCCACCGGGTCCACGATCGGGACGCATGCCCGGTCCGAACTGATTGTTGTTTTCGCCCGGATTACGACCTCCGAACTGACTTATTTTGTAGGTGAAGTTTACAATAAAGTAAGATGGTAGCGTGTTGTAACGACTGTATTGCACATAGTTGTCGCCAATGGTCTGACGGATGTTCAGTCGTTGACGCAGAATGTCGTTGGCGCGAAACGAGATTGTTCCCTTTTTCTTGAAAAGGCTTTTGTCGAGCGATGCATTCCACATTATTTCACTCTGATCCATATTGGTATAACCTGCACGGTCGGAATATGCTATGTCCGAACTAAGCGTAAAGTCGTAAGGAAAACGGATTACAAGATTACCACGGCCCATCCAGTCCCATGTTTCGGTTTCCACATTTTTCTGACTATTCAGTGAATTGTTGTATCCGATTCTTCCGCGCACACCCATTTCAATCACATCGTGGGTAAAAGTAAGCGAAATTTCCTCGGCTGCATTATAGGTACGTGTAAAGTTACTTGCTCCGATAAGCAAATTGTCAATATCAATATCATCGTTATTTATTCCGCGCGATACAAATCCGTACTGAGTTCGGTATCCGGTTGAAGTGTTGGTGTTGAAGTGCAAGCGTTTCTGAATAATAGGAGTGTTGAACATAACATTCCAGTTGAGCGATAATGGCATTGCACCTTTAAGATTCACAGTTTGATTATATTGTTTCAACGAACTATCGTAAATACGGTTCGAAACCAGCGCATCTTTGGTCAGGTTTGTATTTAGAAATGTGCTGAACGAAGAGAATGTCTTGTCGTTAAACTGGCTGTACATCAATCTCAAATTATGCGAAAAAGCAGGATTCAGCGATGGATTTCCAACTGTTTCGTTCATCAGATCCGAGTTGTTTTTTACAGGCTGCATTTGGTCGATCGAAGGTTGTTGCGTACGTCCGCGATAATCGATGCGTGCAAATGTTTTTCGTCCGAAATTGTACTGAAAACGACCTGTGGGCGCAAAGTTAAACACGCCGTAAGTAGTGTCGCGCACAAAACCATTACCGTATTCACGCAGGTTGCGGGTTTGCGAGGGTTCTCCGTTTATCCCGAGCATTACATTATAGTTTTGTTCGGTATAGCGGTAGTTCAGTTCAATACTTTCACGGAAGAAAATGTTCTCAAAATTATTACTGTATTCGTCATTAAAAATAGTATAGTCGCCATTCAAATCCTTTCCAAACTGTTCTTTCACCGATTTTGTGGTATTGTTGCTTACCGAAACAGCTGCTTCGAGCATATTTTTGTTATTCCACAATGGCTCAACGAATGACATTCGCAGACTGGAATTGAAATTATTTGAACGGTTCAGTGTGTTCTGGTCAATCAGAATGCTTGTGTCGTTTGTGAATTTATTCGAAAGGTTCAGATTGTCGCTGTTGCTTTCCGAAAAGCCGGTACGAAGGTTTAAAGTAAACGAACGACCTTTTTTCTGAGCAGATTTCTGATTGTAAATGATGTTTAAACCACCCGAAAGTGAATTGCTGAATCCTGAATTGTTTGAATTTCCCCAGCTGGTAGAGTCGCCTTCGGTAAGGTAACGATATTGACGTGAACTATACGACTCGGTTTGATTGTATCCAATGTTTGGTTGAAATACAATTGTACGAAGGGTGTCAATCTTCCATTCGGCCTCCAGACGCATATTGGTCGAGTAACGGTCGTTGCCCGAAGTCGATTCCGACCAGTCGTCGTAAGTTTTTTCCGAAATATAGCTTGTGCGTTCGGTTTCTGTTTCGCTTAAATTATTTGAATGATTTAAGGTCACATCACCGCCAATTTTGAATTTATCATTTACAATGGTATTGTTGTTTATACCGATATTTTGCGAAACTGTAATACCACTGTTTGCACCTCCCCACGAACCACGTCCACGGCTTCCGCGCGAGGTATTCAGGTTATTGGCACCGGCATTAATGTTGGTTTGCGATTCGCCACGCATAATATTCAGCGAAAGGCTTCCATCGTATCTGAAATCGTTATTAATGTCGACGCCTGCTCCTGCACCCATATTCCCAAATATCCCTTTCCGACGGTTTGGTTTGGTGGTCAGGTTGATAATTCGTTCGGTATCACCATCTTCGAATCCTGTGAGCAGTGCCATGTCCGATTTTTGTTCGAGAACCTGGATTTTTTCAATCATGTCGGCCGGAAGGTTTTTCGTAGCCTGTTCAATGTCGCCTTCGAAAAACTTTTTACCATCCACACGTATCTTTTTTATTTCTTCACCGTTGACGGTAATTTTACCATCAGACGTTACTTCAACGCCCGGCAGCTTTTTCAAAAGTTCTTCCACGGCAGCGTTTTCCTGAGTTTTAAATGCAGTAGCATTATATTCCACTGTGTCACCTTTTACCACAAGTTGTGCGGCAGTGCCCTTTACTTCCAGTTCGTTAAGTAGTTTTACATTTTCATTCAGCTGAATATTTTTCAGGATCAAATCCTTATTTTCCATTGTGAGGTTACGTTTGTATTCATGATAACCCACAGAGCTGATTACAAGTATATAATTACCCGATTTGACTTTTGGAAGTGTAAATGCCCCTTTCATATCGGTTTGAGCACCCTGTACCAAAGCAGAATCTTTTTGTTTCAGAAGCCTGACAGTGGCCATTTCAATAGCCTGACCATTTTTAGCATCAAAAACCGACGACTGTATACTGCGTTGAGCACTTAGTGAGACTGTGAAAACCAACAGACTGAGAATTGTGATAAAACGAAGAACTTTCATTTATAATTATTGATTATGAGATTTTTATATGTGAAAATCGCAGGTTGCCTAGGGCAGTTCCTGCGATTGTTTTTCTGAATTTGTATTTATTGACGAAAGAAACAGCCAAAGGTTTAATTGCGAATGTAAAAAAACTTTGAATGAGCCGTATGGAGTTTATCTTCTGTATGAAATTCAGTCAGAGATAATCCCGTGCTTTACATTTCAATTATCTCAGCAGGAGAAGTGGCAGGCTGCATTTTGGTCTGTTTGAATTTCTTGTAAAATAAGGCAAAAGTACTGATTGATACAAAAAATGCAAGTCCGTCGGAAACAGGCATGGCTGCCCAGGCACCGTTTAGTTTGAAAAGCGGAGGCAGAAAAAGCAATGCTGGTATAAAGAATATAAACTGACGTGTCAGACTCAGAAAAATTGAAATTTTGGCTTTACCAATTGACTGAAAGAAGTTTGAGAAAACAATTTGCATTCCTATTACAGGGAACATAATTACGGAGATGCGCATGGCATTGGCCGAAATATCAATCATGCTGTGGTCGTTGGTGAAAAGAGAAACTGCTAAACGCGGAAAAACCATACCCAGAATAAAGCCGAAAACTGAAAAGCAGGTAGCCACAATAACCGCTTTTTTTATAGTGGCAAACATTCTGTTGTAGTTTCCGGCTCCGTAATTGAAACCCACAATTGGTTGTGTGCCCTGATTAAGTCCTACGATAAACATAACAATCAACATGTTGATACTGTTGATAATACCATACGCTCCAACTGCGAGGTCACCGCCGTATTTTAAAAGTGTGCTGTTGATGAAAATCACTACCATACTTGTACCAATCTGCATACTGAATGGCGACATACCTATGCTTACAATAGATAAGATAATGTCTTTCTGAGGTTTCAGATTTTGCCAGTGAAAGCGTAAAGTAGATGTTTTGCCGAAAAATTGCCGACCTACATGTATGGTTCCTATTAAATACGAAATTACTGTGGCCCAGGCGGCTCCCTGTATTCCCCAGTCGAATACAAAAATAAAAATCGGGTCGAGTACAGTATTTATAATAGCCCCAAGCATAATATTCTGCATTGCTTTTTTTGGATGTCCCGAAGCGCGCAAAATATTGTTCATTCCAAAGTACAAAGCTGTAAAAATGCCTCCGGGGACAATGATCATCATGTATTCGCGGGCATATTGCAGTGTGTTCTCTGTACCTCCGAACAACCGCAAAATATCGTCCATAAATATCATCGACAGGATAATTGCTGTTCCCGACATGATAAATGTAAGTGTAATGGCATTTCCAAGAATTTTTTCTGCTTTATCCTTTTTGTTTTCGCCAAGGGTAATGGAAATACGGGATGCCGAGCCTGCACCAATCAGCATACCAAAAGCCATTAGTACAATACTGAAAGGCATGGTAAGTGCAAGCCCCGAAATAGCTAATGCGCCCACACCCTGACCGATAAAAATACGATCGACGATGTTGTAAAGCGACATTACAACTGTACCCAAAATGGCAGGTAATGTGTATTCCCACATTAGTTTGCCAATGTTTTCGGTGGCTAATTTATTGGATGAATCTGTTTGCGACATTCTTTATTTTGTTTCACTAATAAATAAAAACATTCCTGTAAAGCAATTGTTCTGAAAGCTTTATTATCTGTGAAAGTTTCTGTGTTAAATAAGGTTTTTTAGCCATAATGAATGGCTGATAAGAGAAAGACTGAAGGTTTTACTCAGCAGAAAAAGTTCTTTTTTCGAATTCAGAAATTGCATTTCGCCATTCTGCTGGTATTGCATACGATGTTTTTGTAGCAGCATTGTAGCCAACCATTACTGTCCGGCAAACACATTTTACTTCGCGGGTTTCCGAATCGACCAAATGCTGGAGAAGTTTGAAACTTTTTTCGCCAATTTCGGTAACAGCGGTGAGCACTTCTACTTTTTCGCCCGGAAAAACCGGTAACTGAAAATCGACATGAATGCTGGCAATAACCACACCTACATTTCTGTTTGATGTGATGCCGGGTAAAACTCTCTCGAAATATTCGGTTTTTCCCAAATCGTAAAATGTAAAGTAAACCGAATTGTTTACATGTCCCAATACGTCGAAATCGTTGAAGCGTAGCTGAATGGGTACGCTGTGATGAAATTGTATTTCGTCCATAACTTTTAAAAATGGCTGCAAAGTTAGCCTTTTTAAAGTTCAGAACGAAAGATGAATCGAAAGGTTTAACTACTTTTCAACTTTCTAAAGCAGATTGCTGGCGAGTTCCGACAGATAGCTCCTTTCGCCTTTCAGAAGGTTTATGTGAGCAAAAATGTTCTGTCCGTGCATGCGGTCGATCATGTACACAAGTCCGTTCGAAAACATGTCCAGATACGGGGAGTCAATTTGCTGAATATCGCCCGTAAACACAATTTTTGTGCCTTCGCCTGCCCGGGTAATTATGGTTTTTATTTCGTGCGGGGTAAGGTTTTGTGCTTCGTCAATAATAAAGAATGTGTCGCTCAGACTGCGTCCGCGAATGTAGGCCAGTGCTTCAATGACCAACTGACCGTTTTTCTGCATATCTTCAATCAGCTTTATTTCTCTGCCCTGATATGAGAAGTTGTGTTTGATTACATTCAGATTGTCGAACAAAGGTTGCATATAAGGCGCAATTTTTTGCTTTTCGTCGCCGGGCAAAAAGCCCAGATCCTTATTGGCCAGTGCCACAATGGGGCGGGCGAGAAGTATTTGTTTGTAATGTTCGTTTTTTTGTAAAGCAGCTGCCAGTGCGAGCAATGTTTTTCCGGTACCCGATTTTCCGGTAAGTGCTACCAGTTTTACATCGTCGTCGAGCAATACATTCATGGCAAAAGCCTGTTCGGCATTGCGTGGCTCAATCCCGAAACTACGTTCCTTTTCCACGCGTTTCACCAATCCGGTTTCCTGATTGTAGCGTACCAGCACGCTTGATCGATTGCTTTTCAGAATAAAGCAGTCCTGTGGTTCAATGTCGGCTGCAAAGTCGAGACTGTCAACCGGCACTGAGCCTTCATTGCTGTAGAGTCGTTCGATTATATCGGGCGAAATATGGTTGTATGTCTCGTGATTTTTTTCGAAAATATTGATGTTTGTTACCTTGTCGTTGATATAATCCTCGGCTTCGATACCCAGCGAAAGTGCTTTCATTCGCAGATTTATATCTTTGGTAACCAGAATTGTTCTTTGTTTTTTGTTTGATTCGCGAAGCGTATAAGTCGAAGCCAGTATGCGGTGATCGGATGTTTTTTCGATAAACGATTTCGAAATAATCTCAGGATATTCGCCTCCGGTTAGTATGTAAAGCCGCCCTTTGCCTTTGCCTAGTTCCACGCCTTTCCTGAAAAGGCTTTCGTTGGCTATCAAATCAAGTTCGCGGGCAAATTCACGTGCGTTGAAGTTTATCTGTTCGTTTCCTTTTTTAAAATGATCGAGTTCCTCGAGAACCACAATGGGGATATAAATATCATTTTCTTCGAAATTCTGAATGCATTTGTAGTCGTGCAGTATGACATTGGTGTCGAGTACGAAATTCTTTTTTGCTCCCATAACATTTACATTTTAGCAGGTTGCCCCGGATGAACACTCCATTTTTTTGTTTTATGTTTTCACAAAAACGATTCGTAAATATAGTTTTTTTATTGCAATCTTTTGCCTAATTTGTAATTAATATCAATAATTAACGATTAAATATTAACCGGCTCTTCATTTTGCAGCGCTAAATTGATTATATTTGCAGCTGTTTTACAAAACAATTAAAATCATCGTTTTATCAGTGTGATAATGGCCCTGTTTCAGCAGAGTAAACTTCACTTTGAAAATTAAAATATAATTATTTTTTACACATGAAAAATTCCATATCTTCTTTTCTGATTGTTTGTTTTCTGTCACTCATAATGGTGGCCTGTAGCGATAATGTGGAGCCAAACTTCAGTTTTTCGCCCGATATGCCCAAAAGAGGACAGAAAGTGACATTTACAAATCTTACAACCGGCGAAGAGGATTGGGAGGCCGAATCGTGGACATGGACTTTTGGCGATGGAGGTAAATCGTTGAGTAAAAATCCGGTTTACACTTACAAAGAAGCCGGTAAATATAAAGTGACATTGATGGTCGATTCGAGCAAACATAAAACCAAAACGCTCGATATTACAGTTTACGATACTATTCCAACTATTTACACAGGAATCGATTCGGTAAAATATTACGAAAATGTAACATTCAGCGCGCTGGCATACAACCCTTACGCCAACGATGTGACTTACGAATGGACTTTTTCGGAAAATGCGGTGAGCGATCAGCTGACAGACGGAAAGTCGAAAGACGAAGAGGTGACATTGTATTTCAACAAAAAGAAAGTAATGGAATATGTAAGTCTGCATATTACTATCGTAAACGAAATTGACACTGTCATTGTGGATAGTTTTTATGTACACGACGTAAAAGCTAAAAGTCTGCTAATGGCGCAAAAGGGAAATCTGATTCTTCGTCAGCGAATTTTTGGTAATATGACCGAGCCAAGTGAGAATACTGAGTTTTTTGCCGGCCATAATCCTTTTAAACTTATTGCCAATCAGGATGTTTTGTATGTGTTCGATGCGGGCTCTGATATTAGTGCAAAAGCCAACTGGAGCACTGATACTTCGGGCGATGGCAGCATTCGTTCTATTCAGTTAACCGACAAAGCGGTGACCGAAATTGTACATAACCGCGGTATGAGTGCTGCACATGGCTTTTATCAGGGATTTGTTGATCAAAATTATCTTTACTGGACCGATAGAAGCGAATTTATCTATCGTTCGGAAATAAATAAAACTTTGGGCGCATTTACCTGGAATGGAAGCGGCGAGGCTCAGACTTCGGTGCCATATTACTTGCTGAAAACTGATCGTTTAGGATATTTTGGAAAAGGACTTTCAAGTGGTCAGTTCAATGGTGGATTGTATTATTACGACCAGGTTTATTTCTGGGCAAAAGGTGGAACAGGGCGTGGAATTTACCGTTTCCTTTCAACCGATATTCTTACTGCAGCGGCTACAGCCACAACGCCTGTACCTACAGCAGGAGTCATTCTGACTGATTATGCCGTACGTGCATTTACAATCGACGAACTTAACCGTAAAATATATTTTTCGGTGACTGCTCCTGCCGACAAAATTGGTTTCTGGGTTGCTGATTTGAATGGACGCAATGCAAAGCGTATCGATGATGCACCAATGGATAACGAATTACTCTATATCACAGGAATTATGGTCGATAATGAGTCGAATCGTGTGTATTGGGCTTATCGCAGTCCTGAAACGCTTAATATGCCGTCTCCTTCGGACTCATGGGCCGACTGGTACGAAAAACACCCGACGCACCGAACCGGAGTGAAAATGGCTACTCTTGCAAATGAGTTTAAATCAACAGGCCCTATTCAGTATTTTGCTCCCGAAGTTGCTGCTTACGGTATTGCACTCGATCATGGTAAAAAGTTCTGAGGAAAATAAGAGAAGAGGTAAGAAAGTAAGAAAGTAAGAAAGTAAGAAAGAAAGTAAGATAGTAAGAAAGAAAGTAAGATAGTAAGAGGTAAGAGAGTTAGAAATTAAGAAGTCTGTAAACGAAAGACACTTTTTTATTGGTTTCTTCATGACATAAATAAAATCCCGTTCCGGACGCTGAGATAATGCCGGGACGGGATTTTATTTATAATCAGTGCTGTCCGTTAAAGCTTTTAAAATGTCTAAAATGAGATCTTTCGCTCCGTTTGGGTTGATAGTCGCTGGTTGTGTGTTTTTTTTGTGTGTAGGTTGGCTGCGAAGCGCCAACTATATCTTACCACCAATTCAATTCAACTACTTTTAGGCTAAATCTTCAAAATATCCTGACTGTCTGATCGTTACTTTTGGACAAAATGAGAAGTCTGAATAAATATTGTCGGTCAGTAGTGTCTTACAATAATTAATTTTATCACCAATACTCAAAATACAAAAACTTGAACTCCTTATCTGTCTCCGGTTATAATTATAAAGTATCCATTGTCAATTGTCCATTATCAATTTTCAATTTTCAATTATCCATTATGCATTTTCAATTATCCATTAGTTATATAAACAAAAAAACCGGCCTTAAAGCCGGTTTTTTTGTGTTAACTGGAAGTCAAATGTTTGTTTATTGCAGCATAACTGTGGTGTTTTCTACATCGGTTTCAACTGCTACAGATACTACGTATGCGCCGCTCTGAGTGTTTGTATCGATAGTTGTTGAGCCTTCGGCAGCGATTACAGTTTCTTTGATAACTTTACCTGTGCGAACATTGTATACTTTTACTTTACCTTTTTCTTTGTTCGGGTTTTCAACGAAAACTTTTTTGCCGTGTGCATGTACTTTTACCTTTTCTGCTTTGTTACCTTTTTTACCCTTATTGTCTTTTTTATCCTTTTTATCTTTTTTGTCTTTTTTATCTTTTTTGTCTTTAGGATCGGCAGGAGTAACAACTCCATCGTCTTCTCCTTCTTCAGGTTCATCAATTACAGGGTCTTCGACTGCTACCACACTTGTTGCGAGTGCAAAACGGTCGGCAGGATCACCAGCATTTGCTGTAAAGGTATAAGTTGAACCATCGGCAGTGATATCTGTAGTTACATTTGCAACGCGGTCGATCAGGTAGAGTTTTTCGTAAGTGAGAGCCAGATCGTATTGTGTAAATGTAAATGTGTACTGTCCACCTGCATTACCCGGTATAAATCCGATTACATCATTATGTACATCGTTGGTTGTCGAAACCTGGAAGTTTCCATCTGTACCCATGTAATAAATCTGTGGCTGTGGAACATCAGTTGATAAGAATTTATATCCGTCCCAACCATTGTCGAAAGCATCGGTTGTTTCGGCTACACTGAATACCCAAACGCGATCACTGTAATATCCGTCAGTTACATCAATAACTGTACAGGTTCTCGATTGAGCTGATACAAAAGCAGTAGATACTAATAAAACTGTAACTGCAAGGATTGATTTTAAATTGATCGCTTTCATAATACTTTATTTAATAAATTATTTTTGTAAGTTTTTTTTGAATTCGAAATAATTGTTTCATTTCGTTGATTCAAAATTACAGCTATTTACATTCGTTGCCATCAATTATTATATTGTAGTATTACAGACATGTTTTTGTAGTAAAAATTATTTTCATAAATGGAATATATGTTTGCATACTGAAGGGTGACTTTTAATAATATGTAATTTGTATTGTGTAAATATTTATATATGAGCGGTTTATCAAGTAACCTGAATTTGTAGTATTGGTTGTAATTATTATTATGCTTGTTGTTTAATTGCAGGATATTATGCATTTGGTTCATCGCGACTCTGTTTGATAGTTAACTTCAAAGGTTGAAAATGGAATTCTATTTTGCCCTGTAATTTAAAATTCGAAACACTTTTAACGCATGTTTAACATGTTGTTTAACGTTATTTTTTTTCTGAATTAAATCGGGAGGTCTGATTTGTAGTAAAAATTTTATCGAATAAAGAATAAAAGTGATAACAAGCCGACTGAAAAAAAGAAATTCCGGTTGTAATAAAATCCGGTTCACCAAAAAAGCCTGAAATTTTATGGCAAAAAATGACTAAATTTGCATGCTCATAAATCGATCAGGCACTATTCATTTGTTGCTCTAAACAGCCTGAAAATGAAAACTTAATTACAAAACTTACATATACACTATTTACAATCAAATTAAATGGAAAACTTACTTTATCCTTTAAAATTTAATCCCATCCTGAAAGATAAAATATGGGGTGGTGCAAAACTCGGAAAACTGTTCGGGAAAGATGATAAAACAGGTAAATTGGGCGAGAGCTGGGAATTGTCGGGCTACGAAGGCGACGAATCTGTCGTAACCAATGGATTTCTGGCAGGTAATAATCTTGCTGAACTTATCGAAATATATATGGGCGATTTAGTGGGCGATAAAGTTTACGAACGTTTCGGTTTGTCGTTTCCTTTGTTGTTCAAGCTGATTGATGCCAACGAAAACCTCTCGATTCAGGTACATCCCGGCGACGAAGTGGCTATGGAGCGTCATAGCTCATTTGGCAAAACCGAGATGTGGTATGTGCTCGATGCTGATCAGGGAGCTGAATTGATTATTGGATTTGCCCGCGACTGCGATCGTGAAGAATATCTTGACGCACTCGAAAATGATCAGGTTGAAAATCTGTTGCAACGTGTGCCTGTGAAAAAGGGAGATGTGTTTTTCATACCGGCCGGACTTGTTCATGCTATCGGAAAAGGAGTGATGGTTGCCGAAATTCAGCAGAGTAGTGATGTGACTTATC
Source organism: Bacteroidia bacterium (assembly GCA_009929375.1). Lineage (GTDB taxonomy): Bacteria > Bacteroidota > Bacteroidia > Bacteroidales > Paludibacteraceae > Paludibacter. Next base: position 21,623 of record SAAO01000023.1, read on the forward strand.
GGATATACGATTACAAACGTGTCGACGATCAGGGTAACGAACGTGAACTGCATACCGACGAGGCGCTCGATGTAATCAGTTTTGCTGCTTCACCCAATCCTCAAACAATTTACAACGAACTTCCAAATGAGATAAATCAGCTTGCTACATGCGAATATTTTACAACCAATCTGCTGAAAATTGACAGTCCGCTTACAAGAAATTATGGCGAAATAGATAGCTTCAGAGCTTATATGTGTCTCGAAGGTAGTTTGCTGATAGAGTCGGAGGGCGGTAAGGTAGTTGTAAACAAAGGCGAAACAGTACTTATCCCTGCCGCTATCGACGAAGTTGGTTTAGTTCCCGAACAATCGGCTACACTGCTCGAAGTATATTTGTAAACCTTTAAAAAATTTAATACTATGTCATTCTGGAGAGTCGTGTTGTGCATAATTTTTCCGCCTTTGGCTATTGCCGACAAAGGTTGCGGATCGTTTTTGCTTGTTTTTCTGCTTACGCTGGCCGGTTGGGTTCCCGGGGTGATAGCAGCTTTAATCATAAACAATAAAAAATAGAGAATTATGCAGGCACTTAATTTACTTAAGACAATTGTTATGTGTGCTTTTTTAATCACATCTTTTAAAACGGATGCACAGGATTGGGCAAATCTGAAACGTTATCAGAACGAAAATGCTGCGTTGCAGGCTCCGGCTAAGAAAGAGAAGCGTGTGGTATTTATTGGGAATTCAATTACTCAGGGCTGGAAAGAGAAACGTCCGGAGTTTTTTACGAACAATCCGTATATCTGTCGGGGTATTAGCGGACAAACAACACCTCAAATGCTGATTCGCTTCAAACAGGATGTGGTTGCATTAAAACCCCGTGTGGTAGTTATTTTGGGCGGTACCAATGATGTCGCCGGAAATACGGGTCCTTCAACGCTCGAAATGATAGTAGATAATATCAGCTCAATGGCCGAAATTGCTACTGCCAACAAAATTAAGGTGGTAATTTGTTCGGTTCTACCTGCTTTTGATTATCCCTGGCGAAAAGGGATGGAGCCCAATGTGAAAATTCCGCAACTCAATGGTATGATCAAAAGATACTGTGACGAAAAGGGTTACACTTATCTTGACTATTTCAGTGCGATGAACGATGGAAAAAACGGAATGAAAGCCGAATATACCACTGATATGGTGCATTGCACAGTCAAAGGCTACGAAGTAATGGAAAGCATGGTGCAACCTGCTATTCAGAGGGCTTTGAAAGCAAAGAAATGATTCCTTTTTGAATGCAAATTCCGCAAATACTTTATGTGTTTGCGGAATTTGTTTTTTTATTTATTCTTGATAGAAGTTCTCTTTTAAAGTATGCTCTATAGGATATTTGTAATCCTCCGATTTTTTACTGGCGGATTTTAAATCCGCAAATATTAAAGCTTCGGATTACAAATCCTCGCGTCCCTGAGTTCTTATTTAAAGTATCCTACCATGCAGAACAACTGTCTATCGAAATTGTTAATTGTCAATTGTCAACTGTCCATTTTCAACAGTTTCTTCCTGTTTGTACCATTTTACTTTTCCGGATACATACATTATAATGCCCAGAATTGCAAATAATCCTATGCTGCCAATAAGCAATGCAATATCTTCGAGTTGCAGTACGACGTAAAGGAAAAGATACAATCCCGACAAAATTCCCGCCAAAAGAGCCGTTTGTTTCAGGTCTTTGAAAATGCTGTGTGCATAGCCCGCAATCAGTGCAATGGTTGATACACTGGCAATGACATAAGCCCAGCCAAATCCTGTTTGTTCCGAGATTGATAACAGCAGACTATAAAACAGAATCAGAGCAATGCCCACTAATAAATATTGTACAGGGTGAATTTTTTTGCGTGTAATCACTTCCACAAAGAAGAAAACCACAAATGTAAGTGCAATAAACATAAAGGCGTATTTAGCTGAGCGCATATTCTGTTGATAATGATCCACAGTATCCACCAGATTGACACCAAAACTGCTGTTCTCGAATGTTTTTACATTACCATCTATCCACGATTCAGGAATATCCCTGTTAAAATGCAGTATATTCCATTTGGCTGTGAATTTTTTATCAGAAATATTGTATTCCGGGCTAAAGCTACCGCTGAATCCTGGGGATGGCCAGTTTCCGGATACATCAACCTGCGTATTCTTTCCGGTTGGTACAAAGTTTATGCTTTCAGAACCTTTTAGTTTCATTTTGCCCGAGAAAGCGGCTTTCCCATTCGTGAAAAGTAATTCAGGATGATCAACTGTTATACGCAAACCCGATCCGATAGCATCGCTCTGGCCGCTGGCATCTGCTACTCCACTCATATTTCCGGCTTTGAATTCTATATCTTTGGTTATTCCACGCAGGTCCGAAATTCCTAGTCTGAAATACGCTCCAGCCCAATCGACTTCGGCATTTGCCGGAAAATGTGCTGCCGGCTGATTGAAATAACCTGAAAAACTGATATCACTTTTGTATATAATTGATTTATAAATTCCGTAATGTCTTTCTTCAGGGGTAAGAACTGTTTTAATATCCAGTTTTTCAGGTGTAATACTGAGCGTGCTTTTCTCGATATTCATATTATTCTTGTTGTCCACTGTTTTAATCTGGTAAGGAATTACCAGTATAGGACCATTTAATGTTTGAGCAAGACTCCACTTTTCATTTATTTTCTGGATGGTCTCTTTGCTGCGCATCTGACGTTCCATAATCAGTTCCTGTATCATTGCACCCGGTATAAGCAGTAGTATGCTCATTATTCCGATAAGAATACCTTTCAGTGTGAGCGATTGTCCGATTTTTTGAATTTTTGCTTCCATAAGATTTTGTTGTTATTTAATTGTTTGTATTTTGAAAAAGTACTTTGAATTACAAAGTTTATGTATAAAAAAATTATCGTATCAATTGTTCTAGCGCGTTTAAGTGGTTCTGAAAACTCTCACGGCCAAGCTCGGTGATCATGTATCTGGTATTGGGTTTACGACCCACAAATTGTTTTGTTGAGCTGATATATTCCAAACTTTCAAGTGCTTTAATATGACTGGCCAGATTTCCATCGGTCAGCTCAAGCAGTTCCTTCAGCGTATTGAAGTCGGCATCATCATTCACCATCAGCACCGACATAATGCCGAGCCGAATGCGACTATCAAATGCTTTATTCAGATTAGTAATAATATTGGCCATACTCTTTATTTTAAATCGTATTTTTTATAAAGAATAAGCCCGTAAATTATGTGGCACACTCCAAAACCTAAAGTCCAGAATAAAAGTCCGTTGGCCGGGAAGATGGCTGCCAATAAACCGATTACGACCTGCAGAATGCCCAAATAATGTATTTCTTCGAAAGTGAATTTTGATGCGTTGATAAGTCCGAGGCCATAAAATATCAGAGTTACTGAAGCGACTATTTCCACCTGACCTCTCACAAGGCATACAATAGAGAAAATGCCACCGGCAATTAGCGGAAGTGCCAGATTATATATGGTTTTCAATGTGGGCTTGTTGAAAAGCTTCTGATTGCGTTTACGGGCTTTTCGCCACGAAAAATATATGGCAAATCCTATGGATAATGTAAGCACTATCATTGCGTCGGCCACAAGTATTACAAGTTCCTGCCAACGATTGAAATCTGTATTTTCCGGGCTTTGTAACAGATAAAAATATGCAAATGCAGCACCTGCAATGGCCATTGAACCTGCAAAAATTCCTGCTAAACCACTCAACGAAAGAAACTTTGAGGATTTTTCCATCATTTCTCTGATGGCTTTGATGTCGTCAATCTGCTTTTCCATATAATATAAAAGTACTTTGAGATGCAAAGTAAATGCTTTTATTTTATTCTGCAATACAATTGTAGAAATATTTTTGAAAATTCTTTTTTTTTGAAAAATAAAACCCCGCCGAAAAATCATTCAGCGGGGTTCTTATTCCCCTCTCCTTATGGAGAGGGGTTAGGGGAGAGGTGTAATAGTTCAGTTACACTCCCAATACTATCGATGCATCGATGTTGAGTTTTTTACTTATTTCACGAGCTACTTTAAGAGTAGGTTCATTTTTGCCCGAAAGATATTCGCTTATGCGCGATGGACTAACACCGAGTAATTCGGAGAGTTTCAGTTGTGTAAGATTCATTTCATACATTCGTAGCTTTATCACATCAACTAATCGGGGAGCTTTTACCGGAAAGTATTCTTCTTCATAATCGGCCACCAGATTAGAAATCAGATTTAACTCAATGAGTTTTTTATCGTACTCAGGAGTTTCATTATCCACTGTGACGAGAAGTTCTTCAATTCTATCTTTCAAAACTTCATATTCGGCTTTGTCTTTTATTTTTGTCATTGTTTTTCGGTTTGTAAAGGGATTAAACATTTGAAACATCTATTTTGTCGTAATTTTTGTGATTACCTATAAAGCGCACATACACCATTTTAATATTGAATAAAACAATGGCTACGAGCCGATAATCATTTCCTTTAATGTTGAATACAAATCGTTTGTTTCCAAGAGCATCTACTGAATTGAATGTCCTTTTCATGTCAGCATAACAAGTCCAGTCTGCCTTTATGGTTTTGTAATACCAGTCTTGAAATGCCGTTTCAGCATCTTTATGTCTGATACAAAAATCAGAGATGGCTTTATAGGTGATTATTCTCATTTTATAATTTGTTTCGCTGCAAAATTATTGAATTATTCCGAAATACAAAATATTGTTCCGAATTTCAGCATTTTTGTGATCGGATTTTTACTTGGAAAAATGGAAAAACAAAACCCCGCCGAAAAATCATTCAGCGGGGTTCTAAAGTCCCCCTTTATGGGGATTTAGGGGGTTCTTAGTATTTACTTACGAGCGTATTCACTTCGTCGGTTACCAATTGTGCAAAGTCAGCTATCGACATTGAGTTTTGTTCGCCACCGCCCTGACGACGTACAGCTACTTCACCGTTTTCGGCTTCTTTTTCGCCTACAATCAGCATGTAAGGAATACGTTTCAACTCGTTGTCACGAATTTTACGTCCGATTTTTTCGTTACGGTCGTCAACCTGCACACGCACATCAGCATTGTTCAGCGTTTTTGCTACTTCGTAAGCATAGTCGTTGAATTTTTCGCTGATAGGCAATACCACTACCTGATCAGGCGTCAACCACAATGGGAATTTTCCGGCAGTGTGCTCAATAAGTACAGCTACAAAACGTTCCATTGAACCAAACGGTGCACGGTGAATCATTACCGGACGGTGTTTCTGATTGTCATCACCTGTATATTCAAGTTCGAAACGTTCAGGCAAACTGTAATCCACCTGAATAGTTCCCAACTGCCAGCGACGGCCAATGGCATCTTTCACCATAAAGTCGAGTTTTGGACCGTAGAATGCAGCTTCGCCAAGCTCAACGCGTGCTTTCAAACCTTTTTCAGCACATGCTTCTACGATGGCAGCTTCTGCTTTTTCCCAGTTTTCGTCCGAACCAATGTATTTTTCTTTGTTGTTCGGATCGCGCAATGAAATCTGTGCTTCGAAGTTCTCGAATTCTAGAGCCTTGAAAATAATAAATATAATGTCCATTACTTTCAGGAATTCATCCTTCACCTGGTCAGGACGGCAGAAAATGTGCGCATCGTCCTGTGTAAAGCTGCGTACACGGGTTAAACCATGAAGCTCACCACTTTGTTCGTAGCGATACACTGTACCGAACTCCGCCAAACGAACGGGCAGATCTTTGTACGAGCGTGGTTTGAACTTGTAAATTTCGCAGTGGTGCGGGCAGTTCATTGGTTTCAACAGGTATTCTTCGCCTTCTTCGGGTGTGTGAATAGGCTGGAATGAGTCTTTACCATATTTAGCGTAGTGACCTGAAGTCACGTACAATTGTTTGTTTCCAATATGCGGCGTCATTACCTGCTGATAATCAAAACGGCGTTGGATTTTTTTCAGAAAATCTTCCAGACGCAGACGCAAAGCTGTTCCGCGTGGCAACCACATAGGCAGTCCTTTGCCCACCATTTCGGAGAACATAAACAATTCAAGTTCACGTCCTATTTTGCGGTGATCACGTTTTTTTGCTTCTTCAAGCAAAGTAAGGTAATCATCGAGCATTTTCTTTTTAGGAAAAGTGATTCCATATATACGGGTAAGCATTTTGCGCTTTTCATCGCCACGCCAGTAAGCACCGGCTACGCTGAGCAGTTTAATAGCCTTGATTTCGCCGGTGTGGGGCAGGTGAGGACCACGACAAAGGTCGGTAAAGTTACCCTGCGAATAGAGCGTAATGGTTCCATCAGCCAGATCGCTGATAAGTTCCACTTTGTATTCGTCACCTTTGGTTTCGAACATTTTAATCGCGTCGGCTTTGCTAATGTTATTACGAACAATAGGTTCCTTGCGTGCTGCAAGTTCCTGCATTTTAGCCTCAATAACAGGAAGATCGGCTTCTTTGATTACTGCCGTTCCGGGATCCACATCGTAGTAGAAACCATTCTCAATAGCCGGACCGATACCGAATTTGATACCCGGATACAACTCCTGGAGTGCTTCGGCCATCAGGTGAGCTGAAGAGTGCCAGTATGCATGTTTGGCTTCTTCGTCGTCCCATTTGTGTAATTTGATGGTCGCATCGGTGTCGATAGGGCGTGAGAGGTCCCATATCTGTTCGTTTACTGTGATGGCCAGCACTTCCTGTGCCAGTCGTGAGCTGATACTTTCAGCTACTTGCAGTCCGGTAGTGCCTTTGGAAAATTCGCGCACCGAACCGTCGGGGAATGTAATTTTAATCATGTTTTTCTGAACCTTACAAATGGTTTTTAAATTTTGAAATGCAAAGATAGAAAAAAAACTCTCCTTTTGTTTTAAGAAGTGATGATTTGTATGCTCAATTCAGAAGCTCTTAACCATAAATAAGTTTTCAAAACAGCATCTTATATTGAATTCAGAAGAAAATTATGTATTTTTGTAACTCAAAACTATTTTCAAATAAAGTAATCATTAATACTATGCATCCAAACATTATTCTTTTCTCACTCGGTATGCCCGAGATTATTCTGATAGCACTGGCTATACTTCTTATTTTTGGCGGAAAAAAAATTCCTGAACTTATGCGCGGACTTGGTAAAGGTGTAAGTGAATTTAAGAAGGGTGTAAAAGACGTTGAGAACGAAATTACAAAAGATCCTACTGAAGAAAGATAAAACTGTGATTGGTTCGTGATTGTTTTAATCTTCGAATTCATGATTTGAATATTTAAAGGCCAGACTGTTTAGTCTGGCTTGCAATTTTCTGATAGTTGAATTTTTATTTATGATAATCATAACCAACAGCAAATCAGTGCAAAATACCATATACGTAAAGCAAAATACGAAACACTAAATATTCAATGAAGAAAACCAAAGCGCCCGGCGAAACCACACTCAGGGTAAATGAACCAGCCGAACTAATGCAGTTCCTACTTGCTAAAATGGGTGGTATGAGTCGCAATTCCGTCAAATCGCTTTTGTCGCACCGTCAGGTTATGGTCAATGGTAAGGTGACCACGCTTTTTAATACGGCTCTAAAAGCCGGAGATACAGTGTTGATAAGCAGTGCTCGGGGAAATATTGAACTTACACATCCGAAGCTTAAAGTTATTTTCGAAGATCAGTATCTGATTGTTGTTGAAAAAAAAGAAGGTCTCCTGACTGTAACCACAGGTAAATCTGACGAAACAACGGCGTTCTCTATTCTGAAAAACTATGTAAAAAAAGCGTCGCCTCAGAATCGTATTTATGTAGTGCATCGTCTTGACCGCGAAACCTCAGGCGTGATAATGTTTGCCAAAACCCGCGAAATTCAGCTTGCACTTCAGGAAAACTGGCATCGTGTAATCACCCGTCGCGTATATGTGGCTTTGGTCGAAGGAAAGGTTGAAAAACCTGAAGATACCATAGTAACATGGCTTACCGAAAACGAAAAGTCTCTCAAAATACACTCCAGTAAAGTGGATAACGGAGGACAGCAGGCTGTGACGCATTACCGAACCATCAAAACCAATGATAAGTTTTCGCTGCTTGAAGTAGAACTTGAAACCGGACGAAAAAATCAGATTCGCGTACACATGCAGGATATCGGACATCCTATTGTGGGCGATAAGAAATATGGTTCTGAAGTTTCGCCTATTGGCCGGGTTGGCTTACACGCTCGTGTTTTAGCTTTTATTCACCCTATGTCTCTCGAAAACGTAACTTTCGAAACCCATGTGCCTAAAACATTTACATCGGTGTTTCGCTAAATATACTGACGTGTTTTTATTTTAAAAGGCTGAGAATGAATATTCTCAGCCTTTTCTTTTGCCTTATAAATAAAAATTAAAAAAAATAATAATGATTTTAATCTGTTATTAAATAACATTGTTTATATTTGTAGCATTCTTTCAATGAATGCTGAAAAATACTATTTTAAAAAATCAAATAATATGAAACATGTTTTGATAACTGTATTGTTGCTTCATATGGTGTTAGCAACAGCTTTTTCTCAGGATTTAAGCCGTAAATATGGAAAAATTACAAAGTATGAACTCGAAATGAAAAGCTACGAACAGGATACCTCGGCAGTGGCTGTGGTACTTTACGAAACCGGTTACACAGGTTTCGATCTTATTAACGGACAGTTTCAGCTTTATTCGGATATCAAACAGAAAATCAAAATTCTGAAACAGGATGGTGTTGATATGGCCACCTATAATCTGGATTATTATGACAAGGGTTATGGCAATCGCGAATCAATTTCGGAGATCGAAGCTATTGCTTATAATTTAGAAAATGATAAGATTGTAAAATCGAAGATTGAACGCAAATACATTTTTGAAGAAGCACTGGGAAAAGATTACAAACGTATAAAATTTTCGGTACCTAATGTAAAGGTCGGAAGTGTGGTGGAAATAAAATACCGCAAAAAATCAGATCTTGTTTACAGCATTGACAGATGGATGTTCCAGACTCACATCCCCGTAGTTCATAGTTCGTATCAGGTGCGTATCCCCGAATATTTCCTGTTTAATGTAGGAATGACCGGTTACGAAACAATTGATTTAAAAGAAACTGTCGAAAACCAGACTTTCACTCTTTCGGTATCGGGCACCACTTCCTCCATCACATGTAATGCACGCGATCTTCGTTTTACTGCTGAGAATCTTCCGGCAATGAAAGATGAATCTTATGTCTGGTGTGCCGACGATTACTTAAGTTCAGCCACATTCGAACTGAAAGCAACCAATTTTCCTTATGAGTTTTACAAACCCTATTCTCAAACATGGGAAGATCTGGAGAAAACTCTGCATACAGAAACTGATTTCGGAGAAAATCTGAAAATGTCTAATCCATTTAAAGCTGAAATAAAACAGCTTGTGGCAGGTGCAAAAGATAACAAAGAAAAGGTTGAGAAAATCTATGAGTTTGTAAAGTCGAAAATCCGCTGGGACGAAAAATACAGTTTCTGGGGAAATAATGCCCGCGATGCAGTCAAAAGCGGCATTGGCAATAACGGGCAAATCAATATGGTATTGCTCAGTGCGCTGAAAGATGCAGATATTCCGGCTTATCCGGTTTTGCTGAGCAGGCGTTCGTTGGGCAGACTTCCATATACTTTCCCTTCGCTCGAAAAACTAAATACTTTTGTAGTGGCAGCTTCTATTGGCAATGGAAAAGTTTGTTACCTCGATGGCTCAACTGAGTATGGTGGCCTGAATGTACTACCTTCCGACTTTTTGGTGGACAGAGCCCGTGTGATGTGCGATACAGTGTCTGAAAAATGGGTTGATCTGACAGGGATTGCAAAAAATCAGGAAATTATGGTGGTTAGTGCAACACTCGACAACAATGCTAAAATCACTTCAAAGCTAAACAGAGTATTTACAGGGCAGTGCGCGCTGGATTACTACACCGACTTTAAGGATGCTAAGGATTCGGCTACCTATGTTGAAAATTTTGCAACCGAAAACAAACTTGATGTAAACGCTTTTAAAGTAGGGCTTAACGAATCGTTGTCAGGCATGGTGAAAGAGGAGCTTGAGTTTACCAAACAGTATGATATGGCCGGTGACATGATTTATCTGAATCCGATGATTTTTACCCATTTGGAAACAAATTACTTTACTCAGTCGGAACGAAAATTACCTGTCGAATTCAAATATCCCTACACTTTTTTACTTATTTCGAATATTACCATACCTGAGAATTTTGAGGTAGCCGAACTTCCGCAGTCGATGAAGTTTTCGTTAAACGATAAATGTAGAGTAACGTACATTGCTCAGCGCAGTGAAAATAAGATAACGCTCAATTATCGCTTTGATTTCAATCAGATTATTTTTGCAAATACCGATTATCAGAAAATCAGAGAATATTTTGCAGCCATAGTAAATAAAAATCAGGAAATGCTTGTTCTGAAAGTTAAGAAATAAATATGAAAAGATATTTTTTAATAGGAATTGCTTTGTCGGTTAATGTGCTTCTGTTTGCAGCAAAACCCGACCCTGCATTATTGGTTAGTTTGATACCCGATTCCTTAAAAACGAATGCCTATGCTGTGTTGCGTTCTCAGATTGTTGAATTCGATATGGAGTCCGAAACTTCAGCGGTTCAGAATGTGACTCAAACCATTACTGTGCTCGATAAAAAAGGCAATGATATGGCAGGATTTCGATATCCGGCTGATAAGTTTCGTCGCCTGAAGAGTTTTTCGGCAAAACTGTTTGATGCTAACGGAAATGAGATTGATAAGTTTAAACTCAGCGATGTAAAAGCCACCGAGTGGTCTGATGCCTACACGCTTGCCCAGGATGTGAATTATCATTATTTCGATTGTGCAAGTCCTGTTTATCCATACACCATAAAGTATGAGTATTCTATAGAATATAAAAACGGGATCATTGTTTTTCCGGGTTTCTTTCCGCAGGATACCTACAACCTTTCGGTGGAGAATGCCGAATACCGGTTGCGTTTACCTGAAGGGTGCGAATATCAGAATAAGACACATAATTTAACTTCGGAGCCACAAAAGAGCAGCGATCCCAAGGATAAAACCCTACTGTGGAAGGTCGCTAATCTGAAAGCGCTCGAACACGAATCATATGCAGGACAGATTACTGAAATTGCGCCGCTCATGTTTATTCGTCCGGTTAGTTTTAGTTACGATGGTGTAAAAGGTCGCATTTCGGACTGGAATGATATGGGAGTCTGGATTTTTTCTTTACTGAAAAGCCGCGATGAATTGCCTGAAGATGCAAAAAACAAGATACGCGATCTGGTGAAAGATGCTCAGTCCGATCGTGAAAAGGTGAAGATTCTGTACGATCATCTGGGCAATACCACACGTTATGTCAGCATTCAGTTGGGTATAGGCGGATATCAGCCTATGTCAGCAGCCGAAGTGCATAAAACAGGTTTTGGCGATTGTAAAGCGCTGACAAATTACATGAAAGCAATGTTGAGCGTGGCAGGCATTCCTTCGGTTTATACAGTAATAAGGCTAGATGCAGCCAACAAAACCATATATCCCGATTTTGCTAATTTCAATCAAATGAACCATGTGGTTTTACAGGTACCACTTCCCGGCGATACTTTATGGCTCGAATGTACAAACCCGCGCACTCCTTTCGGATTTGTACACAATGGTATTTCGGGTCACGATGCGCTTTTGATTACTGAAAACGGCGGTCGCATTGTCCGTACCACCGGGTATGCCGACAGGCAGAATCTGGAATCCTATAATGCCGTAGTAAAGTTAACTGCTGAAGGTAGTGCCAAAGTAACAACACAGAAAACCTGTCGGTACAGGATTTTCGATATGTACGATGATTTTTCAACCACCAAACCTGCCGAACAGAACGATTTGTTACGGGAAGGGATTAAACTGGCTCATGCTACTGTTTCGGGAATAAACTTCAGGGAAGAGAAAACGGCTGATCCGGTTCTTGATATCAATTTTGTGTGGGATACAAACAACTTTGGCACGCGTACAGGCACGCGATTGTTTGTGCCTGTAAATCCATTCCGAAACGGATTTAGTAGTTTGAAGAAGAATAACCGCACACGTAATATTAAAATTTACAACGGATATTACGATGCCGATACCATTGAACTGCAAATTCCCGAAGGCTACGAAATTGAATCAGTTCCTGCAAACGTACAATTAGTAACTGATTTTGGTACATACGAACTTAAGCTGGATATAAAAGAAGCCAAAATACTTATAAACAATCAACTGTTTATAAAAGCAGGCGACTGGGATGTGTCCTTATATCCTTCGTTTGTGGAGTTTCTAACCAAAGTGACAGATTTTTACAGCTCAAAAATTGTATTGCGCAAAAAAGTATAATGTTCTATTTCTTCACTATCACGTTTCTCCGAAAACCTGCTGTCTGTTAATAGGTAGCAGGTTTTCTTTTTCAAGTCGGGAAAACTCACTTTCGAAGTTAGGTGTGAAAATGCCTTTTCCCATAGCTTTGGTAATTTCTTCGAATGTCCAGAATCTGCTTTCAGAAATTTCTCCCGGGTCAGGATTAATCTCGCCATCGTATACGGTATAAAAACTGTTTACAAGTTCGCACTCCACATCCGAAGTAAATTTATATCGCAGCATAAACACCGGTTCAAAGTTCACTATTCCCAGTTCCTCACGCACTTCACGCAGCAAAGCCTGTTCTACTGTTTCGCCAAAATCCACATGCCCACCTACCGAAGTATCCCACTTTCCGGGCTGTACATCCTTGTTTTCGGCTCGTTTTTGCAGATAAAGCGCACCTGCACTGTTCAATACATGCAAATGCACCACAGGATGCAGCACAAAACTACCTGAATGACAATAAGCTCTGCTTTCGCGACCAATTACTTCGCCCGTTTCAGTCACTATGGGGAAAAATTCGGTGTGAGACATAGATAATGGGAGATTTATAATTATGGCACAAAGTTATTAAACATGTGTAAAACTCCAAAACTATGTTTTTTGCAAATTGATATATTGTCATTTATATTCCGATAATGCATCTTTACTGTGCGTTATTTTATAATATACTCAACTTTCGCAAGCTCTGATAAGGGGGCTTCCGCCCCAAACCCCGACTTACTTTTTGTCTTGATACAAAAAGTAAGCAAAAACTTAATAAATTGAAAGCACTACGCTCAGCAATATCAAAATTTATTTTGTATTGCATTCACTTAAACGTGCTTTTCAAGACTTCGCGCGTCCAAGAGCGGCATCGCTTTGTGTAAGTTTGCTTTTTCAACTCAAGTGAAAAAATCAAAGGTTTGCAGAAGATATAAATACAAATGAACAGTATTCCGTAAGCCTCTAATTGTTAGCGGTATTGAAATTACTAATAATTATCAATCAAGTGTTTAACAGTTTGCGAAAGTTCAATCACTTACCTTTAAACTATTCACATATAATTTACACAATTCAATCCACATTTCAACACTCCTCCCCTTTCCCTATATCATGTTTTTCGGCAAACAGGCAGCAGAGTACAGGCAGGAAATGCTCACGACGACCGTTGATGGAGCTTCGGGACAGGTGGGAAGTGCTGATGACGACCGTTGATGGTGCTTCGGTGCAGGTGGGAAGTGCTGACGACGACCGTTGATGGTACTTCTGGACAGGTTGGAAGTGCTGACGACGACCGATGATGGTGCTTCGGGACAGGTGGGAAGTGCTGACGACGACCGTTGATGGACCTCGGGAGCAGGTGGGAAATGCTGACGACGACCGTTGATGGTGCTTCGGGGCAGGCGGGAAGTGCTGACGACGATCGTTGATGGACCTCAGGGACAGGTGGGAAGTGCTGGCGACGACCGTTGATGGTGCTTCGGGACAGGTCGGAAGTGCTGACGACGACCGACGATGGTGCTTCGGGACAGGCCGGAAGTGCTGACGACGATCGTTGATGGTGCTTCGGGAGAAATTATTTTACGCAAACAACTATGCAGTGAGCAGACCTCTGAAATTATTTTACGCAAACAACTATGCAGTGTTCAGACATGTAAAATTCAATTGAAGCAAACACTGATGCATAATGTGTGTGCCAAAACTGATATGTGTTTTTATAAACTGATATAATGTGTTTTTATTGACATAAATTAGATATTAGAAATTCAAAGTGACTAAATATTACAGGAATATTTACATTTGATTCCGTTTTTCGAGGTTGATTAAAAGGTTTGTTGTATCTTTGCGGGGCGAGAAAGAGTGTTTTTGATTTACACGAGTAGCTTGATTTTTAGTTTTGATGTATAAATTAGATTTATATTTAAATATTGATATATTGCTCCTCTTTTGTTGTGAAAATGTTAATGCAATTCGTTTTGTAGAATTATTTATAAAGCCACCTGTTTGTTCATATAATTTTAATCATATAAGATGTCTTTAAGAACGAAAATACATAGTCATAAATCAATTGCTGAAAGTTTTTTCTCTCTTTCAATTTTAAATGGACTGAATGTTTTATTACCACTTTTGACTTTACCCTACATTCTACGTGTAGTAGGGGCAGCCAATTATGGTATATACTCGTATGTTTATGTAATAGTTCAATATCTTTTAATACTGAATACATACGGTTTCGATTATTCTGCAACCAAGCAAATTGCCCAAAACAGGGATAATAGAGCCGAAATAAACAAAATATACAACACGGTAATTGCTTGTAGACTATTGTTGCTATTAGGTGGAGTTATACTTTTTGCGGTATTATCTCCTTTTTTATTAGGTACACATACAAAATATCTCATGTTTATAATGGGTATGGGTATTGTGCTGGGCGATACATTTAATCCTGTCTGGCTTTTTCAGGGGATGGAAAAAATGAGATATTTAACGATTGTTAATTTTATCTCAAAAATTGTTTTTACAGTGTTGATTTTTGTGTTGATACGCGAAAAAGATGATTTTGTGTTTATTATTTTATTGAATAGTTGTGGCTTTATATTATCGGGGATAATCAGTACAATTATTGCACGTAAACAGTTCAATATACGTTTTGTAAAGCCAAAATGGATTGATATGAAGAATCAATACAAAGAAGGATTATCTATTTTTGGTTCAACAGTTGGAATAAATTTATATAGAAATGCAAATATTTTTATACTTAACTTCTTCGTAAGTGAGGCTACCGTAGGTATTTACGCAGCAGCCGAAAAAGTTATAAAAGGGCTACAAATGATTACGGTACCGATTGCTCAGGCATTATTTCCGCATTTAGGTTATAAATTTAAGACACAACCACTGCGTCAGAATCTTTCGATGCTTTGGCGGGTAACTAAAATTTACGGGTCAGTATTGATTCTCGAAGTGATTGTTACTTATTTCTTAGCTTCCTGGTTAGTGGATGTGATTTGTGGTGACGGTTTCAGTGAGGCTGTCGGTATTGTGAAAATTATGTCGTTCGTCATTTTATTTGGAGGTCTCAATTATGTGCTTGGGATGGTTGGTCTTATTAATCTTAATAAACAAAAAGACTTTTTTGTTGCTGTGATGCTCTCAGGAGCAATCAGTGTCGTATTTTTAGTAGCAACCGTTAGCTTTTGGCAAATACATGCGGCTGCTTTATCTTTAGTGCTTTCTGAAGTGGTGCTTTTTATATTAATTATGTTTAGCATCAGAAGACTTTATTCAAAGTCATATTGACTAAATTATTGATTTTTGAGTAGTTTTTTAATACTTATAGAATAGGAAAAATGATCTATTTTTTTATAATATTTTTTCTAACTTTTCTGGTATATCAGTATGATGTGTTAAAAAAGAAAGAGGGAATTCAGTTCTTTTGGTTTGCCTCCTTTGCAATAATCGTGCTACTTGCCGGATTAAGGTATAAGGTTGGTGGTGATACATTTGCCTATCTGAATAATTACGATCAATACCCCTCTTTTTCCGATTTTTCATCATTCGATTTTGAGAGTGCTCCTTACGAATACTTGTGGTATGTGTTTTGTGCCACCTGTAAACTATTCTCTGACAGCTATTTCTTTATGCAATTTATTCATGCATTGCTTATAAATAGTATATACTTTTATTTCATTTATAAATATGTAAATTATAAGTTTTTAGGAATTTTGCTGTATTTTGTTTTCGGTTTTCTGTATTTTAATACTGAAATTATGAGAGAGTCGATAACAGTAGGCGTTTTTCTGCTATCATTAGATTCTTTTTATGAAAAGAAGTGGATTAAATACTATTTGTTTATATTTTTAGCATTTCTTTTTCATTCTTCTGCTTTATTACTTGTAATTTTCCCGTTTTTCTACAAAATTAAATTAAACAAGTTTTTTATTATATCGATTTTAATTGTTTTGTTAGTTGCTAATGTATTGTGGCAACTCTTTACGGATTATATTGAGTATTTTGTAGCCATTTCAAGTGTCGGAAATAAAGTTAATTC
Source organism: Bacteroidia bacterium (assembly GCA_009929375.1). Taxonomy (GTDB): domain Bacteria; phylum Bacteroidota; class Bacteroidia; order Bacteroidales; family Paludibacteraceae; genus Paludibacter. Next base: position 38,033 of record SAAO01000023.1, read on the forward strand.
TTATTTAGATAATGACGATTACTTATATAATATTAATGGAATGATACGTAGTTTATTTACGTATTTTTTAATCCCATTTATATTTGCTGTTTTTGCATTTCGTAACAGCAAAAATGAATATAAAGAATCGCCATTTGTTTGGTTATATATTGTGTTTGGAGTTTTTACAATATTTAATCAAGTAATTTTCTCCCGTTTTCAGAATTATGTTTTCTTTCCATTTATTGTATTTTTAACAAATTTATGTTACGAAGTATCCGAAAATAGATTAGATAAGCAGTTGTTGGTTAAAGACTTAAAGGTTTTTGTTCTGTTTGTTCTTTTATTATTTGGTCGTTATTATTCGTTTTTTAAATTAGACCTCTACGATGATTCTTATGTATACCAACGATATTTCCCTTATTATTCAATCATAACTGAAAAGGTTTCACCAGCACGTGCCTCTTTGGAGTATTATGGGCAATAAGTTTATAAACTAATTAAATTTATATTATGTCATTATTTAGTAAAAAAATACTGTTAATAACTGGTGGTACCGGTTCATTCGGAAATATGGTGCTTAAACGTTTCTTAGATTCTGATATTAAAGAGATTCGTATTTTCAGCCGAGATGAAAAAAAACAAGATGATATGCGCCATTTAATTCAGAACCCTAAAGTTAAGTTTTATATTGGTGATGTTAGAGATAAGTTTTCTGTAGATAATGCTATGAGTGATGTTGATTTTGTTTTTCATGCTGCAGCACTGAAGCAAGTACCTTCTTGTGAGTTTTTTCCAATGCAAGCTGTATTGACGAACGTTTTAGGAACAAATAATGTAATAGAATCAGCTGTTCAGCATGGGGTCAAGAATATTGTTGTTTTAAGTACCGATAAAGCTGCCTATCCAATAAACGCAATGGGTATAAGTAAGGCAATGATGGAGAAGGTTGCTATTGCTAAGGGGCGCTCTTTAACCTTGAACTCGAACACAACTATTTGTTGTACGCGGTATGGAAATGTAATGGCAAGTAGAGGTTCAGTGATACCATTATGGATTGAACAAATTAAAAATGGTAAAGCCATTACAATTACAGACCCTAACATGACACGCTTTATGATGACACTCGAAGATGCTGTTGATTTGGTTGTCTATGCTTTTCAGAACGGGAAGAATGGCGATTTGTTTGTTCAAAAGGCGCCAGCTGCAACTCTACTTACTTTGGCTGAGGCTTTGAAAGATTTATACAAATCTGATTCTGAAATAAGAATTATCGGAACTCGCCATGGTGAAAAAGTCTACGAAACTTTAGTAACAAGAGAGGAAATGGCTAAGTCAGAAGATATGGAAGATTATTATAGAATACCTTGTGATGCAAGGGATTTGAATTATGATAATTTAGAACGTGGAAATGAAAAAATAACTCAAGTTCATGATTATCATTCGCACAACACTAAACTACTTAATGTAGAAGAAATGAAGCAACTCCTGTTAAAGTTGGAGATTATTTCAAATGACCTTCAAGTCTAAAAACATAATTTAATAACTTTTTTCATGAAGATTTTAGTATTAGGTTCAATCGGAATGGCAGGACATGTCATTACTTTATATTTTAAAGAAAGAGGCTATGATGTTACTGCATATTCAACGCAACCGTTTCCTCACTGTAAAAATATAATTGGCAATGCTTTTGAAACTGAAAAATTCAAAGAAATGCTTGTTGCCGATAACTATGATGCCGTTATTAATTGTATTGGTTTACTAAATCAAGTTGCTGATACAAATCAAGCTATGGCTGTTTATTTAAATAGCTATTTGCCTCATTTAGTTGCAGATACTTTAAAAGATAAAAACACAAAACTTATTCACATGAGCACTGATTGTGTATTTGCAGGAAACACAGGTCCCTATTATGAAGACAGTTTGCGTGATGGTCTTACTTTTTATGACAGGTCGAAAGCTTTAGGTGAAGTAGAGGATTCAAAAAATCTTACTTTTCGGAATTCAATCATTGGTCCTGATATCAATGAACAAGGCATCGGGTTGTTTAATTGGTTTATGAAACAAAGTGGAACTATTAATGGTTACACAGGAGCTATGTGGACTGGAGTAACTACCATAACATTAGCAAAAGCTATGGAAAGTGCTATTAAAGACAATTTAACTGGATTATACAACTTGGTAAATAATATAAGTATTTCAAAATACGAGTTACTTTGTTTATTTAATAAGCATTTTAGAAACTCTTCATTGAATATACAAAAATCTGATAGTTTATTTTTAGATAAATCATTAAGACGCGGGCGAAACGATTTTTCATTTCAAGTACCATCGTATGAAGATATGATAATTGAAATGAAAGCATGGGTTATCAATCATAAAGATTTATATCCAGAATATTTGAAAAATATGTAACTTTTAAAGAAAATATAAATTTTATGAATCCATTGTTGAGTATTGTGGTTCCCACTAAAAATAGATATAAATACCTTAAACATTTAATAGTGTTGATTGAAGATTTTAATTCAAATGAAATTGAACTTATTATCCAGGATAACTCAGATGACAATTCTGAATTTTTAGAGTATTTAAATGCAAACGAATTTAAATGTGTCAAATATTTTTACGAAAATAAAAAGTTATCCCAAGCAGGCAATTCTGATTTAGCCATTTATAATTCAACGGGACAATATGTTTGTTTTATAGGCGATGACGATGGGGTAACCAAACATATAATCGAATGTGTACATTGGATGAAAGATAATGATGTAGACGCTTTATCTTCAAGCTTGGCTTTTTATATGTGGCCGGATTGTATTTCTACAATTGACCCAACTTCTTCGCTTACATATAAACCATTCAAAGGTGGTTTCAGACTTGTAAAGCCACAAGATGCTTTAAAAAAAGTGTTTAATATTGGTTGTATTAATATGGGCGAATTACCATCAGTTTATCAAGGAATTGTGAAAAGAACTGTACTTGAAAAGATATATTCAATTGGGAGTACTTATCATCCAGGCCCATCTCCCGATATGGCTTGTGCCGTTGCATTGAGTTTCTTTGTAGAAAAATATGTGCGATTAGACTTTCCAGTAATAATAACTGGTGCAAGTGTTCATCACGGAGGTGGTATTGATAAACTCAAGAACAGAATTGCCAATATTGAAGATGTTCCTTTTTTACCTCAAAACGCTAAAGAAAAATGGGAAAAAAACATACCTAGTGTTTGGACAAGTGCAACAGTATGGCCTGAATCTGCTATTAAATCATTGCGCTATTTAAACAAGGATGAGTTTATAAATAAGATAAATTTCGAATACATGTTAGCAAAATTTTTTGTTTTTCATTTCGAAATTAAAGAAAAGGCAATTAAACTATCAACTAACAAAATGAAGTTATATTTTTATGTTTTAAAAATTTTGTTTAGTAGATATTTTAATGCAGGCATTAGGATATTATCAAGAAAACTTCACTTGCGTTTATTAGATTCTAAAAAAATGACTTTGAACCTGAGTACTATTCAAGACGCAAATGATTATTTGTGTATACAGTATCCAAATTTTAAAATTAACAATAATTAAAAAAGTACAGCATAAGAAATTCAATTTTGAAACGATGAAAAGAATTGGCTTGGTTTTATCTAATACTCTTAACGTAAGTCCATATGTGAAGTATTTCACAACGGTATTCGACCGTAATAACATTAGTTACAATATAATTTGTTGGAATCGAAATAATTTCCCTATCGAAAGGGAAGATAATATAATTTGTTTTGATTATACGAGCTTAGAAGGTGCAAAACCAATTGAAAAACTAAAAGATTATTATAAATTTGGTGAGTTTGTAAAACAACATGTAAAAAGTCAATATGACTATTTAGTCGTTTTTGATGTTGCAAGTGCTTTTTTTATTTATTCTTTTCTAAAAAAACAATTTAAAAACAAATATATTTTAGATATTCGTGACCACTCCCCTTTGATTACTCCGCTTAAGTTAACTGGTATGTTACGAAAGATCATTGGTTTATCTTCATTAACAACTATTTCTTCGGAAGGTTATAAAGAATGGTTGCCTAAAAATGAGAAATATGTTTTAAGCCATAACTTCAATTTATTGTTAATTGATGAAATGCCAACAAATCATGCTTCTCCATTCTCAAGTGATAAAACGAATATTGTTACTGTTGGTGTTATTAGGGAGTTCGATGAAAACAAACGATTGATAGATAATTGTTCAACTGATATAAATTACTCAGTTAGTTTTGTCGGTTATGGATCGGAATATGATAACCTTAAGCTTTATTCATCGAAACTGAATAATGTGTTCTTTTTGGGTAGATATAACAAAAATGATGAACGAGAGATTGTAATGAATTATGATTTAATAAATCTAATACATCCAGATAATTTGCATTGTAATACGGCAATGTCAAATAGGTTTTATATGTGCTTAATGTATAAAAGGCCATTGATTGTAAATAAATCAAGTGTACATAGTATGTATGTTTCTAAATATAATCTCGGCGTGGTAGTAGAAGCAAATGATGACATTGTTTCAAAAATTGAGTTGTTTAAAAAGGACTTTGATTACGAAAAATTTGTAATTTCCTGCAATTTTGTGCTCAATCTAATAAAAGACGAGCAAATACTTTTTGAAAATAAGGTTGAACAGTTTATAAAAAATTCGCGTAATATATGAAACGAGAATACCAAATATGCACAAACTGTGTAATGGACACAACCGATTCGAAAATCGTTTTCGATGAGAATGGAGTTTGCGATCATTGTAACACCTATTATAAGGATATTTTGCCTCATTGGCATACTGATGAGAGGGGCGATATAGAACTTCGGAACATTATTCAAAAAATTAAAGCCGAAGGAAAAGGTAAAGATTTTGATTGTATAATGGGTATGAGCGGTGGCATTGATAGCTCATATTTATTGTATATAATGAAAGAACAATATGGATTACGTCCTTTGGTATTCCATGTGGATGCAGGCTGGAATTCGCAAATAGCAGTAAATAATATTGAGCGATTAATTGACGGTCTTGGGTTGGATTTATTCACCGAAGTTATTAATTGGGAAGAAATTAAAGATCTTCAATTAGCATTTTTCAAATCCGGAGTTCCACATGTTGATGTGCCTCAGGATCATGCTTTTTTTGCAACTATGTATAAATTTGCGGCCAAAAACAATATTAAATACATACTTACCGGCGGAAACTATTCAACCGAATGTATTCGAAATCCTTTAGAATGGATGTATTATCAATCAGATTCGATACAACTGAAAGATATTCACAGTAAGTTTGGCAAAATGCCATTAAAAACCTATCCTGTTTCAAACATATTAAATCACAAGGTTTATATGCCCTATATTAAAGGTATAAAACTTATTCGCCCATTGGATTACATCCCATACAATAAGGATGAGGCTATGCAACTTCTCTGCGATAAGTTTGGTTATCAGAAATATCCACAAAAGCATTTCGAATCCCGTTTTACCCGTTTTTACGAAAGTTATTGGTTACCAACTAAGTTTGGTTATGATACACGTAAGGTGCAGTATTCAAGCTTAATACTAACCGGTCAGATGACAAGAGAGGAGGCTTTGGATAAATTGTCCAAACCAGCTTACGATCCTGAAACGATAGCTCAGGACTTTGAATATATTGCAACAAAGCTGGGCATAACAGTTGACGAACTGCAGGGATATATGGATGCCCCTAATAAGACTTACAAGGATTATAAATCGCAGGATAGTATTTATCAGATAGGAGCCAAAGTGATGCGTGCTTTAAGACTGGAAAAGGGAGGCAAAAGATGATCACGATTGTAAATTACGGATTAGGTAATATCAACGCTTTTGTAAATGTTTATAAAAGACTAAATATTCCTGTTGCTGTAGCAACACAAAGGGCTGATTTGGAGGGCGCAAGCAAGATTATTCTTCCGGGAGTAGGTGCTTTTGATCATGCTATGACATTACTGCAAAAATCCGGAATGCGAGAAACGCTTGATGAATTAGTATTACAACAAAAAGTGCCTGTTGTTGGAATATGTGTAGGTATGCAAATTTTGGCGAATTCGAGTGAGGAAGGAGTGTTGCCCGGACTTGGCTGGATTGATGGCGTTGTGAAAAAATTTGATGCTTCATTGATAAAACATAAGACGCAACTACCTCATATGGGCTGGAATACAATCAATCCTGTAAATTCAAGTGACTTGCTTCATGGCTTCAACGAAAGCTCAAGATTCTACTTTTTACATTCATATTATTTTCATTGTAATGACATTCGAAATGAAATTGCAAATACACAATATGGTATAAATTATTCGAGTGCAGTGCAGAATAATAATATTTATGGAGTACAATTTCATCCTGAGAAAAGCCATGAGAATGGAATTCAACTATTGAACAACTTTGCAAATATTTAAGTATGCTTTATCCCCGAATAATTCCCTGTTTGCTTGTTCATAACAAAGGATTGGTCAAATCAGTTAAGTTTTCAGACTACAAATACGTAGGAGATCCCATAAATGCGGTAAAAATATTCAATGAAAAGGAAGTTGATGAGCTAATGGTAATTGACATTGATGCCACAGTTGAAAACAGAGAGCCTGATTATAAGATGATTGAGAACCTTGCGGTTGAATGTCGTATGCCTCTTTGTTACGGCGGTGGTATTAAAAGTGCAGAACAGGCACAACATATCTTTAGTTTAGGTGTCGAAAAAATAGCGATTAGTTCAGTAGCAGTTGAAAATCCGATGCTGATAAAAGAAATTGCTGAACGGGTAGGTAGTCAGAGTGTTGTTGTTGTTCTTGATGTCAAGAAAAAGTTCTTTGGTGGTAAATACGAAATATGGACTCATAACGCAACGAAGAATACAGGCAAAGATCCTGTAGAGTTTGCCAAACTATGTGCATCATACGGGGCAGGTGAAATCATTATTAACTCTATCGATCAGGATGGAATAATGAAGGGTTACGATCTTCATATAATTGATAAAGTCAGAGAATCGATCAACTTGCCAATGACTGTTTTGGGGGGTGCTGGAAGTCTGGATGATATTGGTGAACTGATAAAAAAACATGGTATTATTGGTGCAGCAGCTGGTAGTTTATTTGTATTTAAAGGCAAATATAAAGCAGTGTTAATAAACTACCCAAACAGAACAGAGAAGGACTTGTTAATGAGTAAGAATTTCAAAGTCTGATCGATATTTTTTTAATGTAGTTACGATCTAAAATAATTTTATGAAAGCAGTTTTTATGGGCCTTGGTTACATAGGGCTCCCCACAGCAGCAGTAGCGGCAAGTAAAGGTATTGAAGTAGTTGGTGTTGATATAAATCCCTTAGTTGTAGATACGATCAACGAAGGTAAGATTCATATCGTGGAACCTGAACTGGATAAAGTGGTCAAAGAAGTTGTAGAAAATGGGAATTTACGTGCAGCTCTTCAACCCGAATCAGCAGATGCTTTTTTTATTGTTGTACCTACTCCGTTCAAACAAAATCACAGAGCTGATATTTCGTATGTTGAGTCAGCCACTCGTATGGTGATTCCATTTTTACAGGAAGGAAATCTTTTTGTAATTGAATCGACGTCGCCGGTTATGACAACCGAGAAAATGGCTGAAATCATTTTTAGAGAACGTCCTGAATTGATAGGTAAAATTTATATTGCCTATTGCCCAGAGCGCGTTCTACCCGGAAATGTTTTGTATGAATTAGAGAATAATGACAGAGTTATTGGTGGAATCAATGATGAATCATCTGAAAAGGCAATTACCTTTTATGCACAATTTGTAAAAGGAAAATTGCACAAAACAAATGCAAGAACGGCTGAAATGTGTAAATTGACCGAAAACTCTTCGAGAGACGCTCAAATAGCATTTGCAAATGAACTTTCAATTATTTGTGACAAAGCCGGAATCAATGTTTGGGAACTTATTGAATTAGCCAACAAGCATCCCAGAGTTAATATTCTTCAGCCTGGTTGTGGTGTCGGAGGTCATTGTATAGCGGTTGATCCGTGGTTTATTGTTTCCGACTATCCGGAACAAGCGAATATTATAAAACGTGCGCGCGAAACCAATGATTATAAAGCAGATTGGTGTGCTAACAGGGTAATTGAAGAATGTCATAATTTTTCAACGAAATTTGGTCGTGAACCTATAGTTGCCTGCATGGGTTTAGCGTTTAAACCTGATATTGATGATTTACGTGAATCTCCGGCTAAATATATTACTTCACGAATTATTTCAGAAGCAAGAGCTGAAGTGTTAGTTGTGGAGCCTAACGTATTGGTTCATAAAACATATAATTTGATGAATTATAATGAAGCTTACGACAAAGCCGATATTATAGTTTGGTTGGTTCGACATAAAGAATTTTTACAAATATCTAAATCAGAATTAAAAATAGAATTTGATTTCTGTGGGGTAAGAAAATAAGTAAGAAATGAAAAAAATTATGTTAGTCTTCGGGACACGTCCCGAAGCTATAAAAATGGCACCACTTGTTATTGAGTTTAAAAAACATCCTGATCTATTTGATGTTGTAGTTTGTGTTACAGGACAGCATCGCGAGATGTTGGATCAGGTACTTAATCTGTTCAACATTACCCCTGATTTCGATTTGAATATAATGAAACAGGGCCAGGACTTGTATGATGTAACTTCAAGGGTATTGTTGGGTATGAGGGATGTTTTAAATGAATCAAAACCTGATGTTGTTTTGGTCCATGGTGATACTACAACCTCAACAGCTTCAGCATTGGCTGCTTTTTATCAACAAATCCCTGTGGGTCACGTTGAGGCGGGATTACGCACACACAATATCTACAGTCCCTGGCCAGAGGAAATGAACAGGTTGATCACAAGTAGAATTTCTGTATATAATTTTGCCCCAACAAGTTTGAGTAAGCAAAACCTAATAAATGAAGGTGTTACAGAAGGAACTGTTTTTGTAACAGGAAATACGGTTATAGATGCGCTTTATGCTGTTCTCGACAAGATGAAACAGAACATTCAACTTCGTACGGATTTAGTGAACCAACTTCAGTGTTCAGGATACGATGTAAATCGGATTTCTAAACAAAAGAGATTGGTTTTAATAACCGGACACAGACGTGAGAATTTCGGAGATGGATTTTTAAATATATGCAATGCCATTAAAACATTATCCGAAAAATATCCTGAAGTTGATTTTGTATATCCAATGCACCTGAATCCAAATGTGCGTCGGCCAATTACCGAAGTGTTTGGTGAAAAACCGGCTTCTAATATGTTTTTTATCGAACCATTAGATTATCTTCCTTTTGTTTTTTTGATGGAAAAATCCGATGTGGTGTTAACTGATAGTGGTGGCATACAAGAAGAGGCACCGGGATTGGGTAAACCGGTGTTGGTCATGCGCGATACTACTGAACGACCAGAAGCATTGGAAGCAGGTACTGTAAAATTGGTTGGTACAAATTACGATAAAATTGTTAGTGAGGTGTCAAAATTATTAAATGATTCGGTTTATTACAATCAAATGAGTAAAGCTGTTAATCCGTATGGTGATGGGTTAGCTTGTAAAAGAATAGTAGAAAGGTTTTTATAAATACTTATTGCTGAGCATGAAACAAATAATTCAGGATTTAAAAAGTGGAGCCACAGTTTTAGAAGACGTTCCTGTTCCTCTAGTTCGTAATGGGTATGTGCTTATAAGAACAACCCGAACATTGGTATCCTTAGGTACAGAGCGCATGCTTGTTGAATTTGGAAAAGCAAATCTGATAGATAAAGCCAGACAACAGCCGGATAAAGTAAAGCAGGTACTTGATAAGATAAAAACAGATGGACTTCAGCCCACACTTGAAGCGGTGTTTAATAAACTTGGGCAGCCATTACCACTTGGTTACTGTAATGTAGGCGTGGTAGAGGCCGTTGGAAAAGGTGTTACTGAATTTGTTGTAGGCGATAGAGTAGCTTCAAATGGTAATCATGCAGAATATGTATGTGTGCCAAAAAATCTGGTAGCAAAAGTTCCTGATAATGTAACGGATGAAGATGCAGCGTTTACTGTTATTGGTTCGATTGGATTACAGGGGATTAGATTGTTAAGCCCTCAATTTGGAGAAACTGTTGTTGTGATTGGTCTTGGATTGATCGGTTTAGTTACAGCTGAACTTTTAAATTCCAATGGTTGTAAAGTAATTGGTGTTGATTTTGATCAACAAAAAGTTGATATCGCGAATAAAAAGGGTATTATTGCAATTAATCCGTCGCATGGAATTGATCCAGTTAAGTTTGTATCTGAAAATACGAACGGAATAGGAGCCGATGGTGTATTAATAACTGCTTCTGCCAAGAGCGATGAGGTAATACATCAGGCTGCCGAAATGTCTCGCAAAAGAGGACGCATTGTGTTGGTAGGCGTTGTGGGGTTGAATATTAGACGCGATGACTTTTATAAAAAGGAATTGTCGTTTCAGGTTTCATGTTCGTATGGTCCCGGTCGCTATGACGATGAATATGAAATAAAAGGACATGATTACCCTGTACCTTTTGTGCGTTGGACAGAGAAACGAAATTTTGAAGCTATTCTGCAAGCAATTTCAGCAGGAAAGTTGGAGGTGAATTCGTTAATTACTGAAGTGGTTGATTTGAATAATTATGAAGAAATATATGGAAATATGCGCAAGCATGGTTCAATTGCTTCTATTCTTAAATTCAATGAAAAACCTCAAATTGAGAGTGTAGTAAGATTAAATAATACTTTTTCAGGTACGAATGCAAAAATAGGGATTATAGGTGCCGGTAATTTTGCTTCAGCTACAATTGTTCCTTCGCTTTTAAAAGCAAAAGCCACTATAAAATATATCGCAAGTGCTCAGGGACTGACAGCAAAAATTCTTGCAAAAAAGGCTGGTGCTGAATGTGCTACCTCTGATTATAAAGTTATTTTGCAAGACCCTGAAGTTGGATTGGTTATTGTTACCACGCGCCATAATTTGCATGCAAAAATGGTTATTGAGAGCATCGAAGCGGGTAAAAATGTATTTGTCGAAAAACCATTGTGTTTAAACGAAAGTGAACTTAACGATATTATTAATGCCTACAATAACGCAGAAAAGCATGTTACACTTACAGTTGGATTTAACCGACGTTTTTCACCTTTTGCTGAAAAAATGAAGAGTTTGATAGGTGATGGACCAAAAAATATCATTGCTACTATGAATGCCGGGTTTATTCCCGCTGAAGTATGGATTCACGATATGGAAGTTGGAGGTGGCAGAATTATAGGAGAAGCTTGTCACTACATCGATTTGTGTTCATATTTGGCTGGCAGCGATGTAGTGTCTGTATGTATGAGTGCATTAGGTGAGAATCCTCAGGAAAACACAGATAATGCAAGCATTTTGTTGAAGTATAGAAATGGTTCAAATGCGGTAATTAATTATTTTGCAAATGGCAATAAAGGATACGCCAAAGAGCGGATTGAAGTATATTCGCAAGAGAAAATTTTAATTCTTGATAATTGGAGGGAACTAAAGGGATATGGTACTAAGAGTTTCTCGAGAATGAAAAGTTCGATGAACAAAGGGCACTTAAATCAATTTAGCTTGCTGAATCAGAGAATAAAAAGCGGAGGTGAGGCAATTATTCCTTTTGAAAGTATTCTAAACACAACAAAAGCATCATTTGCATGTATAGCAAGTCTTAAAGAAAATCGTTGGATTGAAGTAAAATAATAAGAGTGGCCGGGTTGACAAACATATCGAATTATTATCATACTATACGCTATCTAAAGCCTATACAGCTCTATTACCGTATATTCTACAAGATCACAAAGTTTTTTCCTAAAAGGATTTTTTGGGATGAAAATCTGGAGATTGATGTGACTAGTCTTAAATTTGCGGAGTCGATACAATTTGACGAAATAATTAATGAAAATTCATTTATTTTTCTGAATAAAAAAAAGGATTTTGGTGAGTCGATTGATTGGAATTATTTAGGCTTTGGAAGACTATGGGCATATAATCTCAATTATTTTGAGTTTCTTCATCAAAAAGAAATGAATGCTCAACGAGGGAGGGAAATTATTGATAGTTTTATTGAACAATTAGATCGCTGCAAAGTAGGATTAGAGCCTTATCCATTGTCGCTCAGGTGCGTTAACTGGATACGTTTTTTTTCTAAACATGGTGGTAATTTCAGATATAATTCGGTTCTGTATAAGCAATTACTTTTATTGAAAAAAAGTAAAGAGTACCATATTATGGGCAATCATTTACTTGAAAATGGTTTTGCTTTACTTTTTGGTGCGTATTATTTTAATGATAAAGCGTTTTACAAAGAGGCTAAAGGTATTCTGAATTCTCAACTTAGAGAACAAATCTTAGATGATGGTGGACATTTCGAGTTAAGTCCGATGTACCATTCAATAATGTTGTTTAGGCTACTTGATAGTTATAATCTAGTAGTTAATAATGATTTATTTGACAAAGAACTGGAATCGGTTTTGAAGGAGAAAGTCTCCAAAATGTTGTCATGGCTTAACCTTATGACATTTAGTAATGGAAAATTTCCGTTAATGAATGATGCTGCATACAGAATATCGCCAACTACAAATGAATTAAATGAGTATGCTTCCGGTTTAGGTTTTTCAGTTAATCATAATGGAGTCTTAAAGGAATCAGGATATCGAAAGTTGTCAAATAAGAAGTTTGAGTTAATAGCTGATATAGGCAAAGTTGGGCCTGATTACCAGCCGGGACATGCCCATGCAGATACTTTTTCTTTTGAATTATGTGTAAATTCAAGATCGTTAATTGTAGATACAGGTACGTCAACATACGAAATTAATGAAGAACGTTTTTATCAGCGAAGTACGCAGGCACATAATACGGTATTAGTGAATAACGCTAATTCGAGCAAAGTCTGGAGTGGACATAGGGTTGGTAAAAGAGCGAAAGTGAAAGTGATTTCTGATACACCAGAGTTGTTAGTTGCCAGTCATGATGGGTATAAAACTTTTGGCACAAATCACAAACGATCTTTTAAAATTGATAAAGACGTGATACTAATAATTGATGAGATTAGTAATGAGGGAAAAGCATATTTGCATTTTTCACCAAATGAGGATTTTTTTATTCAGGAAAACGAAATCATTGGTAGTGACTTTAGAATTGAATTTTCAGATTTTATTGACATTAAATGTATAAATACTCGATATGCGCCTGAATTCAATAAGACTATTATCAATAAATCTGTTTGTATCACGTTTAAGGATAAATTAGAAACCTTATTTAAATGAAAATACTTCACCTGACATTTTATTTTGAACCCGATTTGTGTGCCGGCTCTTTTAGGAATACCCCCCTTTTCAAAGAACTTAAAGATCAGATTGGTAGTGATGGTTTTGTTCATGTTGTAACTACACAACCTAATAGATATAGCACATATAAAACAAAGGCAGAGGTTGTTGAATCTGGAAAGAACTATAAGATTGACAGGGTCAAAATACCCACTCATAAAAGTGGACTTTTCGATCAGGCCATTTCATTTTGTGTGTTTTTTTATAATGTAATTAAGTTAGTACGTAAAGAAAAATACGACATTGTACTGGCATCATCATCAAGATTGTTTACAGCATTTTTAGGTAGATTAATTGCTAAAAAAAACAATGCATACTTATATTTGGATATAAGAGATATCTTTGTCGATACCCTTTCTGATATTTTTAGTAAAAAACGTATTATTCAAATACCCGCTGTAGCTTTTTTAAAGCTTGTTGAGAGCTATACATTTGCAAATGCAAATCATATAAATTTAGTTTCGGGTGGTTTTAAAGCCTATTTTTCAAAATACACGAAGCCTTCTTTCTCGTTTTATACCAATGGTATAGATGATGAGTTTTTAAATATAAAAACCAACAAATCAAGAGATAAATCGGACGGAATTACTATTACATATGCAGGGAATATAGGTAGTGGGCAGGGGCTTGAAAAGGTAATACCCCAAGCAGCAAAACTCTTAGGAAATTATTATCATTTTAGAGTAATTGGTGATGGTGGAACTAAAAATCTGCTAATTCAGAATATCGCATCAATGAACCTTACAAATGTTGAAATCATTAATCCTGTTTCAAGAGCAGAGTTAATTGACTATTATCTGAATTCTGATTTTTTGTTTTTACATTTGAATGATTTAGATGCATTTAAAAAAGTTTTGCCATCGAAAATTTTTGAGTATGGAGCTTTCAATAAGCCAATTATTGCTGGTGTAAGTGGATTTGCAAGTGAATTTATAAGAGATAATTTACAAAATTATATATTGTTTGAACCAACAGATGTAAATGATATGGTGAATCAAATAAAGGCATTCAAGATTACTGATATGGATAGAACAGATTTTATTGAAAAATTTGCACGTAAATCAATTATAAAAAAAATGGCTAATTCGATATTGATTGTCAGATAATAAATTCAAAACTGTTAAATCATGAATATTCTTATCACCGGCATACATGGCTTTGTAGGTTCTAACCTTGTGGAGGCTTTACGTGAAGAGCATACTATTTATGGTCTGGATATTGTCGCGCCCGAAAAGCCGGGGGTGATCAAAACTTTTGGTTGGTCCGATTTGGCAGATATTCCTCCGGTAGATGTGGTAATTCATTTGGCCGGTGTGGCTCACGATACAAAAAATCGTACTGAAGCACAGCGGTATTATGATGTGAATACTGGTTTGACACAAAAGGTGTTTGACTGGTTTCAAACTACTGATGCTAAAAAATTCATTTTCTTTAGCTCGGTAAAGGCTGCTGCCGATCAACTGTTCGACAAGGTGCTCACCGAAGATGTAATACCGACTCCTGTGGGTCCTTACGGAGAAAGTAAAATTGCAGCTGAAAATTATGTGCTGGGTCATCAGTTAGAGGCAAAGAACCGTTTGCTGGCCGAATATGAACAGCATGAAGTAATTACTAAAGTACAGACTGTGTATATTCTTCGTCCTTGTATGATTCATGGTCCAGGTAATAAAGGTAATTTGAATTTACTGTTCAATTTTGTTCGTTCGGGTATTCCGTATCCGTTAGGTGCATTTGAAAATAAGCGTTCGTTTACTTCGGTGGATAATATGAGCTATGTGATAGAAAGGCTGATTGCTTTACCAATTCCAGGTGGGATTTATAATATCGGTGACGATGATCAGGTTTCTACAAACGAAATTATTGAACTGATAGCTGAGTCGATAAACAAAAAGGCCCGTATATGGAAATTACCAAGTTGGTTGTTGCAGTTTGTGGCCTCAGTGTGTTCTGTGTTGCATATTACGGTATTTAATACCGATAGATTACAGAAACTAACTGAAAATTATGTGGTTTTGAATTCAAAAATAAAAAAAGCCATTGGTATTTCGCGTATGCCTGTAAATGCACGCGATGGTTTCCGTAAAACATTTAGAAGTTTTAGCATATGATTTACCTTCTTCTATTTATTATACTTTTCGCATTGCAATTACTTTATTTTCGCATTGCCAATAAGCTGAATATTATTGATAAACCCAATGAGCGTAGTTCGCATTCGCGTATTACATTGCGTGGTGGGGGCATTGTGTTCTGGATAAGTGTGCTTATATATTTTGTGATGAGTGGCTTTGCTAATCCGTGGTTTTTTGCGGGGCTTACACTTATTTCTGCTATCAGTTTTGCCGATGATATAACTCCGCAATCGCCTAAATTGCGTCTGGTTGTGCAGTTTGTTGCTTTGATGCTAATGTGTGTGCAATGGCAACTTTTTGATTATTCGTGGTTTTTTGTAGTGTTGGCGCTTATTGTTGGGGTTGGAGTTATGAATGCCTTTAATTTCATGGATGGCATAAACGGTATTACCGGTGGATATAGCATGGCAGTGGTAGGATCGTTTTGGTATATCAATAATTTCGAGCAGGCATTTGTCGACAACGATTTAATCTATCTGGTTTTAATGTCGCTTTTGGTGTTCAATTTTTTCAATTTCAGAAAAAAAGCAAAATGCTTTGCAGGAGATGTGGGTGCTATTTCTATTGCGTTTATCATTGTTTTCTTGTTGGGATTACTGATTGTAAAAACGGGTGATTTCAGTTATATTGCGCTTTTATTAGTGTATGGAGTTGATTCAGTGCTCACTATTATTCACCGCATTTTGCTTAAAGAAAATATTACACTACCTCATCGTAAACATTTATATCAGTTGCTGGCCAACGAATTGAAATTTCCGCATTTGCTGGTGTCGACGGTGTATGCAGTGTTGCAATTGTGGATAGTATATGGCTTGATGATGTTTCGTGCGGTGTCGTATTGGTATTTGTTGGTTGTAGCGGTAATGCTGAGCATTGTATATGTGATTGTAAAAAGAAAGTATTTTCATTTGCATAAAAAGTAATTGTTCGAAATGTCCAAAAAAGTATTTGTAAGTGGTTGTTACGATATGCTTCACAGCGGGCATGTGGCCTTTTTCGAGGAGGCTGCGGCTTATGGCGATTTGTATGTGGGGATAGGGTCGGATAGAACCATCGCTGAGCTTAAAGCACGTAAAACGATTAACTCAGATGCAGAGCGACTGTATATGGTAAGCTCGCTCAAGTCGGTAAAGCAGGCATGGATCAATAGCGGTAGTGGCTTGCTCGATTTTGAAAATGAACTTCGCGAACTACGTCCCGATATATTTTTTGTAAATGCCGATGGACATACTTATAATCGTAAAATCAATTTGTGCAAATATATAAAAACAAATTGTGCTTTCAAATTGGCACACACGGCAAAGCCGGGGTTTATACCCCGGCTTTTTTGTAAAGCATTATGTCAACATACCCGGCATTGTGATTCATGCGGGCGTTCATATCGACTCGTTTAGCTCCTTTGAACGGGTTCTCACCGCCTAAATTCTTTTCAAGCCAGTCTGTTAGCTCTAATATGCTACTTTTATTCGATGTGAAATAAAAATAGTTCGTACCCTTCAAACAATGTAATACATCGAGATAATTAGCCAACTTCCAATAATTCCCATACGTTCCGCAATCGGTGCTTAGATATGGTGGGTCGATAAGGAATACAACCCCGGACACATGCTTCCAACGGTCAAATAACTGCCTGTAATCAACACACACTACTTCCACGCCTTCGAGATAGTCAGGAGCCGGCTGGTAATCGTTGAGGCGTACTACATTATACATAGTTTGCTTTGCAAGATCGTCGTAGTTGGTTGCATAGTTCATACTAAACAGCAGGCTCGAGCTGATTGTAATATAGTCTACATACCCGCTGTGCTTTTCCTCGCGCCTGACGGCCTTTAATATGGCTGATTTAAGCTCTTTTCCGATCACCTTGTCAGCAGGTGCATCTTTTAAAATAATGCGAAATTCAGACAGCAGTGCGTTTGTTCGTTCAATGTTGGCTACGCGCTGACTAAAATCGTCAAAGTCATTATACACAACCTTTGCATCCGGGAACTGTTGTTTCGCCCAATTACTCAGCAGTCCACTACCTCCAAATAAATCGACAAATACATTGGCATCTTTGAACTCTTTTAATGCCTCTTTAAAGGAGGTTTGAAACCTCCGCTTTTGCCCCTGAAATGGCAGAGGCGCCTGATTAAAGTTTTTCATTTTGTTTTTTTTTGTTTTTATAATTATTACTACCTTTGTGGTCTCTCACAATGAAAATGCGACGTACCGCACCAAAGGACATTTTTATGCCCTCGGGTTTGCGGTACGTCGCATTTGCATATTAGAGAGGTGAGAGTCTCTAATGTGACCGGGGGCTTTTATCCCCCCTTTTGTTATTTGTGATTTACTAAATTAAGAGTAAACGATACGACAGGCTGATTGCCTATTGTTATGTTAGTTTTTACATTACTCATGGATTTATAAAAGCAATATCGCAAATCGCTGTTATTAATCAGCAGTTTAATTCCATCCTTATATTCTTCAGCATCATATCGATTCAGCTGGTTGAATAATGCCGACCAGTTCGACCATAATTCTGCAACCGTCGCTGCCGTCATTCGGCACTCTATCGATATATTTCGAGCCTGCTTTTTCGGCACTAAATTCGTGTCTGCAACGACTCCATTATGGCGAAGGAAAGTTCTTTCAAGTCCTTTCTTTGGTGATCTGAGACAAAGAGCACTGTCGTACATCTTTTTTACGATTATTCCAAAGTTGCTAAAGTCATAACCATTTAGTTTTACATGATTATCAATGTTCACCAACGAGGTCGGAATCATTGTCCCGGAAATACTGCCTAAAGGATTATCCTCTGAAAACTCACATGTAAATTCAGCTATTTTTGCACCGGGCTTATGTAATCCTCCTTTGAATTTGAAGTCGGAAACAGAAATAAACCGTAAAGTCAATGTCTTATTTAAGTTTGACAAATAGATTGACTTCGCTCCGGAAGCATAAAGCAATGTCTCTAATGCCAAAAACCTATCGGTCAGATCTGCTGTTGAAATGGCTTTTAAACGAAATTTAAAAGCTATTTTACGAGCATTGAAAAAAGACTCCGAAAGGTCGACATCAAGTCCATCCTGTTCGAACCAATCGTTTTGCGGTGGTTCTTTTCTCTCCGGGAATGCAAAAAAATCGACATCGCCACCTCGCAGTAAAATCATTCCAAATGTTTCGATATTTATTCCGTTTATTGTCATCATACTTTCACATTTATACCTCGAGTTTTAATATCATTGATATCAGCACTCAAATTTTTTATGTCTTCAGCCATTTCTGCAATTGGCTCTGTGTTGTCAATAAGCGTGTCGAGCTGATTGGTTATAGTTCTAATTACTAAGGTTTGCTCGCGGGCATTATTGCGTATATCAGCAACACCCATACGAAGTGCGTAAACGCCTCCTTTAAGTTCATCAATGCTATCCTGCGAAGCCGTAGCGATTCCTTTTTTCGCTCCCTCGCGTGCAGTATCAGAACTTCCAAGAATATCTTTATACGCTGCCAATGCCTCGTTGTAATTGTTCCCAGCGGCAGTCACCATCTCTGAGAATTGTTTCCTTTCGGCATCTGTCAACTTACCATCTTCCATAGCCGAAGAAAGATAGTCTGTAGCTTTGCCCATTTGTTTTTCAAGAAATTGCTTTTCGAGTGCGTTGGTAACTGCATTTTTCAATACGTCATTAACCACATCTCCCATAGCGACAAATGCATCAGTACCATCAGTGGCAGCTTGCACAAGCGCATCGCCTACCTGCTGAGCCAGCTCTTTAGCTGTAGTTTGCGCCAAATCTTGAGCAATAGAAGTCTTTACATCGTCTATTTCATTATTAAGAGCTTCAATTTCTGCTTTGCGCGCTGCTATTGCTTCCGCATCTTGTTTCTTTTTCTTTTTCTGTTGCTCTTGCTCAATCCATGCATTATTTGCCGCTATCTGATCACGCAAATTGGCAATTTGCGACTTTTGTGCATCATATACATCAGTGCCTAATGCATTGTCGACTGCACGTTGCAATCGAGAATATGCAGCTGTAAGTGAATCAATGTCTTTTTCTAATGCTTTTTGTTTTTTAGCTATATCCTTGCTTTTTTTGTCGAAAAACTCAATAGCATTAGATACAAGACTTATTCCTCCGGACATTATCTGACTTACGTTCCCGGTAGCAATACCAACAGCCAAATCACCTGCACCCGATACCATACCGACAATCTGATTGGCTGACTCTTTTTCCTCTTCCGTAAACATACCGAGCTGATCCATTATGCCCAATATGCCGGAACTCGCCTGGTCGAAGTAATTCAGCACTTCATTCCCATACTTTTCAATTGCAGTTGTAGCTTCGCCAACAGCTATAGCAGCTTTTGCTTCACCTGTTGTATCACCAACTGATTTTGCGTTGGCAGCATCTTCTTTGGCTTTTTTTAATCGGGCAAACTGTGTAATTAACCCATCAATGGCATTATTGGCACGATCTGCACCAGCATCATCAATTCCCGCTATTAATTTCTTTTTATCGTCGGGAGTAAGTGATTGGTCAGCTTCAATTTTTGCCTTCGCTTCCTCTATCAGTTTTTTGTTAAGCTCTTTAGTAAGCCGTAATCTATCATCAGAAGCAAGTTTATATAAATCTGTTTCTTTAATAAGCTGCGATTGTAAATTACTGAGCTTTTGAGTACGTTCATCTTCCAATAGTTCAATTTCAGCAAATCGACCATCTTTACGAAGTGTTAGAATTTTGTCGGCATATTCCTTTTCAATCCTTTCACGTTCGCTCCCTGATTGCATTATTATTCTGTCAGCTTCGTTGCGTATTCGCTGCAATTCCTGAAGTTCTTTCTCACCACCCATCTTTACAACCTTCTGATTGTTCTTCATAAAATCTTCACGTTCTTTCTTATACTTATCACTTATATCCTTTCTTATACCAAGTAATTTATTCGAAATGTTTGCTTCTACTGATGACATCGACCCTGTCTTTTTGTCTTTAGGAGTTTTTTCATCATCTACCACAAAGTCATTAGCCTTGAAAATATCTGTATATTCTTTGTAATATGTTTTAGCAAGCTCTAGTGATTTATTTTGATGCTTAGAAATCATGCCTATCTGCCTAGCTCTTTCTTCTCCCTCAATAGTTGTAATTTCTTTACCTAATCTTGAAACAATTTTACTTAATTCAGTATATGTATAAATTACACCATCAATTTCGGCAGAACCTCTACCCTTACCATATTTTGATTCTTTAATCCCAGCCGTATCAAATCCGGTTTTAAATTTTGAATATTTTTCCCACATATCAACACCATCAACCCCCGCATCGCGTAGTATTTGCTGCTGACTTTTCAGCCCAACCTCCATCGATTTGTATGCATCCTCAGCACTTTTTGCAAAAAAAGCATTAGCGAACGACATAGCTTTCATGGCCTCTATATAGGCATCTTTATTTTTATTAATCAACTTAAGCGCACTATCCACATCGTTTACCTTCCCAAATGTCACTCCCAACGACGAGTTATAATCATCTACAGCCTTTTTTTCAAGTTCGTGGCTTCCTTTTGCATTTTTAAGTGCTGTAGATAGCTGTTCAACAGATTGCACTGCTTTCTGAAATTCAGAGCCATTTTTCAGGGATTCAATCATTATTTGGTTAGCAGAGGTCAAACCCATTTGGGCAGCCGTAAGCCTTTTTATGGCTTTTTCTCCCGTTAATACTTCTTTTGCCCAATTAGCTATATCTTTACCATACATTGTAATCAATGTAATACCAATCATCATTGCAGATTGCCAACTTGTGAATGCGCTTAATACTTGTTTCCAAACAGGAACAGTAGATGCACCGGATGCTTTTAGCGCTTCGTTTTCAAGTCGAGCACGTTTGATGTTATCGGTCATTATTGGGATATTATTCCCAATAGCCAAAAAGAACATATTAAGCCCCATACTTGCAGCTGGTAATTCTCGTACAACCTGTTGAACTGACATGTTCAGCGAGTTATATCCCATAGCCGTTTTTGCTATCTGATTGGCATCGGGCATCTCTGCTGTTTTGGGCATCTTTTTCATGGATGCTATTTCAGCCTTCAGAACTTTAATTGCCTGCGTTTCGTCAATTATGTTCTTTTTAGTCAGCTCAATTTCTGTGAGAATTTCGCTTTTGCCTTCCTTGGTAGTAGCTTTTTTATAGGCTATACCAAGCTCCACCAAATCTTTTTTTAACTCAACAATCCCCGCTTGATGACGGTCAATCATTGCCTTTGCTTTTTCGGTAGCTGCTGCAATAGCCTCGATCGACTGAGTTACTTTTTTGCCCTCAGTCGCTACGTTCTGCTTTAGCCTTATGTCAATTTCAACAGGTTCCATTATCGATTCAATTGATTTCGTAAATCATCAGCCGACGATACGTAATTTGGTCGTTCGCCTCTGATATATCTTATTTGGTCGGCTCGCTCAAGTAATAATTCAATCCACGGTGTATCCCACATCATTTGGTGGTGAGTATATCCGCGCTTGTCTTTTATTTCTCCTAATAAACCAAAAGGGCTATGAAGGCCGTCGTGATAGCCTTTTAACTCCCTTTTTCGTCCTGACCCAAACTCATCAACTTCGGATTCATCATCATCTGCATCATCCGGGTAATTGAGTTGGTAATAATCGTAAAATCCACAACCCGGCTTACATTCTCAATAGCCGAGTATATGTTTAGCAACTGATTTGCCGGTACTTTCCATAATAGTTTTCGACCTAACTCATCAGCATTCATCTCAATTTCCTTTTCGTCATTCAAAATGGCTATAGCAATCACCCGGGCGACAACGGATATGTTTTCTAACACCTTTTCCTGTGTGGCGTTTTCAAGTCCATGTTTCAGAATTTCCAATGAAAAGGCTGCAATAGTTCCGGGAAAAAGGGGTTTAATATGAATGACGTTCCGTCCTGTCAACCTTTGCCAAAAAGGGGCATCAACCTTATACTTGACGCCCCTTTGTAACAATAAGTTGGCCGCTGCCAGTCTTATTTCATTTTCCATAAAACTACACGGTAGCTTTGTTTTGGATAAGGAAATCGATTGGCTCGCCGTTTGCATCAACATAGTCCGTCTGAGCTACCGGAATGAATTTAAAAGGCAGTTTCAAACGGCCATTTTCAGCGCCGTATGTGCCGTTGTACTGCACAGTTCCGCGAGCCATAGGAATGATAACAGCACCTCCATCTTTTAAGCGAATGCGAATCGCTGTGTCATGTACCTTTTTCACTCCGGAGTGCTTATAAACGGCGGTGTCGCCTGCACCTGCTGCACTACCTCCGAGCAACGATGCCATTTGGTCAAATGTAGCTTTAATGAATGTTCCGATGAAAGTGGTCAAAGCTCCTACATAATCCACATCAACGGGGGTATCCAATTCATGCGTATAAACTGCGTCCTCAGTAGGATCGCCTTCAACCATTGATATTTCATCATCCTTGAGGGTGAGTGGTTGCTCTACCCAAACGGCTGCAGCAAGTGCCACATCTGTTGCAAATGTGGGCGCAAAGTCGATACCTGCAACACGTAATTTTGCTCTTACAATTTCTGACATAATTTATTTGAGTTTTAAAATTTCGATTAGTAACTGAATTTTGTTTTTAATGCCCGGCAATTTGCTGAGCCTGTAGATTGCGTATGTAATAAGCGCCAAAAGTGATAGCCAAAATGCCCATACTCCAAAGTACCAATAAAAGCCTTTTTCAGGTACTATTATTCTTTCGGGCATTGGTGGAACTGTCGTATAAACAAGTGTATCTGTAAGATGAACAGTATCACGTTCAATTTTCACCCGATAGCGGTCGATATACTTAAATTTAGACACATACACAGTGTCGCCACGTTCTCGAATATACACTGAGTCGTATCGAGTTGTATTGACAGTATCAATTTTTAGTCGATCGACATATTCAGTGCGTGTGGATATTTTTTCGGTTGACTTACACCCACTGAAATAAATGATCATTGCCCACGCGCCAAGTATAATCAATATAAAACGGGCGATTTTAAGCTCCGGCGATTTCTTTTGCTTCCGCTTTTTTTTGCTCGATGTTTTCATGATTAATGTCTTTTACAATTTTGAAGATTTGATTATTTACACTTGTAAGTCGCTTGATTGTTTCTTCCATTTTGTTCACCTGGTCACGAAGCAATGCAACTTCTTTCTGTGTGAGTTCCGACATAGACTTATATCTGGCCTCGGCGGATTCTGCATATTCACGCCAGCCTAATGCTACGTTTTTCAAATTTTCAATTTCAGTGGTTTCAGCACTTGCCTCAGTTTGCTTTGCACTTGCTTCAGCTTGTTTTGCGGTTGCTTCAGCTTGTTTTTTCTGAGCCTTCAGTGTCACAAGTGTGACTATTAAACCACCACCAAATATGATATTGAGCACAAGACTGACCATTGAAAACCAATCGAACCCAACCGCCTGATAAGTCATATCCATATCCATAATACACTATTTCTGAATTATGCCAATTGAACGAAGCCATTCCTGTACATCGAATGATGGACACGCTTTAGCTGCCAGTTCATTATGGCCAACTATTTTTACTCTTGGAAAACGACGATGGAAATTTGTGACATATTTAGCAAGCGATGCTGATTGCTCAACAGTCCGGGTGTCCTTGGGTGTTTTACCGTTTAAAGCCAAACCACCCACATACACAATGTGACGTGCGCGATCGTTTACACCCACTGCACCGTTAGTAATCTCCCAGCCATCGACAAACGCATCGTCATTATTTTTCACAAGGCGCTCAACATTACCATTGAGATGAAACATATCGGTATAGCCTACTTGCTTCCAGCCTCGCCCAACAGGTGCAGGCGATAGATGCCAGCGTCGAATATCATCAGAACTGATATCTCTCCCTTCAGGAGTTGCAGTGCAATGAATTACGAGATATTGAATTGACTTTGCCATATTGCTAACTAATTTTTGTTACAAATCCCGCCTACCGGCTGGAGGCTTTCGGCGGGATTTTCAACACACGGATTCTTATTTATACCTTAAAAAACTACGCTGAAGCAGCCTGAACAATGGCTAAAATACCTTTTCCATCAGCACGACGAATACGTCCACCTACGCGAACCAATGCCGAATAAATATCGCCATAGTAAGTAGGATTACCCAAATCTTCGAAGAAATCGACCATACCAAGCGCACGCTCCACTGAATTTTTCTGCCAACATAACACAGCTGCATTATCTGTTGCCGATCCGGCTGTAGTCCATGCTACAGGTACGGGAGTTGCGGCATTAGTATAGCGAGCTACCTCCGAACGCATCATAATGTTGAAGCCATACATTTTACCGACAGTGCCTTCCTGAACATTTAGCGCACTTGAAAAATCGCGATACTGAGTAGCGGTCATATCATCAGTCAGCTGATCATACATGTCTGCATCGATAAGCATATATCTGTCAGCTGATGGCACTTTCTGTTTATTCATTAGCTTTTGAGCCGCTTTTACATCTGCAACTGTAAATTTCTTTCGATTACCTGTTGCGCCATCTGTATGTGCAGCCACAGCCGTACCAGTTGTACGAAGAATATTACCTGATGCAGTCGGATTCCATTTGAAAAGAATATTTAAAGCGGCCGTTTCACTAATAGACATTTTTGTGTCTGAAAGCACAGAATTTCGCTTGTCATAACTTAACTCAACAGTTTCTGCATTCGGGATACGAATAGGATCAGTCGTCAACTCGTCCAGTGAATAATTAATTTCCGTATCGGTTCTTGTAGTTACAGCCGCTGGCAAATCCGTTCTATTTGTTTTAGTGCTTACACTTGTACCTGCCTGTGGGATGTGTACCACTTTTCCGGCTAATACATACTGATCAGCATTGAACGCATAGCTTAAAAATGCATTATCAGCCCATAAGGCCTCAATAATGTCGTTTTGCCAAATTTCTTTCTGAATAGCCATATTCAGCCCTTCAGTTCCTGTTTTGATAAGCGACAGTCCACCACCAACGCCAAGCGCCAATAGTCCTCCACCGCCTGTGACCGAAGCCACAATTACCCCAATCATGAGGTTAAAGAATAATGCAACAATCTTTTTCATACCTTAAAAAATAATTGATAATTGATAAATTGATAATTAAATACTGATTAAATGGCTTTTAATCCATTTTAGGATCTTTGCCAAATTTGGCTTTGAACTTTTCTTTGAACATGTCAGGATACTTGTCGCGACAAAGCAAAGCTTTACCTGCTTTATCCATTGCACCATAGTCCATCGCTTCAAGTTCTTTGAACTCTTTGCTGTCTTTGTCACCGAGTTCCATTTCCTTTAGCGACTTTGGTTTTGGCAACGCGCCCAATGCGGTGCGTGCAGCTTCCGGGTCTTTGTCGAAAAGATTGAGGAATGATGTTTTTACACTTCCTTCGGCATTTTCATTCACACGACCGGCACGGATAGCTTCGTCAACTTCGCCGGCAAACACATTTCGTTTTTCTGTTTTGTCGGCCAGCTTCAATGCGTTCAAATCGCCTTCAGCTTTGGTGGCTCTCCCTTCAGCAGCCTCCTTGTCGCTTTGCAGTTTTTCTACCGCTTTTTCAATCATCTCATCTGTAGCCGTGTCGCTCAGATTGAGAATCTGCAGATACTTTTTACTCATTTTTGTTTCTATTTTTGGTGATACAATAAAATCCGATAGCAATAATTTAGTGTCCGTTTTATCGGTCAGTTCCATTACATTTCCGTCACGATCATACAGCTTCAGTCCGTTATGATTTCGGCCTATTGGCGTGATAGATATTTCGCGTAACCGACATTTTGTAACAGAATATCCAGTTTGACCAGGTAACACAAGAAGAGAGTCGTCGGAAGCTTCCAAGTCAACCAATCCCGCTGTACAAGCATTTAAGAATCCACGTTCCACTTTGCCAATAATACGCTGAACCTCTTTGTCAGGATCATCATAGTCTAATACGGCATCGGCCAAAATCAACCCGTTTTCTTTGCGTATATTTTCCCACTTTCCAATTGGAAGCTGATAATCGTTATGATCGTACAACATCACCGGATTTTTCTGAAATTGTGAGATATCCACACCTTCAACAAGCACACGCATTCCGTTGGTCAGAACTGTTGAATCAAGCACCACATACGGTATTGGTTTTCTTTCTTTTGCCATTTCAATCTGTCATTTAGTCTTTTAATTAGTGTGTCAGACAATCTGTCCGATTTGTTTGTGATGCAAAAATCCCATATAATTCCTACCTACCAAAAAAGTACTGCCATTTTGTCAACTATTTTTTTATATGCCGCTGCAAGTAGCTTATTTTGCTGAAAATTAAACATGCAATAATGGCAGAAAACAAGAAAAACCGCACAAAACAGGAGCGCGAGCAACTTTACGATTATGCTAAAATGCTCTTTGTTTACGACAAGCTTTCGCAAAAAGAGATATCCGCCAAAACAGGCGTTAGCGAGGTTACTCTGAGCAAATGGGCTAATGGTTCGGTAAATGGCGAAATATGGGAAGAATATCGAAAAGCAATTTCGGTAACGCGGGATGAACGCTATCGCAGCACTATCAACCAGTTGACTGAACTCGACAACCTGATCAATAGCCGGGAAGCTAATCAGCGATTCCCATCAAAAGACGAATCGAACATACGTCGCAAATTGGTGGCCGACCTCAAAGCGCTGGAGGTGGAGTGTGGTATTGTGGACATTATTAACGTGTCGATTAAGTTGCTCGATTGGCTGAGAAAGGTGGATGTGGAAAAGGCGAAAGAAGTAGCAGATATATTCAATTCATATATTAAAAGTTCATTCAAGTAATAACCCTTTAAAACAAAGCACATGGCAATTGAAGTAATCACGGCGCTTGAGCGCTGGGAACAATTCTACAAGGAGTTGACACAATCGTAAAATCTGACAAATGGCTAAGCAGGCAGACAAACAAGCATTAAAGGAATGGGAAGACTACCGAAAGGCGTTACTCACCGGAACTGCACTCGAGACGAATAAAACGGGAGCGGATATTGAAAAGCACCGAAAGTATCTCGAGGCACATCCCGTGGAGTGGATGAAATATATGTTTCCGAACTACGCTACAGCGGAGTTTGCCCCATTCCATATTGCATACATCAAGCGAATTCTTGAACATGACGAATGGTACGAAGTGAACAGTTGGAGCCGCGAGCTCGCAAAGGACACTGTAACCATGATGGTGATGTTCTTTCTGAACCTCACAGGCAAAAAACGATTTACGCTTTTTGTGTCAAGTTCATACGATGCAGCTTGTGACTTGCTTAAGCCTTACATGCTGAACTATGAAGCTAATCAGCGTATCATAGCTTACTACGGCGAACAAAAGTTATTTGGAGCATGGGAAAGTGGCGACTTCACTACTCGTAGTGGTGTGCGATATGTAGCACTCGGAGCTGGCCAAAGTCCACGTGGAAAGAAAAATGAGAACCTTCGCCCTGACTCCATCATTTGTACCGACTTAGACACAGATGAGGACTGTCGGAATAAGGATGTAATTGACAAACGTTTCGACTGGTTGGAACGCGCTCTGTACATGACTCGCTCCATTTCCAAGCCACTTTTATTCCTGGTACTTGGTAATATCATTGCCCGCGATTGCTGCGTTACCCGCGCTGCAAAACGCGCCGACCATCACGACATTGTGAACATTCGCGACAAACATGGTCGAAGCTCATGGTTGGCAAAAAATACTGAAGAAATGGTCGACCGTGTGCTTTCAAAAATGAGTACCAAAGCACAACAGGCTGAATGTTTCAACAATCCGGTATCTGAAGGCGACATCTTTAAAGAAGAAACATGGGGCGAAATCCCCCCACTTCACAAGTTCAGTTTCCTTATTGCGTATGGCGATCCAAGTCCGAGCAACAACGTGAGCGACCGCAAAAACTCAACAAAAGCGCTTTGGCTGATTGGTGCTATGGACGGGAAGTTTTATGTGATAACCGGGTATCTCGACAGGGTGATTAATGATGAATTTGTAAACTGGTTCTATTTCATTAAAGATTATGTGAATAACCGAACGCAGATTTACAACTATATCGAAAATAACACGCTCCAGGATCCATTTTTTGAACAGGTATTTATGCCGCTTTTCTACAAAAAAGGACAGGAACGCGGTCACCATATTGGCATTATCCCGGACGTGCGCAAAAAGCCCGATAAGTTTAGCCGTATCGAGGGGAACCTCGACCCATTGTATCGCTCCGGAAGGTTGATTTTCAATATAAAAGAGAAAAACAACCCACACATGCAAAAACTCATTGAGCAATTCAAACTTTTCAGTCCCTCAATGAAAGCACCAGCCGACGGCCCGGATGCAGTGGAGGGAGCTGTATTTATTGCAAACAACAAAGTACTAACCATTACCGGACAAGGCGAAAGTCTTATATCAGGATTCGGAAAGGGTAGAAATAATCGATTATAAACAATTTAATTTTTTGAAACAACATGGCAAAGAAAAAAGAAATCTCACCTGAAGATGTATTGGTGGAACAACCTAAAGAGGAAGTGACAACAGAACAGGCAATTGTTGAACTACCGACAATTGAAACAACTTCCGAACAACCTACAGTAGAAGCTGAAACTGAACAGGCAAAAGTGGAAACAGGAACTGAGCAGGCAACTGTTGAACAACC
>SAAO01000076.1 GCA_009929375.1 Bacteroidia bacterium
TTTTCCATCAGGGCAAGGGGGAGTTATTCCTCCTGGCTCTGAAAAAAACAAACTTTCCTATTTTGTCTGCAAAGTTGCATTTACTAATTGAATTTTCAATCTGAAATTAACGATAAAGAATTTTAATAAATCCGAATGTAAAAAATGTTTCTGAAAATAACCGGGGGGATATGGCTGCTTTTTGGGGTGTATAGCTAATTCATTTAGGCGTTCAGACTATACTTTTTGGTCTTCAGGTGATACTTTCAGGTCTTCAGATTTCACTTTTATATCTTCAGATTTCACTTTCTGGTCTTCAGATTTTACTTTTAGATCTTTAGATTTCACTTTTTGGCCTTCAGATTTTACTTTCAGGTCTTTAGGTGGTACTTTCAGGTCTTCAGATTTCACTTTTAGATCTTTAGACTGCACTTTTTGGTCTTCAGATTGGGTCTGTTCAATAAACTGTGTCAAAAGAGGAAAATCAGTTAATCTTCCATCTTTGTAAGAATCAGTTAAATCTGTATTAATCTGCGTTATCCGTATTTCCCTTTATTAATCTATCTCAAACCCAATGTTTTTACGGAGTTTTTCGAGGAGCGGGTTTTGCTCTACCATTATTTTATAACGTTCTTCGGGGGTAATACTGCGTTGTTTTTCGCTTTCTTCAGCAATTCGAACCTGCATTTTTATATGTGAATTGCGCAAACGTCCCATCATGAATTGCACAATATCCGTCTGAATCTTTTTCAGTTCACTTTCCTGCATCACATTGTTTACCATTACCTCAAAAGCAGTATCGCTTACCAGACGGGGCATATTGGTATTATTAAAGCCAACACGCTTCATATCGTCGGTAATGGTAGCTCCAAACTCGCGCCAGGCAGTCATCAACTCGTCCTGCGTAAAGCGTTCGTTTTGCTGAACCTGTACCTGTCGTGTCTGATACTGATTTCCGGGTTCGGCTGTTGCTCCGGCCTGAGCCTGAGGTTTCGTAATCGAAATACTTGCAGGACGGGGACGTGACAATGCCGGCGATGGAGTTCGCTCTGCAGCAGCAGGACGTACCGGAGCTGTCGGACTTGCAGGTTGCTGACTTACCGGATGAGAAACTGATTGATGTGCAACAATGGGCTGAGAAACCGGTGTTACCGGCTGATTTTGAACTTCGGGAGCTGCGGCCACCATTACTTTTTGTAAGGGAGGCGCCTGCTCATCGGTCAGTTCAGAGTTTTTTTTTTCGTCGGTCAGCTGGCAAAGTCTGATCAACGCTAATTCCACGAGGAGTCGTTTATTTTTACTTATGCGATAATCCAGATCACAATCGTTGGCTATTTTCAGCGCACGGAAAAGGAAATCGGGACTACACATGGCCGCCTGATCGACATAGCGTTTACCTATATCAGCTCCCACTTCGAGCAACTGAAGCGTATCTTTGTCCTTGCTTACGAGCACGTCGCGCAGGTGAGCACTCAGTCCGGTAATAAAATGATGACCATCGAATCCTTTGTTGAGCACTTCGTTGAAAATAAGCAGCGATTGTGCCACTTCGCCTTTCAGGAAAGCATTTACCAATCGGAAATAATACTCGTAATCGAGCACATTCAGGTTATCGATAGCTCCCTGATAAGTAATGGTATTACCGCAAAAGCTTACAAGCTGGTCGAAAATAGACAGGGCATCACGCATACCGCCATCACTTTTCTGCGCAATCACACTCAGCGCATTTACATCGGCCGTTACACCTTCGTTTTGCGCCACATACTGCAAATGAGCCACTGTATCGGCCACTGTAATGCGGTTGAAGTCGTATATCTGACAACGCGAAAGAATGGTAGGAATAATTTTATGCTTTTCGGTGGTAGCCAGAATAAACATGGCATGAGCTGGCGGCTCTTCGAGCGTTTTCAGAAAAGCATTGAAAGCTCCCTGCGACAACATATGCACCTCATCCACTATATACACGCTATACTTTCCAATCTGTGGCGGAATACGCACCTGATCAATCAGTGTACGGATATCGTCCACACCGTTGTTCGAAGCCGCGTCAAGTTCATGGATATTGTACGAACGACCTTCGTTGAAAGCCACACATGATTCGCACTGATCGCAGGCTTCATGTTCGGCTGTAAGATTCTGACAGTTTATTGTTTTGGCAAAAATACGGGCACAGGTAGTTTTACCTACTCCGCGCGGACCGCAGAACAGATAAGCGTGTGCCAGATGATTGCTCGTAATAGCATTTTTCAATGTGGTGGTAAGCGCCTTCTGTCCTACTACCGAATTAAATGTAATGGGACGATACTTACGGGCCGAAACAATAAAATTATCCATAAAATGCAAAGATGTTGTATCAAGGAAATGCAAATATACTCAAAAAAAACAGCATGTCTATGGGCTATAAAAAAGATTTAAGAAAAAAAGAGAGTTCACGAAATTTGCTTACCTTTGTATTTAAAGACAAACGATAGAGCGACTTTAATAAGTACGTATGAATTCAGCAATTAGCTTATGGCAGTTTTAAAAAAAATATGGAGTTTTCTGAAGCCGGTAGTGTTCAACAAGTATCTGTTGTTGCTTATCGGGTTTGGTGTTTACATTACTTTTTTCGACGATCATAACCTGATTAACCGCTGGCAAACACAGCGCAAAATACGGGAATTGCAGAAAGAATACGACTATTATCAGAATGAGATAAAAGGCAACAAGGAAAAAATCAAACGCCTGCAAACCGACATCGATTATCTCGAAAAATTTGCCCGCGAAAACTATCACATGAAAGCCAAAGACGAGGATATATTTATTATTAAAGAGTAAGAAAATTTCGGGTTTCGCGTTCCGGGTTCCGGGTAAATTGGCTTATTACCCCGTTATTTAGACAACAGAGTCGGAACTATTAAATAGTAAATGGTAAATGAGTAAATGGTAAATGTATAAATAGTAAATTTCTAAATTATCAACTGTCAACTATCAACTGTCAACTGTCAACTGTCAACTTAAAAAAATCAATGACCAAACGTACATACAATTATATTTTTGCACTTTCGGCACTGCTTACATTTGCCGGTGCTATAGCCACTTTGCTCGACAACAACTACGGCAAATACATTTTCTCAGCCGGTGCTTTGGGTATTATCATACTTCAGGCCATTCAGGCTCTTGCCGACAACCTCACACATCGCATGCAGCGACTTCACCGCATTGGTTTTCTGGCTTCGCTCACACTTGCCCTTGGTGCCTACTTTATGTTTATCGGTTCTAATTCGTGGGTGGTAGCTGTACTTATTTACGCCCTCGTTAGCTTATTCGTCAGCTTCAGAAGCAAGTAAAGAGGGCTTCAGAGTTTCGCGTTTCAAAGTTTCAACGTTTGTCTTTATTCTTTGTTTCAAAAATAATTCTCAATTAAACAGCAAAAAACAGGAACGCGGATTTAGCTGATTAAACATATCTACACTGATAAATAATAAAGGGATTTTTATCCGGATATTTCGATTAATCGAAACGGATTTTCCTACTTATTGAAAACATCTGCCGTTTTCGAAGAAAACACAATCAGAATTTATCCGCTTATACCCGCCG
>SAAO01000024.1 GCA_009929375.1 Bacteroidia bacterium
ATTTTGAAAGCAAATCACAACTATCATTAAGTTCTTTCCATTTGTCTTTCAGCTGTTTCTTTCGGCGCTAAAATACAATTTTGAAAGCAAATCACAACACCATCGGTATGCTTCCAGATATGACCGAAGCTGTTTCTTTCGGCGCTAAAATACAATTTTGAAAGCAAATCACAACAGACTGATGAAACGAACATTTTTGTGAGTGCTGTTTCTTTCGGCGCTAAAATACAATTTTGAAAGCAAATCACAACCGGCATTCACGCTCCCTGCATCGGACAAAAGCTGTTTCTTTCGGCGCTAAAATACAATTTTGAAAGCAAATCACAACCAGATTCCCTATTTCCCCAATTAGCGCTGCGCTGTTTCTTTCGGCGCTAAAATACAATTTTGAAAGCAAATCACAACTATTCAGCACGCCAATGGTACAGGCTAACCGCTGTTTCTTTCGGCGCTAAAATACAATTTTGAAAGCAAATCACAACAGTTTGCGATTCTGCGAGTGCACGGGCAGTGCTGTTTCTTTCGGCGCTAAAATACAATTTTGAAAGCAAATCACAACTTTAGAGCCTTTTATTACTCTATAGCCTAAGCTGTTTCTTTCGGCGCTAAAATACAATTTTGAAAGCAAATCACAACTGCCATAACTGCGACACTCGCCACGAAGCGCTGTTTCTTTCGGCGCTAAAATACAATTTTGAAAGCAAATCACAACGCGGTACAGAAAGTGTTTTGCATAATCCTTTCCTAACCCACAGAAAAAACCCCTTACAGCCTTAACTGCAAGGGGTTTCCTGATTTATATTGAAGTCCACAGGATTGCGCCTGCGGGAAGTTAGTTCGTTTTTAGTTGACAGTGGACAATTCACAGTTGATAATTAGCTGTTCATTGTCAACTATCAACTATCAACTGTCAGTTGATGATTACATCATTCCGCCCATTCCGCCGCCCATAGGCATTTGCGGAGCAGGATTGTCTTCTTTCTTTTCAGTAATCACACATTCGGTAGTGAGGAACATGCCTGCGATTGAAGCTGCATTTTCCAGAGCCACGCGTGTTACTTTAGCAGGATCCACAACTCCGGCTGCGAAGAAGTTTTCGTACACATCGGTGCGGGCATTGTAACCGAAGTCGCCTTTGCCTTCGCGTACTTTCTGTACAACTACAGCGCCTTCTTTTCCGGCATTGAACACAATCTGACGAAGAGGTTCTTCGATAGCGCGTTTTACAATGTCGATACCGATATTTTCGTCATCGTTAGCTCCTTTGAGGTTGGCAATAGCATCGATAGCACGAATGTAAGCCACACCACCACCGGGAACGATACCTTCTTCGATAGCTGCACGTGTTGCGCTCAGAGCATCGTCTACGCGGTCTTTCTTTTCTTTCATTTCCACTTCCGAAGCAGCTCCTACGTAAAGTACAGCCACACCGCCCGACAATTTAGCCAAACGTTCCTGTAGTTTTTCGCGGTCGTAGTCCGAAGTGGTAGTGGCAATTTGTGCTTTGATCTGACCTACACGGTTCGAAATGTTTTCTTTGGCTCCTGCACCGTTTACAATTACTGTATTGTCTTTGTTTACAGTAATTTTTTCGGCAGTACCAAGCATTTCGAGAGTTGCCTGATCGAGTGTAATGCCTTTTTCTTCCGAAATAACCACACCACCTGTCAGGATGGCAATGTCTTCGAGCATTTCCTTGCGACGATCGCCAAAGCCCGGAGCTTTCACTGCACAGATTTTCAGATTGGCACGCAGACGATTTACTACAAGGGTAGTAAGCGCTTCGCTGTCCACATCTTCGGCAATAATGAGCAACGGACGACCGGTTTGTACGGCTGGTTCCAGAATTGGAAGCAGTTCTTTGAGATTCGAGATTTTTTTGTCGTAGATCAGGATATATGGTTTTTCCATTTCTACTTCCATTTTCTCGGTATTGGTTACAAAGTAAGCCGAAATATATCCGCGATCGAACTGCATACCTTCTACCACATCAATAGTGGTGTCGGTTCCTTTGGCTTCTTCGATGGTGATTACACCGTCTTTCGACACTTTACGCATGGCGTCGGCAATCAGTTTACCAATTTCTTCATCGTTGTTGGCCGAAATAGAAGCAACCTGCTCAATTTTGTCGTAGTTGTCGCCCACAAGCTGAGCCTGTTCGGCAATGTTTTTTACCACAGCATTCACCGCTTTGTCGATACCGCGTTTCAAATCCATTGGGTTTGCGCCTGCAGTTACGTTTTTCAGACCAACACTTACAATTGACTGTGCAAGTACAGTAGCTGTTGTTGTTCCGTCGCCGGCATCGTCGCCTGTTTTCGAAGCTACTTCTTTTACAAGCTGTGCACCCAGATTCTGGAATGCATCTTCCAGTTCAATTTCTTTGGCTACTGTCACGCCATCTTTTGTAATGTGTGGCGCACCAAATTTTTTCTCAATAATCACATTACGACCTTTAGGGCCGAGTGTTACTTTTACAGCATTTGCTAAAGCGTCAACTCCCTGTTTCAGTTGATCGCGTGCATCGATATTGAATAATATTTCTTTTGCCATATATTTGCCCCCTAACCCCCTAAAGGGGGAAAATCGCAGGGGGAAGCGAGTTTTTATAAATTAAACAATGTTTTTACTAAAATAATTACAGTTTTCAAGCACTCTTTATTTCCCCTTTAGGGGGACAGGGGGCTTAAATTATTGCCAGAATATCCGACTGACGCATGATAAGATATTTTTCGCCTTCCCATTCGAGTTCGGTACCTGCATATTTTCCGTAAAGTACGGTGTTACCTACAGCTACTTCCATTGTTTCATCTTTTGTTCCGTTACCCACTGCAAGTACTTCGCCTTTCAGGGGTTTTTCCTTTGCTGAATCGGGGATAATGATTCCACTTACTGTTTTTTGTTCTGCCGGAGCTGGTTTTACCAACACGCGGTCGGCTAATGGTTTAATGTTCATAACTCTTCAGTATTTAAGTTTAATTTGATATTTATATTGTTATTGAATTTTCGGTTTGAAATGTCCGAAGCAGATGAATTCCGGAATATCATTTTCGAACGCATACGGAGTTTGCACATTCCGTGCCAAAACGTTACGCTGTAAAATCTGACAGACTTTGTCCTGTTTCGTCAAACGAAATAAATTCAGGGCTGCCAACTTGTCATTTTTTCAATGACAGTTGACACATGAAAAGCAGTTTGTAAAGATCGAAAAGCCAGAGCGAAGGTTTCGGACTGCAAAGTCTTGAGGTCATACCAATGGCAAGTAGATTGTAAAGCATTGCCATTACAGGGCGTAAGCCTGCTTTTTGTACAGTGCTGTATTTTCTGAGTAGTGTCGACTCGCTTGTGAGAAAAGGGTAGCGTCCGGTTTTGTGTAGCTTTAAAAGGTTAGCGGTGGCTTCTTCTGTTTTCTTCAGAAATACAGTGTTTTCGTCGAGTCCGGTGTGTATAAGAGGGTTTTCTATCTGTATAAATTCATAGCCCAGTTGTTTGAGCTGATGACCAAACAGCATATCTTCGTGTCCGTATCCGCGAATACTTTCATCGAAACTTATTTTGTCGAAAATGGTTTTCGATATCAGAAAATTAAAAGTGGCAAAGTTGTTTTTCGAGCGTTCGGCAGCTGTGCGTGCTTCGCGTTCACGGCCATATTTCAGTCTCAGACTGTAGGCGGGGTTATGTTCGTCGGGGTCGTAAGCAGTGCCACCGATCACTACGCATTCTTCGTGGCAGAATGCCAGATATTTTTCAATAAAATGGTCGGAACAGACTCTGGCATCGCAATCCATAAATAACAAATGGTCGTAACGGGCTTCGCGGGCAAGCAAATTGCGCGAAGCCGAGCGGCCAATATTTTTCTCGGAGGCAATATGTCGGCAATTCAGCTTCTGACAGATGGCTTTGTTCTGGTCGTAATGCAATACCGATCCATCTTCAAACGCAATAATTTCAAAATCGATAAACTGATCGGTAGCCTGCCTGTGAAGGTCGGATATCAGCTGCGTGACATTGTGGTTATATATTGGTATAAGGATGGATAACATGTTTGCACTGCACTTTTTCTGAAGTGGTTGTTTTCCAAAAGCTCCTGATGTGTGCTCAGTTTCTTTTGATAGCTGCAAATATAGTGAAAAAATACTGACATGTGGCTGTGACAATCATTTATTCTGAATTTATTCAACAGATAAATAAAAAGGGGTATTATTTATCTGTCTGTTTTTCCGAATTGTTTTTCCATTGCTGTTTTTCTGTAGTCAAAAATACCCTGTAGTTGTTTCCGGATAAATAATGAATTGGCAATGGCCCCGATAAAACCAAAAGGCGGTTGGTACGATACAATATCGGTCATTAATACACCGCCTTCGATGGCTTCAATTTTATGTTCGTGATGCCACATGGCATAAGGGCCAATGCGCTGTTCGTCCACAAAATATTCAAGCTCCTTTACCTGCGTGATTTCGGTTACCCAGTTCATTTTTATACCCAAAACCGGACTTACCTTGTAGGTAATGATCATGCCAGGATACATTTTTTGTTCAGCCATTTTGTTGGTAACTACAAAACCCATATATTCGGGCGTTATTTTCTTTAAGTTTAGTGGCGACGAAATAAAATCCCATATTTCGTGAATGTCTGCCCGTATTTCCTGTGTTTCAATAAACTGGAAGAATGCCATAAGCTGAGTGTTTAATTTGTTTTTTGTAAAATAACATTTTTGCACCCGCGTTTGTTGTAATTTCTTTTTGGGATAAAAACTTTGTTGGTTTTGCAGGCATAAGTTAGAGAACAAAGTGAAATATTTTATTTAAACGCAAAGAACGCGAAGTTGTAAAGACGCGAAGAAAAAACTGATAAGTTTTTCTCTACCGATAAATCGGCATGTTCCATTTGCGCTCTTTCTTGGCAAGCCGAGCGGCGGAATATTTGATAAAAACAGAAAGAGGATATTCTCTTTGCGCTCTTTGCGTTAAAACTTAAAGATATGATTTTATCACCAACTTATAATGACTAATATATATGTTTCACAAAATCAAAAATCCCATTCTTTTTCAGGGAAATCTGCAAAAGAAAAATTATTTCGAAGGTTGGTATTATAAAATGGTAAGTGCTGATGGACTGTGTTCGCTGGCTCTTATTCCGGGCATTAGTCTGCATAATGAGCATTCACATGCTTTTATTCAGGTATTTGTCACTTATGGCGATGTCGATTTGAAAACTATATATGTGGATTTTGATCTGAACGATTTTTCGGTTGATAATTCGAAATTTCGTTTGAGCATAGCCGATAATATATTTACCGAAAAGGGCGTAAGTATTTCTATCTACCATAAATATTTGAGCATAAAGGGGAAAATTGATTTTATGGGTAATACCGGAATTAAAACTTCGCCATTGTCGCCATCCATTATGGGTTTTTTCGGCTTTTTCACCTTTATGGAATGTTATCATGGTGTGCTGAGTATGAGTCACAGTCTGTCCGGCGAAATGCAGATTGATGGAAAAGCCATTAGCTTTAGCGGAGGAAAAGGCTATATGGAAAAGGACTGGGGACGCTCATTTCCACGCGAATATGTGTGGATGCAGTCGAATCATTTCACGAATCCGGTTACGTCGTTTATGTTTTCCGAAGCCATTATTCCATTTAAGGTTTTTAGTTTTAATGGTTTGATAGTAAATTTGATACACGGGGGTGTTGAATATCGTTTTGCCACTTACAACGGAGCAAAAGTGGTGCAGAAGGAAATAGAAACTCAAAGTGTAAAATATACCATTGTAAAAGGGGGACTGAGGCTCGAAATTGAAGCGCAGAACGAAAAAACAATTTCGCTGCCTTCGCCCAAAAACGGAGCCATGATACAATCAATCAAAGAGGGACTTTCGGGCGCTGTGCATTTAAAACTTTTCAGCGATAATAAATTGCTTTTCGAGGACACAGGCACACATGCCGGTTTGGAGATTATGATGCAGAGTGGTGTTTATAAAACAAAGTGAAGGTCGTAAGTATTTTATCGACAAAGACTCAGTGTAATATTATTTTTGCTTTTAACTCTTTTCCGGAGTATGACTGTGCATTTACAATATATGTACCCGGTGAAAGTTGACGGGTTGCAATGCTGTCGGTGTTTTCAGCGGTCAGCACAATTTTACCTGCAGCACTGATAACGCTTACTTTACGGAACCTTTCGTCAAACGAAATTTCTGCTACGGTTTTATTGTAATGTATATTAAATGTCTCCGCTTTCAGTTGTAGGGTTTCAGTAATGTTCCTGAAAGCATCCAAGGCTACTGTAGGTCGTCCGCTATTGTCGAATGCCCCCAGAGTGTAACCTTTCCAGTTGCCGTACGACTGAGGTTCCCAGTAAAAAACGCCTGTTCCCATACCGTTTTTTACCTGTTTTGTTTTGGAAATAAGATCGGTCAGAAAGCTTTTGGCAGTAGCTGCCATATCCCAGCTCATTCCGCACTCCACAATCATTACTTCTTTATTGTAACGGGTAACCATATCATTCATATTGGCCAGACAGGCATTGTTGGCCGATTGCCAGTCGTTCTTAACGGTGTACCACGATGGATAAAGCGACATGCCTATTATATCCCATTTGCCTCCGTTGTTTTTAAGACCATCGAAAATCCAACGAAAAAGATTGTTGTCGTATCCGTTGTGGATATGCACTATGACTTTGGCATTCGGATAAACTTCTTTTACCGCATCGTATCCGGCAGTAGTAAGCGCAGCATAATTACTCATGCTTACTGATGCTTTGCCTGTTTCCCACAACATACCATTTCCGGTTTCATTTCCCACCTGTACCCATTCTACAGCAATCTGATTGTTTTTAAGCAGCGTGAGTACATCTCTTGTGTGGTTTGCTACAGCTGTTTTTAATCCGTTCAGGTCGTAAGTTGTCCATGCTGCCGGTTTGGTTTGCTTCGAAGGGTCTGCCCACGAGTCGCTGTAGTGGAAATCGATCATAATACGCATGCCCAGATTGCTTGCGCGACGGGCTTTGACCAACAGATCGGCTGCATTGCACCAACCATCGGTCGGGTTTACCCAGACTCTCAGTCTCACGGCATTCATATCAAGCGATTTCAGCAAAGTCATACATTCTGTCTGAACACCTTCGCTGTTGTAAAATTTTTTCCCGGTAGCTTCCATTTCTGTTAGCCAGCTGATATCAGCTCCTTTTGCAAAATCCTGTGCCTGAGTAATTCCGTTGTGTCCTAAACACAAAATCAGCACAAGCGTTATGGCTCTGAATGTTTTTTTCATTTTTCTGTTCAATTTAATCAGACTGCCAAAGATAGTTATTTTCAGGTATTATTAAAATACAGAGTTGTCCGGTAATTTTTTCTTAATGATTAAAATGAGATATCTCACTCCGTTCGAGATGACAATCAATTGGTTATATTTTAGGAGGGGGATAGGTTGGCGGCGAAGCTGCCAACCTATCCCCCTCCTAACCAAATTCAATACAAAATACTGTCATTCAGAGCGAAGCGAAGAATCTAATGATTTTACCGGACTACAATTAATAAAATACAGTAATTTGATTATAAATGTTTCAGTATGCGAATTATTTTTTGCATATTGAAACGAAAACACTTCTGTGCGCATGAAAATACTCGCATAGTCATAATTTTTTATGTAACTTTGCAACTCTCAAAAAAACAGAAAAATTAAATTCAAAAAACTTAAGTTTATGGCTGTTATTAAACCCTTTAAAGGTATTCGTCCTCCAAAAAATTTAGTTGAAAAAGTGGCCTCACGCCCTTACGATGTGTTGAATTCTGAAGAAGCCCGCGTGGAAGCCGACGGAAATCCAATGTCGTTGTATCACATTATCAAACCCGAAATTGATTTTGCACCCGGTACCGACGAACACGACGAAAAAGTGTACGCAAAAGCACTCGAGAACTTTACAAAGTTTAAAAACGAAGGCTGGCTCGTACAGGACGAACAGGAAAAATACTATGTGTATGCACAGACCATGAACGGAAAAACACAATACGGACTCGTTGTTTGTGCACATGTGGACGACTATATGGAAGGCCGCATTAAAAAGCATGAACTTACCCGTCGTGACAAGGAAGAAGACCGCATGAAACATGTGCGTGTAAACAATGCCAATATCGAACCGGTGTTTTTTGCATATCCACACCATGCCGAACTCGATGCCATTGTGTCGGACATTGTAAAAAACGATCCTGAATATAACTTTGTGGCTCAGGGCGATGGCTTCGGACACCATTTCTGGGTAATCGACAATCCTGAAACCATTGCACGCATAACCGAACTGTTCGCTGCAATTCCTTCGCTGTACATTGCCGACGGACATCACCGTAGCGCTGCTGCAGCATTGGTTGGCGACGAAAAACGCCGTCAGAACCCTAATCATACCGGCACCGAGGAATACAACTACTTTATGGCAGTTTGCTTCCCCGATAATCAGCTGAACATTATCGACTACAACCGTGTGGTT
The DNA here is from genome assembly GCA_009929375.1 of Bacteroidia bacterium. GTDB lineage: Bacteria > Bacteroidota > Bacteroidia > Bacteroidales > Paludibacteraceae > Paludibacter. The sequence goes on from SAAO01000024.1 coordinate 8,484, forward strand.
AAAGATCTGAATAATCTGACCGACGAAGAATTTCTGGCTAAACTGGCTGTGAATTTCGATGTGGAAAAAATGGGAACTGAGATTTACAAACCCAATAAATTACACAATTTTTCGTTGTATCTTTCGGGCGAATGGTATTCACTTACCGCAAAAGCCGGAACTTACAATGACAATGATCCTATCGGAGTGCTCGATGTGACAATTTCGTCGAACCTGATTCTGGACGAAGTGTTGGGCATTAAAGACCTGCGCAGCGACAAACGCATCGACTTTGTAGGTGGTATTCGCGGACTTGGTGAGCTGAAAAAACGTGTCGATAGTGGTGAAATGCGTGTCGCGCTGGCACTTTATCCTGTGTCGATGAAGCAACTTATTGATATTGCTGATACCGGAAACATTATGCCTCCTAAAACAACATGGTTTGAACCCAAACTACGTTCGGGACTGGTTATTCACGAATTAGCGTAATAAAATATGCAGAAAAAACTTCTATACTTTCTTCTATTATTCTCCGCGGTATGGCTTATGCAGGGTTGCAGCCTGAATTCCCGTTTGAAAAAGGCTGACAAAGAATTCAGCATGGGCGAATATTTTTCGGCAGGGGAGAAGTATAGAAAGCTTTTTTCGCAGATTCCGGCTAAGGACAAAACCACCAGGGCTAAGGTTGTTTTCAATCAGGCTGAATGTTCGCGTTTGCTGAATTATGCGAATGCAGAACAAATGTATGCCAATGCCATTCGTTTCGGTTATCCCGATAGTCTTGTGTATCTGCGCTATGCGCAGGTGCTTCACCGAAATGGTAAATATGATTTGGCTGCGAAAAACTACGCCATTTATCTGAAAAAGGACAGTTCACACACAATGGCTGCCAACGGGCTGAAAGCGCTTGAATTGTCGACTCAGTTCAAAGCGACTCCCACGCCTTATGTGGTGAAAAAAGCCGATGTGTTCAATGCACGCAGGAGTTATTCTTTTAGTCCGGCTTTTTCAGGAACCGATGGCGATATGTTGTTTTTTACATCGAACAGATCGCTGAATGCTAAATCGGCAGCCAAAAGCAGTCGTATTACCGGCTCGCCTGTACATAAAATATTTTCGTCGAAAAAGAATGCTGCCGGAAAATGGGAAAAACCACAGATTTCTGCTGCTGAAGAAGCTGCCACTACTGTGACCGACGATGGAGCAGTATCATTTACAGCCGATGGTCGTATGATGTTTATGACCCGTGCCCGTCAGCAAACAAATGGCGAAACCGGTGCAGAGATTTATGTGTCGAGCAGGGCAGGAGGTAGCTGGAGTGTTCCCAAGAAGCTTGAGATTTTCAAGGATAGTGCCATTACGGTGGCTCACCCGGCCATAGGCCCCGACGATATGACTCTTTATTTTGTGTCGGATGCCCCGAACGGTTTCGGAGGAAAGGATATCTGGATTGCCACTTACGATGAGGGGACTGTAAAAGATGTTCGCAATGCCGGACCACAGATTAATACGCCCGGCGATGAAATGTTTCCGACAGTGCGTCGCGATGGAACACTTTATTTCTCGTCGAACGGCTTGCCCGGAATTGGCGGACTGGATATTTTTAAAGCGGTATTGAAAGACAAGACCTGGATAGTTGAAAATGTGGGAATGCCCATAAATTCAAGCTTCGACGATTTCGGAATTGCTTTTGAAGGAAATGCCGAGCGTGGTTTTTTTAGTTCGAACAGAGGCGAAAATCGTGGTTACGACAATATATGGAGTTTTGAGTTACCCGAATACGAATATCTGCTCGAAGGTCGTGTGCTCGACGAAAATCAGAGTCCTGTGACGGATGCTTATGTGCGATTGGTTAGCAACTCGGGTATCAACGCCCGTGTGCAGGTAAAAAAGGACGGTACTTATCGCATAAAGATCGACAAAAATATTGATTGTGTGATGATGGCTACTGCCCGTGGTTTTCTCAACAAGGAAGCCCGACTCTCAACTGTTGGCGTGAAAGAAAGTAAGATTTTTACGCAGGATTTTACGCTTGTAACCATTTACAAACCTATTCAGATGGATAATATCTTTTATGAGTTTGGTAAATGGAATTTAACGCCGGAGTCGGAGACAGGTTTACAGGAGTTGGTGAAAATACTACGCGATAATCCGAACATCACCATCGAAATCAGTGCGCATACCGACCATGTGGGCAACAACGAAGCCAACAAAACATTGTCGGAGCGAAGAGCGCAATCTGTGGTGGAATATCTGATTGCTGCCGGCATTGCCAAAGATCGTTTGACTGCAGTGGGTTATGGCGAAGAAAAACCATTTGTGGTAAATGCGGCTACAGCACAGAAATTCTCTTTCCTTAAGGAAAACGATGAACTGACCGAGGCATTTGTAAATGCACTTCCTGCCGATCAGCAGGAGCAGGCTAAACAAATCAATCGTCGTACTGAGTTCAGAGTATTGAAAACTACTTACAAATAAAGAAACAAACCTTCGAAACCAAATATAATCATTTGGACACGCAAGGTAAGGATTATAAACGCAAAAAACTCAATGCAACCCGTCTTATTCCCCTTTAGAGCCTGTACGCCGTGGCGGAGGTTAGGGGTCAATTAAAAACAAATGAAACAATATCTCGATTTATTGCAGCGCGTAATGACCGAAGGAGTGCGGAAAGAAGACCGAACCGGAACCGGAACGATCAGTGTGTTCGGGCATCAGATGCGTTTTAATATGGAGGAAGGATTTCCCTGCCTCACAACCAAAAAGCTTCATCTCAAATCCATTATTCACGAACTTTTGTGGTTTCTGAACGGCGATACGAATGTGAAGTATCTGCAGGATAATGGTGTGCGAATATGGAACGAATGGGCCGACGAAAAAGGTGATCTCGGGCATATTTACGGATATCAGTGGCGTTCGTGGCCCGATTACAATGGTGGTCACATCGATCAGATTACTGAAGTGGTGAATACCATAAAAAACAATCCCGATTCGCGACGCATTATTGTGAGCGCATGGAATGTGGCCGATATTCCTAATATGAATCTTCCGCCATGTCATGCATTTTTTCAGTTTTATGTGGCCGATGGAAAACTGAGTCTGCAACTTTATCAGCGCAGTGCCGATATTTTTCTGGGCGTTCCTTTTAATATTGCTTCGTATGCTTTGTTGCTGCAAATGATGGCGCAGGTTACGGGCCTTAAAGCCGGCGATTTTGTACATACGCTTGGCGATGCACATATTTATACAAACCATTTCGAACAGGTGAAATTGCAATTAAGTCGCGAAACCCGTTCGTTGCCACAAATGAAAATCAATCCTGATGTAAAGAGTATTTTCGATTTTAAATTCGAAGATTTCGAACTGATCAATTACGATCCACACCCACATATAAAAGGGGAGGTTTCAATTTAATTTCACAGAGTTGTGCTTTTTGTGCAAAATCCAACACATATTAAACGGATAGCTTGGTCGGTTATCCGTTTTTTTTATGTAATTTTGTCGGCCTGTCTGTTTACGATTGAAGTTTTTTTTTGGGCATCGTGCCCTTGTATTTTGACCGTAATATAACTGAAAATATAGCTTTACTTTGTCATTTTAAGATGATAAAGTTATTGTGAAATTAAAATCGTAAATTAATCATTATGTCAGAAATTTCAATTGTTGCTGCTGTGGCCGACAATTATGCCATTGGAAAGGGAAATAAACTTCCCTGGCATTTACCGGCCGATCTGAAGCATTTCAGAGAACTGACCACCGGTCATGCGGTAGTTATGGGTAAACGAACCTTTGAAAGCCTGCCGAATGGCCCGCTTCCTAATCGTAGAAATGTGGTGCTTACTTCGGTAATGTCCGAAGGTGTAAACGAAGGTTATTTTGAAGCCGACTCGCTCGAAGATGCTTTTTATCTTTGCGAAAAAGAAGAGAAAGTCTTTATTGTAGGTGGTGCTGCGGTTTATCGTCAGAGCCTCGAAATTGCAGATTCGCTTTATATTACATGGGTACATCACGAGTTTAGTGCCGATATTTATTTTCCTGAAGTTGATTTTTCGAAATGGGAAGAGGTGTCGCGTCAGGATATGTCAGCTGATGAGAAGAATCCTTATCCATATTCATTTGTACATTACAAAAGAAAGAAGTAAATACAGGATAAACATAAAAAACGCCATTTTTCAATACTGAAAAATGGCGTTTTTTATGTTTAATAATTGTTTTGTCGAACAAAAAGTATATTTTATTGCTTGTTACTCTGACAAAATGATTATCTTTGCCTGAAATTTAAATCAAAAACACATATTATACACTCTTATGAGCTATTTATTCAGACCCAAAAGCTATAAGCCCATTTTAAATCTGCAACAGACCGAACTGGGTATTACCAAGATTAAAGATTTCTTTCAGGCAAATTTGTCAGCCGAACTCAGACTGCGTCGTGTCACTGCACCGCTTTTTGTATTACGTGGCACCGGACTCAACGACGACCTGAACGGTACCGAGCGTGCTGTGAATTTTCCCATTATGGATATGGGCGATGTGCGTGCCGAAGTGGTGCATTCGCTTGCCAAATGGAAACGTGTGACGCTGGCCGATTACGAAATTGAAAACGGATATGGCATTTATACCGATATGAACGCCATTCGTGCCGACGAAGAACTGGGTAATATTCACTCACTTTACGTGGATCAGTGGGACTGGGAACGTGTAATGACAGCCGAAGAGCGTAATGTAGACTTTTTGAAATCGATCGTTCGTCGCATTTATGCTACTCTTCTTCGCACAGAATACCTGGTGTCTGAAAGTTTTGCTGATATCAAACCTGTACTTCCTCCGGATATTACCTTTATTCATGCCGAGGAATTACGCCAAATGTATCCTGATAAAACTCCAAAGGAACGCGAAACCGAATTCGCACGTAAGCACAAAGCGGTGTTTATTATGGGTATCGGCGGACCGTTGGGCGATGGTAAAAAACATGATGGTCGTGCTCCTGACTACGACGACTGGACAACTCCGGGTGAGGACGGTTTACAGGGTTTGAATGGTGATATTATTCTTTGGAATCCGGTATTGGAAATTGCTTTCGAAATTTCGTCGATGGGCATCCGTGTGGATAAAGAAGCTTTGCTTCGTCAGTTGGCACTCGAAGGAAAAGAAGATCGCAAAGAACTTTATTTCCACAAACGACTGCTCGAAGGCTCACTGCCGCTTTCAGTTGGTGGTGGTATTGGCCAGTCACGTTTGTGTATGTTCTTCCTGCGTAAAGCTCATATTGGTGAAATACAGGCAAGTATATGGCCCGAAGATATGCGCGATGAATGTCGTAAACTCGACATCCATTTGATTTAATTTTTTCAACAGACTATTTTTAGTGGTTTGAAATATTGAAAGATATATTTTAAACACAATAGAACACATAGTAATTATTGTAGATAAAAGACTTAGTTCGCATAGTAAACGTATCTGATGATACGTTTTACAGCGCTGAAATTATCCCGTTTTTCGGGATAATTCTATGTGTCCTTAGTCTTTTCTTTTGTTTGCAAAACTACTGTGTACTATGCGGTGAAAACATATCAATAATAATTATCGATTACTTATTTGATAGAAAACCATAGTTTTCAATTGTCATTTTTGCAAAAAGAGACTTCCAAAAAACCATTGGAAGTCTTTTTTTTTGTTATTTTTGCACTCAAAGCTGTTGTTTAAAAAAAAACAGAATTTTGTAAGTTGCTGACATGGTTTGTTTCAGAGCTTGCGTACAACCATTATAATCTCAAATATAAATAAATGAAACGAATAATTTCTCCCTCGATATTGGCGGCTGACTTTGGAAATCTTCAGTCGATGTGCGAAATGATAAACCGTAGCGGAGCTGAATGGTTGCACATCGATGTGATGGATGGCGTGTTTGTGCCGAATATCTCCTTTGGTTTTCCGGTGATTGAAGCAGTTAAGAAGCATTGTAACAAACTTCTTGATGTGCATATTATGATAGTAAACCCCGGGAAATATGTGCAGCGATTTGCAAGGGCAGGAGCGGAGATGCTTACTTTTCATTACGAAACTGCCGAAAATCCACTCGAAGTAATTGAGATGATTCGTGCTGAAGGTATAAAAGTGGGGATTACCATTAATCCCGATGTGCCTGTGAGTGAGCTCGAACCATTTATCGACAAAGTGGATATGGTGCTGCTGATGACGGTTTTTGCCGGTTATGGCGGACAGAAGTTTATCGAAGATAGTTACGGGCGTATCGATGCCCTGAAAGAAATGGTGGACAGATTAAATCCCGACTGTCTGATTGAAGTGGATGGCGGTGTAAATGCCGAAAATGCTCCGAAACTTTTTGCGCGGGGCGTGAATGTATTGGTAGCCGGAAGTACTGTTTTCAATGCACCCGATCCTGAAAAAATGATTGTGGAGCTCTTGAAAGTTGAAAGTTGAAAATTTACTATTTACAATTTCAACATTTACCGCTCGGCTTTGCCGCTTGGCTCTGCCAGGAATTTAATATTACCGACTTTGAAAAATAAACTAATTGACCAATCAATCAACTAATCAACTAATCAGCCCGAAACCCGAAACCCGAAACCCTGAAACTCTGAAATTTTGAAACGCTAAATAAAAAAACTATGTCTTTCCTTCAGCGGACACCTTTTTTCCGTTTGTTGCTGCCTCTTATTGCAGGAATTGTATTCTTTCAGTTTGCAGGTTTTAGTGCTGTTCTGACCGGCGCTTTGTTGTTTTTTGTTTTACTTTCCGTTTCGCTCAACTACTTCTTTAAAAATCCCTCACTTCAATACCGCTTTCGCTGGCTTTTCGGCTTCTCAGTTTACCTTAGCATTTTTCTTATTGGATATGTGCTTTCAGAGTTTCACGGACGACGAAGCGAATTCCGTTTCGAAGGACAAAAGGGCATGAGCTATGTGGAAATAGTCGAAGCACCTGTTGTAAAAGAGAAAAGTGTGCTTTGCCGCGTGCGTACTTTGAATTATACAGATTCACTTGGGGTAATCCATGCAGCGAAGGGAAATGCCCTGCTTTATGTAGCACGTGATTCGGCTTCCGAAATGCTGCGTAGTGGCGAACGTTTGATGCTCGAAACCACTTTCCGCAAACCTGATGGAGTTGTCAACCCCGAAGGCTTTGATTATGCCACTTATCTGGCGCAGCAGGGTTATGGCGCGACAGCTTATGTGGATACTGATCACTGGAAAAAGGCTGACAAAAACACTTCATTTTCAATTCTCCGGCTTGCTGAAAATGTACAGGAAAAACTGCTGAATGTTTTCAAACGTTTTGGTATCGAGGGCGACGAGTATGCCGTGCTGGCTGCGCTGACTCTTGGCAGCAAAGATGCGCTACACCCCGAACTGCGTCAGAATTATACTACAAGTGGTGGAATGCACATTCTGGCAGTGAGTGGTTTACATGTAGGTGTCATTTATCTGGTGATAAGTTTCCTCCTTCGGTTTTTGGATAAGAAACCAAAGCTGCGATTTTTGAAGTTGTTTTTTATCCTGCTGTTTTTGTGGTCGTATGCGTTTATTACAGGTATGCCTCCTTCGGTAATTCGTGCTACTTCCATGTTTTCGCTGGTGGCTGTTGGTAGTGCATTGCTTCGTAGATCGCAGATTTATAATACCATTTCGGTGGCAGCATTTTTAATGTTGCTGTATAATTCAAATTATCTGTACGATGTAGGTTTTCAGTTGAGCTTTTCGGCTGTAGTGAGCATTGTGTATTTTCAACCGCTTATTGCCAAATGGTTTTACACCAAAAATAAAATTCTGAAATGGACATGGGACTTGACAGCTGTCTCGCTTGCCGCTCAAATCGGAACAGCGCCGCTCTCGGTGTTTTACTTTCATCAGTTTCCAAATTATTTTCTGCTTACCAATCTGATAGCCATTCCGTTTGCCACGCTGATTATTTACTTTGCGGTGGCGCTTTTTGTGGTTTCGCCAATTCCATTGCTATCGGATGCCATTGCCTTTTTACTGAAATTATTTCTGAAAATATTAAACGGAAGTATTTCTTTTATTCACGATTTACCGCTGTCGCTTAGTGTCTTATCTATTGATGTCTGGCAGTTGCTGGCCGTAAGTTTGACTGTTATTTTGCTGGTAGCTTATTTTAATTATAAAAAATACCTGCTTTTATTTTGTGCTTTGTGTTTAACGCTTTTTGTGGTGAGTGCCGATTTATACAGGCATTATCGCACCCTGCAAACTGACAGATTTATTGTGTATTCGGATAACAGACAAACGCATTTGAGTTTTATCAATTCTGCAAAGCATTATTACATTAGCACTGATACAGTTTCATTCGAAAAACTGACTGCTGCTTTCGCACTCAAAGAAAAACTGAACGATAATTCCCCGCTGGATAATCCCACGTGGTTCAGCAATGGTTTTGCAGAGTTTCGTAATCTGCGCTTTTTTCTGTTGATGGATGAAAGTTTACGTGCAAAATACAATGAACAACCTGTAGAGGTCGATTTTCTGATTATCGGAGGTCGTCAGAAGCCACGCATAAATGAGATACTAAACTGTGTCCGGCCCCGCTGTATAATTGTGGATAATACAATTTCCGATTGGTATACCGGAAGTATTCGCCGCGAATGCCTTGCACAAAACATTCCGTTCTATTCAGTAGCCGAAAAAGGAGCTTTTGTGCTGAACTTTTCAGATTAAAACCTGATTATCCCGAAACTGTTCAGAATCATATTTTTTTTGCTATTTTTGTGCTCAAATTAAAAGAAAATCCGAATGATTTCTAAAGTGATAGCCGAAGACCTTATACACAAGGTTCAGAAAGAGATTGACAAGGCTGAAAAAATTGTAATTGTAGTACATGTGGGTCCTGATGGCGATGCCTTAGGCTCGGCACTCGGATTGTGGCATTACCTGATGACCATCGAAAAGGAACCTCAGGTGATTGTACCAACCGCTTTTCCTGATTTTCTGGCCTGGATGCCCGGAGCTGATAAAATTCTGGTGTACGAAGCCGATAAAGAAAAGTGCGATGAGATTATTGCGGCTACCGATCTGATTTTTACGCTCGATTTCAATGTGCTGAACCGCCTTGCAGGTATGGAGCAGGTCATTAAAGACGCTGCGGCTCCTAAAATACTTGTGGATCATCATTTACACCCCGGCGATTATGCTAAAGTGACTATCTCGTATCCCGAAATTTCATCGACCAGCGAGCTTATATTCAGACTGATTTGCCGCATGGGCGATTTCTCAAAAATAAATCTGGCTGCTGCCGAATGTATTTATACGGGCATGATGACAGATACGGGAGCTTTTACATATAATTCAAATAAGCCTGAAATATATTCAATTGTTTATGAGCTAATTAAGCTTGGCGTGGACAAAGATGATATTTATCGCAGGGTTTTCAATACATATTCGGCTGATAGAATGAGGCTTATGGGCTATGCTTTGTACCGGAAAATGAAAATTTATCCTGAAAACAAGGCTGCCCTGATTACCCTTTCGCTTGACGAACTCAAAGAGTTTAATTTTAAAAACGGTGATGCTGAAGGACTTGTAAATATGCCACTTTCCATTGATGGTGTGCTGTTCTCGGTTTTTATGCGTGAGGATCCGGATAAAATTAAAATTTCACTTCGTTCGCAGGGCACTTTTCCTGCCAATAAGGTCTCAGCCGATTTGTTTGGCGGTGGAGGTCACCTGAATGCAGCTGGTGGCGAAAGTTATACAACTCTTGAAGAAGCAGTGCGTAAATTCGAAGAAGCACTCGACGATTATAAAGATTTTTTGTAAATACCCCTAACCCCTAAAGGGGGATAATTATATCTTAGGGGATAATTGTATCTGAAAGATTTATCCAAACAATTACTTTTGGATAAGATAAATGGATAATCCGGGTACAACTTTTTTTTACTGATCAAAATAGAAAATTACTAATCTGCCCGTAAAATCATTTTTGATTCAGGGCGTTTATTGAAGCTCTCAGAGGGGCTTGAGGTCTTATGAAATACATTATTATTCTCGGCGACGGCATGGCAGATGAGCCAATAGCCTCGCTCGGCCATAAAACCTGTTTGCAGGTGGCCGAAAAACCGAATATTGATAAATTAGCTGCCATGGGCCGATGCGGAATGCTCGACACTATTCCAGCAGGTTTTGCGCCGGGTAGCGAAATTGCCAACATGAGCGTAATGGGTTACGATGTGCCGAAAGTATTCGAAGGACGTGGTTCGCTCGAAGCTGCAAGTATCGGTGTGTCAATTGAGGAAAATGAAATGGCCATGCGCTGTAATCTTATCTGTCTCGAAAACGGTATCATTAAAAACCATTCGGCAGGTCATATCAGTAGCGAAGAGGCCGAAGAGTTGATGCTTTTTCTCCAGAAAGAATTGGGAGATGAGCTTTTTAGCTTTTATCCCGGTGTTTCGTATCGGCATTTGCTGAAAATGAAAGGTGGTAAAAAGCAGTTACATTGCACTCCTCCACACGATGTGCCCGGAACGCCGTTTACCGATGTAATGATAAAAGCTGAAAGCGCTGAAGCAAGAGAAACGGCAGAAATGCTTAACGATCTGATTCTTCGTTCGCAACCTTTGCTCGAAAATCATCCTGTCAATCTGAAACGTGCAGCCGCCGGCAAGGACAAAGCCAACAGTATTTGGCCGTGGTCGCCCGGTTACCGTCCTGAAATGAAAACGCTGATGGAACTTTACGGACTGAAAAGCGGTTCGGTAATATCCGCAGTCGATCTGATTCGTGGAATTGGGGTGTATGCAGGACTGAAAGTGATAGAGGTGGAAGGAATTACCGGACTGTATGATACAAATTACGAAGGAAAAGCTCAGGCAGCCATCGAAGCGCTGAAAACCGACGATTTTGTATATCTGCATATCGAAGCCAGCGACGAAGCCGGTCACGAAGGTGATGTGGATCTGAAAATTAAAACCATCGAATATCTCGATAAACGCATTGTGAAACCGGTGCTCGATGCCGTGTTGCAATGGAACGAACCTGTGACGATTGCACTTTTGCCCGATCACCCAACGCCCTGCGCCATTCGCACGCATACCAACAAGCCTGTGCCGTTTGTCGTTTATAGTCCCGGCGAATTGCCCGACAGCGTGCAGCAATACGATGAATTTGCCTGCGAAAACGGAAGCTATGGTTTACTGCGCGAAATGGAGTTTATGCAGCAACTGATAAAATAATATGACTGCAAGCGTTTGAACTTGTAGTGAAAACCACCTGATTTACATTGGGTGGTTTTATTTTTTGTGTATTCTCTATTTTGGATGTTTTTACTTCAACTAAATTATGTTTGAGTATTTATTTGGAAGTCTTCGTTTATGCCGGGTCTATTATGAAATTGATGAATATAAACACTTTTGATAAAATATAAATCAGCTGCTAACTGTCGGTTATTTAGGTTAAAAGCAGTATCTTTGCAGGTGAAAATCCGTAAATTAAGAATAATTACATATTTGCTTAGTACTTATAAAATGTACTAAGTGCCTTAGTGGTTAAATAGAAAATGAAGTATTACAGTACAAACAAACAGATTACAGGCGAAACGCTTGCCAATGCAGTAGTCAAAGGACTTGCCGAGGACAAGGGTCTCTTTATGCCAGATTCGATAACCGAAATCCCGGCTGTGTTTTACGACAATATCGACAAAATGTCGTTTCAGGATATGGCTTATACGGCTGCCTACATGCTTTTTGGCGACGATGTGCATGCCAATATGCTGAAATTGATGGTGAACGATACACTGAGTTTCGATGTGCCGCTTGTAAAAGTAGAGGAGAATATATTTAGTCTGGAACTGTTTCATGGCCCTACGCTGGCATTTAAGGATGTGGGCGGACGGTTTATGTCGCGTATGCTGAGTTATTTTATTCAGCGTTCGGATGATGGAAACCGTCAGGTAAATGTACTTGTAGCTACTTCGGGCGATACCGGAAGTGCAGTGGCCAATGGTTTTCTGGGTGTGGAAGGCATTCATGTGTATGTGCTTTACCCAAAAGGGAAAGTGAGTCCTATACAGGAATGTCAGTTCACCACACTGGGGCAAAATATTACGGCCATTGAAGTGGATGGCACTTTCGACGATTGTCAGGCGCTTGTAAAAACGGCCTTTATGGACGAAGAACTGAATGTCAAAATGAAACTAACTTCGGCTAACTCCATCAATGTAGCACGCTTCCTTCCGCAAGCATTTTATTATTTTTATGCGTATGCGCAGCTGAAGAAGATTTCGGAGGAAGCAGCCCGCAATATGGTGATTTGTGTACCAAGTGGAAATTTTGGAAATATCACTGCCGGACTGTTTGCCAAACGAATGGGCTTGCCCGTGAAACGCTTTATTGCAGCCAATAACCGTAACGATATTTTCCTCGAATATCTGAAAACCGGCGAATACAAACCGCGTCCTTCGGTAGCTACTATTGCTAATGCAATGGATGTGGGCGACCCGAGCAATTTTGCACGTATTCTCGATTTGTACAATCATTCGCACGAAGCTATTTCATCCGAAATAAGCGGTATTAGCTACACCGACGAACAAATTGCAGATGCCATGCGTGCCTGTCGCAAAGACACAGGCTATCTGCTCGATCCGCATGGCGCTTGTGGCTATCAGGCTTTGAAAGACATGCTCGAGCCGGGCGAAACAGGTATTTTTCTCGAAACGGCGCATCCGGCCAAATTCCTCGATACCGTGCAGGATATTCTGGGCGAGAAAATCGAAATTCCTGAGAAACTCCAGGAATTTATGAAAGGCGAAAAGCAAAGTATTGCAATGAGCAAGAACTTTGAGGATTTTAAAGCGTATTTGATGGGGAAATAATTGATAGTTGACAGTTGACAATGGACAGTAATTTACAATTTATTCATTTACAATTTACTATTTAGATTTGGCTGATTAACTAATTAGATAATCAGTTGCTTGTTTTTTCTCAGAGACGATGGTATTAAATTGTAAATGAATAAATTGTAAATTAAAAAGGTGCCAATCAACCAAATATCAATTGTAAATTGTAAATGATTAAATTGTAAATATAAAAGATGTTTTCAGGAATAATAGAAGAAGCTGCCTGCGTGGTGGCATTGCAAAAAGAGCAGGAAAACCTGCATATCACAATGGAATGTTCGTTTGTTGACGAGCTGAAAATTGATCAGAGTGTGGCGCACAATGGCGTTTGCCTTACTGTGGTGGCCATGACCGATAAAACCTACACGGTAACTGCCATAAAGGAAACGCTCGACCGTACTAATCTGGGAAAACTCGAAGTAGGCAGCAAGGTGAACCTTGAGCGCAGCATGATAATGAATGGTCGTCTCGACGGTCACATTGTACAGGGTCATGTGGATCAGACTGCAGTGTGTACCGAAGTGAAGGAGGCAGAAGGTAGCTGGTATTTTACTTTCGAATATGCATTCGATAAAGAAATGGCCCGCCGTGGTTATATGACTGTGGACAAAGGATCGGTCACAGTAAATGGTGTAAGTCTTACTGTGTGCAATCCTACTGACAATAGTTTTCAGGTGGCCATTATTCCTTATACCTACGAACATACCAACTTCCACCAGATAGCTGTGGGAACCACTGTGAATATCGAGTTCGATATTATCGGAAAGTATGTAAGCCGGATGATGGCTTTTTAATTATGCCTGCTGAATTTTTGTATAGAAATTCAAACTAAACACAGACTTTGTTGTTACAAGTGTAGTATAATCTACGAAAAATTTATTTGTAAGAGTAGATTGAAAGTGCATTTCGAATGTACTGTGTTTATAATTGATGACTTTCTTTACATAAATGAAGAACTTAAAAAAACAAATTAACGAATCATTCTTTAATCCCGTTTTACATTTTCTGCCTGTTATTGTATTTATGATAGTGGAGGATGTAGCGGGGATACATACAGCCTGGCTGGCATCACTTCCGGTTACATTTTTACTGGCCGTTTACGTGTTTTTTGTATATCGCAGAATCCTCGAATGGTTTCTGTTTTCTACCGCTATTTATCTTACAGTAGCCCTCTTTGCTACTGTATTACCTGATAATCCATCCGCTCCGGATTTTCGACCAGTGCGGGTGGAATTTATTTTACTGCTTGTATTTGCATTTTCGCTGTTGTTTCGAACTAGAATTTCATCTTTTATAAACAGTAGAAACAAAAAAATGCTGTCGATGATCAACAATCTGAACGAAATGTTCAGAATGATATGGGTGTTGGCAATTATCATTTTTCTGTTTACGCATGCCCATACCATCATAGTGATACTGAAAGTTCCGAATATGCATAATACGCTCAGTTTTATTTATCAGGTGTATGTGGCAGTGTTGATGTTTGTGCTCTTTTACGAAATGATAAGGGTGACCATTGTACGGGTGCGTTTGCTGAAAGAAGAGTGGTGGCCTATTGTGAATGAACAGGGAAAAACGATTGGTTCTATTCAGCACCAGACAAGTCTGAATTCGCCGATTAAATATATGCACCCCATTATCAGGGTAATGCTTATAGATAATAACAGGGTTTATCTGCAAAAACGAAGTGAAAAGGATCTTGTGTTTCCCGGTCTTTGGGATACTGCCATTTCAAACCATATAAAAGTGAGCGAAACACTGGAACAGTGCATTCAGCGTACTGCCGAAGAACGCTACCGTCTTAAACCCATCAAACCACTTTTCCTTTCAAACTACGTACACGAAACTGATTTTGAGTATCATTATGCATTTCTGTTTGTAGCATGCTATACTGATTTTCAGGAGTACAACAAGGCACTGATTGATCATGCCAAATGGTGGACTGTGAGTCAGATTGAGGAAAACCTTGAAGCCGGAATATTTACCGATAACTTTAAGACAGAGTTCGATCTGTTGAAACGCAGCGGCTTGCTCGAATCTGTTCAGTGCGAATGCGAATGTTCTCTGAAAGACCTGGTTTCGAAAGGCTCAAAAAAAATAAATCAGAACTGATTTATTTTTTTTTGGTTTTATAGCTCAGAATATGAATGCTAACACCTGTGGCGATAGATAGAAGTAGTATTTGTAGCCATAATTTTCCGGTGGCTACAAAAAAAGTGGCGTAAGAGATTGATAGCCACAGTAGCGAAATGGCGTAAATTTTTGCATGTAGCGGAATGCTCTTATCCTCCTGATAATTGCGTATTATTTCACCAAAAATTCGATGGTTGCGAATCCAGCTGTTCATTCTTTTCGAACCACGTGCAAACAGATAACCAGATAAAAGTACAAATGGTGTGGTGGGTAACAATGGCAGGAAAACTCCTATTATGCCCAGCGAAAGCGATATTATGCCTATAATTGTATATAAATTTCTCACCTGATATGTGTGTTGAAAATAAAACGCGCATCGGAATAAACTGAATCCGACGCGCGCAAAAGTAATATATCTGTATGGAATTATATGGTTTCCATTGCTTTTTTAAAGATTTTTTGGGCTTGCGAATAATCAATTTTTCCACACGGACCCGAAATGCAACCTCCTTCGCATGCCATTACTTCCACAAAATTTCCGGGAGCTTTTCCTTTGGTAAATGCCCTTAACAAACCTATGTTTTTCTTATTCAGGTTCGAAACCTGAATAGGCTTTATGCCTAAATGAGGATACATATTCTGAACTGCTGAAATTACGCCACCTGCCTGTGCAAATCCCCGTCCATCCATTGGAGCTGCATTTCGTAAGTTTTCTGTAGGTGTCAGTTCAATATTCAGACCTGTAAACAGGGTGTCAATTTCTTCAAATGTGAGAATGTAATCAATATCGGGATGATCCATAACTTCTTTGCGTTTGCCCACACACGGGCCGACAAACACAATTTTTGCCTCCGGATATTTTGCTTTTGCCATTTCGATAGTGTAATACATGGGCGAACCTGTGTGCGAAACAAAAGGTTTCATCTCCGGAATGTGCTTGTTTACCAGTTCGATGTACGATGGACAGCATGAAGTAGTCATAAATTGCTGACCTGCCTCCAGTTTTTCCTGTAGCTCGGCACCTTCGCGACGGGTGGTTTCCATTGCTCCGTGCGCTACTTCCATTGCTTCTACAAAGCCAATTTTCTCAATGGCTTCGGATATCTCGCTAAGGGTATTGTTGAATTGCGACATAATGGAAGGTGCCATGATAGCTACCATTTGTTCACCACGTTTGATCGCTGAAAGAATATCAAATACCTGCGAAATTTCGTAAATGGAACCAAAAGGACAGGCATTGATACATTTTCCGCAGTAGATACATTTTGACTCATCGATATGCTCAATGCCGTTCTCGTCTTTTGTAATGGCTTTCACCGGACAGGCCTCTTCACAGGGTACAGGAATGTACACAATGGAATGATACATGCAGGCTTCCTTACAAATACCACAGTTTATACATTTTGAATGATTGATATGTGCCTGTCCGTTGTCGAGGAAGTTGATGGCGTCTTTCGGGCAGTTCATATAACACGAACGTGCCACACAGCCTTTACAAAGATTGGTGACTACATAATTTGTTTTCACGCAGGCAGTGCAGGCCTCGTCGACAACGGTAAGAATAGAAGTGTTTGTGGATTTGCGCTCGAGCGCACGACGGGCGTAATCGGACAGCGGAGTGAGTTCATCCTCTTCCTCATCGATACGATAGCCCAGAATTGGTAACATTTTGTATTTTAGAACAGCTCTTTCCTTGTGAATGCAGCAACGACCACGCGCCTGTGCATTTTTTGGAGACATTTTAAGTGGAATGCGATCAATTTCTTCAATCAAAGAGCCTGATTTGTGTAATGCAATCAGTCTGGCCATGAGTTCACGTCGAACAATCATGGCATTATTTACAAAAGCCATAGTTTATGTGTTGTCAAATTTCGAACTGCAAAAGTAATACAAAATTTTCAATTAAAGAAAAATTTCTGTAAATGAAATGCGCCTGTTTATTGTTGCTATGGTTTTGAAAATAAAAAAGAGGCTTTATAAAAAGCTAAGAGGAGAAAACTAAAACTTTCAAATCGATTTTTATTTGCCCCCAACCCCCTAAAGGGGGCTGTGACATTGTGCAGATAAAGTGATTATGTTGCACACACTAAGTCCCCTTTAGGGGAACCAACGGTCACGACCAATGGGAGTATTTAGGGGCAGAAATGAAAAAGTTCTTATAATTCGTAAGTTTAAAAAGAGTTCAAGTGCGCTTTTGGTGCAGTCCCTTTTAAATGCTTATAATGTGCGGTTTATCGTGTTCTTTTAATTCCTCTGAAAACAAATTCAACAATACTGTTTTTGTTTTTCTCAAATTCAGCGCTGATATTTTGACGGATATAAGGTACTTCGAGGCCTTTCAGCGCATGAAACAGAATCAGTGAAGAAAGCTCGGGATCCATGCGTTTAAATACTTTTTTCTCGATTCCTTCCGAAAGAATATTTCTGATAAGTTCAATTTCTTTCAAATCCACTTTACGTCGTGTGCGTTCCACTTCGTAAATGTCGTGAAAGAAATCTGCACGCAGCGAACCGTTACGGGTAACTATAAACTTAATAGCGTCGAGATGCGCAATAATGTGGTTGGTGAGTTTTACATCCGGCTCGGTATCCTGTGCCGACACTATTTTGAGTTGATCAAGCAGATGCTCAAGTTCTTTGTCGATGACAGCTTTGTATATTTCTTCCTTGTTGTTGAAATATGTATAAAGTGTCCGTCGTCCTTTTTTCGATGCCTCGGCAATGTCATTCATAGTGACCTCCTTTTTTCCGTTTTTAGAAAAAAGCACGCGGGCAACCTCAATGAGCATCTTTTTGGTGTTGGACATTTTCTTCGACATAATTTTAGTGTTTTTGCTTTAATATGCAAAGATAAAGAAATATTTAAAATTCTAATATTTCAGTTCGGAATGACTTTATTTATTTGGGTTAAAAATATGAAAAATTATAGCGATGAGGCTTTCATATTCACTGCTTTTATCTGCGACCAAAGGCGTACAACCCAAACTACAACTATGGCCCAACCCAAACGCGGCAACACTATCCAGGCAGCCGGAACTCCTATAGCGACGAACAAAAGCGTATCCTCGAGCAGGGAGTGATTCACGGCTATGTGATAGTTCAGTAAATTTGCATTTTCAGGACTTATCTCATTGTTTTCAACCGACTCGGTCATAATGGCCGATCCGTAAGCCAATCCCACGGTTTGCGCCACGAACCAAAGAAAAGCGCTGTCGGGTGGAAGTCCCATAAACTTCATAAGCGGTGAAAACAGTCTGGCAATTTTATCCAGAAGTCTGAATTCCTTCAGTACCTGTTGCATAATCATCAGTCCGGTTACAATGAGGGTGATTTTTACAATAAGCCCGAATGTGGACCATAGCCATTCGGTGAGCATTTCGCCAAAAGCAGGATTTGCAACTTCATGACTGATCTGAATGTTTGAAGATGTTTGTTCCGGCAGAATTTTATGCATAACAAAAGCCAGAACAAACGAGCTGAAAAATCTGAGGAAGAACATAATCAGTGCTGATGAACCTGTTTTGCGTTGTACGGCTGTTTCCACAATCAGGTTGTGCGAAACAAGACACATTAATGCGAGTATGCTTATTTCACGAATGTCGAGTGGGAGAGTGGCTATTATGGCAATAGGTGCATACAGCGACAGAAACATGCTGGAGATAAATACGATAGCCGATTCGCCAGGCAGCCCTATCAGTGAAAAAAGTGGTGACATGTAGCCGGCAAAAATGCCCAGTAAACCACTGAACTGAAGTAAACTGACTAAAAAACTTATGGGAATAATGATTTTGAGAAGCCACCAGATTGTTTTTCCGGCTTTGGGAAATGCACTTTTTGTGGCTGAGAAAAGTTGATTGTAAAACGTTTTCATTTTCGGAGGGGTATTGTATAAAAACAAGAAAGGTTGTCTCACGACAACCCAATCTTTTTAATTAACCTTAAATCTAATACCATGAAAAACACAGTGCAAAGATAAAGGCAAATTTTATGTTGTACAACATGTTTCTGCTATTTTTCTCTGGTTTTAATGTTTTTTATGATTTCATTTACGGGAGTCAATAGCTGAAAAAAGATATTTAGTTGATAATTAATTACTTTTCTTTTATCCAGGTTTGCGAACGTCCAATCCAGCCTCCTTTGTCGAGCGAACCGCGTACGGTCAGATTACCGGTTTTGCTGTCGATGTTGATATTGCAACGATAGACTTTGCCGTTGTTAGGGTCAAGAATAGTACCACCTGTCAGCGTTCCGTTTTTTTCTATCATGTTTTTAATCACTGTCATACCAAGTTTGGGTTTGTTTTTTTCGGCTCCTTCGCATTCTGTGCACAGAGAATCAGCATTTTTGAAAAGCTTTTCTACTTTGCCGTAATATTTGCCATTTGTGGCTTTGAAAATATACACGATAGATTTGGCAGTACCATCTTCATCGTCGATGGTCTTCCATCTACCCACAATCTGATCGACCTGTGCAAATGCAGTAACGGATAAGAAAATCAAAAAACTTAGCGTGAAGAGTACTTTTTTCATACCTGCGTAATTTTTTTAGTTGTTGAATGTATTTGTTTTGTGATTAAATGACTGTAATTCAAATTAAATTTTACTCTGAAAGTAAATTTATATCATATTTTTACCGCACAAAGATATGAAAAATTGCACACTGACAATAGATTTATGCAATATTTTTCATTCATCTGCTTATTTCAGTACACATACAATCGTTTTCTCATTCTTTCTTTTGCGGTGTTTTTTTGCTAAATTTGTCACTTAATCGGTGTTTCCTGAAAAACCATTAATGGTTTTATATAATGCTTAATAACAATAGAATTGCTGAAGTTTTATGCAAAATAAGTTGAGTGTTATTATAAAATCATACATTTGAGATACAATAATAGTAACGCTGATTTAGCTGATTTGACGGGTTTCTGAGGATTTCATAAGTTATTTACAAATTAGTCACTGATTATGTTTTCTTCGAAAACAGCAGATTTTAAGATAGATGTTGTGAATCAGTTTCGATTTATCGAAAATCCGATATGTAAATCCATTTATTATGTATCATCAATATCTGCCTAATCAGCTGAATCCGCGTTTCTATTTTTTTTTATTTATGAAAGCCCTGATTAAATATTTATCTCATTAGATATTATTCAGATATTATCAGAAACAAAACCAGTTAATTAATGAAGACCATTACAATTACAGATACTGCCGGGATGGAGCAGATTATTTCGGAATGCCGGATTTGCTTCGTGGGTTTTGCCGGACCCGACGGTGAACCTTATGTGCTACCTATGAATTTCGCTTATCACGAAGGACACATTATTCTGCATTCAGCTCCGTTTGGTACTCACTTGCAGATACTCGAAACAAATAACCGCGTTTGTATTACTTTCTGTACCGATGGAAAACTGGTTTATCAGCATCCGGATGTGGCCTGCAGCTACCGTATGGATTCGAAAAGTGTAGTTTGTAAATCGACTATACGGTTTGAAGAAGAACTGGATAAAAAAGAGGAACTTCTGAATATATTTATGAAAAAATATTCAGATAAATCGTTTAAATATTCGCTTCCGGCTTTGAAAAATGTAAAAATATGGGTGGCTGAAGTGCATGAAATGACTGCAAAGGCTTTTGGACAACCACATTTCAGACAGTAATTGGCTATTCTTCAGTTTCGCGACTGAATGAGCGGTATTCAACAGGCGTATATCCGGTATTTTTCTTAAACTGGCCAAAGAAATGTTCAGTTGAGTTATAACCAAGCTGATATGCAATTTCCTTTACAGACTGTGGAGTGCTCACAAGCAAATGTTTGGCTTTACGAAGTTTCAGTGCCTGAAAGTATTTGGCAGGAGCATAGCCTGTGTATTCCCTGAATACTTTCCGGAACCAGGAATAACTGATATTCAGTTTGGAGGCCAGTTCTTCGGTATCAATATTCTTGTCAACATTTTCGTTCATGATAATTTTTGCCTGTTCAATCTTCTGAACCACATTACCTGACTCGAAAATCTTATTTTTCGAAATGGATGAAATCAGTCCGAACATATGCATCACAATGCCTGCAAGATATTGCTGAGCCGATATTCTGTCGGTTTCGGCAATTTCTATTGCCCTGCTGAAAAGTGCGGCCAGTTCTTCGTTGAAACCCACATCGAGCAGCTGATTGTCTTTCGTGAGAAATCCCGAAGCCACAATATTGTCGATAATAGCACCCTCAAATCCGATATAGTATTCGTTCCAGCCTGTTTCGGGATCGGGTTGGTAGCTGTGCCACTGCCCGGGAAAAATCACAAGCAGCTTTCCCTTTGCGAGTCGAATGTTGCGTTGATCGCCGATTGACAATACACCACGACCTTTGGTAATGTACAAAAACTGATATTCACGAAGCACACGCCCTTTCTTGGCATTGAAAAAATAGCCATTGGGATGATCGGAGAGGGGATAGGGAGTTCCGGCAGCAATCGCCTGAAAGCCGACTGTGTTTACCGACAGTCCAAACTGACGATCTTTTTCGTTTACTATCAGATATTTAAAGTCGACTCCGGGTTTGTTGAAATGCATAGTACTCCGATTTTTAAGAATACAAATCTAATAAAAATAAACGAAAAACCCGAAATACGATGACTTTGATCAGGTCAGTGCATTTCGGGTTCAATTACGGGAGAGCGAGTTTCTATCGTTTTGCTCCGATTTTGTCGTATTGTTGTTCGGCGCTCACTTCGGTATATTTGGGTGCATCAATCATTTCGATAAGTGCACGAAGAACAGGACCCTCGCCCATAGGGTCGTTTTCCTGAGTCGGACGATTGTAATAATATTGCAGTGAAGGCATAATTCCGGTTCCCACACAAATGTTGGTCACGTCGCCATTAGGAGTAATCAGTTTCATCATACCTTTCAGCCCCTGATCGGCTACGTAAATCATATCGGGATGAAGCCAGCCTTTTTTTACGCCACGGGCAATACCAAACACAAACATGGCTGTTCCGGTAATTTCTTCGTACGAATCCTCACGGTCGAGTACCTGATGCCAGAGTCCGTTTTTACCCTGATAACGTGCAATTCCGCGTGCCTGCATTCTGAAGTTTTCGAGCACTTTTTTACGCAATGGATGATTTTCGGGCATTACATTCAGCAATTCGGCCTGAGCCATGAAAACCCAGCCATTGGCACGACTCCAGTGAGCCACTCCGTGCTCTTTGGTGTCGCTGTGATAGCAGTGATGGTACAGTTGCTTTTCAGAACTCCAGAGATATTTTGTGTAATTGAGCACCTGTTTTGCAGCATCGGTCATCATTTTTTTATCGTTGGCAAATTCGCCCATGCGACAAAGAAATGAAATGGACATGTATGCATCGTCGGCCCAAATAGTATTTTCGTGAGGCCAGATACGAGCAATAGTGCCATCCTTCATTCGTGGCTCATCGTGACGGAGGTGCGAAGCGGTTTCATTGATATATTTCAGAAAGGCTTCGTTCGGATATTTTTTCTGAATTTCGATCAGAGAGGCACCCATAGGGCCATTGTCGTCGAGACGTTTACCTCTGAAAATCATGTGCCAGCTTACTTTGCGTACCGCAAACCAGCCACTTTGATTAAAAGCACTGTCGTAAAGCTGTCGGAAATAATCGAGGTTGCCTTCGTTGAACACAAAGTTCATATTCCGGAGTACAAAATTCTCGTATTTCTTTTCGCCGAGTTTTTCAGCCAGTTCGAGCATGGCAATGTTGGTCACTCCATTGGTGTAATGCCATTGATTGTATTTAGATTCGGCAACAATGTCGTACGAAAGAGGCAGATTTTTTACAGTCTCATACTTTTCTCCGGTTTTATTATTTACAAAAGTATAGCTGGTCGAACTTAAAATCCGGTCGGCTATTTTGCGTGCCATTTGCTCGGCTTGCTTGTTTTGGGCATTTGTAAATAAAAGGCCTGAGCTAAAAAGTAATAGTAATGCTGCTGAAATAAGTTTTTTCATTTGTAAACAGTGTTTCTTCCTTTTTTCCTGAATGGAAATTTTTTTTGATAAAATACTTAAAATTTTTCGGTCGTCAGACAGAAAAGATATATGACAAAATTTACAGAGAAGATATGCTTTTCTGAAATTACTGCATTCAAAATTATAAAAAGCTTAGCTATTTACAACCCTGAGTGGATAATAGTACAAAAAACAGCACAGAAATACATGATTTGAACGATTTTTACGAATTGTAGTGCGATATAAGTATCTCTGATAGCATTTGCGGGGAAAACTGAATGACAAAAAAAAGTCTGAATTCCCACTTTTTCAGGGCAATTCAGACTTTATACTTTGTGTTTGAAATGTTATTTTTTCAATTCTGAATGTACTTTTTCGTAAGTTGGTGTAAGTATTCCATGTTTTTTACCCATTTCGATTACAATGGCTGTAAGTGTATCGAGTTCGGTGTTTTTGCCTGCACTAAAGTCGCTGTGCATGGAAGCTGTGGTGCCAAAAGGCAGGCGTTCGATATGGCTGACTGTGGTTTCAACTATGTCGGTGTCGAAAGTGATACCTTCGGCATGTGCAATGGCCGACACTTCGCGAATAATTTTCAGCGTAATTTCTTTACGATTACTGTCGGTCAGCAAATCGCGGAAACCCACATTGAAATAGGAGGTAAGTGTAGCCGTTGTGGAAATAAATATGAATTTTCGCCAGATAATTTTACCGATTTCAGGTGTAAGATTGGCTTTGATACCTGCATCGAGCATTAATTTTTCAATGTAACGAAGCTTCTCGGTTGTCTGGTTGCGCATTCCGAAATACAAACTGTGTACACCTCCCGAACTTTCAACCACACCAGGCTCGTTCAAACGGCCCACAATATACACACAGCCTTCCCATATTTCGTTTTCGGGCAACAGACTGGCAATGCGCTCGCTGATATCCGCACCATTGAGTAAAGGCAGAATGACAGTTTCGGGACCTACACAGGGTTTTATTTGTTCGATTGTGGCATTCAGATCGTAGCTTTTTGTTGCCAGGATAATATAATCGGCAATTCCAACTTCAGAAACATTGTTGGTAGCGATTGCAGGACGGGCAGTAAAGGTTCCATTCTCGGTAATTACTTTCAACCCATTTTGTTGTATGGCTGCAAGATGCGCACCGCGGGCTACAAATGATATTTCAATTTCTGGATGCTGTTCGTATTTTCGGGCAAGCAGGCCACCATAGTAACCTCCCACGCCTCCGATTCCGACGATTAGTATTTTTGTTTTCATTGATTTTTTATTGACAGTTGACTGGTTAATTGGTTGATCAGTTTATCTGTTCATTAATTAGTCTGCAGGTTGCATTTTCAGAAACAAAAGCAAGCTAACAATCGTTGAAGGATAAACCAATTGTTTAGTTATTTGGCTAAAGCCCAATTTCTTCCATATCAATATAAAGAGACTATTGAAAATTAAGTAAGATCAGAAAAAATCATACATTTAATATTGTAATTGCAACGCTGATTCAGCGGATTAGGCGGTTGTCAGCGGATTTATTTTTTTTTCAGATTATGTTTTCTTCGAAAACGGCAGATTTTTAAGACTAATTTTGAAAATCCGTTTCGATTTATCGAAAAATCCGATATAAATCCATATGATAATTATCTGTCCACATCCGCCTAATCCGCTAAATCAGCGTTCCAATTTTTTCTATTTAGTTTTTCAGCAAGCCCTAAATATAGTTATTTATGACTTGCGTAAATTTGCGTTTGTTCATGTGATTTGCGTTCCTATTGTTTTTGATATAGCCAATTCAATTCAGCAATCAGCCATTCTCCACTGATTACTCCTCAAAAAACTCAAGTGAGAAATTTTCGCCATCGAATTTTCCGTATGAGAAAATGCTGACAAAATCGCCAAGAATGACGACCCGTGTTTGTTTGCTTATTTGCAAATCGAGGGCGATGTGCCTGTGTCCGAATATCAGAAAATCAGGTTGATGTGTTTTGCAATAGTTTTTGGCAAATACCACCAGAAACTCGTTGTTCTCGCCTTTGTATTCCGATTCTTTTCCGGTATATTTCTTCCGGTTTTGCTCCGACCATTTGTAACCAAAGTTCTGTCCCAAACGGGGAGGCAGCCAACCGAAAAGTTTCTGAGCCAGTTTACTGTGGAATATCCTGCGAATGAAATGGAATTTTTTATCACCGGCATCGAGTCCGTCGCCATGCGCCAGAAAGAAGTTTTTGCTGCCGAGTTGCATGGTTTCGGGTTTGCGATGCACTTTCAGACCAATTTCGTTTTCGAGATAGCCAAAAGTCCAGATATCGTGATTACCGGTAAAGAAATGAATTTCAATACCTGCATCAGCCAGTTCGGTCAGTTTACCTAAAAAACGTACGAATCCTTTGGGAACCACAGTTTTATATTCGAACCAGAAATCGAACATATCGCCCATTAGAAAAATCTGACTGGCATCGGCTTTTACCATATCGAGCCAGCGTACAAGTTTTTTCTCCTGTTCCAAAGGGTTTTCGATAATTCGCGAACCTAAATGTGCATCGGAAATAAAATAGATCATATAGCTGTTTTTTTATAAAAAGCCAAGTTCGAGCTGGGCTTCTTCACTCATCATGCTTTTATCCCACGCGGGTTCAAACACAATGTTTACATTTACGTCGTTTACACCTTCGACACTGAGTACTTTCATGCGCACATCTTCCACAATAAAGTCTACTGCAGGACAATTTGGTGCGGTGAGGGTCATGTCGATTTCGAGTTGACCGTTTTCGTCGAGGTCGATACGGTAAATCAAACCAAGGTCGTAAATATTGACAGGTATTTCGGGGTCAAATACTGTTTTCAGCATTTTGACTATTTTTTCTTCAGTTTGCAGAAATTCGTTCATATGATAATTATTTTTGTATTTACTCATAACCTAACTCCCCAAGGGGAATTTATGGAAAATGAACAGTTAAATATTTTTTTTTTTTGAATTGCTTGTAAATAAGCAAAAGGTCTATTGGTATCTTTCTTTATCCCGGAGGGATAACAAATTTATAGAATAAAAAAATTGTAATATTCATATTCGACCCCAACGGGGTCGAATTGCTATGTTAAAACAAGATCTATAGACATATGAATCCTACGGATTCGAAATATATCATTAAATGTTATTCGTTACTTAAATGCTATTTTAACACGTAGGAATGAAAATAGTTTAGCAAACTTATAAAGTTTCAGCTTTTTTGGCGCTTTTTTCCACGAGTTCATCAAACTCGGGCAGGGCAGAGGCCAGTTTCCCGTTTATCACAGCCACAGTGTCCACACGGGCTTTAATGCAAAGCAGGTTGTCGGTTTTACGGCGTATTTCCTGATGAAAAACGTATTTTACACCTTCTTTTTTTACATAAAGACGTGATATGAAACTATCGCCCGAACGCAATGATGCTTTAAAAGCCATTTCGATACGTGCTACCACAGCATCGATACCACGATGATGGAGTTCGTCGAAGCTCACATTGTTTTCAAGCAAAAATTCGTGACGTGTATGCTCAAGGTAATTCTGATACACCGAATTATTGACTATGCCCTGCAAATCGAGTTCATAGTCGCGTACTTTCATTTCAAGTTCGTAGATAAACATTTTTATTATTTACAATTTATTCATTTACAATTTACGATTGCTGATTTATTGGTTAAACTTAACCCATAACGCGAAACGCGAAACACGAAACGCCTTCATTTCTTCCTCATTATCGTCAGTCCATCGCGGAATGGGAGAAGTACCTTTTCGACTCTGTCATCCTTTGCAATAAAATCATTAAACTCCATGATCGCAATGGTTTGATGATCGTTTGCTTTTACTGCCGAAAGAACTTTGCCGTCCCAGAGCGTATTGTCGGCCAGAATAAATCCTCCGGTTCGCACTTTGGGAAGCACAGCTTCGAAGTATTCACGGTATTCACGTTTGTCTGCATCAATAAAAACCAGATCGAAGGTTTCGTCGATTTGCGGAATAATATCGAGTGCAGCTCCGATATGCAGTCTGATTTTATGCCCGTAACCCGATCCATCGATATTTTCGCGGATAAAATCCTCCAGTTCGTCGTCTGCCTCAATGGTGTGCAATAAACCGTTTTCGGGTAATGTTTCTGCCATGCAAAGCGCTGAATATCCCGAGTAAGTACCAAGTTCCAGAATTCTTTGCGGCACTATCATGTGACAAAACATAGTTAAAAGTCGCCCCTGCATATGTCCTGAAAGCATGCGCGGGTTTATCAGCCTCACATGCGTCGCACGGTTTACTCTGGCCAGATACTCAGGCTCTGGCTGAGAATGTGCTTCGATATATTCGTCGAGTTCCATTTGGCTTATTCGTATTTCAGAATGGTTAGTTTTTCCGGATCGAAAATTTCGCGTGCAATCTCCTGAAGTTTTTCGGCAGTCAGATTGTCGATATGCGTGCGTATTTCGTTCATGCTATCCACTTTGTTGTAGCGCAGAAAGCTCTTGCCGAGGCTCAGTGCCAGATTTTCCTTTTGCTCCGACGAAATAGCCATTTGCCCCATAAGTTGCAATTTGTATTTTTTCAGATTGCTTTCGCTGATGGGGAAGTCACGGAGTTTTTGCAATTCTTTGTACACCAGTTGCTCGCAACGGTTTGCATTTTCGGGATCACATCCAAAATAAACCGTCCACATTCCGGTATCGGTAAAAGGCTGATAGCTCGATTCCACATTGTAAACCAATCCATGTTTTTCGCGCAGCGATAGATTGAGCAAACTATTCATTCCCGGACCGCCCAGAATATTATTGAGCAGATACAATCCCATACGATCAGGGTGATACATGTTGTATGCACGGTTTCCGAGCATAAAATGTACCTGATGTGTGTTTTTGGCAATATGAGCACGTGTGGGATGATAACTTTCAGGAGCAGTTCTGATTAGTTTTTTGTCGTCGTTGTTGCTAAATTTCTGAAAGTAACTTTCAGCTTTCCTTACAATTTGTTTAAAACTGATATTTCCCACGCTGAAGAAAACCATTTCTTCAGGACGATATTGTCGTTTCACAAACCTGTTACTGTCGGCAGTGCTGTATTTTTTTAATAATTCGGAATTCCCGAGAATATTATGTCCGATGTTGTGGTGCGAAAAGAGCATTTCTTCAAAATCATCATAAATAAGCTCCGAAGGGCTGTCGTTGTATGATTGTATTTCGTCGAGAATAATTTC
Organism: Bacteroidia bacterium; assembly: GCA_009929375.1. Taxonomy (GTDB): domain Bacteria; phylum Bacteroidota; class Bacteroidia; order Bacteroidales; family Paludibacteraceae; genus Paludibacter. The sequence goes on from SAAO01000024.1 coordinate 36,664, forward strand.
CACTTCCTTGTCGATTTCCTTTTGTGGAAAGGTGGAATTGAGCGTAATATCGGCCAGCAATTCCATGGCGCGAAAGAAATATTCGTTGAGTACAGCTGCATATACCACTGTTTCTTCTTTCGAGGTAAAAGCATTCAGTTCGCCACCTACATGCTCGAGGCGGTTGATTATATGTGCCGAACGACGTTTCATAGTACCTTTGAACAGCATATGCTCGATAAAATGAGCCATTCCGTGTTCGTGTTCGTACTCGTCGCGCGAACCGGTATTTATGACTATTCCGCAATAGGAAACTGCCGAATTATCGGGTTTGTGAATTAATCGAAACCCATTTGACAGTTGATATGATTGATATTCCATTTCGTTTTTTTGAAAAGCAAATGCAAAAGTACAATTTTTAATCGACAGAAAAAAAGGCTTTCTCAAATCGAGAAAGCCTTTTAAAAGACACAACTAATTGTTTAAAGTTTTCGATGTTCGACGTACTCCCATTTAAGATCGGTATTGACGCGTTTAAACTTATACTCATAGCTTGAAGTAGTTACTCCATCATAAATTGCTGTAATAACAAAGCAATTAATATCAATTCCACTAATATTCAAAGGTGTTTCTGGGAATTTTAAACTCAAATAAATCGCAAGACCTTCCTCTGTTCTACTTTTCAGATAAGCTGCTTTCTCTTCATCTGTTGTTAAGGCAGCAAATGTTGGATCTTTAAGTCTGTCAGAAACTCTAAGTGATATATTACCATAGAATGCAGCAAAACCATAATAATACTCAGTTTGTAAATTTGAGTTGTAATAGCCTAAAAGAGCTGGTGTTTCCTGTCCGTATTTTTCTTTCACATAATTCACTACCAACATATAATCGTCAGTGTTTGCAGTACCCTTTTTCATGGTAACGCGAATAGTCGGATCAAACACCCAGCCAGCTTCATCCCAACCTGAGAAAACAAACTGATCCGTTTTAGTTTCAATTAGAGAAACTGGCTCCCATTCACCATTTTTAAGGATATATTCATCAGCATTATTTTGTGTATTACTTGTTTTAAATACTACAATTCTCGTTGCTCCATTTTGGGCGTAAGGATATTTTTGTTTTAGTAATGTCGGAATGTAATTTGATGCATTAGTTAACGATAAGGTTGAGAGTCCAATTTCAGTATAATCTTCAGGAATTAACTGATAGAATGTTTTTGTTGAATAATTTGTCCATAAGCCAGCTTCATATTTATAATATGCAAATTTTGTAGTGCTCGCAGGTACTGTAGTCGTCACTGCATTATAGCTAACTTTTATATTATCAATCTGAAAGGTTGTAGTTTGTAAAGGAGGATTATTCGCATTTCCATTTCCAGTGTATTTGAATGCAATGTAGACCTTTTTACCTGCATACGTCGCAAAATTCATAGTGCCAGCTGTTGCAAGGGTACCATATCCGCTAGCAGGAGTTTGAGGTATTGTAAAACTTGAAGTCACATCTACCCAGTTTGCAGTAACTATTCCGGTCTCAGTTCCATCAAAATTTTCTGATACTAATACAGTCAAACAGTTAGCATTGTAATAACCGACATTTACATCAAATGTGAAAGCTGCATTATCAGTGGCAGATGATAAATTAACTTGTGGAGTTATAAGCCAAACTTCATTTTCGGAACCAGAATTATTGGCAGATACTTGTGCATATTTATTGTTGTTGAAAAGCCTGTTTTGCCAGAATATTGTACCCTTTGTGTCTTTATTTACTTTAAATGAAGTTGTTGGAACTGCAATCCCACTACCAGCATTGTAAGATTCAAAGTCTTCTGAATAAGCAATAACTTCTGATGTTTGGTTCGTTGGTTCACTATCGGAAAATTGATATTCTACAACTTTTATATCACCTTCTTTGGCAGTGTTAAATCTTGTAGATAGAATATTAGGAAGATTAACTGTGGCTGATTTTTGATTAGTCAGTGCTTTAATATTCTCTATGTTCCAAATAGCAAAGTAGTCGGCAGTAGAAAGTGAATAATATCCCATTGTTCCATTCCTAAATTTATAACTTATTTTGGCAGCTGAGTTTTTGTTTGCGCCATAAAATTTAGATTTAAGTAAGTATGGTATGATTTCAGATGCTGGTATCTGGTTTGAAAACATTTTTGCTGCACCAAGCGCAGTTGCTAATATTGAGTCAGCACTGTTTTTATTTGCGTTAAGTGCATTAGCCATTGTAGTGAAATCTGAATCAACGATTGTATATTCGTATGTAGTAGTTTCTTTATTTGCAGTTAGTTCCTCCAAATCTTCGAAATTACTCAAATAATCACAAGACGTAAAAATCATCATGCTGATTATAGTCGATAAAAATATTATTTTTTTCATTTTTATATATTAAAATATTATTATAAAAACTAGAAACGTACTCTGAGTGAAATAGAATAAGTTGTACCAAATCCATACATTACAGAAACACCACTTTTCCACTCGTCTGCAGCTGAAGTCGTAGGAGTTAGATCTTGAGCATCAGCAATGTAAATTTGATTTAGTAAATTGTCAATATTGCCATATAAAGTTGCATCTAATCCGTTAATTTTAAACTTGTAGTTTGCATTAAAATCAAGTACACCTGCTGCAGGAATCATCCATGGTGTTACATAGTTTGTAATCCCTGTATTAGCTGCAATACTAAAATTGGCATAATTTCTTGCAAAGTAGGTATAGTCTAAACCAGCACTAAAGTCCTTGAGAAATTTGTATTTTGCACCTAACGCAAATGATGTTTGGGCTGAGTTACCAACTTTCACCCCTTTAAGATTCATTTCAACATAGGCATGATCTGATGAATACATGTCAATTATATTCCCATCTTTTGTAAGCGTTGAACCACTTGCATTTACTGGTTGGCCATCTTTGTTGAAAACATAACCTTTGGCGTTGTTTGTCCATTCCCAGTCGCCAATTGAGACCATACCTTTAATTTCTAAGTTTCTAAAAGGTTTGGCAGTAAAGTCTAATTCAACTCCCTGATGTAAGGCATTTATGCCTGTAATATTCACAATTCCATCATCCGGACTTGACCCAAATGACCTTACTGTAGCTTTATCTAACCAATTTGTTCTATATAAATTAAGGTTAGTTGAAAAATACTGTGAACGAAATCCATAACCAAGTTCAGCTGAAAAAACTTTTTCATTAACAGCATTTTCGTTAATTGCGTTACTTGTATGAATGCTTGCAAAATATCCGCCAGACATAAAAGGAGCTCTGGATATATAACCAACATTTGCGAAAACATTGTGCTTCTCGTCGATATTGTAGTTAGCCCCGGTTTTTGCAGTATAACCAATAAAACTTTTTACAGCACTTTTTTCATTATCATAATAAAACCTGTCAACTTTCCAGTATGTGTTATTTGATACTGACCCTGAAACAAAGACATTCAATTTGTCTTTAGTATATTCACCTTGAGCAAATACACCTTCTTGAGCAACATAGCCAGTATTGTCACGATAAACGATATCTCCTTCCTTCAGATGTTGATTAATATATGCTAAATTACCAGCGCTATTAGAGTATTTAACATTAGCTCTTGATGGGTCAATATAAAATTTACCTCCCATCAAATCAACTATGTAAGCGTCGTGTAAACCGGCATAATATCTTAAATCAAGACCAGCTGTAAAGTCAATTATATCCAACAATCTTGTATTATAAGTCGAAAGTAAACCTACCCAGTTGTGATTGTTTCTCGAACTTGTAATTACAGCTTGCGAGCCGTTTGGATTTTCTGCGTTCTCCTTCTGAAGCTTTCCATAGTCCATGTATCCATCAACTGTACGATAGGTTTCATTTAATTTGCCTGTTGCACTATTTGTTCCGTATAAGTAGGAGTTACTATTTCCTCTCCATGAATATCCTCCACCGTTCCCAATTGACATATAGGCAGCTGTTGAAAGACTTGATTTTTCATTGATTGTCCAGAAGTGGTTCAATGATAATTGAGGTTTGTGGTAGTAATTATAATTTCCTGTTTTACGTTGGCCATTAGCATCGTAACCATAGGTAGGGTTAAATTTGTAGCCATCCTTAAGTTTCTCCCATTCACTTATAAGAAGTTTGTCTCCATTAAATCTTTGATTATGCCATTGAGGTGCACCAAATCCTGTAAATGAAATTTGATGATTTTCATTAATGATTTTTGAGATATTAAGGAAGTAAGAATAGCCTTCAAATTCAGTACCTTTTATATATCCTTCTCCCCATGTTTTTGATCCAAGAAGTGTTACAGCCCAACCATTATTTAGCCCCGTAGATACATTAAATGAATATTTATTATAACCATCATTTCCAATCGCATATGAAATGGAACCACCTTTCTTAGCTTCTGTTGACTTTGTTACAATATTGATTGAGCCTCCTACAGAAGGAGCAGCCACTTTAGAAGCGCCAAGACCACGCTGCACCTGCATTGAACGGGTTACATCGCTTAGTCCGGCCCAGTTCGACCAGTAAACCCCACCCCATTCCATATCGTTCATAGGTACGCCGTTGATCATTACTGCAATATTGGCCGATTCGAAACCGCGAAGGTTGATACGTGAGTCACCAAATCCACCACCCTGTTTGGTCGCATATACACCCGGAGTGGATTTTAAAATTTCTGGAAATTCTTTAGTTCCAAGTTTCTCTTGAATTTCAACAGGATCGACTACCGAAAGTGCTACAGGAGTTTTACGACGAATAGCAACCGAAGAGGTCACTGTAACGTCGTTCAAACCAATAGCTTCATTTTCGAGTTCTACTTTGATTTTTTGTGAGTTGCGGGCGTTAACTTCTACCGATTGAGTTTTGTAGCCCACATACGACACGATGATTTCCTGTTTTCCCGAAGGAATTTCGAATGAGAACGATCCATCGAGTGATGTACTCATACCTATACCTGTTACAGGATGATATACGCTAACTCCTATCAGGGTTTCGCCGGTAGATTTGTCTACCACCGTACCTTTGATAATCCCTTGCGAATATGCCAACTGAGCCAGCATAAGCACAACCAAAAAAGAAAATAATTTCTTCATAAAGATGTTGAATTAATTAAACGTAGTTTTATGTTTGTTAGTAAATGCGACAAATATAAGCTATTTGTTGTTAATTCAGGTTAGGTTAATGTAGTGAGTTATCAACAATTTAGTGTCAGAATTTAGTGAATATTTACGGATTGTATTGTGAAAATCTTTGTGTTACTTACAATTTTTCAATTTAGCTATTTGTAAAACTGTACTTTTGGATTTTTTTAAGCTTATAAAGTAATTAATTGCAATAATTATAAATGTCTGTGTTGTTGAAATGCAATAAAATGTTTTACAACATGTTTTTCGAATACTTTTCCTTAAATGTTACAAAAATGCTTCAAAACGCATCTGAATAACCAAAATTAAAAAGGCCGGCTTCGAAATTTATTTTTCAAAGCCGGCCTTCCCGGTCATATATTTTCAGTTGAACTGATTCTTCGCTGATATATCATTTTGCTCATTTGTTCATACAAACCGGCAAGGTCGGGTTGCTGAGCGAGCATGGCAATGTGTTTATCAATAATCTCGGTATCGTAGCGCGTGGCCGGACCGGTTTGTGCTTTACGTGGTGACAGTATCTGCACTTTTTCGGCTGTTTCGCTGATAAGAGGTTTCAATACATCAAAACCACCAATTGTATCATCCACAATTTCGGATGCTATATCATAAAGCAGATTGCTGAAATTGCATGCAAATACAGCTGCTAAATGCAGTTGTGCACGTTGCGCACTGTTGGCATAATATGTTTTTTCCGATAAACTCTGAGCTATTGTCATTAGTAAAGCCTCAGTATCTCGGTTTTTTCCTTCAATAAATAAAGGAACTTTTGAAAAGTCGGTTTCTTTTTCTTTCGAAAATGTTTGCAGCGGATACAGAATGCCGTATTGCTCAGCTTTGCCTTCAAAAACTTCAAGTCCCACACTGCCTGCAGTATGTACATGAATTCCTTTAAATTTTCCGGTGTAATTCAATACTTCAGTTATTGCACTGTCTTTCAGTGCATAAAAATAATAATGTGCTGAATCGTTGATTTTGTCGGGATCAGTGCAGAAAACGGCATTTACTTTTGCTGCGAGCACAGAGGCTGATGTTTCGGTGCGACTGTATATCTGCAGAATATCTATTCCTGCCTTTAAAAGAGCGGGAGCCAGATTTGTGGCCACATTTCCGGCTCCGAGTATTACTGCTGAAGCCATTATTTACGTCCTTTACCTTTTCCGAAAACCATAATTGCCCCGGCAATAATCAACAATGTTGGCCATATAAAATCCGAAATGTTTTGTGTCAGGCGAATAATGTCCGATAAACGGAAAAGCAGTCCGACTGTAATCAGCACCAGACCTATGGTTTTGTTTTTGTGTGTGAAAAGAAATACCAATCCGATAATCAGTGGGTAATTCTTTAAGTCGAAAACCATTTCGGAAATTTCCTGAGGAAAAATATTCAGCTGGCGAAGCATAAACATTATACCAAACAGTAAAAGGGTAATACCCCATGCTAAGCGATTGTCTTTTTGAATATTCATTTATTTGATTTACAATTTATAATAATTAATTCAGTGATTCACTAATCAAACGTGAGTTAGAAATAAGTTATGATTTTTGGTAATTAAAATTTACACTGAGCTCATTAGGAGAAATTTCTGAGTTACACTGAGAATACAAGAAAAACTCAGTGTACCTCAAATTTTACTCATTTTTTTTCTCAGAGTAATTTTTTTCTGTAATCCATAATATTCAAATTTGAAATTTCAAATCTTCAAATTGAAACTTTGAAAACCAATCCACTAAAGCGTAATCTGCATTACTCTGATTTCGGCTTTACGACAGTCCGGAAATCCGTTTTCAATAAGTTTATTGAGGTCGTCGAGATTTTTATAACTGTCTCTGCGACCACAAAAGTACATTTCAGCAAGCGGATATTTTTCCACAATTTTTGAAAGCAAAACTTCCATGGAAGGAACTTCTTTCAGAGCAGCATATTCAGCATAAGTAAAACTCATGAATGCCACATTAGTTCCTATACCTCTGTTGTCGAGCAGGTAGCCATTGATAAGCTGAACCGGAAGCGCAGGCTTTCCGTTGTAAAGCAGATCGGTTGGGGCAGGATAGGATACAATTTGCGTCCGGTCATCGTTCATAATAACGGGGACAAGCTGACTAAAATCACGAATTGTTTTGTAAATAATGGTTTGTTCGACGGCTGACGCAGGCATATCGTTGTTTTTTTGACTTATGTTTTTACCCGATTTACAGGAGAATAAAAGCGCAGCGAGTATTAAAGTGCCGATAATTTTTTTCATTCTTTCCGGTATTTATAAGATTAATTACTGTTTTACGAAACGAAGTGTTTCAACTCCGTTTGATGTGTGAATTCTGATGATATAACTTCCTGATTTTAAATTAGAAATATTGATCTGAGTTTCCTGAATATTGTCGAAATTACTGTTCAGTAAAAGCTGTCCGGCAATATTATAAATTTGTGCGTCCGTAATTCTTTGTTCCGACTTTATATTTAAAAAGTCTCTCACAGGTACAGGAAAAATACTGATGCCTGATTTGCTTTCAGTTTTATTCACTGCTGTGTAGTCGTTTACAAGGGTGAAAATTATCTGAGAGTTCTCGTTCGGACTCACTCTCGACCAGTTTTCAGTAGCTGTATTCCAGTGATATAAAATAAGCATATACTGACCGGGTGTCAGATTAATAGCTCCTTTAAACTGAGCCGACAGCGTCTCATTGTTATCAATTATTATATCCTGATAACCTATGTAGGTAAGCGAACTTCCACCAGAAGTCGGGAATATAAAGGCTATCATTTTGTTGTCGAAATAAGCACCAGTATTTTTCAGACTGGCACTGAGAACATCGAAATTTTTGTTCACCTTACTGTTGTTTGGAAAGCTTATTTTGCTGTTTAAATTCAAAGATGGTGTTCCTGTGGGAGCAGCTTTAATTTCCACAGTTTGTATAGCCCCGAACGATTTCAGCGACTCAGCTTTCCCCGGGTGATTGTTGGGATCGTACATAGCGGCAAGATAATAATTGCCGGGCTCAAGTTCGATGGTTCCGTTGAAATTCAGTTCGCGGGTTTCAGCATTTATCAGATTTACATTTTCAGTCCGTACAAACTGGTATACAGTATCGTTTTCCACCGATTGCAGATAAACGCCTATAAGTGAGTTGTATTCTTTCCCGTTGTTTTTAATTTTCATGGTCAGACGTCCGGTTTTTGTACTGTAAAGATTACCGGTTAAAGTCAGCGACTCAAGACTTAATTCAGGAGCTTCGGTGGTGGGTGTGTCAAAATAAACCTTTGTGCTGCTGATTCTGACATTCACATACGAAGGTTTCCCCACAACAGAACGAACCTTCTGCCATTGAATATCGCTTGTTTTTTTATAAATCACATGTAATTTATAATCTCCTGCCTGCACATTTGCTGCCAGACCATTGAACGAAAACGAGAGTGAATTCCAGCCATAACCTGCCTTTAATTCTGAAATATCGTATTTTGTGAGTAAACTTACAAATTCATTATTTGCGTTATACAATCCGATGCCGATTTGTCCTGAAAATAGATTTACGCCATAATTAAATATTTCTTTCACGCCAAAACTCATGCCCGCAGTTCGCAAAAGCGAATCGGCAGGGTAGGAGACAGTGTCATTCATGTGGATTTGATTCAAAAATCCTGTACCCGTAGCCGGTTGCAGACCCACAACTATGCTCTGACCTCCATTGTAACCACCCGAACTTCCGCCGATGCCCTGTTCGGAAGGGTCAAGCGCTGAAATCTGAAAATATCCATCCGATGAACCACCCCAACCCCAGTTGAAGTGAAATAATCCGTTGGCATCATAGCCATCGCACACAAACTGGTGTCCTGCTTCCTGCGAAAAACCGGCATATATCAGCGGACGACCTGCGTTTAACTCAGTTTTCAGGATATTGATCCATTCTTCGCGCGAGTAATAGTTTCTGGAGTAGAATTCAAGATTCGGATTATACTTAAAGTATTTACGCATAGCCTCGGCCATGGCTTTCGACTGAGCACCGCTCGACATATCGTAATTCATGTTTACAGCCACACCACAATTGTACATAAGTGTAGCCACAGCATTTTTTTGAGCTTCAGTGCTCGTACTGCTGTAAGTGTTTGTCATGTTGGCCCAGTCGAAAGTGACTTTCGAAAAATCGGCTGAAAGCTCAAACTTATGTGTATCTGATGTGTAAGTGTTTGAGCCCTGACCTGTCGCAGGGTAATTGTAGTGCTTCATAATCTGAGCCATAGCTGTAGCCACGCAGCCGGTCACAGTGCGTTTTCCGGTACTTGTAATGACGGGGCATAAATTATTGTATGGTTCACCCTGATTCCATTTTATGCCACCAAGCAATGGAGCAACTGATGTGGCAAAACTATTTTCCAGCGAAGCACTGTTACCAACCTTTTGTATAAATGCTGAACCGGAAGTTGACTGATTGCTGCTCTTTAATTGCTGTATTTCAGCTTCATAAAAACTCAGCCAGTCTTTCATGTTGTCGGGAATGTTCTGTGGGTCAAAACTGTTTGTGTCTGAATAACCAAGTACCTCGCGCGCACGATCGTCGCCCGAAACTATGACAAAACCATTGTTCCCGTTTTTTGAAAAAATATAAAGTAAAGCATCTCCGGTGTTTGTGCCGGAAATTTTGCTGTATAGTAAACGAACTGAATTTTCGGAGGAAGATACTTTCTGAGCTCCATTGCTGACTATTGTCTTCGAAAAAAAGCGATTCGCAATTTCCCTGGCTTCCTGCGCGTTGCGGGGACGGGCATTGATGGTTGTAAAAACAAACAAGAATGCAAGGATAATAAGGTTAATTTTTCTCATAATACAACTTTTAAATTTTTATGCAAAGTCCTCAGATAGATATGTAAGTGAGTGTTTCTGTGTTGAATCTAATTTACATTGGGTTATAAAATCTCATCTAAACTTTCAACATTTTATCTGATTTTTCAAATCAGTGACAAAAGTAATTATTCTTTTTGTGTTTGTATGTTAAAATGTAATGAAAGTTATAGATATGATTAAAATCAGTCAAATTTTTTATTACGTTAATTATATAGTTGAACAGCTATTTTGAAGCAAATATATTTATTTTCAGCATAATTCTTCAGAAAAAAGCAGATTATTTTTGAGCCGGTAAAACTTTCAGTTATTCACAAAAGCGAATAAGTTATTTTCATATTTTGCAATCATGAATTTATTCAGTTTGAAATTGTTATTTGTTGATATTTTTGAATAAGTAATAGCTGAAATGAATGAATCAGAAAACAAAACATTGCTTTATCTTTGCGGAAAAATTTTTATATGTTTTCAACACACACAGGTGAAATTGCAGCTTTAGGTGTATCTGTATGCTGGACACTCAGCGCTTTGTTTTTTCAGAAAGCCGGAGATAAAATCGGATCACTGTCGGTAAATATCATACGTTTAAGTATGGCTTTCGTGTTTCTGGGTATCACTACTCTGTTTACACGGGGACTTTTTTTGCCCAGTGATGCCAGCCTGCATCAATGGATCTGGCTCGGGCTTTCGGGAATCATTGGTTTTTTTCTGGGCGATTTATTCCTGTTTAAATCCTATTCGGTCATTGGGTCGCGCACAGCTGCGCTGATTATGAGTTTTGCACCCATGCTTACAGCTATAATCGGTTGGTTTTTTCTGGATGAAAAGCTTACCGGTCTGAATATTCTGGCCATTGTAATCAGTCTCACAGGGATTGTAATTGCTATTGCCAACAAAAAAATGCGTTTGAACATACCCTTAAAAGGCTTTTTACTGGCATTTGGAGGAGCTGCCGGACAAGCACTCGGAATTATTCTGAGTAAAAAAGGAATGGGCGATTACGATCCTGTGGCGGCTACTCAGATTCGTGCCATTTTCGGACTGATTTCGTTTGTGGCACTTATTACCTTTTTAGGGCGTTGGGGTAAAATACGTGAAGCTGCCCGTCACAAAAGCGGAATGCGTTCTGTAATGATCGGGTCATTTTTCGGACCTTTTATAGGTGTGGCTTTGTCGCTTTTTGCCATTCAGCAAACAAAAACAGGGATTGCATCCACATTAATGGCTTTGGTCCCGATTTTTATTATTTGGCCATCGGCGGTAATGTTCAATGAAAAAATAAAACCACAACATGTGATCGGAGCTATCATTAGTATTATTGGTGTGAGTTTGTTTTTTCTTTGATTTATTATAGAAAAAAAACTGGTCAGAATATTATTTTCATTGAAAAAATATTACTTTTGTGGGTTTCGAATCAGGAAAGTTGCCAGAGTGGTCGATCGGGTCGGTCTCGAAAACCGATGTACTCGTAAGGGTACCCAGGGTTCGAATCCCTGACTTCCCGCAAACTAAAAAATCCTGCTAATCAATAGACTGGCAGGATTTTTTTGTTTCAAAGCGATTATAAAAACGTGAGACCTACTTTACGGTTAAGTCCTTTCTCAAAAATGCGGATAAGTGTTGATAATTGAATATTTCCTTTTGCATTTTCAATTTTAGAAATATAGCTTTTTTTTGTTCCTGCTCTGACAGCCAATTCTTCCTGAGTCATGTTGGCCTGAAGTCTTGCTTCTTTCAACATCTCGCTCACTATAAACATCTGGGCACGCTCTTCGTAATCGTTACGGCTTTCCGTCCCGATTTCACCATGCTCAAGTTCAATTAGTTCGTCAAAGTTCTTTATATTATTATAGTCCATTTTTTTATTATTTATTTTCAAAATATTCAGTTTTTAATTTTATCGCACGTTCAATCTCGGTTTTAGGTGTTTTCTGTGATTTCTTTTGAAAGCCATTGAATAGAACTATCAACTATCCATGATCGAAGCAACAAAATATCCGAAATATGTTCGATTGATATTCAATACGTATCTCAAATAATCCCTCGTATCCTGTCATAGGTGCCAGAAACTTTTCAGGCACTCTTTCTACCTGTTTTATAAGCTCTAACACATACTTTACTTTTTCTTTTACTTTAGGATTCAATTCCTTATAAAAGTCAATAAAGTAATTTTGATAAAATATTATAGTACGTGCCATGGTTTAAAGTTATCTGCAAAGATAACAAAATATCTATAATGTGATCTTAGAAATAAATAATTTTCTTCAATTATATATAGCTCAACAAATAAAAAACTGTATCAATAACTTTGAAAAAAGCATTGATACAGTCTGAATTCTAATTAGTAATCTTTTGAAAAAAAATTATTTGCCTATTGCAGCAAGTTTTTGTTTTATGAGTTCGGGAATTTCTACCGGACGACGTGCTACAGGAACGCCTACAGCCTCGAAAGCTGCAATTTTTTCGGCAGCTGTACCGCTTCCACTCGAAATAATGGCACCCGCATGACCCATTCGTTTGCCCGGAGGTGCTGTTTGTCCGGCAATAAAGGCTACAACGGGTTTGGTCACTTTTTCTTTTATAAATTGAGCTGCACGTTCTTCTGCATCGCCACCAATTTCGCCAATCAGCACAATGGCTTCGGTTTCGGGATCGTCTTCGAACATTTGCAACAATTCCTGATAATAAAGTCCGGCTACGGGATCGCCACCAATACCAATGCAGGTACTTTGTCCGATACCGTTAGTGGTGAGCTGATTCACCATTTCGTAGGTGAGCGTGCCACTCCGACTCATAAGTCCCACATTCCCTTTTTTGAAGATATTTCCCGGCAAAATGCCCACCAAAGCTTCGCCCGGAGTTATTAAACCCGGACAATTTGCCCCGATAAGTTTTACATTTTTCTTTTTCAGATAATTGGTGGCTTTCACCATGTCGAGTGTGGGGACACCCTCGGAAATACAAATGACAAGTTCCACACCTGCGTCGGCAGCTTCGAGAATGGCATCGCCAGCCATTGCAGCAGGTACAAAAATAATGGAAGTGTTGGCACCGGTTTTGGCCACAGCTTCTTCTACTGTATTAAAAACGGGAATATCGTGCACCGTTTGTCCGCCTTTACCGGGCGAAACACCAGCAACAATATTGGTGCCGTATTCTTTCATTTTTGAAGTATGAAAACTTCCATCGCGGCCGGTAATGCCCTGCACGACTAATTTTGTGTTTTTATTGACTAATATACTCATGGTAAATCGTTTTTTTTTGAATTGGAGAAATTTTGATTTGCTTGTAATTAAGCTTTGTTGCAACCTTGACACAGGCGGATGGCTTCCTGAGCAGCCTGACTCATGGTTTCGACCACTGGCAGATTTGCTTTGTGGATAATTTCGAGCCCTTCTTTGGCATTTGTGCCCGAAAGACGCACCACCACAGGAATATTGGTTTTAAGCGTGTCGAGCGCTTCCACCAAACCACGGGCCACATCGTCGCATCGTGTAATTCCTCCGAATATATTGATCATTACTACTTTTACATTTTTGTCGGAAAGCAAAAGATTCATCGCATACACTACCTTGCGCGGATTCGAACTACCTCCGATATCGAGAAAATTGGCCGGATTTCCACCAAAATGTTTGATCAAATCCATTGTGGCCATTGCCAAACCTGCACCGTTTACCATACAACCAATAGTACCATCGAGGCGAATGTAAGATAAACCCTTTTCTTTGGCTTCAATTTCTTTTAGCTCGTCGGCTGTGGGTTCGTTCAGTTTTTCAATATCGATTTGTCGGTAAAGTGCGTTGTCGTCGAAATTCATTTTACCATCGAGTGCAAGCAGTTTTCCCTCGTCGGTAATTACCAACGGGTTTATTTCTACCAACGAAGCGTCGGTATCTATAAAAATCTGATAGAGTTTTTTGAAAAGTGAAACGGCCTGTTTCACCAGATTGAAATCGTTGAAAAGCCCGAACGCAATTTTACGTGCTACAAAGTCGGTCATTCCCAGGTCGGGATCGATGGAGTATTTGTGAATGGCGTTGGGGTTTTCTTTGGCCACTTCTTCAATTTCGACACCACCTTCGGCGCTCGCCATAAAAAGTACCGATTTGGTATTACGGTCGATGGTCATTCCCACATAAAATTCAGAATTGAACTTTACGCCTTGTGCTACAAGTACTTTTTCAACTGTGTAACCTTTAATGTCCATGCCGAGAATGGCTTCAGCTGCTGCTTTGAGTTCCTCCTGTGTGCGGGCGAGTTTTACGCCGCCGGCTTTTCCGCGTCCTCCTGCGTGAACCTGTGCTTTTACCACTACTGGTAATCCAAGTCTGGCTCCGGCATCAATCACTTCTGCAACGCTGTAGCAGACAGTTTCGTTGGTTACGGGTATTCCGTAGCGCGAGAAAATTTCTTTTGCTTGATATTCGTGAATCTTCATGTAATGTTGTTTAATGTTATTCGAGCCATTGGGGTAGCTCTTACGAGTTTTAACTAAACAATAAACACTTTTCACTATGAAGTTGTTTTGTAAATTTCTCCTTTTTTTGAAATTATTGAAAAATTGATTTGATTACGATTTATTTTGACAATATTTATGAACTGATTTATAATATTTAATCTGTAGTCATTCATATTATTCGTTAAATCAGCGTTTCTATTTCTTTTTAAATGTGTAATTATCAGTATTTTCCGATAAGTATATTCCGCTTTTTTCGCTCCAGGCTTTGGCCCATGCAGCAAATTCAGTAGCGGAGCGTTTGTTTACAGTATGCGTCTCGAGCAATGGTTTTGCCCATTTTTGCTTGCTGAGCATTTTCTCCGTTTCAAATGCATAGGCGCAAAAATCCTCGTATTTGATGGAGCCAAATCCAACTATTGAGTATTTTACTTTTTGACTGAAATATAGTTTTTTAAGGCGTTTTTTGAAACCACAGGCAGAAGCAGGAGCCTCGCCTTTGCCATAAGTGGAGCAAAAAATAAGTAAATGTTGCAAGGATTCAAAGTGGCGGAAATCGTTCATGTCGCACATGTAAACCTTGTGCCCCTGAGCTTCGAGTTGTTGGAATACCGAAGCGGCAAATTTTCGTGTGTTTCCGTTTTCGGTGCCGGTGAGAATTACGATTTCAGCATCCTTAGCCTTGAATTTATTTCTGCGTTTTTTGTGCGTGCGCTTGTAGGTAATAGCAAATCCTGTCCATGCAAATCCCACAATGCTGAGCGATGCAATGGCCAGAATAATGGCCCACAACGAACTCCCTGAACCTGTGTGCAAATCGAAACTCAATTGTTTGAAAAGTACATCGTAGGGGTAGCGTGTTTCTTCAATAATAGTTCCATTGAACTGATTGATTTTGAGTTCTCTGTCTTTTAATTTTAGAATGAAAAATTCTTCGGGATCTTCAATAAACGGGAAATCAATTTTATTTAATTCTGCAAAAGTGATTTCGTTGAAAACCGGAAAGTCTTTCAAAGGAATTTTTTCAGAATGCTGATTGATGAAAGTTTCTGAAACAGCTTGTTTTTCAGGTAATAACTGAAAACGTTTCATGAAAAGGAAAGTGCCGGTAAAAGCCGTGATAAACAGCGGAATAAACATGGTGCGACCCAGCCATACATGCCATTTAACCACTTTACTGCCCGAAGGTTGTTTTGCAAAAAACTTTCGCACGCCCTGTTGACGTTTGATAATGAGCATTACGCCCGACACAATGATAATAATAAACAGAAATGAAACCACACCGACTATAAAACGGCCTGTTTCGTGTAGAAACAACGAACGGTGCAGCGATAAATTCCATTGTACAAATTTGCTCTCAACGCGTACCGGAGCTATTGAATCGCCATTGTGAGGGTTAATTATAAGTTTTTGCGGGTTGAAATCAGCATCGGTGGTTTCTACGATTACATGTCCGAATTTATTTACCGAAACAGCATTCACAGCGGGATATTTATTCTGAATTACCGGAAGTGCTTCGGCTAATGTAAGTTCGTTTGCGGGTACGCTTTCGTACGACGAAATGCTGCGCTCATTCACCGCATGAAACGCCAGTACAACGCCTGTGAGCGATGCAATCAGTAAAAAGATAAAAGTAACAACGGCCAGCGCAAGATGCGCAAGCCGCCATATTTTTGAAGTCATTGTAATTGAGAGTTTATTGAACCTTGTTTAATTTCACCATTTTGATATAGCCTTTTCCATCAGCTTTTTCGGTGATTTTTTCTGTTGTCAGAGGTATTATTACATCGTCGGCAAAATACTTCTGGTCTTCCACAGCCGATTCGAAACGAATTTTGTAACCTTTGTTAAGCAGCTTATCGTCGATTGTAAAAGTGGTAATTCTGCGGTCGCCACCTTTGATTGACGCGCCACTAATGGCATCGAGTTTTTCGGGTTTGGCCTGCTGCGCTTTGTACCACTCGGTCAGGCTGTCGTACCATTTTTTATCCGGACCAAGTACCGCCAATGTCTTTTCGTATTTGTTTTTAGCATTTAACAATGATACAACCACATAAGCGCTTTCGCCTTTGTAGGCATTCATCTGCAACATGCAACGGTATTGAGTTTGCGCTTTGAGTGAAATTGAAGCAAGAAAAATGAATAATACTGTAAGTTTGAAAAATTTCATAAGGACTTATTTTAAAAATGAAATGTCAGTTTTGTTGTTCTTGAGATATTCGTTTTGTGAAGCAAGGTCGTAAGCCGTTTCGCCAAACTCTGTTTCAATTTCTTTTTTTGCGCCTATCGAAAGCAGATATTTCAGAATTTTGTCGTCATGTGCAGTCAGTGCAACTTTGTGTAAAACAGTCATTTCTTCGGCATTTTTTGCATTCACATCAATGTGTAGTCCGGCGAGTTTTTTGAATAGATTCAAATCGTCTTTTTGCGCAGCTAAATGATATAAAGTGTTTTTGTCGGCTTGTGGCACTGCCAGATTTAACCCTTTGGCCTGTAAAATGTTCATTTTTTCGCTGAATTCATCTTTTGCCGGAACTGCACCTGCAGGTCCGAAGCCCGGTCGTGCTGGACGATATGATTGTATCAAATAATAACCAAGATGATTGCCACGCACATCTTTTATCTGAATGTCGGCATTTTTGCTGAGCAGCAATTCTACTGTTTCGCTAGTTCCCGACGTCACAGCTGAGGTAAGCGCCGATTCGCCTTTTTGATTTGTGGCGTTAATGTTTGTGGTTTTGCCGAGTACCAGATGAATAAAATCCATATCGCGACCACCTGCAGCTACCATAAGTACATTGCTGCCCTCTTTATTCGTGTTATTTACATTTAAACCTTTCGAAAAAAGATATTCGGCCACATCGGTTTGGTTTTGTTTGCGGGCAATCAGGTGCAGCAAAGTATTTCCGTCCGAATCAGTGGTTTTGGCATTTAGCTTTAGCTCCTCAATCAGATATTTGTATACTTCCAGAGTATTTGCAGCGCGTCGTGTGCCCTGAGCGGCCATAACCAAAGCCTGACCGGTAGGTTTTACTCCTTTTTTGAGGAGGGCTTTCATCGTGGCAATATTGCCGGTGCGGGCAGCATAATCGAAAACTGTGGCGCCATTTTGGTCGGTATCTTTGAGCGAAAGTCCTTTTTTGGCAAGATAATCAGTTGCTGAAAATTCGGTATCGTAAGGCGCCACAAGCATCATAAATGTAGCTCCGTTTTTATTGCGTTGAGTCAGATCGACGCCTTTTTTTGCATAAACCTCAAAAACTTCCGGCTGAAACATGCTGGCATTTACGCCAAAAACCAATGGCGTGTCGAAATGCGAATCCTGTGCATTTATATCGGCTCCCAGTTGAATGAGATGTGCCACAATTTCAGCATTTCCGCGTGAAGTTGCCCAATGCAGGTAGGTACGGCTATGGTTTGTTTTTTTAGTCACAGAATTGCCTTCGAATGTGAGCAGATACTTTATAATATCGTTGGATGCATTGTTGTTGATGGCCATCGATACTGCATCAAAATCCATTGTATTCATCTCCGAAGGATGACTTCCGTTGCTGATTTCGGTTCTTACGACTTCAAGTGTCGGATTACTTTTCCAGAAATTCTGATCGTGCAGTTTGTTCCTGTTTTGAGCCTGAGCGAACATGCTGAAAGCCAGAAATGATAGAAGAATAGTTTTTCTCATTTGTAAATGATTGGTTTGTTTGGATTTTCAGATAAAAATCTGATTCGGAATTTTGATACAAAAGTCCACATTTTCGTAAAAGCTCACAATCACTATAATTAGCTATTCGCATCAGCCATATACCCATTTATAGTTAGCGATTGAGAATAGCGACCGCACTAAACTGAGAGTACTGAAAACATGACATTTTTCATTTTTAGTTATTCAAAATTGCTGTATAATTATAGCTTTTTTCTATCGGTTAAATGGTATTACCTATAATTAGTGACTAAAGGGTGGCATATTCAGTGGCTTTATCACGATTAATAGTGATTGCGGGCGCTTTGCAATTGCAGTTACTTTGCAATCGGAAACCGATACTTTTTAAAAGTTATTGTTTTCAACAGAATTTACAGATTGCAAAAAATGAAAATGCTACGATATTTACTTCTTTCAGTTTTTCTATTGAATATTACACTCACAGCGAATGCAGTGGGAATTATTTACGGAAAAATTCTGTATAGTGATGGAAAGCCGGCTGCCGATGTGGTTGTGAATCTCAACAATACTAATATTTATGGTATTTCCGACGAAACAGGCTTCTACCAACTAGAAAATGTACCCTTCGGAAAACATTCGATGATTGTAAAACCTTTTGGCAGCGAAATTCGTGTGCTGAATGTGGAACTGAAAACTGAAAAACTAAAATTCGGCATTGAACTGGCTTCTTCCGGCAATGGAAAACAACTGAAGGAGCTTCATGTACGGGCTCGTTCGAAATCGCAAATACTCAAAAACAGCGGTTATTCGGTAGGAATTGTCGAAACGCAGCAAATGGCGCTACAGTCGGTACAAACTACCGAGCTTCTCGACCGTACAGCGGGCGTTCGCATTCGTCAGGATGGCGGAATGGGTTCGGGTATGAGTTTTAATATCAATGGTTTGTCCGGAAATTCAGTGCGTATTTTTATCGACGGAATTCCGGTGCGTAATTATGGCTCGTCATTTTCAATCAGCAGTCTGGCGCCTGAACAGATTGAGCGAATCGAAGTGTACAAAGGTGTGGTGCCGGCAAATCTGTCGGAAGATGCATTGGGCGGAGCTATCAATATTGTACTCAAAAAAAATATCAAATCGAAAAATGCCCTTGTGGCTTCTTATTCTTTTGGTTCCTTCAATACACATCAGGCCAATATTAATGCGAATTATCGCAATGAAAAAACCGGCTTTACGGCAATTGCCTCCACATTTTACAACTATAGCGACAACGATTATAAGGTTTGGGGCGATCAGGTTTTTGTATCCGAACCGCCTACCTGGGCTTTACAATATGTAAAAGCACGACGCTTTCACGATAGTTATCAGTCGTACGGACTGAATGCTGATGTCGGTTTTACCAATGTAAAATGGGCCGATCGTTTTCTGATCGGGGCGCTTTACTCCGATATGGACAAAGATGTGCAGCATGGTGGAACAATGGAAGTGGTTTATGGAAACCGTCGCACTGGACAAAACACAAAAATGCTGAACATGCGCTACGACAAACGCGACATTGTGAAAGGTTTGGATGTAAACAGTTTTGTGTCGTTTACCGAAGGACAACGTTGGGTGGTCGATACTATTCCGCATATTTACAACTGGCTGGGAAACAGGCTTTGGAACGATCGTACTTCTGATTATTTTTCGTGGAATGTGGGTGGGGGCGAGGCCGGAAAGGCTACGCTGGCCAATAATGTGGAGCGAACCATTGCCGGACGTGCAAATGCTTCGTACGAATTTGTGAAAGGTCACCGACTGAATGCCAACTATTTGTACAACCGGTTTACGCGCGATGTGATTGATCCGCTTTTGCCCGCAGCCGAACAGGATTTGACCGAAACGAGATTTTTGACCAAGCAAATTATCGGACTTTCGTACGATGCTACGTTTTTTAAAAGCAAACTGAAAACATCTGTTTTTGGAAAGTATTATTTACAGCATGTAAGTCTGAAGAATCCTGTAAAAGTAAACAATCAGCTTACACAGGAAACCGTAGATAAAAGTGTGGATAATAAAGGATTTGGGGCTGCTGCTTCATATTCGCTTCACTCGAAAATTGTAGTGCAGACTTCGTACGAAAAAGCCATTCGCTTACCCGAAAGCAGCGAATTGCTCGGTAATAGCTCCGACAATGTGGAGGCTGCCTACAATTTGCGTCCCGAAACTGCGAATAACTTTAATCTGGGTTTCAATTTCGGACCATTTGAGAAGAATGATCATGCTTTTCGCTCCGATATCAACTTTTTCTACCGCGATATACGCGATATGATTATGCGCGGGGCCGAAACTACCAATACCGGAAATTATTCGTTCGAAAATCTCGGGCAAATTCTGAGTCGTGGTTTCGATGTGGAAATGAACTACGATTATCGTAAAAAGCTGAATGTGAATTTCAACCTTTCGCTGTTCAACGCACGCTACAATCTGCGCTACGATTCGCACGGAGTGGAATACAGTTTCTATGGCGACCGTTTGCGCAATGCACCTTATTTTACTTCGAACACTTATGCCGAATATAATTTTGGCAGCATTTTTCAGAAAAAATCAGTATTCAAAATGAACTACAACTTTGGTTATGTGCACGAGTTTTTCCGCAATTGGGAAAGTCTTGGTGGTGCCGGAAAAGCTGTGATTCCTACACAAATGATCCACGATTTGGGACTTATTTACAGTTTTCCGAACGAAAAAATAACGCTTAGTGTAAATGGCAAAAACCTGCTGAATGCTCAGGCCTTTGATAACTGGGCACTTCAGAAGCCCGGAAGAGCAATATACGCAAAAGTGTCGTTCAGAATCCTGTAGACCAATCACCAATTACTATTTACTAATAACAAAACAACATAATTTATTCAATATGAAATCATTATTCAAAAAATCAGCACTTTTATTTTCGATAATTGCTTCAGTTGCTTTTGTAGGTTGCGATACTGAACCAGATAAAATTATCGATGGAAATTCCAACGGAAAAGCTTTCTATCATGTAGTTATGGCCATTGGCGAAGGTGGCGACGATGGAACTTTAAGTCAGGCAATTCCCGATTTGACAACGGGTACTATCAGTTTCGATGGTTATGGTTTCGAAGTACCTTCGACACGTACCGCACGCGTGTATGCATCCAATGATGGAAAATTCCTTTACAACCTGAATTATGGTGGCGGCACAGTGGCCAAGTTTTCAACCACAGGTGGACAATCGTACACCAAAATCAACGAAACTAATGTGCAGTACGCTATTGGTACTACAAATCCACGCTGGACCAAAGTGGACGACGAAACAGCGCTTTTGCACAATGTGATTACTGAGCATAAATACAACGATGTGGCTGGTATCGATTACAAATACACTGCTGCCACTGCGTATCTGGTGTCAATCGATCTGGAAAATAAAATGTCGATGGGGGCTGTGGAGCGTTTCGAAATTCCCCGAACTGCTGAAGATTCAGCTAAAAACCTGCATGTATGGCGAATTGATGCTCCTGTGGTTAAAAACGGAAAAGCTTTTTACGGTGTAGCAAAACGTAAATACGATGCTACGACCGGAAAAAATGTGAATCTGGAATACGCTTCAATGAGTATTGTGGTGGATTATCCTTCGCTTACAAATCCAAAAGTGATTACTTCCACTGTGGCCAAAGGCTCTACTTACGGCTACAGAACGCCTGTGGCTCATGCCGACGAAAAGGGTGATATCTATCAGATTGCAGGATCGCCGGCACACATCCTGAAAATTAAGGATAATGATTACGATAATTCTTTCGTATTCAATTTGTCCGAAAAATTAGGTTTGGGTATTCAGGTGGCTTCTAATGGTTGGTTCTATGTAGGAAACGGAATTGGCTACGTGCCTTATTACGATATTGTAAAAGGAAATAGTGCAGCTGCAGCTGCCTGGGGAGTAGCGCGTGTGGATTTGTATAACGGAACTGCCATTAAAATGAATGTGCCCGGAGCGCTTTGGTTGCAACAGTATCAGTACAGTGTAAAAGGAAACGATGGT
The DNA here is from genome assembly GCA_009929375.1 of Bacteroidia bacterium. Lineage (GTDB taxonomy): Bacteria > Bacteroidota > Bacteroidia > Bacteroidales > Paludibacteraceae > Paludibacter. The sequence goes on from SAAO01000024.1 coordinate 58,761, forward strand.
AAATTCTACATGGCGCTGGCACCTGTAGGAGCCGAAGGTTATGTGTATATGTTCGATCCAGCTTCAACTTCGCCCGATGGCTTCACTACCGGAGCAAAACTTCAGGGAGCAGCCGGACAGTTCTATATCGGAATTTTCTGATAGAGAATTCAGTAAATATATCAAAAAACAAATCAGCCCCGAATTCAAAACTGAATTCGGGGCTGATTTTCATATTATTAAAAACAATGAAATTGTAAATTGTCAATGACAAAATAGTCAATTTCCCTTAGTTTGTTTCTGTGGTTTCTTTCTGCGTAGGTTCTTCAATAACTTCCAGTTCTTCCGGATCAATTTCCTGGACCGAATCATTTGCTGTGGTATCAGGTTTGACATAAGTATGACAACGGTAATCGCGGGTGATTTCCTGTTTTGGTTTGTCAGGGAATTTTCCTCTGTAATGTTTAAAGTTTTCATCTTTGAGTACTTTCTCCATAAACAGACCAAAAATAGGTAGAGCTGTTTTGCTACCTTCGCCGAGTTGCGAGGTACGGAAATGCACGCTGCGATGTTCACCACCAACCCATGCACCACCAATCAGATTTTTGGTTACACCTACAAACCATGCGTCCGAATGATTCGACGATGTACCTGTTTTTCCTCCGAAATTGGTGTCGTAATTAAACAGATTCCATTCCCATAAAGCCTGAGTAGTTCCTCCCGGTTCTGTCATTCCACCTTTAAGGAGTTCTGTCATAAGCCATGCCGTTTCGTATGGAATCACACGCTTGTTTTGTTTGGCGGCCTGATAAACCACTTTTCCTTCGCTGTTAACAATTTTTGTAACCAAAACCGGATCGTTGTAAATACCTTCGTTCACCACAGTGCCAAAGGAGTTGAGCAGTTCGAGCAACGAAACGTCAGAAGAACCCAGACTGGTTGATGGTTTGTTTTCGAGATCAGTTTTTATACCTAATAGATGGGCATACTTAATCACTTCTTCAATACCAACCTCCTTAGCAAGTTGCACCGCAATGGTATTTATCGATCGTGCAAAAGCATGTTTCAGCGTCACACTGCCAATGTATGAGCGGTTTGCATTTTTGGGCTCCCAGGTTTTCGTTTCGCCGTTTTCGGGATATTCCCATTTTACGGGTTTGTCCACCCATTTATCGCAGGGCGACATGCCGTGCATCATGGCAGCCGTGTACACAAAAAGCTTGAAAGTTGATCCCGGTTGGCGTTTCGATTGTCCAACCTTGTCGTATTGCCAGAATTTGAAATCAATATCGCCCACCCAGGCTTTTACATTACGCGAGCCGGGTTCCATTGCCAGAAATCCGGCATGCATAAAGTGATTCATGTAACGAATGGAGTCCATTACACTGAGAGTTGTATCTTTTTCGCCGAGTTTATAATCGAAAACTTTGGTTTTGCGTGGCAGATTCAGGTATTTATCAATTGAATCCGGGTTGTTATCAAATCTGCGTTTCAGCGAAGCATAATAACCGGTTTTCTTCGCAATGTTTTCAATAAAGTTTTCAATTTCCTCCTTGTTTTCGTCGCGCCATGGATTTTGCCCCCGCCAGTGATCGAAAAATCTGCGTTGAACAGTCTGCATTTGCTTGTTTACAGCTTCTTCAGCATATTTTTGCAGTCGCGAATCCAGAGTCACATAAATTTTAAGTCCATCGGAATAAATGTCATATCCGGTTTCCTTTTCCCAGTCTTCAAGATATTTGGCAAGATACGAACGGAAATGCAATGCTTCTCCGTCGAATGATTGTTCTACCCTGTAATCGAGTTTAATCGGAATTTTTTTAAGCGAATCGCATTCCTGTTGCGAAATAACATTGTGTGTAACCAGATTTTGCAATACCACGTTACGTCGTTCGAGCGAGCGTTTCGGGTTCGCAATCGGGCTGTATGAAGTGGTTGCTTTCAGCAATCCTACCAGCGTAGCCGATTGTTCGTAGTTGAGATCAGCAGGTTTGGTTTTAAAGAAAGTTTTAGCTGCAGTATAAATTCCGAACGAATTGCTTCCAAAATCCACCGTGTTGAGATACATGGTCAGAATTTCTTCCTTTGTATAGAAAATTTCGATTTTGACCGCAGTAGTCCACTCTTTGGTTTTCATAATAATCAGTTTTACTCCGGGAATAAATCCAAAGAGTCCCGTAGAGTACTGATTACGTGTTTTATACATGTTTTTTACCAACTGTTGGGTAATGGTGCTGGCACCGCGTGGATTACCCTGTGCAATATCTTTCATGGCAGCAAAAACGCCATGAAAATCGATACCGAAATGCTCATAAAACCTTTCGTCTTCAGTACTGATAAGGGTCTTGATAAGTTTTGGCGATATTTCCTCGTATTTTACAGGAGTACGGTTCTCACTGAAATACTTTCCAATTACCTTTCCATCGTCGCTGATAATGAGAGATGCTGAACTCTGGCTTGGGTTGCCTATACTTCTGAGGGTTGGCGATTTACCAAAAAGCCACAGGAAATTGATGTCCACCAGAAAAAGGTAAAGCAGAAACATCCAAAAGAGGGTAAACATAATATTACCCAGTTTGCGGTACCAAACCAGCGATCTGAATCGCTTCATTCTTGCTTTTCTCCACAAAATAAATCTGTGATAATAAGGAGTAAGATAGCTTATTACCGCTTTTAAAAAATCAATAATTTTTTTCCACATAAATGTATCAGGAAATTTTCGGCAAAGTTAATCTAAAAGCTTCGATAAATGTTGTGTTTTCGGCACTGAGAACAAAATTTTTATGTGATTTCACAACTGTTTGTCCTTCCAAACCATTTGTAGCGGTTACGGGCTATTGTATCGTATACCGAATCTCTGATTTTTAGAGGTATAATTCTCAATACTTTTACTATATTCCAAAAGCCATTTATGCATGAAATACATTCAATAACGGCTTCCGAACGCAGAAATATTTTACTGTCTTTTTCGAAAATCACAGTATCAGTATTTTGGTAATCAAACTTATATTTTTCAAATAGTATTTTTCCGGCTTTAGATTGAAGCGCTGAATAGTTTATACGATTGTTTTTATCTATTCTCCGCAGGATATTCAACCATGTGTTACATAGTTTGCAGTGGGCATCATAATATAAAACAGGCTTTGTATTCGTCATCAATTAAGTAACATTACACATAAAAATAAGTTTAAAATGTAATGGGTTCTGAATACGAAAAGGGCATGTCTTTATAACATGCCCTTTTTCTATAATCTGCTTTGCGTTTTTTTTAGTGAATATTATTGTTGACAAATATTAAAGCTACTACCAACTACATACTACTTACTAAATACTAAAAAGCACCAGCTTTTTCTACAATTCAAATTCAGCCTTTACAGCATCCACCATGTCGGTTTTTTCCCAGGTGAAAAGCTCTACTTCCTTGCATATTTCATTGCCGTTACCGTCTTTGAAGCATTTTTTTACTGTCACCGGAGTGCGACCCACATGACCGTACGAAGCTGTTTCTTCATAAATCGGGAAACGTAGTTTCAGACGTTCTTCAATAGCTTTCGGACGCATGTCGAAAAGCTTTTCGATACGGGCTGCAATTTCATTGTCTTTCAGATTTACCTGTGCGGTACCGTAAGTGTTGATATAAAGATTCATCGGACGGGCTACACCGATAGCGTAAGCCACCTGTACCAAAACTTCGTTTGCAAGACCTGCCGCAACAATGTTTTTGGCTATATGTCGGGCTGCATAAGCTGCCGAACGGTCCACTTTCGAAGGGTCTTTTCCGGAGAAAGCGCCACCTCCATGCGCACCTTTACCACCATAAGTATCAACAATGATTTTTCGGCCGGTAAGTCCGGTGTCGCCATGAGGACCGCCAATTACGAATTTTCCGGTAGGATTTACGTGCAAAGTGTACTCACCTACGAAAAGGTCGGCAAATTGCTGATCGAGTGCTTTTACACGCGGAATCAGAATATCAGCCACATCCTGACGGATTTTGGCAAGCATTTCTTCGTCGGCCTGATCCTGTGTTTTGCTTTCCGATGGTTTTACAAAATCGTCGTGCTGAGTCGATACCACAATGGTATTTACCTTTACAGGCTGATTGTTGTCGTCGTATTCAATAGTAACCTGCGATTTCGAGTCGGGGCGGAGGTAAGTCATTACTTTTCCTTCGCGACGGATAGCTGCAAGTTCTTCCACCAATGCATGCGAAAGGTCGAGCGCAATAGGCATCAGGTTTTTGGTTTCGTTGGTAGCGTAACCAAACATCATTCCCTGGTCGCCGGCACCCTGTTCCATTTCGTCTTTGCGTTCCACGCCACGATTGATATCGCCCGATTGTTCATGAATGGCAGAGAATACGCCGCAGGAATTTCCGTCGAACATATATTCGCTTTTTGTATAGCCAATGCGGTTGATTACTCTGCGTGCAACCGATTGTACATCGATGTATGCATTTGATTTTACTTCGCCGGCAAGCACTACCTGTCCGGTGGTTACAAGCGTTTCGCAGGCTACTTTCGAAGTGCTGTCCAACGCCAGAAAATTATCCAGAATAGCATCTGAGATTTGATCGGCTACTTTATCGGGATGTCCTTCCGATACCGATTCTGATGAAAATAAATAACCCATAAATAATTAATTATTAAGTAAATTAATAATGAATGGAGCTGTAAAAGGGGACTAATTTGCTGAAAGGATGGAAATGAATTTACCATTTAGCATTTTTTTCTGTGGTTGCAAGCAGTCCAAATTTCTCCACATATTTTTTAAATCGCTGCAAAATTAGTCAAACTTTTTCAATTATCAGTGCGATTAATGTATTTTAATGTTCGTAAAGTCATATATTCAGTTGTCATAATTGTTTGGTTTCCTTTGGCCAAACCGCTGAAAAAAGCTTTACAGTGGGCTCTAGCTGAAAATATCTGTGTAAAAATTTTTGCTGAATCAAAATTTTTTATACTTTTGCACACGCAAATAAAGAACGGGATGTAGCTCAGCCCGGTTTAGAGTACTCGTCTGGGGGGCGAGTGGTCGCAAGTTCGAATCTTGTCATCCCGACTGCTGAGAATGAAAGACTTACACTGAAAAGTGTAAGTCTTTTTTTATTCTGGCTTGTGTGCATTTAATTTGCTATCTTTGTTTTGTTCTGCCTGGGTTTTCTGTTTGTTAAGAAATCCGATATTAATGTATATTTATAAAAATCCGATTATCATGTTTCGAAAAATTGTAGCCATAGAGCCTGTGAGTTTAATTCCTTCTGCTGAAAAAGATTTGTATTTACACGCAGAGGAAGTAGTGCTTTATAATGATATACCAAACGACGATGATGAGATTGTGAAACGAATTGCTGACGCCGATGCCGTCCTTCTGAGTTATACTTCGTCGATTAATCAGGCCGTTCTCGAAAAGTGTCCACAGTTAAAATATATCGGTATGTGTTGTTCGCTTTACTCTCCCGAAAGTGCAAATGTGGATATTCGTTTCGCCAATAAACAGGGAATTACTGTGACCGGTATTCGCGATTATGGTGATGAAGGCGTGGTGGAATATGTGATTAGTGAGTTTGTCCGTTGCTTGCATGGTTTCGGTCAGGCGTCCTGGAACGGAACACCACGCGAAATTACCGGACTAAAAGCCGGGATTATCGGGCTTGGAAAGTCGGGAGGAATGATAGCCGATGCACTGAAATTTTTTGGTGCTGAAGTGAGTTATTATTCCCGAACTGAAAAAGAATTTGCAAAAGAAAAGGGCTATCAGTTTCTGAATTTACATGATCTTTTAGAACAAAGCGAAGTTGTATTTTGCTGTCTGAACAAGAATACTGTGCTCTTGCATGATCAGGAATTTGAAAAACTTGGAGATAAAAAAATCTTATTCAACACAGGATTGTCGCCTGCATGGGACGAAAAGCCCTTCCTTAAATGGCTTGAAGGCAACAATCTGTGTTATTGCGATACTGTTGGGGCACTTGGCGGAGTACATTTACTTACACATAAAAATGTCAGGTGTATGCAGGTGTCAAGCGGTCGTACCATTCAGGCATTCGACCGCCTGAGCGAAAAGGTGCTGGCCAATCTTTCAGAATACAATGGGCGAAACGATATTCAGTAGCGTACTTACTACCGACCAGCCTGCAATTTCAGGTGTGGCGCTGTAAACATCGACAACCGCATGTACCTGATCGTTTTTAATTTCTACACGTTGCGTGTCACCTGTAAATCCGGGAGTGGATTGCATGGTGACATGCATTTTTTCCGGGCCTACCGATGCCAGTGATGCTGCTACGGAAACATTAAGTCCGGTTGGAAATACACCAATGGCTTCCCGTGCCGTGCCTGAAAATACGATAGTTTTTTCTGTTTCTAATGTCGGTTGGTAAACAACTGATCTTCTAAGTGCTGCAGGTCCTTTTTCATTGAAAAAGCGGGCAGAAGCATTGCCCATAAGTGAGGCTGTTCTAAGAACATCAAATCCTCCGGTTGCTCCTGATGCAATATATACGCGTGTGTTGTTCTGTGTTGCAACTCTTTTTACCTCATTGTAAAATTCAGTATCGGCAAATGCTCCAATGGATAGCGTGATAATTGAAGTTCCGTTTTCGAGTGTTTTAATGGCTAACTCTTTCATTGCCATTGGCGAAGCGGTTTCTACAAGATAGTCGGGTTTCAGACTCAATAGTTCATCGAGGCTGTAGCAGGCTTTACAGGCCTTGTTGTATTGCTGCATTTTGTTTGCCAGATAATTGACTTTAGCTGCTGATCTGGAATAAACTCCGGTTAATTCGTATTCAGGTAGAATCCCGTTTATTATTGCGTCTGCAACTATTTCTGCAAGTCGCCCACAGCCTACAATTGCTAGTTTATTCATTTTGTGGAAATGTTTTTATTGATAAATAAATGCGTTTCAAACAAAATTAGGCAATTATATGTAATAAAAAAAGTTTCAGGCTTTATAAGCACTGAAACTTTTCTATTGGTGCGCAGAATGAGACTCGAACTCACACACCGGAACCGGCACTACCCCCTCAAAGTAGCGTGTCTACCAATTTCACCATCTGCGCATTGGATTTACGAGGGAAAATTTTTGTGCCCAAAACAGGACTCGAACCTGCACAGCCTTGCGGCCACTAGTCCCTGAAACTAGCGTGTCTACCAATTTCACCATTTGGGCGATTGTATTGGCACAAAAATTTTTTGAGAAAAAAAGCGAAACCAGCAGTTTCGCTTTAAAACTGAGCGAAAAACGGGACTCGAACCCGCGACCCCGACCTTGGCAAGGTCGTGCTCTACCAACTGAGCTATTTTCGCAATTGTTTGTTGGATTAATACTGAAATCGTTATTTCAATATCTCTTGCCAGGGTCGGACAGTG
>SAAO01000025.1 GCA_009929375.1 Bacteroidia bacterium
TTCGTCAATTGATAAGCAAACGGGGGGTTTTTGTAGTTCGCCCAAAAGGTCTATTTCTGCACCTTTGAGTAAATCCGATAAACTTATTTCGGGTTTAATCGGGGTTAAATCTTTATAGTCCATCGTTTAACCCTTTCTCAAATAATGATAATTGAATGTTGCTTTCGGACTTCGGAAATAAAAACGGGTTTGTGGTTATCCATTGTGCTTTGAATCCTGTAAGTGGGCACGGTTTGAAATCGACTACATAAAGCAATCCCATTTTTTCCAGTGTTCGTTTGTACCTGCAAATCGACTTTTGCACTATTCCTGTTGCAGCGGTGGCCATTGTTGCGGTGCAAACATAGTTTTGTAAGTAATCAAACAAAATTTGTGTTTCTGTCTGATATTTAGTATCTTTGTAGTGCGAGTTCAAAGATTTTGGAACGGCTGCTCTTTCGGGGGTGGCTGTTTCTTTTTTCATTTTTCAGTCCCTCCCATCTTTAGCGTTAAATAACTCCAGTGCTTTGTCCACGTCAACTATAATTTTTCGGCCATTTTGAGAAACAGCATCTTTCAGTATTGTATCCTTATACCTTTGAGCCGTTGCATGACTGCAATTAAAAAGCCCACGAATCCCACGCAATCCGTAAACCAAACGTTTTGAATTATCTTGAATAGTAACCGCTTCGGGCTGCTTACCAGTATTCAATAATTCCATAAATTGTCCAACTGTCAAAAATGATAGTGGTGTTTCGTTGTTAATACTTAAAGTATTCATGTTGTTTTGATATAAATTTGTTTATCAAAAGCGTTCAACCGCTGCAAATCGGTTGACTGATAATTTTGCAGTATTATTCAGTTGCTTTTAACGATACAAAGATATAGCTTTAATTCATTATAATATAATACAAAACACTTATTTACAGATAGTTGGGTGGTTTAATAGGGTGGTATTATTTGAAGTATTTAAACATAAAAAAACCGCAATACAGTATAGTATCACGGTTTCTTTGGGTGGTGTAAATGGGTGGTGAAAAAATCAATTATTTTTTTCGCATTCCTTTAATAATTCACTCAAATCATTGTTTAATTTAGCATTTTTATAGTCCGATTTTTTCATTTCAATACCAAATACCTGCTTAAAATAAGCTTCTTTTGTATTTTCGGCATTGCCTGTAATGGTATTGATAAACATTTTTAGCTGTGCTTTGCATACAATTCCTTTTTTTCTTTCATATTTCCAGTGTAATTTTGATGTATTAAATGGTTTACCGTTTACTAACAACGAATTAAAACATAGTTCAGAACCTGTAAATGCTATATTTACAAGTTTATCATACAACTTTTTAGTATCATACTTTGCAAGAATACGAGGTAAACCATGTTCGCTTAATACTGCCATTGGTTCAGGTTGTGGTTCGTGCTTTAAAATACCTGCTCTTTCGTGTAGCTGCTTTAAATAATCATTGTAATTTTTGGAATGTATTTGTTTTTTGTCGTTTAAGTATTTGATAAATTCTAAAAAAACATTCAAGTTCAAAAACTCATTGTATTTTTCCGTATCGTGTAAACCCTTATTTTCTTGTAGCCATGTATCAAAATCGAATCTAATCGCTTCCATATTTGCGCTCTTTGCAAACGTTGTTGTGCCTGTATTTTTGTGTCCATCAAACAACTTCCATCTATCTAAATAATCATAGGCTTCATCTAACGAATTAAATTTTCTGTTTATGTCCATTAAGGTTTTATACTCATTTATATTATCACAAATGTACTCCCATGATTGATAGCACTTACCAACGGAAAAACCAAAATCATAACATTGTTGTTTTTCTGCAATCCCATCACTAACAAAATAAGTAGGCAAATCACATTTTGCAGCATTAAGCAAATGTTTTTCGTTTGTCAAAATCAATGGTCTGCTATATCCAACATCAAAACCTTTTGCATACGAGTTGAAATCAAATTGTTTTATCGGTCTATCTGTTTCGTGTGGTGCTAATTGCAATATCTTATCTTTGCCAAATTTCGGCATCGGATAAAATTCTGAATTTATTTTAATACCATCGGTAAACCTAAACTCTTTATCGAGGTTTGCCAGCGTTTCGCATTGTATAAAAGTAAAGTAATCAATCTTTTTCATGTCATTATAATTTTTATCGGTTAAACAAACTCATAGCTTTTTTCTTTTCGGCATCAGCTACATCAATATAAGGTTGCATACTTTTGTAGTCACTGTGTCCAGTCCATTTCATTACTGTAGTGGGTGCAATACCCATCATTAAAGCATTACAGATAAATGTACGACGTCCGCAATGTGTACCGATTAATTCATACTTTGGGTAAACCTCATCAAATCGTTTTGCACCTTTGTAGTAAGTAATTGTAATCGGGGTGTTCAGTCCGCAAACTTCGCCCAGCTGTTTTAAATGGTCATTCATTCGTTGGTTGCTTATCACAGGTAATGCTTTGTTGTTCGGGTAAACCTCATCGGCATACTTCAACAATATAGCTTTTGAATAGTCGTTTAAATCAATTGTAAGGGTGTCATCTGTTTTGATAGTAGTAATGTGTATCTCATCGCCTTTAATGTCGGTACGTTTTAGATTTTCAACGTCTGAATAACGTAATGAAGTAAAGCAACAAAAGCAAAACACATCACGCACCCGCTCCAGTGCTTTTTTATTTTCGGGGGTTAAATCTTTAAGAGTGCCATCGGGCAAAGTTTCGGTTGCTTTTGAAAAATCAAAATTGTACACTATCATTAGTTCGCTCCAGTCTAAAAAAATAACTTTCTTTTCAGCTTTTGGCATTTTTGGGGCAAATGTCATAAAGGCATCGTTTGAATGAATACCCTCACTTTTTGCCCACTTTAAAAACCATTTTACAAAAGCTAATTGTTTTAATATTGTACTGTTTCGCATATCTTTAACGTCCCGTAAAAACGTTACATAAGCATTTAAACCCTCTTTTGTAAACGTGTCAAAACTAAAATCTGATAGGTTTGTACTAAAATCGGTTAAATGTGCTTTTACGGTTGCAAACTTTTGAAGTGTGGCATATTTCCAGCTGTTTTCAGTGCCTTGTTTATTTACAAACTCATCGTAGTAATCAAATATAGTTTTTGCCTTTTCGGGTTCCGCATTTTCGTTGTTGTATCGTTTACGGTATTGTTCAATAGTAGGAATGATTTTTTGTTGCTCAAACTCATTAAAAATACTATCAATGTAATTCGATACTGTTTCGATTTTTGCGTTAATCTCTTTTGCAGCCCGTTTCTTTTTTCCGTGTGTAGTATTTGTGTTACATCTTTGCGCTTCGGTTGACCATTTGCCCAGCTCCACACGTTCGCCCAAATTGAAGTTTAACACTCCAGCACTCCAACGGATACGAACACGCAATTTTGCATCGTAATTGTAGTACTTATTTATACCTGCTTTGTCTGTTTCGATAAAAACATTTTCGGCTGTTGGTTCTGTTTTTTTTTCTTTGTCAGGAAAAAAAAGTACATTGTAGTTAAAATCTTTTGTTTTCATGCTTAGTCCCCTTTTTGATTATAGGGACAAAGATAGGGACTATTTTTGGGCTACTCTAATAAATTACAATATATTTTAATAGATAATTAGTTTTTTATAGTACTGATATTCAAAGTACTTAAATATCTGTTTAAATTGCAATATATTATCTTTGTGGAACGGTAATCTCCACCAATAAAAAGAGAATCAGAAACTTATCTGATTCTCTTTTTTTATTTAAGGCAATCCTGTTACACATTATATCATGCTTTACAGCAAAATATCATTCAACACATTGCGAAGCATAAGCTCAAGAAGTCACAGCACTGCTATTGCTCTGCTGCAACTAACTCTAAGCAGACCAACACACTGCCTAAGATGAGTCACTTTGATACGTACGTATCAAACTCTTTGAAAGGTACGAATCAAGCACCTTGATACGTACGTATCAAACCGTCTACATAACACTAGTAAGCATATAACACTCGGGAGTATGCGAAGGTAGAAGGTTTGGTAAGAGCTGTAGTGCTTCCGGCATATTGCGTACAAACCTTTAATTCATAGGTTCCTGGCTGCAAATCGGGCACAAAAAACATTAGCGTGGCATTTGTATTTTCGCATAATTCTGAAGCTGTGAGATGTATTTCCTGACCACTTTCGGTGTGTACGAGATAAATCCCCACCGATGGGTCGTCGCCCACAATCTTGAGCTTTTCGCCTTTAAGCACAAGCAGTCTGTTCGCAATCAACTTATCCACAGGTTCTTTTGTTTGCGCATCAAACACAGTTCTAATGCGAAACGTGAAATTATCCGCCCTGGAAACCTCAGCTTTCAAATCCTTAGCCCTGCGCCGGATAATGGCTCCTGTACTGAACGCCACTTCCACCTTATGCCTTTCTTCGTCAAACCTATCACGAGGCGAGTTAAATGCACCTTTTACATTGGCTTGTGCGCTGAAATAGCCTGTATTAATCTTTTCACCATTTTCTATCAGGTATGTCATTTCTTCAAAAAACGTTTTTACAAAATATTCCATTGCATCGGGATTTGCTCCCCTTGACGCATTCCGACAAGCAGACTCGCAGACAGCCCTGATATTATACACATTATTGACGGAGGTTCGTGCCAAATATTTGTCACCCGCATTTTTCATTGAATTGCGGTACAGAATGGCTTTGATAGTTCGAAGATTTGTTGACATAAGTATTTTTTAAAGTTATGAATAGGTAGTAGGAATGACAAAAAATCGGTTCAGGAATATAAAAGCGTGCTTCTTAAATGCTTAACTATTTTGTAATTTCTCAGTTTTTACCAGCGGTCAGTTATATCCATTCCTTTGGGGATAAAATTTCACATCATATATTTCTCATCAAACTCAATATGATGTTCATTGAGCAATTCAATTAGTTCTTCGTTAAACGTTTTAATATGATGATGCGCTTCCTGATTCTTTACATATTCAACAAGTTTATCTTTATCGCTGATTGAATATGTAAATGCTCCATATCCAACCTGCCATGCTTTAAAATCAGGAAACAATTTTTACTTTTTTATATAATCTGAACTTGCTAATTTCAGGTCTTTCACCAACATTGACACAGCAATGGAAGGATGAATATGCGTGATAATATGAATATGGTCTTCGACACCTCCGATGCGGTATAGATGACATTTTTGATTTTTTAAAATTCCCCATATATATCTAAACAACTCTTCTCTGTTATCTTTTGTAAGGGTTCTGTCTCTGTTTTTAGTACTGAAAACTATTTGATAAAGTGATTGGGTATATGTGCTCATAGTATGTTTTTTTGCAAATATAGATAATTGTTTTGCATTAACACATATAGATACTATCTTATTTCAGGCTAATTATCAACAGAATGATTATAACTGCGAAGCAGTTGAATGTGATTAGCCATGTATGCAATACATGGAGAATATGTATGTGAATATAACAGAACCCTGAAGGGGTTCAATAACGGCATTATGTATTTAGGTGTAATGATATTCAACCCCTTTCGGGGTTGTTATGTGTTGGTGTAGTATATTCCATGGGTTCCACCCATGGTTAATCACATTCAATCCCTTCGGGATTACCTTACTATTTCAATAGAATAATTTACAAGCAAATAAGGGCTTCACTCAAAGTGAAACCCTTTTCTAAAATTCGGAGTGCGACTCAAAGTCGCACCCCGAATAAATAAAAATAAGCAAAATCAATTACGATACACCAACTTTTCCCCGTCAAAATCCACTGTAATGGCCTCGTTATTCCGTACTGTTCCGGCAATAAGTTGTTTGCTCAGGTCGTTGAGTACGAATTTCTGAATGGCTCGTTTTACAGGTCGTGCACCAAATTGCGGATCGAAACCTTCGTCAGCAATAAAGTGAATGGCTGCTTCGGTCAGGTCCAGTTCAATGCCGTTTTCTTTCAGCGTTTTCTGAATCAGTGATATTTGTAAACGTACAATCTGTTCAATCTGCGATTCGTTGAGTGGTGCAAACATAATCAATTCGTCGATACGGTTCAGAAACTCCGGACGAATGGTCTGTTTCAGCAATTCGAACACCTGATTTTTAGTCTGTTCGATCAGTTCATCATGATTACCGGCATTGATTCGTTCAAAATTCTCGCGTATCAGACCTGAACCGAGGTTAGAAGTCATAATGATAATCGTATTTTTGAAGTTTACCACACGCCCTTTGTTATCGGTCAGACGGCCATCGTCGAGTACTTGCAGCAACACATTGAACACATCCGGATGCGCTTTCTCAATTTCGTCGAACAACACCACCGAATAGGGTTTACGGCGAATGGCTTCTGTGAGCTGACCACCTTCATCGTAGCCCACATAGCCCGGAGGCGAACCAATAAGTCGTGTAACCGAGAATTTCTCCTGATATTCGCTCATATCGATACGTGTCATCATATTTTCGTCGTCGAACAGATATTCGGCAAGCGCTTTGGCGAGTTCGGTTTTACCCACACCGGTCGTTCCCAGGAAGATAAACGAACCAATCGGACGCTTTGGATCCTGCAAACCTGCACGACTACGACGCACCGCATCGGCCACCGCCTGAATGGCTTCCTCCTGCCCTACTACACGTTTATGCAGTTCATCTTCGAGATGCAGCAGTTTTTCCTTTTCGCTTTGCAGCATTTTATTTACCGGAATGCCTGTCCAGCGGCTTACCACATCGGCAATATCTTCGCTGTCCACTTCTTCCTTAATCATGGCATGACTGCCCTGCATGGTTGCCAGTTCCGACTGATAATCGTCAATCTGAGCTTCGAGTGCTTTGATTCTTCCGTAACGAATTTCGGCCACACGACCGTAATCGCCTTCACGTTCGGCTTTGTCAGCCTGATATTTCAGGTCTTCAATTTCGATTTTAGCCTGCTGAATTTTGTCAATCAAAGACTTTTCGCTGCTCCATTTAGCACGAAGCACTTTGCTTTCTTCTTTCAGATTGGCAATTTCGGCATTTAGTTGCTCGAGTTTCTTCTGGTCGTTTTCACGCTTGATAGCTTCGCGTTCAATCTCCAACTGTTTGATATTCCGTTCAATCACATCGAGCTCTTCGGGAACAGAATCCACTTCCAGGCGAAGTTTAGCAGCCGCTTCATCCATTAAGTCAATGGCTTTGTCGGGCAAAAACCTATCGGTAATATAACGGCTCGAAAGTTCCACGGCAGCAATAATCGCATCGTCTTTGATACGCACTTTGTGGTGATTTTCGTAGCGTTCCTTCAGTCCACGCAGAATGGAAATAGTGCTTGCCGTATCAGGCTCGTCTACCATTACTATCTGGAAACGACGTTCAAGGGCTTTGTCTTTTTCGAAGTATTTCTGATATTCGTCCAAAGTGGTTGCACCAATCGAACGTAATTCACCACGCGCCAGAGCAGGTTTCAGAATATTGGCAGCATCCATAGCACCATCGCTTTTACCCGCTCCCACCAGGGTATGAATCTCGTCGATAAACAGAATGATTTCGCCATCAGCTTTTACCACTTCGTTGACAACCGATTTCAGACGTTCTTCAAATTCGCCTTTGTATTTTGCACCCGCAATCAGAGCGCCCATATCGAGCGAGAAAATCTGTTTCGATTTCAGGTTTTCGGGCACGTCACCACGCACAATACGATGCGCCAATCCTTCGGCAATAGCGGTTTTACCTGTTCCCGGCTCGCCAATCAGAATCGGATTGTTTTTGGTACGACGGCTCAGAATCTGTAACACACGACGGATTTCCTCGTCACGGCCAATCACAGGGTCGAGTTTACCTGAACGTGCTCTTTCATTCAGATTGATGGCATATTTATTCAGCGAATTATAAGTATCTTCGGCAGAGGCAGAATCAACCTTTGCTCCTTTTCGAAGTTCAGCTATGGCTTCAGCCAGCGCTTTTTCGTGCAATCCGGCATCATTCAGCACTTTGGTGAGCTGATTTTTTTCAGCCACAAGTGCCAGCAAAATATATTCGAGCGACACAAACTGATCACCCGCCTTAGAAGATTTATCAATGGCTTTTTGCAGCACATTGTTCGTTTCGCGACTCAGATAAGGTTCACCACCCGATACTTTCGGGAATCCGGCTATCATATTATCAATAACCGACGACAGCATAGCCACATTGACACCGGTTTTTCCAAACAGAAACTGCAGCACATCCTCACCTGTAAGCATAAGTCCTTTCAGCAAATGAGGCGTTTCCACCACCTGCTGACCGTTGCTTTGCACCAGTTCTACCGCCTTTTGTACAGCTTCCTGCGATTTAATTGTAAAATTGTTGAAATTCATTTTTATAATGTATTAAAAGTTCATAGTTGAACTGATGCCGGCAAAATGTTTACCATTGACATAAAACGGAAATAATGTCGGTACACTTTTTATATTTCACTGAATTTAAAGACAATAAGTCAGAGAAAGAACACATTTTGGCATAAAAAAAGAGTCGCTGATAAACTACAACCTATCAGCGACTCTTTATAATTTTCTCAATCAGATCAGAGTTTCTGCAGAACCTGCGCCGATCGTGCCGGGATATAAAGTTTCAACCATTCTCTCCCTGCAGGTGCAAATTTATCGGAAATTGTAAGGTGTGAGATTGATTCATCAACAAGACCAAAACCACCGAAAGCAGGATTGTCAGTATTCAACACCACCTTGTATTCGCCCGGTTCAGTAAGAATACCATAATCCACAAACGATTTTCGTCCATTGAAGTTAAATACGAAAAGCAAATCACCACGACGGTAAGCCACCAGCTGATCGCCCTCCATATCCCAAACTTTATCGATGCTCAGAGCATTGAACTCATTTTGGGCATTTATCAGACTTATCATTGCTCTGTCGAACTCTCCAAGCGAGTGATACAGATAATTTTCGTTATCCACCAATTCCCACTGACGACGCGCATACTTATGCGACCAACCATTTCCTTCGCGCGGGAAGTCAATCCATTCCGGATGTCCGAATTCATTTCCCATAAAGTTGAGATAACCACCATTGATGGTAGTTGCTGTAATCAGACGAATCATTTTATGCAATGCTATACCTCTGTCCACAGTCATCGTATTATCGCCACGCTGCATATGCCAGTACATTTCAGCATCAATCAGCCTGAATATTATGGTTTTATCGCCTACAAGAGCCTGATCGTGACTTTCAGCGTAGCTGATTGTTTTTTCGTCAGCACGTCTGTTGGTCAATTCCCAGAATATATGCCCGGCTTTCCAGTCTTCGTCTTTTACTTCCTTGATATATTTAATCCAGAAATCAGGAATACCCATAGCCATACGATAGTCGAAACCAATTCCACCATCTTCGTATTTCGCTGCAAGGCCGGGCATTCCGCTCACTTCCTCAGCTATAGACAGGGCATTGGGATTTACTTCGTGAATAAGTTTATTGGCCAGCGTAAGATAACAAATGGCATCACCATCCTGATTCAAATTAAAATACGAATCGTATCCGGAGAAATCTTCGCCCAGTCCATGACTGCGATAAAGCATTGAAGTCACACCATCGAATCGAAAACCATCAAACTTATACTCCTCGAGCCAGAATTTGCAATTCGACAAAAGGAAATGAAGCACCGAGGGCTTTCCATAGTCGAAACAAAGAGAATCCCATGCCGGATGTTCGCGTCGAGAACCACCGTGAAAATACTGATATGGCGTACCATCGAAACGTCCGAGGCCTTCCACTTCGTTTTTCACTGCATGTGAGTGTACAATGTCCATAATCACGGCAATGCCCATTTCGTGCGCATCGTCTATCAGATGTTTCAACTCTTCGGGCGTTCCAAAGCGCGACGAAGCAGCAAAAAAACTCGACACATGATATCCAAACGAGCCGTAATAAGGATGCTCCTGAATGGCCATTATCTGAATACAGTTATATCCGGCCCGAGCCACACGTGGAAGTACATTCTGGCGGAACTCATCATAGCTTGCCACCTTTTCTTCCGACGACGACATACCGATATGACATTCATAAATCAGTAGCGGATCGGTTTTAGGAACAAAGTTTTTATGCTTGAATTTATATTGCTGAATAGGATTCCATACCTGCGCACTGAAAATTTTCGTTTGTTCATCCTGAACAACCCGACGTGCCCATGCGGGAATACGCTCGCCTGTACCTCCTTCCCACTCCACCAGCAATTTATAAAGTTGCGAATGCGTCATTGCAAAATCGGGCAAGCGGATTTCCCAAATACCATTTTGCAATTTCTTCATCTGATAATCAGGATGTCGTTGCCAGTTATTAAAATCTCCAATCAGAAAAATAGCTGTCGCGTTAGGCGCCCATTCTCTGAACACCCAACCATCTGTGAGCCGGTGAAGCCCGAAATATAAATAACCCGTAGCGAAATCAGATAAGGTCTGATTACCGCCCGTCAGCTTTTTCTCCACATTTACACAATACTCATAACGGCCATAAATAGCTGCTGCATAGGGCTCCAGATAAGGATCGGACTCAACAATTGGAAGTTTGACCATAAAATTAGATTTTGTTTTTTTACAATTAATGTTACTATCGGAAATAAACTAACCTTAGTCAGAAGGACAGTTTTTTACACCCTGACTTTCACAATAATTTTACGGTAAGTCCCGTTGCCAATGCCGGGCTGATGCGCATCTTCGGGAAAGAAGATAATAAATTCGTAAGGTTGCACATTCAAAAACGAAGTTGCTTTGTCGGCAAAAAACATGATATCTTTTTCAGCATCATATGGCAAAGTCACATCTTTACATGCATCAAGTGCTATCCACCCCATGGTTTCGGCATTACCAACCGGCACCTGAATATCAATATATTCTTTATGCGACTCCATTTTGGCATCTGCTTCGGGCTTTGCAGTAATATCAACAACATTAATTACAAGATCAGCTCCCTCAAGTTCAATTTTACCGGCTGGTAATGCCACTAAATCAGTATTTTTGAGATAATCAAAAGCTTTTTTGAAGCGGGGATGCACCGAACAGTATTTGTCACTGTTTTTTAAAGTATCAAGTATCATAATGAATTTATTTATTGTTTTTTATTTTAATCATCAAGTTTCCAGCGCCTTTCGTGACTAAGATAAGTATATCTTACTCCGAGATAGCCCTTGTATTCTATATAAAATGCAGGTTTTACATTCTGCATTTTCTCCTCATCGTTTCGAATAGATACAGGTTTAATATACTCGTAATCGAACTTACGTGGCCAGATTCCAAGATATACCACAGGAACATCTTCAATATATTCCGGAACCAAATCCTCTAAACCAGCCGGATAATCGTTATTATGCTTATGATAAGCATTTAGCGACTTAACAACACGGGAAGCACTTTTAAAATTTTCTTTTATTTGTACTCTGTAAATCAGATACGAAGGAATGACCACGGCAAGCCCCACAAACAATACTATTCTGCATTTACTTAAAAGTTCAGGGTTCAACCAGTCATGACCATGTAAAAGACCCGCAATCACACCGCACACAGCGGTAGCTAACAATACTATAACTGCCCCGAAAGGGAAAACATATATTGATCCCTCAAGCGTAAACACAATGAGCAGAAGTACTGAGATAACATAGACCGATGCTCTTTTAAAGAAATATATGAGTCGGTAATTCCACATTAAACTCTGCCTTTATATTCGTCCACAGCATAATTCAGGAACCGGTTGAGAGGATACGCCTGATTAAAAATGCCGGCTACACTTTTCACAAGGTCTTTTTGTTTAAGAAAGTCATCATCCATCTTAAACTCTACCATATAATGCTTAAGTTTAAGCAGTTCTGCATGCTCAAAATCCTTTGGAAAACCTGCAGGAACAGTCTTTAGCTTATCATCATCGTAAAATTCATTAAAGTATTTGCTGAATCCAGCATCCTGTCTGATTTCTGTAAGTTCTTCAATGTTATCGTACACACTTTTGCGCAGGACTTTCAACAATGGAGGTGGAGGACACCAAACTCCGGCAGCCAGGAAACTGGCTTCAGGCTCAATATGAAAATAGTAACCTGCCCGTTCACTTTTACGACCACCCTCAGCAGCAATAAAAACACCAAAATGATTTTTGTATGGTGTTTTATCTTTGGCAAACCGGGTGTCTCTGTAAATCCTGAAAACACAATCGCGGGGCTCTACAGTGCGTATTTCAGCATCAAATCCTGCGATTTCCATAATCAACAATCTGCTGATTTCATCAAAATCAGCTTTGCATTTGTCGTACCACTCTTTATGAGCAGCAAACCACTCCCGATTATTATTCTGGCTTAATTCTTTCAGAAAATTCTGAATATTCAGTACATCCATAAGTCACTAAAGGTTTATTGATTCACAAATATAGTCCAAAAATCACACATAAAATGTTTTAAAACCATATTTTTTTCAACTGCACTGATTTTTGAAGAAATTTGATTAATTTTGCAACTTATATCGAAAAAGGCAATTGCCTGAGAATAAATGTTTAAAGAAAAAAGTTTTACTCAGATAAAACTACAAATCAGCTGTATAGAATGAAAAACAGGATTAATGAACTACTTGATGAAGTAAGCCGTATGGCGGCAGCCAATGCCGAAGAACTGGAAGCACTCAGAATTAAATACCTGAGTAAAAAGGGACTTATTTCTGAACTTTTCAATGATTTCAGAAACGTTGCCAATGAGGAAAAACGTGAAGTAGGACAATTACTTAATGAATTAAAAAACAGTGCTCAAAACAAAATAAATGACCTTAAAGAGGCATTCTCAGGATCAGCTCAAACTGACAATAAAGCGGATCTGACTCGTACTTCTGATCCTATTAAGTTGGGTACCCGTCATCCACTATCACTTACAAAAAATGAGATTGTGGACATATTCTCTCGTATTGGTTTTACAATTGCCGAGGGGCCTGAGATTGAAGATGACTGGCATGTTTTTGGAGCATTAAACTTTCCTCCTGAGCATCCTGCCCGCGACATGCAGGACACATTCTTTATCGAGCAAAATCCCGATGTGGTTTTACGTACGCACACATCTTCGGTTCAGTCGCGTATAATGGCAAATACTAAGCCACCTATTCGTATGATTTTCCCCGGACGTGTTTATCGCAACGAAGCCATTTCGTATCGTGCGCACTGTTTCTTCCATCAGGTAGAGGGTTTGTATATCGACAAAAACGTATCATTTGCCGACCTAAAACAAGCTCTTATGTATTTTGCCAAGGAAATGTTTGGTGAAGAAACAGAAATACGTTTACGTCCTTCATACTTTCCGTTCACAGAGCCAAGTGCCGAAATGGATATCTCATGTCACATTTGCGGAGGAAAAGGCTGTCCGTTCTGCAAACACACAGGTTGGGTAGAGATTCTGGGTTGTGGTATGGTTGATCCGAACGTACTCGAGAACTGCGGTATCGATTCAAAAGTTTATTCGGGCTATGCGTTTGGCATGGGCGTGGAGCGCATCACCAACCTGAAATATCAGGTAAAAGACCTGCGCATGTTCTCTGAAAACGACGTACGTTTCCTTGGACAGTTCGAAGCAGCACATTAATTTCATTACTATAAAAAAGCAGAACCTGCCAACACAATGTTAGCAGGTTCTTTTTTTATAATTCCAAGAAGTAATTCCTTCTCTTCGTATCATCACACAATATTCAATGACAAATCTCTTGCATTAAAATGCAGCAAAAGGGTCTTTTGGCACTCAAAAGCATCATTTATTTATTTCACAAACAAAAATACAAAAGCAACCACAAGAATTTTATTATCTTATGGCTGCATATTTGTATTATCTTTTCAGCAAGCTCTTAGTCCTTTTTCTTTGTGCTCTTGCGCAATAATCCGGCTGCTATTCCACCGCCCGCAAGCATAGCCATCAGCAAGCCACCATCCAAAGGAACCGATGTTCCTTCTGGAGGACCACTTGGATCAGGCGCAGGCCCGGGCTCACCAGCTTCAACCTTTTGCTCCTCTTTAATCTCTTCTGAGGGAGGTGGGGCTTGTGAGTACAAAGCTGCAGTACTAAAAAACATCAGCAGTACAATTGTCAACACTTTCAATAATCTCATCTCTTATTTGTTGGTTATCTTAATTTTAATGTTTTGATCATTAGTAATAATTTGTAGCACACTCAACGATTTGGATCTAAGTGCAATATACTCACCATTATTAATATTTGTATATGAATTCAGTTTTCGACCTGATAAGTCGAACTCATTAATTTCCGCTAAAGAATTCAATCCCTCAAAGGCTACCTTTCCATTATCTCTTAAAACACGAATTCCTGTTTTATCAACATACAATGCGGTTGATATATCAGGAGCTTTTTGACTTAATATCACTTTAAATCTATCGAAAGTTCCCTTAGCATAGCTTGTAAATTGATATTCATTCTGAGTAAGCATATCCACTTTATCGCCTGTAACTTTATCAACAAGCGTAACCTGAGTATTATTCAAAGCAGCAATATCCGAAAGCTTAACAGTATATTCACCAGGCACACCAATTTTGACAAACAATTCTACTTCTTTTGTATCATATGGCAGTGTATTCACAGCATACGAGATATTGTTTGTTCTTGAAAAAAGTTGAGGAACATTAGCAAACGAAGATAGCATTTTAACTGCATCCGAACCAATCACATAAGCATTACTTGCTCCATCTTTCAGTCTGATGCGAGTTAAATCCTCGTATTCTGAATTTTCTATAGTCAAACTTATTTCATCAAACTCTGGTGCGCTATTATCAACACTGGCAGGCATCAATTTACGTCCCGAATCTGAGAATGAAAGTGTAGCATCGGTTCGTTGAACGAAAAATGGTCTGTATGGCACCAAATCCACATTTGCGCCCGACATAGCTACATCATAACCTCCGGTTGTACTATTATATAAATAATACGGACCCTGTGACGATTGCTTTAAATTAAATGTCGAAGCAAAAGGATTAGAAACTAAATTCCAATTAGCATTGACAGGAGATGCCGCTGAAAATGCAGACAAACCATAAGATGCTGTTGAGTTAAAGAAAGCACCTCTTTCGGAAGCTGTAATTACAAAATCATATGTGGCGTTGTTGTAAGTCCAAAGTATATAGCCTCTGTTAGCAGTAAATGAGAATGGTGTAAAATATTCAAATTCTCCTGCAGTCTGCCCATTCACAGCACGAAAAGCACCATTATATCTCTTCACATAAATGTCTGCTGTAGCATAATTATCCAGCCCCCAACTCACAGGATTTGTAGTACCGGCATCATACACATTCGACACATTGAACGGAAAACCAACAAAATTCCACTTACCGGTTACAAAAGCTTTGCGAATCACTATCTGAGCAGCACTATTTATGTTTACCGTACCTGTATTCAGAATCTTACCACTATTATTGTTTGCATCTGAGTTTATAATTAATCTATTATTGATCTTCAGAGTTTTTCCTGTAACAACATTAAGCGAACCGTTACTGTTAATCACAAGTTCATCAATATCAGGATCAGTATCAACTACTACCGGAGCAGCAATAGTTATTTTGTTGGCAATCGTGTTATTTCCAATCAACTCACTCCAATTTCCGGGAGAAGAAATTACAACATCGTTACCAATCAACACACTTTGTGAATTACTATAATCTTCACTGTAAAGCGAACCGGATTTTGCAACCACTCTGAAATTATAAACAACACCCGGAGACAGACCTGTTACATTGTGTGACTTTCCTGAAGACGAATAAGTGACCGGAGATGAGAATGAAGCGTTATCATCCACATAAAGTAAATAATTCACATTAGCATCAGTAGCTCCGTTGCCTATAGTCCATGTAGCAACAAAAGAACTTGCAGTCACAGAAGTTGCAGCTCCCATCACCGGAATCCGAGGATATACATTCAGAGTTCGCTGGACTGAAGTGGCTGGCAAATAACCACTTCCACCCGCTTGACTTGCAGTAATAACAGTCGAGCCTACACCATTAATTACCAGATTTGAGCCGGAAACACTTGCTACAGATGTATTTGAACTTGAATATGTTACCGGCAAACCACTACTTGCAGTCGCCCCGGGAGAAAACGAAACATTGTCATATTCAACATCTTCGAATTCAGGAAATGTAATTGCCTGCGGCTGCTGAGTAGAAGAAGTAACAGTAACATTATCAATCGCAAACAAATGATCAAATGAAAATGCGTTACGCGTATCAAACCAAATAAACATTATCTCGGATCCATTTGCCAATGACACAGAAATCGTTGCAGTTAAAGTACCTCTGTTAGCTGCGTCATTTCCATTCAGCGCCACTGCAGGCTGACCATCTGACAGATTTTCTGGGCTATCAAACTGATTCACAAAAGTTAAACCAGTGGTAGATATCGGAAGAACAGTAATATCCGAAGTGCTTGTTTTATAATAAAGTTTGATATATTGAGATAAAATAGAACCATTTCGCCACTGCTCACCATCCCAGGATATTGTAAAAGAGGTAAGCGTGGAGCCGGAATTATTTTCCATTCTCAAACCGATACTCTGAAGATCGTTATTAGAGCCCACTGGAACAAATCCCAGAGCCCTGTCGTTATCGGAAACTGTACCAAAAGATGCTAAAGGAGGACTTGTAGTTGTTAAACTACCATCATTCAAATAAAAAGCAGGAGGAACACTTACTGCAGATTTGGCATACCAACCTGGAAGTGTAGATCCGTTAGTCCAGTTTCCGGCAGTGGTAAGTGTATTGAAATTTTGAGAATAAGTGAAATTTGAGGTATTGATAGACACAGGATTCTGCGCAAACGAAATCACTCCCCCCGTCAGAACAAACAATAATATGAATAAAATCTTTTTCATAACTTTTTCATCAAAATAAACTTCATTTCAGGTTTCAAGTAAATGTAAAACAAAATAGACAGGAGATATAATTCAACAAAAATCAGAAAAAGAATCAATCTCAACGCTCCTAACTTAATTTCGCTACTAAATTACTATGAAATTTATGAAATGGCAACTGTTTTTTATTAAAATATGCTAACAAGACTAAATAAACAAAACAACTGATAATCAAAACAATAAAGCTTATTTTTTTACAATCAAAATGCAAAAATGAATAATAGAGAAATTTAATTTAAATTTATATCGCTATTTCCGACAATCACATTACAATAAAAATTATAAAGTATTGCATACTTGTAAGATTATTTTCTAAAATTACAACAAAATCTACTCTGTATTGTTTACAAATCGATAGCAATAATTATACAAAAAATTTACTTCAAAACAAATAAGCAGCCTAAACTTTCAACAGCCTAAAAATAACAGTAAAAAGATTACAATAACAAATCAGTTCAAAATTTCTTGTGCACAGGAAAATTTATTTAAAACAAAAAAAGGAGCTCTCGCTCCTTTTTTTGTTTTAAATATCAGTTGATATATTAATATCCGCGTATAGCTTCAATACCAGGAAGAACACGTCCTTCAATAGCTTCAAGCAAAGCACCTCCACCGGTTGAAACATATGAAACGCCATTAGCCAAACCAAACTTGTTTACACAAGCTACAGAATCGCCACCTCCTACAAGTGAGAAAGCTCCGTTTTTAGTAGCTTCAACAATTGCCTCACCTACTGAAAGTGAACCATGCGTGAAGTTATCGAACTCAAAAACACCTGTCGGACCATTCCACAAAATAGTTTTCGAAGATTTAATCACATCTGCAAAAATTTTCTCAGTTTCCGGACCAATATCAAGACCTTCCCAACCTTCAGGAATTTCACCTACCGGCACAAACTGAGTATTAGCATCATTGCTAAAGCTATCGGCGATTTTAGCATCCACAGCCAAAACAATTTTAACATTATTCTTTTTAGCTTTTTCGAGCAGATCAAGAGCCAAATCAAGTTTATCAGTTTCACAAATTGAATTTCCAACATTTCCACCCAATGCTTTTGTGAAAGTATATGTCATTCCACCAGCAATAATCAGATTGTCAACCTTGGTGAGCAAATTCTCGATAATTTCAATTTTTGAAGAAACTTTTGAACCTCCCATAATAGCAGTAAACGGACGGGCAGTATCGGTCATAACTTTCTGAACAGCAACAACTTCTTTTTCCATCAAATAGCCAAACATTTTATTACTTTCGTCAAAATACTTAGCAATAAGAGCAGTTGAAGCATGCGCACGGTGAGCAGTTCCGAATGCATCGTTCACATAACAATCGGCATACGATGCCAGTTTTGCAGTAAATGCTTTCTGACTTTCTTTCACAACTTTTTTAGCAGCTGCCTTTTCGTCGTCATCTGCAAATTCGCCGCGTGGTTTTCCTTCTTCCTCAGCATAAAAACGAAGATTTTCGAGCAACAAGGCTTCACCCGGTTTCAGAGCAGCAGCCATTTCAGCAGCCTCATCACTGGCACAATCAGGTGCAAATTTCACCTCCACACCCAAAAGCGAAGATACATGAGCCAGAATAGCTTTCAGAGAGTATTTAGGATCCGGATTTTTCTTTGGACGGCCCATGTGTGAAGCAATCACAAGACTACCACCATCAGCAAGAATTTTTTTCAAAGTAGGCAATGCCGCACGAATACGATTATCGTCGGTTATTTCAAAATTTTCGTTCAGGGGCACATTGAAGTCAACCCTTACGAAGGCTTTTTTACCTGCAAAATTAAAATTGTCAATAGTTTGCATAATACTTATATTTATTTTGAAAGTTTTTTATGTAATAACCATATTAAATGCACATTACGGAAATAAAGTTCCTCACAAAACTGCCGGATAACCATACTGTACACAAAGCCTTAAAAGCACTAATAACAGAAAAATCAATCTGTAAACTCAGAAGCTCTAAGGGCGCACAAAGATAATAAAAAAGGATGAAAAACTTTCAATTTGTTTTCATCCTTTCTCAAAAATATGGATATGCTATCAGTTTGTTTTGAAATCGTATTTTACTTTCGATAATTCATCGTTAGCCTCTACAATTTTCTTTTTAAGTCCTTCTTTATAATCTGCAAGCACTTGTTTCAGTCTGTCGTCGCCATTAGCCATAATCTGCGTTGCCAGAATAGCTGCATTCAATGCACCATTGATACCAACTGTAGCCACAGGTATTCCCGGAGGCATTTGTACAATAGCCAACAAAGCATCCATTCCATCAAGACTTGCTTTAATGGGTACTCCAATGACAGGCAGAGTTGTCATTGAAGCAATTACGCCGGGTAAATGAGCCGCCATACCTGCAGCAGCGATAATTACTTCAATACCATTTTTAGCTGCATTTTTAGCAAAAACCTCAACTTCAGCAGGAGTGCGGTGCGCTGACAATGCATTGATTTCAAACGGAATTTCAAACTCATTTAACAGTGCAGCAGCCTTTTCCATTACAGGTAAGTCCGAAGTGCTGCCCATGATAATACTAACTCTGGGTTTCATGTTATGAATTTATTTGGATGATTTTAAAAACAGATTTTTGTTGCCGAATTTTATATTCAGCATTTTTTTGTCAGCTGAATTTACTAACTTTGCGGGACTAAGCAAAGTATAAAGACAACTGGCATTGTAAAAAATTCAGTCGGCAAACCTGGATTTAATTAAATCTATTTTATCAATACCAGCGTCTTTGTACTCTGCAAAGTAAAACACATACCTGTTACAGCATTTAAAGCTGCCCACAATAAATATATCGTACTTTTTACTTCCCTTAAAAAAACACTGCAAAGATAATACTTTTGAATTAAAAAATAAAGTCACGCTTAATAAATTAATTCATAATAAACTTTAATGCAGATTTTATGTAGACTTTATAAGAACAAAATCCCAATTATCTGATACGTTTAGCTTTCAGAATACGCACATCTGTTGCAGGACGATCAAACTTACCGGTTTTTGCTCTCGATATATTGCTTACAATCTCAAGACCTTTGATTACCTCGCCAAACACTGTATATTCTCCATCGAGATGCGGTGTTCCTCCGATTGTCTTATAATCGTTTCGTTGTTGCTCGGTAAATTTATATACCGGATTGATGTTTAATTTTTGATGGACAACTGTCACAACCGAATCGAGCAACTGAGGTGCCAGCACCGGCTTAGATAGTCTTCGGGCTTTAACGATTGAATCGCTCAACTGACGCACCAAAGCAGTTTCAGCTTTCTGACGATTACGCGCTTCAATTTTATTCAAACCTGCATCATCGAATACTTTTCCCTGCACAATATAAAACTGAGCACCGGAAGAGGCTCTCTGAGGGTTAGTATCGTCGCCCTGACGTGCTGCTGCTAACGCTCCTTTTTTATGATAATACTCAGGATAAACAAACTCCGCAGGAATGGTATATTTCACATCCCCGGAACCTAATTCTGCTTTACGACCTGCATTTTTCGAATCAGGATCACCGGCCTGAATCATAAAATCGCGAATAACGCGGTGAAAAAGCACACCATCGTAATAACCCGACTCCACAAGTTTCACAAAATTATCGCGATGCTTTTCAGTTTTCGGATACAGTTTTACAACGATTGTTCCTTCAGTGGTTTTAAATTTTATAACAGGCTCCTTGTCGTTTTTACGGGCACACGAAGTGGTTGAAAAACAAACAATCAGCAGAAGTGATAATAAAAATCTGAATTTCATGGCATTACTATTAAAATTGAATTATAACTTTCGGGTAACTCCGTGTGTGGGCTGACTTTCATGCTTGAACTTGTTTACAGCTGTCACTACAAATGTGTAATATCCTTTGAAACGGGTTTCAAGTTCGCGCAAATCGAGACAATTTTCGGTAGTCAGTTTAATTATATTTTCAGCATTATTCAAATCACCCACCTTTTTGCCTTTAAATGCATAAACCACATAATAAGCAACTTTACAGCCTCCCTCCTCGTCTACCTCATCCCAAAGCAGATATGCTTCTTCGCTATCGCGTACCACACGAATATTTTGAGGCTGCGCCGACGGTTCTCCGTTTATATTGCGGTTCACAGGTATCAACGCAGGATATTTGTACAAATTTTTGCTCAGACTGTCGGCAATTCCCTGATAATTACCCATAATGGCTTTGGCACTAAAAAACATAGCACCATCAACCTGCGGATATTTTTTATTCAGTTGCATCTGGCGGACAAGCTCATTGCCTTTTCGCCATTCAGCAGATGCTGACTTTTGTCCGAGCTGCGACGCATAAAGTCCGATATACAGGTTTTTACCATAAGAATTTTCGCTCCACCACTTAACAAGCACGCTGTAATCAGCCACTTTTTTACCAATTTCCCAGTATAACTGAGGAGTCACATAATCGATGGTTCCTTCGCGAAGCCATTTCAGAATATCGGCATAAAGGTCGTCGTAATTCTGAACGCCGGCCCGTGTAGCCGAACCACGAGGATCGACATTATCGTTGCGCCAAACGCCAAAAGGAGAAATTCCGAATTCCACCCACGGTTTTGTCGATTTTATCGTTTGCTGCAACTCTGCAATAACCATATCCACATTGTTACGACGCCAATCGGCTTTTTGATGCGGAGCGAAACCTCGCGGATTATTTTTGAACGACTCGTTATCGGGGAACTCTTCACCATTCACCTTGTAAGGATAAAAATAATCGTCGAAATGAATGGCATCCACATCATAACGCTCTACCACATCACGAACCACACGATTAAGAAAATTTCTTGTTTCATCGAGTCCGGGATCAAAATAAT
Source organism: Bacteroidia bacterium (assembly GCA_009929375.1). Classification (GTDB taxonomy): domain Bacteria; phylum Bacteroidota; class Bacteroidia; order Bacteroidales; family Paludibacteraceae; genus Paludibacter. Next base: position 21,676 of record SAAO01000025.1, read on the forward strand.
ACTTTCCGCCATACTTCAGGAATAATTCCGGACGCTTATGATAAAGGTGATCGTTGCTGAGCACTTTCAGGTCGTCGCTGTTTGTAACACGATAAGGATTGAGCCACACATGCACTTCGATGCAACGCTTGTGAGCTTCTTCAATTATAAACTGAAGAGGATCGTAAAAATCATTCGGACGAACACCCTGTTTTCCGGTAAGCCAATGCGACCAGGGCTCAAGCGCTGAGGGATAAAAAGCATCAGCTGTGGGGCGAATCTGCATTACAATTGCGTTTATTTTGTTACGCTGGAACTCGTCAAGCATTTTCCTGAGTTCCTGACGTTGCGCTTGAGAAGCGAGATTTCGCTGACTTGGCCAGTCGATATTGGCCACAGTAGCTATCCATACAGCACGCATCTCACGCTTGGGTGAATTTGCGAAAGAAATCTGATATATAAATGTCAGACATAAAAACAATAACGAAAATTTTCTCATTGAAAATAATTATAAATTCATTTCGCAAAAATAGTAAAAAAATTGCTGTTATTTAGTCTGTCAGCTAACTGATAGCTTTTTTATATTGACAGAAAAAGCAGATTTATAAAGGCAAAATTCTAAGTAATAAAATAATTCTGTATTTTTGTTTCAGTTACTGCATTTTGCGTTAATTAATTTAGCCATAGACTTCACAAATTAATCACAAATATTTTAACACTAAATAAAGAATTCTGTTTTGAAAAATTCTGTTTTAACCAGCAATAAAAATCTTACTATTCTGCTGAGCGGGATAGTGTTGATTGTGCTTTATTTTCTTTTGAAATCGGTTGCTCCTGCATTCGATTTGTATGGAAATTTAACAAAGTTTTACGCGCTGACGGTTGGAAAAAGTTTCGAATGGCTGGCTAATCTGATTGGTTATCACGTTAGTTACGATTATTTAAGCGGTGAGATAATTTCCTCAGGTGGCACATTCAGTATAATGAATAAACTGGCAGTGAAATTTTATCTTCTAGCCTTTGTCATGGTTTTTATATTTCCTCGAAAATGGCTTAAATCCATGGGAGTTTTCGCGCTTGCATTTGCAGCATTATATATATTGTCTGTTTTACGTTTTTTTGTAGACCTTGCTCATCGCGAACAGGCAAACTATCTGTACCTTCCGTTGATTTATACCGGCAGATATCTTGTTCTCTTTTTTATTCTGAAATACAAAATCAGCATACATCCGCGCCTTCAGAACTATCTCTTTAAAATCAATGAATCAATCCGCAACAAATTTCAGTTCAAACTAATGACGCTGATTTTATTATTCATCTTTGCTTTTGGATTTATGGGTTTTGTGGACTGGTTTCTGGTGGTTCAAAGCCAGTTATTTGTCGATTTTCTTTCGCAATGGATTCTGGGATATTCTGAATTTCTACTTAAAATAATGGGCTACCAACCGGTTGTGGAAGGTTATCAGATTAATCTGGAACGAAACTGGGTATATCTTGGCACACCCTGCCTCGGAGCCGGTGTAATGACATTGTTTGCCATGCTTGTCAGCATTATAAAAAGCGACTGGCTCAACAAATTCATTTACATTATAATCGGCATTAACGTACTGATTTTTGCAAATGCTGTGCGTATTGTAGCTATTTTGCTGCATATTTATCTGTATAAAATTCAGGGAGATCTGATTCAGGATTATCACGGCATTTCGAATAACTTTTTCTACATTCTGGTATTTATCATGCTGGTGATTTACGCCCGCTGGTTTGCCGATATCAAGTTCAGAAAAAAGCGTCTGCCCACGAATTGATAAAGTTGTGCTAAGATTAATCCGGAAAGAAGAAGCAGTTTTTTCACAATAAAGTACACATTGGGTGCAACACTTTTTGTAAAAATTTCATCTGTATTTGAGTAACAACTCATTAAAACCTTTCATTATGAACCTGAAAAATCACATTATCAGACTTACGAATATTTGCCTGGCCACACTGCTCGCAATATTTGGTTTCAGCAATTGCGAAGATCCCAGAGAGGAATACGGTGTACCCCATGCCGACTACAATCTGAAAGGAAAAGTAATCGATAAATCCGATTCAAAACCATTAAAGGGAATCAGAATTGGTTTTAAACCATACTATCCCGAAGCAGTTCTCATGTATGGTGTTCCACCAACAGCCTACAGAACATACGATGCAGATACCACCGATGTGGAAGGCAATTACAATCTGACCGATCATTTTTCCATCGAAGAGATTCAGGGTGACACAGTCACAGTGTACGTACAGGATATTGATGGTGCGGAAAATGGTCTGTATCAGGATACCATAATGAAAGTTGATTTCAGCAACGCAAAAAAAAGCGGAAAGAGTACAGATTGGTACGATGGCATACTCACAGTTGAAAAGGACATTGAACTGAAACAAAAAACAGATGAATAAAACGCCAACTTTCCGCAAACGCATCGGACTTGAAATTTACCGCAAAATCAGGCACAATAATGTAAAGTTACACGAACTTAACACTCTTTTCTGGGAATGTACGTTGCGATGCAATCTATCATGCAGACATTGTGGTAGTGATTGTCGCGTACAGTCGGACAAAAAAGATATGCCTGTTGCCGACTTTATGCGGGTGATTGATGAAATAACCCCGCATGTAAATCCGAACAAAACAATGATAATTTTCACAGGTGGAGAGGCTTTACTCCGTAAAGACCTTGAAATTTGTGGTAAGGAATTATACGACAGAGGATTTCCCTGGGGACTCGTAAGCAACGGTATGGCTCTGACACCGCAACGATTTCAATCGCTGCTTGCTTCGGGATTGCATTCCATCACAATTAGCTTTGATGGATTTGAGGAAGCGCATAACTGGCTGCGCGGAAATCATAAAAGTTATGCAAATGCACTCAATGCCATTAAAATGCTCACAAAGGTAAAAAACATTGTATGGGATGTGGTTACCTGCGTGAATAAAAAGAATATCAGCGATTTAAATGCGTTCAAAGAATTTTTAATTGAAACAGGTGTAAAAGACTGGCGGATATTCACCATTTTTCCGGTTGGGCGTGCAGCCGAATCGCCTGAACTTCAGCTTTCGAATGCAGAATTCACTTCGGTACTCGATTTTATTCGCGAAACCCGAAAAGAAAACCGCATTCATTTAAGCTACGGCTGCGAAGGTTTTCTGGGAAACTATGAACAAGAAGTACGCGATCATTTTTATACCTGTCATGCAGGAATTAATGTAGCTTCCGTTTTGGCAGATGGATCAATTTCTGCCTGTCCGAGTATTCGTTCCAACTTTAATCAGGGAAATATATATACCGATAATTTTTGGCAAGTGTGGAATGACAGATTCAAACCTTTCCGCGACCGTAACTGGGCGCACACAGGCGCTTGCGCCGATTGCGAAATGTGGCGTTACTGCGAAGGAAACGGAATGCACCTGCATGATGATGAAGGTAAATTGATGGTATGCCATTATCAGCGTATAAACTAAATTGTGAGTTATTCTGATTTTAGAAAAATTAATCTGATAAAACGACAAGATCATGAAAGTAAACTGGAAAAAGAACTTATTCAAAGGTTTGTGTTTAACCTCAGTAGCATTTGTATTTCAGGCATGTTATGGCACTCCACAGGATTTCGGGCAGGATGTATTAATCGAGGGAAGAGTCGTCTCAAAAAACAGCAATTTACCTGCTAAAGGGATAAAAATTACAATTGAAGACGGCCCACAGTATGTCTATACTGACAACGAAGGCAATTTTGGCTTTTACACAATGCAACGCGACAACCTTAAATTAACTTTCGAAGATATTGACAGTACAGAAAACAGACAATTTATCAAAAAAGACACTTTACTGAGAATTACTGACGAAAAGGTAATGGTGAACATAATGCTTGACGAAAAAGAATAAATGGGAAATGCAATAAAAAATTACATTTTCAGGCAATTCAAAAAGACGGAAACCCGAAAACACGAGTTGAATTATCTGTTTTGGGAATGTACCACAAGCTGTAATCTAAATTGCATACATTGCGGAAGCGATTGTTCAAAAGACAGCCGGCAGAAAGACATGCCCTTTACGGATTTTCTGAAAGCCATTGTAACAATAGAAAATCCGGCTAAGAATTTCACAGTTGTGTTTACGGGTGGCGAACCACTACTTCGCAAAGATATAGAGTCCTGTGGAAAAGAACTTCGAAAAAGAGGCTTTCGCTGGAGTATGGTGACAAACGGTTTTTTGTACAACGAAGAAAGACATATTTCGTTGATGAATGCAGGTTTGGGGGCACTCACCATGAGCCTTGATGGTTTGAAAGATTCGCACAACTGGCTCAGAAATAATCCCAAAAGTTTTGAAAAGGTGGACAGAGCCATTGGATTGGCTGCAAGTTCTTCGCGTCTTAATTTCGATGTGGTGACCTGTGTAAATCAACGAAACATCAACGAATTGGAAAATATCCGGCAATATCTTATCGGAAAAGGAGTTAAATCATGGCGACTTTTCACAATAATTCCCATTGGCAGGGCAGCCGATAACCCGGAGCTACTTTTAACAGACAGTCAGTTTAAAAAACTGTTGAATTTTATCGAATTATCAAGAGAAAAAGACGAACTCGATGTAAAGTTCAGTTGCGAAGGTTATGTTGGTTGCTACGAATGGAGAGTACGAGATTCAGGATTCTTTTGTCGTGCAGGTATCAATATAGGCTCTGTTTTAATAGACGGATCAATATCAGCCTGTCCGAACATCGACAGATCATTCGCACAGGGAAATATTTATAATGACAATTTCTACGAAGTATGGCAAACGAAATTTCAGCCCTTCAGAAACAGAACCTGGACAAAAACCGGGAAATGTGCCAACTGCAAAGAATATAAAAATTGTATGGGAAACGGATTTCATAACTGGCATGGCGACATGAAAAATGTGCTTGTATGCCACAATGACCTTATTAAAGAAAGCCCCTGAAACCCACGATTTAATTTTACTTCTCCTCAAAAGCACCTAAGTCAGGTGCTTTTCCTTTATAGGGAAATCCGGCGTCGGTACCTTTATTGATAAGCTTACTCCTTTTAGTCAAACGGAGAAAATCGTTTTGCGGAAGGCTTCCATCAAGCTCACGGGCTGCCATAAGCAAAGATTCGTCAAGACTTTTGAAATCCTTTTCGTTCACCTTCATATTATCGGCAAAACTATTTGTAATCAGCTCATTTTGTTTTGGATCGATATATTGCGTATCGTATGTACGGGCTTTTAGCGATAAATTATTTATTAATTTATGTCCGAAGCCTGAAACCGAAGCTGTAAAATCAGCATTGCGATTCAGCATATTGAAATTTGTACCATTGCGATAAGCCGTATTATTTATCCATACGTTTCCCGCTGGATGATGATTTGAATAAAATCCGTTGGCTTTATTACCCACAGCCACACAAAAGCGAATGACATGACCCTTGATTGAGTCCGGAACCCGCTGATCTTTTTTCAGGCCCCAACCTCCGGCTTTAAAACCATTTCCATCGCCAAGACTCTCAAAATCGGTGGAATATCCATTATAAAATGCCCAGCAGTTTTCAATAACAACTGTTTCGGCCGAACGAATAAGGTCGTAACCGTCGTCGCTGTTGAACCATGCGCGACAACCACGAATCACATTTCCCACATCACCCGGTCCGCCATGAAAACCAAACCCATCGACGTTGCCACCCCGACCACCTTCGGAAGTGTAATCGGCATTGTTCCATGCATCACAATTGAATACCAGATTATGCGAACCTTTGTTCAGATAGAAACCAATGGCCTGACCATCGAACATCGAAAGCTGTTCGTAAATATTATGACTTCCTTCATTGTGGAAACATTCCGACTGTGTATGCGTGAGAATAGTCACCTGCACACCTGTCACACTGAGGCCTCTGAAATGAATCCATGAACCCGTCACATTAAAAGCCATAATGCGCTTGTTTACAGGTTTTACATTCGAGAAATCAAACACAGGCTTTTCGCCCGGATATGCAAAATAGTGAATGCGTTTATCAGGTTCTCCGCTTTTGCGTAAATCATGTACAAAAGCCCATATTCTCTGCACACGGGCGATCTGATTCTCATTCATTACATACTTTCCTCCTCTTACAAATACCGTATCGCCGGGCAAAACAGCTTCCTGAGCACGCATAATGCCTGCAAAAGGCTGTTCTTTTGTACCCGGATTTTCGTCGTTACCATCCACAGCCACATAAAAAGTTCGTGCCGCAACAGTGAAAGTGAGGGTCAGCAATATTATAATGTATAAAAATCGTTTCATTGGGCTTTGCTTTAAAGTTTTACAATTTTATACACAAAAAACTCATTGTCAGCATTTTTTATTCTGAGAAAATAGATTCCCTGATTCAAAAATGCGAGATTGATTTTATTCTGTGCATTGAAAACAGCCATAATATTTCCTTTTATATCAAATACTTCTGCAGTCACAATATTATTCATAGAAATATAAATATTATCGTTGAACGGATTGGGATAAACTTTTAAATCGTTCCGGTTTACAGAACCAAGTGCAGTACTCTCTTCAGATTCGAAAGCCCCCAAATCGGGTGCAGCACCGGAATACGGGAACCCCAAATCGACACCTTTATTGATCAGATCGCTACCCTGTTTTAAGCGGAGAAAGTTCACTCTGGGCAAACTTCCATCAGCCTGTCGGGGCCCCAAGAGCAAAGCTTCGTCGAGACTCATAAAATCGTCGGTGCTTACAACCACAGCTATACCCGGCATAAACGAATTAAACTGATTTGTACTTGTTCCCAGATTCAGAGTATCCCGCTGCGACGAATATTTAAGCGAAAGATTATTCTTCAGAATATGACGAATACCTGCACAGTCGATAGTGGTATCGTTGCCTGTTTTGGCACTTTTGCTAATCATTTGGCTCAGCATATTGAAATTGGTAGAATTCCGGTAAGCTGAATTATTGTACCATATATGTCCGGTCTCCACATGATGATTGGCGTAAAAACCATTTGCCTTGTTTCTGTAAGCCAGGCAAAAACGAACCACATTTGACGGAACCGGAGTCGGGAGTGAAGAGACCTTGGGTGCCTGACCATAGCCTCCGATTTTAAAACCGTTGCCATCGCCACAACTTACGAAACCTGTGGAATAGCCATTGTAAAAAGCCCAGCAATTATCAAAAACCACACTTTCCGAATTGCTGATACAATCGTAACCATCGTCGCTGTTGAGCCACGCCCGGCAACCACGAATGACATTGCCCTTGCTATCCTTATTGCCATGAAATCCAAAGCCATCCACATTTCCACCTCTTCCAGAGTCCGAAACAGGATCCCAGTTATTGTATGCATCGCAATTCAGCACGAGATTATTAGCACCTTTGGTCAGATAAAAGCCGATAGCCATACCATCTCGCATCACACATTGTTCGTAAATATTATTGCTGCCACCTTCGTTGCGAAAACATTCGCTTTGCGTATGGGTTGTGATGGTCACCTGAGTTCCAATAATTTCCAAACCTTTGAAATGCAGCCACGAACCTTTTACATAAAACACAATATTTCTGAAACCCGCAGGTTTTACAGCCGACATGTCGATAATCGGTTTTTCGTCCCTGAAAGCGTGATAACAGATGCGTTTTGCAGCCGATATACCACTTTTATCGAGGTAATTCATGTAGGCCCAAATGCTGTAATAACGATCGACATCCGCTTCCCTCATTTTATAAGTACCACCACGCAAAAACACAGTATCGCCGGCAACCACAAAGCTTTGCGCTTTCATAATGGTGCGGAAAGGATTCTCAACAGAGCCCGTACCTGTCGTGTCGTTTCCCGCTGGAGCAACGAAATAGTTTGCGGCCTGTGCCAACATTGAAAGCACAAGCAAAACAAGCAACAGAAAACAAGGCAAATACTTCATTTTAATACATTTGCAAAAAGAATAATTTCAGGAATCATTACTTTAACTACGAATTACACAAATTACACGAAAAAGAAATTCGGTGAATATATGTCTGGCAATTCTCATCCAAATGCTACGCAAAACTATGAAACATGAAACTCGAAACCATGAAACTTTTAAACCGCGGAACTCAATCTTCAAATCTTCAAATCTTCAAATCTTCAAACAATTACCTGGTTGATTCAATCACTATCTTTCCGGATTTCAATCCTTTTCCCGAAACTGAAAGTTCGATATTTCCGGCATTATTCGAGGATTGAAGCGTTACCACTAACTTTCCGCTAAATGTTTTCATTGTCGGCAAATGAAACTGTTCGAGCGAAGTTGCATCGCCATTGCAAACTGCACGGAATTTTCCGGCTCCTTTTGTCGAAAACTTCAACTGATTTGTGGCTGTGGGACAAAGATTTCCTTTTTTATCGACCACCGAGACAGTGACGTAGCTCAGGTCTTCGCCATCGGCTTTTATAAGGCTGCGATCAGCTTCGAGTTTCAGCGCATAGGGTTTTCCGGCTGTGGAGACCGATTTTTCGGCTACTGCTTTTCCTTTATCATCGTAAGCTACTACTTTAATCGTTCCGGGTTCATATTTCGCATTCATCCACATCAGGCGGTAACGCTCAAGCTTCGAATTTTTATTTTTGTGCTGAATGCCCTGACTTTTTCCGTTGATAAAAAGTTCGGCGCTGTTGTAATTTGTATATACAAAAACTGGCGTTACTTCGCCTTCGCGACCGGGCCATGTCCAATGAGGTAAAATGTGAAGCGTTTCGTCCTCTGTATTCCAGCGGCTTCTGTAAAGATAATAGCGATCCTTAGGCAAGCCGGCCAAATCGCAAATACCAAAGTACGAACTGCGCGAAGGCCAGTAGTTATCGTAAGGTGTTGGTTCACCCAGATAATCGAAGCCAGTCCACACAAATTCGCCAATCACCCAGGGTTTATCGTCCTGCATTTCGAAATCCACTTCGGGAATATTCGACCAGTTACAGGCTTCCAAATCGTAGGACGAAGACTGCAAATCATCATAAGTTTTATCCTTATATTCCTTTACCGGAAATTTATAAATGCCGCGTGAACTTACTGTCGATGCAGTTTCGGAACCGAGCAAAATACCCTGAGGGAATCGTTTGTAAGCATCTTCGTACAAATTTACCCTGTAGTTCAGACCCGGAATATCCATAATGGCACCGAAACCATTCTCCATAGTTGTTTTCACCTGATCCATTCCCACTGTGACAGGACGTGTCGGGTCTTCGCGATGAAAGATATCCTGCAGCCATTTGGCACGTTTCACTCCTGCTTCTCCCCATTGATCGGGAACTTCATTTCCTGAACTCCACATTACAATACATGGATGATTGCGGGTTGCGTGCACAAGATTCACCACATCCTTTTCGGCCCATTCGTCGAAATAAAGGTTGTAGCCATTTTTTACTTTTGGTTTTTTCCATTCGTCGAAGCTTTCAGCCAGAAAAAGGAAACCCATTTCGTCGCAAAGTTCAAGTTGCTCGATGGAAGGCATGTTGTGCGACGAGCGAATGGCATTACAGCCCATATCCTTTAAAATTGTGAGCTGACGACGCAGAGCGGCTTTGTTGATGGCAGCACCCAGCGGACCAAGATCGTGATGCAAACAAACGCCTTTGAATTTGGTCGTTTTTCCGTTGAGTTCGAAGCCTTTTTCGGCACTGTATTTAATTATTCGAACTCCGAAGCGGATAGTTTCGGAATCTTTCAGCGTATTTTCCTGAAAAAGTTGCATTTCAGCCGTATAAAGATAAGGAGTTTCAGGGCTCCAGCGTTTCGGGTTTCTTAAACCGATGTTTTGTTCTATTTCGTCGCCAAAGCGCTGATTGGTTTTATTTTCGACTACCACATTTCCTTCAGCATCACGAATAATAGTTCTGACCTGAAGGTTTTCGCCCTGCACCTGCGAACGGATATTTACTTTGGCAAGACCATCAGTGACAAAAGGAGTAGTAATAAAATGTGCCCATTGTTTGAAGCTTTCGTTGTTTTTGACAATCAACTGCACTTTTCGGTAAAGTCCCGCGCCGGGATACCAACGTGAAGAAAACGGGTGATTTTCGAGGCGCACTGCAATTGTATTAACCCCCTGAATTTTCAAATATGCGGTAATATCAAAATAGAAATAGCTGTAACCATAAGGCCATATTCCTACCCGCTGACCGTTTACAAATACCTGAGCATTGCTCATGGCACCGTCGAAAGCGAGAATGGCTTTTTTACCTTCCGAAAACTCAGAAACTGACAAACGGGTACGATACCAGCCCACGCCAATAAACGGCAACGAACCAGTGCGACCGGTTTTTTCACTGGCCACTTTTTCGTTGTTTTGCACAATCTGCACAATCTGTTTATCAATTTCCTTGTCGAATGGCCCGTAAATAGCCCAATCGTGCGGAACTTTTACAGTCTCCCATTCTTCATCATTGAAATTGACTGTAGGAGCCGACTGATTATCGCCTTTTGAAAACTTCCATGAATCGAGATTTCTTATCGACGTTTGTGCAAATAAACCAGCACTTAAAAGCATACAAAGCAATAGAGTTGTCTTTTTCATTTTTTTAAGAGTATATAGCAAAGACATGTCAATACTTCAGGGTATACACATCTTTTATGATTACAAAATTGTTTGTACTTCCAAAAATTGTTTTCGATTTATCAGTCCACACAGGATGTTCAGCAAGCACCTGAATCTGAACAACATATTCTCCATGCTTCAGAGCCGGACTCACAAACACCTGCGAAACAGTTTCTTTTTTAGAGTAACAATCGACAATAGTTTTCAGAATTTCGTTATTGTTTTTATCAGAGATTGTGATTTCCGCATATCCGCTTATGTTGTTTGTCAGGGCTCTTACTCCAACTCTTGTTCCTGTGAAACGAAGGCGAAGATACGCATTTTTTTCGTCCGACATGAGCTGCAGAGGCTTTGTCTGCCAGTTACCGTACTTTTCGAATGGTTTGCCGAGAAGGGATTTTTCTCTTTGTTTCAGTTCGCGAAAACCTGATTTATCAGTTGTGGGTTTCCAACTTTCGATATATTCAGGCAAAAAGGTTTCTCCACGGAATCTGACCGGTTGCCACACATAAGTAGCAGCCGAGCCCTGTTTCGGGAACGACCAGCGATCGCCCATGAACATCCACATGGTATCTTTTTTATGAATTATAGGCAATACAAATGAGGTTTGTGAGTTCCATGTCAATGAACCTTCGGGCGCAAAAAGACCGCGATAAGTCCATGGGCCTTCCAGTGAAGTGGCCGTAAAATACATATTATCGTTCTTTTCCCAGCTGGTCAGGTTCGAGCTCAGCCAGTAATAAACGCCTCTGTGTTTAAAAATTGCCGGAGATTCACCACCTTTCTTCTGATTGACAACCAACCGCTTTATCGATTTATAATCGTCGGACAATTCGTAGATATATCCATGATGAATAAGCAGGTAGCCTTTTCCATCGGCATCCTGAAATGTGCCCATATCCCAGCGTCGTACAGCTTTAGCTTCAAACAGCAAAGGGCCTTTAAATTCGTAGATTCCATCAATGGTTTTACTTGTGGCATAAGCAATTACAGGATCTTTATAAAAACGGTTATCGGAATGCATATACATCACAAACTCACCGGTGAAAGGACATTTCATCACTTTCACACGTTCGCCCACACGGTTGGGACCCATCAGGCCACTGTCCTGAACAGGCAAAACCATTTTTTCGAATTTCCAGTTTATCAGGTCTTTCGACGAATAACAACTAAAACCAGTGAAAACATTGGCTGTGTCCGATTTGTATTCACCAAAAAGATAATACAGGTCACCTTCCTTTACGATGCAGGCTCCGTGAGCATTTACTGTTCGCTTGTTCTGATCGAACCAAACTGTACCACTGTGAATAGCATTGTAAGCATTTTTCCGGAGCGTTTGAGCCGGAGAAAAACTGACAACACCAAACCACAGCAGCAGTAAAAATATTCGGATTTGCATAAAAAGAGGTACTGTAAAACAGAATTATTCCATGTAAAACACTTCGGGCAATGGAATTGATACAGGCGAATTATCGGGATTTGTTTCCATAATATCAGCCATGTACGCCCACCAGCGCTGTACTATTTCGGTAGAGCCAAGGTCCTGAGAACCACCTTCACCACTGTTTTTCTGTACAGCAAAAAGAATGTTCGTTTCCCTGTCCCAGAAAATAGAATAGTCGTACACACCTGCTTCTTTGAGCAGTTTTTTCAATTCCGGCCATATTTCATTATGGCGTTTTTCGTACTCAGCCTCAAAGCCGGGTTTCAGAAACATTTTAAAAGCCTGACGATTCATAAGTATTTACTATTTAATGATTTACAATTTACTATTTAAAGATTCATTGATCAATTCAGCAGCCGAAATAAAATATTCTCATAAAAACAAACAGCTTATTTTTCAAAAATACTGGTAGCTCCTTTCACTTTGAGAACCACCACACCATGAGCAGGAATTGTGAAGCCCATTTCAGCCCCCATTTTTCCCAAGTTTTTGTGTGCCCATAAATCTCTGACTTTGTACTTATTCGAAAGTCCCACCATTTCGGGTGTTAGTTTGTAAAGCACAACATTGTTCGAACGATTCATCAGCGCAATGGCTGTTTGTTTTCCTTTTTTGCCCAGTGGTTTAATCCATACCTCCACTGTTTTTTCTTTTTGTAAACGGCGCGCCTGACGGAAACCATCATCCTGATTCAGTGCAATAATTTCTTTGTTCGTCAGAATTCCGAGTGTTTCGGCCGACATGTTTCGCAAATCGTTGCCTGCCAGCAAAGGCGAATTCATCATACACCACATCGAAAAATGCGTTTTATCCTCCTCGTAACTCATTCCACGACCGACCTGAAGCATATCCATATCGTTGTAATGCCCCGGCGAAACATATTTGTACAAATCGGCATTCAGATCGATAATATGCAAAATAGACGAAAAGCGGTCAGTAATATCACCCGAAATCCGCCACGAGTCAGCTTTTGTTACCGCCCATTCGCCCGGAAACTGCCAGCGACAGATATTAAATACTATATCCGGATTGGTGGCTTTTACAGCTGACAGAATTTTGAGATATTCAGTCTGTTCATCGAGTTTCTGACGTTCACCACCACACCAGTCCACTTTCAGAAAATCGTAGCCCCAATCGTTGAAAAAAGTCTCACAATCCTTCTCAACATGTCCGTAAATGCCTACTCCAAAGCCATTTTTATCATTGTCGTAAATGGACCCGCAGGTATTTGAACCCGCATCGGTATAAATTCCGGCTTTCAGACCTTTGCTGTGAATATAACCGGCCAGCGCTTTCATTCCCGAAGGAAATTTCACTGAATCACAAAACAGTTTTCCATCTTTGTCGCGACCGCCAAAATAACCATCGTCGATGTTTACAAACCGGTATCCGGCCTTGTACATTCCCGACAAAATCATGGCATCAGCCTGTCCACGAATCATTTCCTCATTAATATTGATTCTGAAATGATTCCAGCTACTCCAGCCCATTATCGGTTTTTTCTGCGCCGGTAACAGAAATACCAATCCAAACAACAGCCCTGCAATACAAAATAATTTTACTCTCATGGTATTATTTTTAAAATATATTGCAAATATAGACCTTTTGACGGCATTAACAAAGCCTAAAGAAAGCATGACCAATTTACAATTCAACCATTAACAATTTACTGCATTGGGCATTCCATACGATTTACCCGCATTACACTCAACAACTAACCAACTCGAAACCATGAAACTTAATATTTCAAACTACGAATTATACAAATTACACGAAAAGAAAATCAGTGAATATATGTCTGGCAATTCTCATCCGGGTACTACACAAAACTTTGAAACATAAAACTTTGAAACATGAAACTTAGAACACGAAACAACTCACTTCACCAAAAAAATAGGCTCTTCGGTTTTCTGCTCCTGATCGTAGAACTGTACCGCGCTGTCGTTCATTTTCGGGAAATTATTTTTTTGCAAAGCCAATATTTCAGCTCCGGCAAGCAACACAGGACCATAGCCGTGCGCAGCATATTTATGAACAGGACGATAATAATAAAACGCAGGATCGAAGCCCATGCCTGTACCCACGCAGGTTCCTTCCACTTCACCCGCATCGTTTATTTTGGTGGAAACAGCATGCCACCCCAAAGTAGCCACAGGTCCGTAAGCCAGTGCATCGAGCCAGCCATTATTCACTCCACGGGCAATACAATAGGTAAAAATTGCTGTAGCCGAAGTTTCAAGGTATGAATCGTTGCGATCCAGAAGCTGATGCCAGAAACCTTCGCCCGACTGCAATGCTGCAATTCCGGCCACATGCTCACGGTAAAGTTGTAAAACCTCATCGCGACCGGCATAATTCTCGGGCAACACATCCAGCACTTCGGTAAGTGTGAGAATGGCCCAACCATTGGCACGAGCCCAGTGAAAAGCAGGATGCGGATCCATACTTTCGACCCAACCGTGGCGGAACAACTGTTTTTCGGGCACCCACATACGACTTTTGAACAATGATATTTGTTTTAAAACCTCATCGAAATACAGATTTTCGCCACTGAATTTTCCCATCCAGGCAATGGCAGGAATGGCCATATACATATCGTCGAGCCAAACGGTGTTGTGCTGCGGACGATTACGGGCAAAAGTGCCATCAGCCAGGCGATATTCTTTGTGCATGATGTAATCAATATATCGCTCAATAAGCGGACGGCTGTTGAACTTTATACCCATTAACTGACCACGAAGCATCGAAGCGCACACAGCCCCGGCATCGTCAAGGGCTTCGGGATGCACCACCTTCACCATTTGATATTCGGAAATTCCTTCGTTTTGTAATTTTTCGAAATAAGGAGCCACATCAGCCAGAAACTTAAATCTGTCGGCAGCATAAGCCTTGTATCGTTTATCGCCGGTTACTTCGGCCACATGTAGCACAGCCGAGTAAGTTACACCCCACTCATAGCTTGTAAGGCGGAACTGACCACGCTCAAGTTCCGAATTTTTATCAATTTTACTGTAATCGGTAATTTCGTTTTTGGTTTCCTTGTCGATCACTTTTGTGGGAGTAGCATTTTCGAGAAAAGCCAGCACACGATCGATAGAAGCTTTTACCGATGCGCTGTCCACCATTCCGTAGGGTGTTTTGTATTCGGGTTGCATAAGGTGCAGCGGCGTATTGGAGTCATTGACTTTGTGATTCGAATTATCAGTTTTTACACAGGAAGTCATATTCGTCATCATAAGCGCACACAACAAAGCGCAAAATCCGGTTTTCAGTCTGATTGTATTCATGGTATTAATATGTGGGTTCAGTGGGTTTTTCAATATTTTCAGAACTTATCTTTTCTTTTGGAAAAAACTTTTCTACATTTTGGTGGATGTGTTTTCTGTCTGTTACTTCAGCAGCACGCACCTTTTTCAAACGCACATCGCTGACGGGCAATTCCTTTTCGCCCAGAATGCGGGAAACGAATTTTACTTTTCCTGCATTAATATTTTGTAAACGGACTTTGCTAACGGGTGTCAAAACCCTGTCGTAAGTAGGCATAAGCGTACGCCACTGATAAAGCACATCGGTTTCGATACCCAGAATCCCCTCACTCATATTTCCCGCGTTTACATTTTCAACTATTATATTCCTGACAAAGCCACCACGTCTTTCGTTCGTTTTGATAAAAACCAAATGAAACATTTTGGCATTCGGAGCCACATTGCAGTTCGTCATATACACATTTTTGATGCCACCCGAGAGTTCACTTCCAATGGCCAGCAGTTGATGTCCGTTTTTCACTTCGCAATTGCGGATCACCACATTACGCGTGGGTGTGGCCAGTCGCCATGCTTCGTGGTCGCGACCGGATTTCACGGCAATGGCATCGTCGCCCTGATCGAACACGCAATGCTCTACCAACACATTCTGAGTCATTTCCGGATCGTAACCATCATTATTATGTCCGTGTGCATATACATTCAGTTTTCGCAACAATACGTTTTTACACAGGTAAGTATGAATGGTCCAGAAAGGCGAATTTTCAATACTGAAACCTTCTAAGCGGATATTTTCGCAACGGTTGAAATGAATCAGATGCGGACGCAGGTTGGCAGTATCGTTCACCATATCGCGTTCGGCAGTCGGCACATTCTGGTGCGCCAGATTGTAAAGCCGTATCAAACTGTTCATGTGTCCCTGTGGACGACCAAACCATTTGCGCCAGTGCTCCATTCGGGCTTTGATTTTTCCCTCACCCGTGATGGCAATATTTTTACATTCGTAAGCATAAAGCAGAGGCGAATAGTTCATGCACTCCAGACCCTCCCAACTTACGGGCACTGCAGGCAGATAGTCCTGTGGATTATCGCTGAAAAGCAACACAGCTCCTTTGCTTAAATGCAGATTTACATTACTTTTGAAATGCAGTTTTCCTGTAAGCCACTCTCCTTCAGGAATCACAACACGTCCCCCACCCGCCTTGTAAGCCGCATTTATCGCCTCGGCAATTGCTTTCGAGTTTGCCGACTGATTATTCTGAGCAGCTCCGAAGTCGGTAATTACAAAAACGGGACAGTCAGAAAAATCGGGCACATTCAGTACAGGCATCCTGAATGGAGCCGACACACGGATTTTTTCAGTTTTTACCGAAGCAAAAACAGAAAATGACAAAACGAGTAACAGTATTGAAAGAAGTTTGCGAAACATCTTTTTAATTTACAATTTAGCAATATATAATTTACAATTGGGTAGTTCTGTCAATCAAAAAATCAACAGTTCAACCAAACAAAATGAAAGTTTGAAAACGTTTTTATCACGCAGAGCCGCTAAGACGCAAAAGATAAAAATCATAGATTTTTATGAGTTCATATATCTTTAAGCGTTTTTAAATCTTCAAATTCCAAAACTTGTCCTCCGCGGGCGGATCTTCAAATTCCCAATTTTCAAATTTTCAAATCCCCAACCCTGAAACGTCCCTACTTCTTCAACGCCTTCTTCAGCTTCTTCAGTTTTTTATGCGGACAGGCTTTCACACCTTCGGCTACTGTTTTGGCATTGAGTTCGGCACCCAAACGCGAAGTATGAGTATGGTCGCCAAAAAACATCAGCTGCACCGAATCTTTTCCCATTCTTTCATATTTATCGGCTACCAGGGCATTTAAATCGATATAAGGTACTTTTTCTCTCACAGCAGCTTCGCGGCACCAGGCTCCGTAACCCTTGTCGTTGCGGACAATTTGCAGACTGTCCTTTGTCACAAAATTATTGCGCGGAATATGCGAAAGAATAATGGGCGTAGCACCTTTGGCTTTTACATCGCGGGCATATTTACGCATGTACCAACCAAAAGTATGCACTACTTCGGGCTTTCCGGTAGCTTCCATAACTACTGTGGTATCGTTGTCACCACTACCTTTGAGCGAAGCGCGCGGACGTGTGCCTGTATTGAGTGAGCCGGAATCGTTGTGTCCAAACTGAATAAATACATAATCGCCTTTTTGAACAGCCGAAAGCACTTTATCCCAGAGACCTTCGGTAATGTATGTGCGGCTGCTGCGACCACCCAGCGCATGATTTTCGACCGACACTTTGGTGGTATCGAACCATTGCCAGAGCAAACTGCCCCAGCCATACTGATTATTACTACCGTCATCGCGACCGTTTTTCACCGTAGAGTCACCAATGGTAAAAACCACAGGACGACCTTTCTGACGCGTGCTTCCGGGCGCTTTTCCACGTAAAGCCGACTTCACAGGATCGGCACCGGACTTCAGACCCAGGTTTTCGTCAACCTTTGTATTTTGAGCCACTACCACCAGGCCTGAAAACAAGGCCATTGTAAGAATAAAAATTGTGAGACGTTTCATATAATAGATATTTAAACCCCTAACCCCTAAAGGGGAATAAGAGTGTGATATTTTGTGCTTTTTCAAACAACACCTTAAAAGAGCGAAGGAAACAGAATTTCATTCACAAAGTTCTGAAAATATATCGGGCTGCTCCATAGAGAAAAGTACATATCACTGAAAATACATGCATTTGACTTTATTTTCATCCTATATTGATTCAGAAGGCCGTATTTTTGATTTGTGTTGTTCGGCAAAAATTTTCAAAACAACTAAAATGAGATCTCTCACTCCGTTCGAGATGACAATCAGTTAGTTATATATTTGGGAGGGGGGTAGGTTGGCGGCTTCGCCGCCAACCTACCCCCCTCCCAACCAAATCCAACAAAAAACACTGTCATTCAGAGCGAAGCGAAGAATCTAATGATTTTTACCGAACAAGAATAATTTTTGATTTGTTGAATTGATTTCTATTTTTCCGTACATATATCTATTCAGGCAAAGATGAAAAACATATTACTTTGCGTTGAATAATCACTTTTTTATTTTTCAGTTGTTTTAATCACTGAAAGACATATTTAAATTTATTATGAAGAAACATTTACTCTATTTTGCGGCTCTGTTTTTTGTCTGCAATATCCTTTTTGTAACAGAGCTGAAGGCACAACGTACAATGGAAAAACTCAGCCGGAGTGTGGTGGCGCAAAAAGTGCCTACAGGCATGTTTGTGAACTGGCGCATCACTTCGGACGAATGGTACAACACTTCCTACAAACTTTATCGCGATGGCAATCTGATTCACGAAACAGGAACCTCAGGTGCGTCGAACTACCTCGACACAAGTGGGACACAGACTTCGGTGTACACTGTGGTGGCAGTAAAAAGCGGTGTGCAATCGGCTCCTTCGGCTCCGGCCACTGTACTTTCAGGCAACTTTCTTGAAATACCTTTGCGTGATCTGAAAAAACTTGGCAAAAACGGATATCTTCCCAACGATGCTACTGCTGCCGATCTTGATGGCGATGGTGAAATGGAAGTCATTCTGAAACGCCTGAAAAAAGACTGGAGTTCCGAATGCAATGATTTTACATATTTCGAAGCGTACAAACTCGATGGTACTTTTCTGTGGGCAATCGATGTGGGACCCAATATTACCATGGATGTGGAAATCAATATCGCTGCTTTCGACTTCGATGGCGATGGCAAGGCTGAGGTATTTATGCGTAGTTCGGACAATACTGTTTTCGGACTCGACATCAACAACGAGAACGGAGTATCGGTAGGCGACCGCGATGGCGACGGCTACACCAACTACCGCAAAGCGCCTTTCAATGGCATTGGCGGCGATGGATTTATGAATGCCGGTCCCGAATATCTGTCGCTTATCGATGGAATGACCGGACGCGAACTCGACTGGGTACATTTTATTGCACGTGGCAGCTCAAGCGACTGGGGTGACAATTACGGTCACCGTGCCAATAAATTTTTCTTCGGTGCTCCTTATCTCGATGGCGAAAAACCAAGTCTTTTTATCGGACGTGGTATTTACACACAAACAAAAATGCGCACTTATGACATTGTGAACAAGAAACTTGTTTCACGCTGGTCGTGGGAAAGCGGTAACGGAGGTGCATATTTCGGACAGGGAAATCACAATTACACAGTGGCCGATACCGATGGCGATGGCAAAGACGAAATTGTATGGGGTTCGATGTGTGTCGATCATGACGGAAAAGGTCTTTACTCCACAGGAATGGGACACGGAGATGCCATTCATGTCAGCGATTTCGATCCGTATCGAAAAGGAACCGAAGTATTTACATGCCTCGAAAACTCACCGGTTTACGGCACACTTTTCCGCGATGGAAAAACAGGTCAGGTACTTTATCACCACATTCTTGGTCGCGACTGCGGACGTGCCTGTGCTGCTAATATTACCGACACATACAAAGGCGCTGAACTCTGGGGAGGTGGCATAGGACTTGCAGCTTCGAAACTCGTTCCCCAGCAGATTTTTGGTGTTTCCGAAAACTTCTCTATTTACTGGGATGGCGACCTTACCAAGGAATTACTCGACCATTCTGGATTTTCGACAGGCACAGGAGTCGGATATGGACAAATTACAAAATTCAACAGTTATGGCAATGTGAGCACTTTGCTTAATGCCAATGCATATTCAAACAATTACTCGAAAGGCACACCTTCGTTACAAGCCGACCTGATGGGCGACTGGCGCGAAGAGGCCATGTGGTGGCGTCCCGACAGTATGGCTCTGCGTATTTACAGTACCAACTATCCCACCACGCATCGCATTTATACACTTTTGCACGATCATCAGTATCGTCAGGCTATTTGCTGGCAGATGTGCGGTTACAACCAGCCCCCGCACAGCAGTTTCTACCTCGGAAGCGACTTCCCCACTCCTATTCCGGCCAAATCGGCCAACGGTAAATTTGTATGGAAAGGTACTACTGCCGATTTCGGAGCTGCCAACTGGCTGGACGGTGATGATCAGGCTGCACTCATTGCGGGAACAGCCACTTCACAAAATTACGCTGATGGCAAGCAACTTTTGCTCGACAACAGAGGCGTAAACCGAAACATCACGCTTAACTCAAATGCTGCTCCTGAATTGCTTATGGCATCGGGCACTGCCGATTACACGATTAGTGGCAACGGATCATTTACAGGCAATATGCGTCTTGACAAATTAGGTGAAGGAAGCCTTACCCTGAATGGCACACACACTTTCAGCGGACAAACCGAGGTATGGGAAGGATTACTTTCTGTAAATGGCGCTCTTGCCAACAGCAATGTAATGATTCGCCGCCATGCAGCTATGGGCGCCAACGGAACACTCGGCCAGAATGTACAAACTGAATACAATGCGTCCTTGTATGCAGGCGGAAAAGACACAGCCGACACACTCACCATTGCCGGAAATCTGAATCTGGTAGAAGGTAGCAAACTGATACTCGAACTTTCGAGTATGCCTGCATTACCTGATTATTCAACTTCAGGCTCAGGCAGAAACGACTTGCTTATAGTAAACGGCACACTCACAGTAGCTGCGGGCGCTAATATCGACCTTATACTTACTGCCGATTCACTTGGCACAGGAAAATATCTGCTAGCAACAGTAAATCAACTCACAGGCGACCTTAGCAAAGTAAATGTACAGGGAAGCAAAGGCCGTTCGGTGGAATTGAGTTACTCCGAAACCGACAAAGCCATTTATTTAGTGGTAAAAGGTACACGTGCAGCTTCCAAAGTGGAATGGAGCGGTGCAGCAAGTTCGGTATGGGATATTTCGAAAACAATGAACTGGAGAAACAATGTATCGGAAGATTTCTTTGTCACCGGCGACAGCGTTATTTTCAACAATAACACCAGCCGGCGAACCATTACCATCAGCGAAAATATTGAACCTGCATATGTAGAATTCAACCATACAGGCGATTACGTACTCGATGGCACTGCAAGCATTACGGGTGCCACTGAACTTTACAAACGTAACAGCGGACGCCTTACCATCAACAACCGCAACAGCTACAGTGGTAAGACTGTGGTCGAAGCAGGTACACTCGTTGTAAAATATGCACCAACCTCAGCCAATAACGGAGGCATAGGTGCAAACGGTCTGGGAGCAGGATTACTGGTGGTGCGCGATAGTGCAACCATTCAATTCAGCACTGCCAACGAAATAAGCACACGCGGACTGACTGTAGCCGGCGAAAGTGGCGGTGTTTTCAACACTCCTGTCAACATTACATGGAATGGACCCATTACAGGAACCAAACTGACCAAAACAGGTACAGCAGCTCTTATGATTGGCGCATCCAACACAACGCTGAACGAAACTGTTCTGCGTGCAGGGACGATGAAGCTCAACACTACAAGCTCTGTGGAATACGGTCCGGGTAAAAAAATCACCCTGCTTGGTGGTACGCTCGAAACCATGAATTCTTCAGGAGCTTACCTTGCCAGCCGTCACAATATCGATGTGCCCGAAGGCGCCACAGCCACTCTTATTGCCGGAGCACGCTGCGATTACAACGGAACGCTTACCGGATCAGGCACACTTAACTGGGTAACTGATTTTATACGTGCTTACATTAACGGAAACTGGTCGGCATTCAGCGGTCGTATCAATATCACTGCCAACGGAGCAAATTCCACTTATGACGATAAGTTTATTGTAAATACTCCGAACGGATTCCCTAATGCCACTCTGAATCTCGGTGCAAATGTCATTATGTGTTACAAAAACGGCACAGCCGACAATGGTACCACCACTATTAAAACAGGAATGCTGACAGGTGTCGCAGGCGCTGAATTTTACAATGCCGGCCTCGAAACCGGAAGTAACAACAGCAGCGGTACATTTGCCGGAATTATTACCGGAAGCAGCAATGTAAAAAAAGTGGGTACAGGCACATGGTTGCTTTCCGGAGCAAACACTTACACCGGAAGTACCACAGTAAGCGAAGGTACACTCAACATTACAGGTAGCGTTGGCAGTGGTACAATTACTGTCCAGAATTCGGGGACGCTCAATTTGCTGGGTAAAGCGAGCGGTTCGGCCATTATTTCTTCAGGCGGAACAGCTGTTATTTCGGGCACATTACAGGGTAATATCTCCAATCTGGGAACACTGAAAGGCAACGGAACCATTAATGGCACTGTCAGTTTGGGCACAAACTCAAGCACCGAACCCGGAAACAACAGTACCGGCACACTGACCATCGGCGGAAGCGTAAATATGCAAAGCACCGCCGCACTTCAAATGCAGGTTTCGTCGGGCACCAACAGTGCCGACAAACTGAAGATAACAGGCACACTTGCAGCAAACGGTATTTTAAATGTAACTCCGCTCTCGGGAACTCCGGTTATCGGTCGCGAATATCAGCTATTCGAAGCAGGCTCTATCACAGGCACTTTCAGCGCTGTCAATCTGCCTGAGCTGGCCGCAGGAAGCGAATGGAACATTTCCGAACTTTACACTACCGGAAAAATCAGTGTAGTGGAAAGCACCGGATTACATGCTCCTACTTTCAATGCCCTTATCTCCGAAAATCCGACCAGAGGACTTTTCCATATCAGCACCGACAAAGTCATAAACGGATTGCATGTAGAAGTGTATAACGTGCAGGGAAAAGTTCTTTATCAACAAATTGAAAATAACATTTTGCATAATTTCGAAATCGACCTTACAGCACAACCCGACGGTATTTATTTACTTCGTCTTTCAGCTGCCGGTGAAAAAGCCGCCCTGTTGAAACTGATAAAGAAATAAGTTTTATCGTCATAAAGCTGTAATCTTTTAATGAAACTCCCGCATCAGTCGATACGGGAGTTTTTGCATCAGGACATCGGCTGACCCCGTTCGACAGCGCGTGAGTTAGGGGGCCTACTTTACTTTTCAATAGGTATTATTACCTTAACAACCAATCAATTGCATTTATCTGCTTCACTCCATTATGGTTTCCCGTTTCGTAATCCATTGTAATAAGTAATCGTTCGTTGAAGTCCGGTATTTTATTAAACGGAGCGAGTTCACGTTCAAGTGTTGTTTTCTCTTTAACTGTAAAAGCTACTTGAATATACTGCGTATAACCATCTTTATCACGAACAACAAAATCGACTTCAAGGTTATCTGTCTTTCCTATCCAGATTTGGTAATTCCGACGAAGTAATTCAAGATAAATAACATTTTCTAATAGATGTCCGGCATCTGCCGTAAGTTCTTTTCCGAGCAATGCATATCTTAAACCTAAATCTACAAGATAGTATTTTTCCTGAGTTGCCAAATGCTGTTTCCCTTTTATGTCGTAACGGTTTACTTTATATAACAGATACGATTCAACGAGTGTGTCAATATACCTTGAAACTGTTTTATTGTCAATTTTTTTTCCATTTGCAGTAAGTACCTTTGCAATATTTCTTGCCGAAACACATGAACCTATACTGTCAATCAGGAAATGAACAACCTCGTTGTAGGAAGTTTCGTAATATATTGTGTGTCTTCTTTGTATGTCATTTTCGTAAATATTTCGAAAAACTGTTTTCAGATATTCGTATGCATAACTTTCACCTGATTCAATAAACCCAACTGCTTCGGGAAAACCACCTGTTCGCATATAATCAGCAAAAGCACGTTCAGAATTAGCAGTTTTTCCGGTATATTCTAAATATTCGGCAAACGAGAATGGTAGAACATTGATTTCATACGCCCTGCCTGTAAGTAAAGTTGCTAATTCACTGGATAAAAGATAAGCGTTAGAACCTGTAACATACAAATCTATGTTAGGTGTAACATATAATCCTTCAAGCAGTTTCTCAAACCCTGGAATATTCTGAACTTCGTCAATGAAAACATAATTCGTTACATCATTTTGCAACAAAGTTTTAATATAGTCGTAAATTTCTTTCCAGTGCTTTTCAGCAAGAAAACGAAATTCGGGTAAATCCATATTTATGGAAATAATCGACACATTCGGATCTTTAACCTTTAGAAGTTCTTGAAATTGTTGAAGTAATGTCGATTTACCAGCACGGCGAACACCTGTTACCACTTTTATAAAATTTTTGTCTTTAAGTACAAGAAGTTTGTCAAGTTCTTTTTTTCTTAAAATTTTTAGCATAAGATTCTTCTTCATTTTTATAGTACAAAGATAACACAATTCCTCAAAAGCAACTCAATCGAAGAGTTTGAGGAATTTACTCTCTGTGAAATTGTCGTTTTTTTATGGTGCTACTATCATCCCGTTATGTCGCGTTAAAAGCATCGCATTGCCTTGCAGAAATAAATATGAAAAGTAAAACTTTCCTTTCTGCTTCGATATAGCGTTCTGCTATACCGAATTTAAGGTTTAGGTTTATTTGCTGCTTATTCGCTTAACATCCGATATATGTATATTAATGATTATATAAGTTAGAATAATAATTTTAAAAATACAATTAAACGCTAAGAACGCTGAGTAATAAACACCAATAAATATCTCATCAAAAATACGCCGCTCGGCTTTGCCGCTTGGCTTGCCAAGAAATTACGCAAAGACAAAAACTTAAAAGTTTTTCTTTGCGTCTTAAAAACTTTGCGTTCTTCGCGTTTAAGAAAAATATATCTCGTAATTATCTAACTTATTTAAGCTCTATTGATAAAACAGGTATTTTATTTTTTCATTACAACCTTATCATAAGGATAACTCATAGCATATATAATATGAGATATCTATGATACATATATGAGATATCTATGAGATATAGGTATAATATCTATTTATATAAAACGAATATAAAGCGAATAAACATAGAATATAATTTACAAAAAAACCGGTTCGGCATAGCCCGCTATGCCGAACTTAGGACAAGCCGGCTATCACTTCAGCCTCATTTTATAGTTTAAAAACACCAAACACAAACAATAAGAACAGATAAAATGTTATTGCTGCATGCAAATACATACAATTATTATGCATAGGGGCTGAATAATTATTTGCTTTTCAAAAATATATTTTCTAACTTTGGAGGCTCTGAACTATTTTCAGCAATGGCTTTCACACCAAAATGTAACTGTTTCTTTATATCGGAAACTTGGGTTATAATACAGTAAGGCCTATTTTTGTATTATTCTTTTGAAACTATTCACTATCATATATTCACTAAAATTCAAAATCATGAGAAAATTTACTTTTATTAAATCTTTATTCCTCGCAGTAGCGCTGCTGGCTGGTAATGCAGTTTGGGGCACTACTGTGAATTACGCTATGTCAAGCTTAGGTTTGGCCAATAGTACATTAACTGGCACAGGTTCGTACACCGTTGATGCTGTTATTAGCGTTTCCTTTGAAAAAAACAGTAGTGGTACGGCACCAACCTATTATTCTGCAGATGGTGTGCGTTTGTATCAGCATGCAACAAAAGGTGGTTCAATGAAAATCAGTGTAGCTAATGGCTATAAAATTACAGATGTTGTTGTAACACGAGCTTCTGGCGATGGCGATGGTCCCGCTGGTTACAGTATAGATAATACAATAGAAGTTGGTTCGTTTGTAGATGGCACTATAACTAATTCAATAAACAATATAAGTGCTACGAATTACATTGAATACTACAGCAAGGGAACTTCCTCTAAAACAAGATCATATATAGTTGGTATTGCCGTTACTTATATCCCCACTGGTTCTCCATGCACCTCTCCCGATTTTCTTTTCGATGAAACGAGTGTAACAAAATTAATTACCGACGGAAAATTTACCAATGATTTTATAAGCGATAACACTTCTGAGATGGTTTGGTCAAGCTCCGACACCAATGTCGCTACCGTAAACCCTTCAACAGGCGAAGTAACCATCGTAGGTGCAGGAACAACCAATATAAAAGTAACGCAAATACCTGATGGAACGTATTGTGCTATAGATGAAAGCTATACACTTACAGTCACTCCTACGACTCCAACGCTTACGGTAACCGAACTTACAGTACCTGAAATGACTGTTGTTACCGGACTTACCGATACAGAAACTGTAAATGTAAGTGGCGCTGCACTGACAGCTGATATTTTAGTGACTATTGATGGTGCTGATGCTGCTATGTTCTCTGTATTGCCAGCTTCTATCGCACAATCAGCAGGCGAAGCTTCGGGCGCAGTTACCGTTACTTACAGTCCTACTGCACCGGGCACACATACCGCGACACTGAAATTCAACAGTACAGGTGCTACCGAAGTGACTCGCACCCTTACCGGAACTTCAACAATGGCTACTCCTGTGGCTATCGATGGTTCAGGCGTTTCGCAAACAGGCTTTACTGCCAACTGGAATGCAGTGGCCGGAGCTACTGAGTATGAGTTAAGTGTATATACAAAAACTACAGGAAGTGCTACAACTATTTTAAGTGAGAACTTTGATGGTTTTTCTGCAGGATCTGCTAACGCAAATGCAAATAGCACTGATGTTTCCGGCAGTTTAAACACTTACACTCAAACAAGCGGCTGGACAGGAAATAAGGTTTATCAGGCAGGAGGCACTGCAAAAATGGGCGGTGGATCAGCACTTGGTTATATAACTACACCTGCTATTGACTTGTCAGGCGCTGACATTACACTCGATTTTAAAGCAATGGCCTGGTCAGGAGATGCTACTGAACTAAAAGTATTTTTAGATAACAATCTTATCTACACAGTAACAGGGCTTAATAATACTGATTACACTCTTAGTCCATACTCTACAACTATTACAGGAGGAACTGCTAATTCAAAAATCAGATTTGAAGCTAAACAAACCAGTAGTGCTCGATTCTTTATAGATGATGTAGTTATTGCAGGCAAGCCATCTACCTCCACTCCAATTGCAGGTTCACCATTTACAGTCACAGGCGAAACAAGCAAAGCGATTGCCGATCTTACTGCCGGTACTACCTACTATTATACAGTAGTAGCTAAAAACGGCTCAGTAGCCACAGCTGTTTCGAACGAAGTTGCTGTAACCACCTCTACAGGTACAGGCTTGAGCAATACCGTTAAAAACATGAATCTTCGTGCTGTAAACGGCAATATCGTATTGAATGCCGAAGCCGGACAATTGGTGGAAGTGTACAACAGCATTGGTCAGAAAGTGGGTAGCCGCCTTACAAGCGAAGGTGTAAATACTATTCCTGCCCGCGTAAAAGGTGTGGTGTTTGTAAAAATCGGTAGCGAAGTTTCGAAACTGATAATGGAATAACAACCCCAAAAACCTTAGTTCGGCATAGCGGAACGTTATGTCGAAGCTGAGAATTAAATCATAAAAAGTCATCCTGAGAAATCGGGGTGACTTTTTTATATCGTCAGACCGGGAATACCGGTCAGCCGATTGTAATTTTGTGTTGGGATACTACACAAAAGCAGCCTGAAGGCTATCAGACTTAGCATGCTCAAATTTAATGTGATATCAGTACAATATTTATGTTTAATTATTTGGTATTCAAAATTATATTATTTATTTTTGAGCGCTCAGTATTTTATAAAACTGTGGAGTTAGCCGGTAGATGTACTGCTTACTTTATACCGGAAACATTGTGAGAAAGACCTGAAAACCTGTTTTTGTAGGAATACTGAAATTAATTTCCAACATATATATATATTCACTAATAAAAATTACCGTCATGAGAAAATTTACTTTTGTTAAGTCATTATTTATCGCCCTTTCACTTTTGGGAGGAAATGTAGTTTGGGGACAAGTAGAACAGCTGATTTACAGCACCGGATTCGAAAGTTCAGAAGATTTTGCTGCTACACAAAGTTACAGCAACACAACAGTAAAATATCAGGGCCCCGAAAGTCAACCGTGGGGCGTAATTCTGGGCAGCGCTTCGTTTGCCGACAAAATAACCGATTCGCAAAGCATGCAAATGCGCTCCTTTGCCAACGTCACTACTCCCGGAGCCGTTTACACCAACTTCGATTTGACCGAAGTAACAAAAGTTACTTTTAAAGCAAAAGCAAGCTACAGTACATCCGCAAGTGTAAATGCGTACTATTCAACCGATGGTGGCGTAAGCTGGAGTACTCCTACCAATATCAGCGTAACTACCTCAGCACAGGACTATACTTATACCATCAGCGCTACAGGCGAGTACGACAATGTCAGAATTAAAATTGAACATCCTACCGTGAACGTTGCTGGCCGATTAACCATCGACGATGTAAAAATTTACGGCATGCTTTACCTCACCGCCCCCACCCTTACTTTAAACAAAGCCACTATACCTGCAATGACAGCTGTAAACGGAACGACGGATACAGAAACGGTAAATGTAAGTGGGGCACTTCTTACGAATGACGTCATTGTGAGCATTGATGGTGCCGGTGCAGCCATGTTCTCGGTTTCGCCGGGTACTATTGCGCAATCCGATGGTAGCGCCTCGGGTGCAGTAACCATTACCTACAATCCTTCAGCCCCGGGAAACCACAGTGCCACGCTCAGATTGAACAGTACCGGCGCTACCGAAGTGACACGGACACTCACAGGTACTGCCACCATGAGCATACCTGTGGCAATCGATGCTTCGGGCATATCGAATGCAGGCTTTACGGCCAACTGGAATACAGTGCCCGGTGCAGCCGAATATCTGCTAAATGTATATTCAAAATCCGGTCCGGCACAAGCAACAAACACTGAAGACTTTAGTGGCATTATTCCCAATGGAGATAAAATTGGGTCAGCCACCTATCAGGCCGACTGGACGGTTCTTTCGCAAAGTGGCAGCCGACAAATATATTCAACTGAAGGAAACTATGGCGCAGCTTCACCCTCACTGGCATTTACCACATCGGGGGACTTTGTTGAAACTGCCACTTATCCCGGGTCTGTAAAATCCATCAGTTTTTGGGCAAAAGCGCAATCGGGCGCAACTTCAACTACACTGGTTGAAGGTTATAATGGAAGCACATGGGTTACAATCGGCACCTTATCGAATGCAGACATTGCCACAGCAATAACCAAAACTTACGATCTTGTGGCATTGAACTTCCCCGACATTGTAAAAGTCAGATTTGTGTTCACAAAAGCTTCGGGAAATACTTCAATAGATGACATTGTAATCACATATTCGGGTGGCACAAATACCCAAATCGAAGGATCACCATTTACAGTCACAGGCGAAACAAGCAAAGCCATCGGCGGACTCAGTAGCAATACTCAGTATTATTATACAGTAATAGCTAAAAACGGGGCGATAAGCACCAGTAAATCGAACGAAATAGCCGTCACCACTTCGATTGGCACCGCCCTTCACAACACTATCCGCAGTATGCAGATACGTGCTGTTAATGGCAATATCGTATTGAATACGGAAGCCGGACAATTGGTGGAAGTGTACAACAGCATAGGCCAAAAAGTGGGTAGCCGCCTTACAAACGAAGGTATAAACACAATTCCTGTCCGCATAAAAGGAGTCGTTTTTGTAAGAATCGGTACGGAAATATCGAAACTGATAATGGAATAATAAGACCCCCAACCCCGGTTCGACATAGCGTCCCGCTATGACGAAGCTGAAAGGAAAGTTTTACTTTCCACATTTATTACTGCAAGGCAAATCCAAAATCAAAAAAAAGTCATTCGAATAATCGAATGACTTTTTTTTGATTGTAAGAAACAGTATTTATAAATTTGGTTTGTTGTATACAGTCATGCGCGTACCATTCCAACCCACTGCATCCACACGTACCGAACCTTTGGGGTAAAGTACTTTTGTACTGAGATTGCTTGTGTATCCAAAACCACGCATTGTAATCCGCAACAGATTTCCGCTGGCGTCGTAAGTTTCGAAAGCTACAGCATTTTTAGCTGCATTTATGCCTGACGGGTTGTGATAAATAAGTACTGAATTATTGCTGTAAATAGCAGCTTTTACCAGTCCTTCCGAAACATAATCAGGTTCGAGAGGTAATTTATCGCGATATATCTCCCAGTTAGTAGCACAAATGTAGTACAATACAGGTGTTTCCAAAGCCGGATACTGAGCAGAATGATTTCTGAGCTCTACACATTCAGCAGCAGTAATTTGTAGTTGTCCGGGTGAGTAATCTTCAATATAATCATTATAAGGTTTCAGCATTCCCACTTTTTCGAAGAATGGAGCCAGATTCAAACGGGTTGAGTCGATGGCAGTGCGCATAAAGTTAAGCTGCAGGGCTCCATTGCTCATACCGGTGGTATTCAGTTTGCGGGCCATTTCGAAAATTTGCGGATAGAAATCGGGACGCACGCCACATTCATGGAAATAAAGCAAAAGCTGCCAGAGTGGTCCGAGTTTTACAAAATGGTCGTAATTACGACGAAGTGGTGTTCCGAAAGGTGTCTGATTAAAATAATCGGGTCCCTCGGTCATCAGCCATTTTCCACCATCTTTTATACCATAATTCAGATAAGCATTAAAACGTCCTCCGGCACCATTGCGAATATCGTCGCCACCATGCACCTCATGTTCAAGTCGATAGTAAGTTTTCCCGCCAAGTGATTTAACCCATGCACCATTTCCGATTTTATGCTGCACATAAGCCGAATAAATATTGTTTGTCACTTCCGAAGTGCCTACCCATTTCATTGAGGGACGAACCTGATTGACATGACCGAGCTCATGACCAAGTCCCCACCAATCGAGATCCGACACTTTGATATATCCGTAACCTGTTGCATTCGGGATACCGGCACCCAGACCGTCGGCAAACATTCCGCCTGTGGTGGAGCGTGTGTACATACGGTTTTTGGGCACTTTATTGTATTTTATCAGACCCATTATTTCGTGCTGACGATATACCACCGAGTCGTAGGCCAGTGCAAAGTCCACTCCATCGTTCAGATAATGACGGCGGAAACCTTCGGTAGGATAACAGGTATGATGCAAACGGCTTACCACATCGAACATAGGGGAAACAGCTCCGGCCAGAATACGTTTCCATGCAGCTGCTGCAGCGACACGATCGTAACCGGTTTCGGTGCGGTATTTATCAAGATCGAAATATCCGGTCACACGGGCCAGCGCAAAATGCACTTTTACTTTTGGGGCTGTTTCCCAGTTGGACGTGTAATAATTAAGATAAGCCTGCCCCTTGTTCGCAGTTACCACTTTATTGATACCATTGCTCAGTGGTACTGTTGAACTTCCGCTTTCGCCGGGAACCTGATTCTGTATTTTGAGCGAAACAGCCTCTGAACCTGTATTTTCGACAAATACAATCACTTCATCGCCTGCTTCGAAATAGATACCTGTAGGATTTTCGAAGGAGTTATAACCCGAAGCGCGCATCCACGACGAAGTTTCGTTTACCGGTGGAAATGCTTCAAACTCATTCACTCTGAATTCTTTGTTGTAAGTACCCGAAAATAATGCACGGGCCAGTTTTCGGGTAAAGGGATTCACGAGCGCATTGATTTCAGATTCTGTGACACCGGGCTTCAACGTAGTGCAAAGCGGATCGGAAAACAGAGAGAACATTGCCTCATTATTAGTATTTTTTGAATAAAACTCCATTTCGGAACAACTGGCAAAATTTCCTGCTCCGGAATTTACCTTAATACGAATGCTCACCGGATTGACAAGGCCATTGCCAAAACTGATTTTGAAAGCTGACGAGGCGCCATTGAGGGTATAGTTGTCATGAACTACATAACCGGCTGCACCTGACAATTTGTAGGAGACTTCGATGGCATTGAAATTTCCGTTTGAGTTGCCATCAGTGCGTGGATGATAAATCAAATAGTCGATTCTCGGCACATTGCTAAAATTGTATGTAAGCGTTACCGGAAGAGTACCTCCACTCCACGAAGAATGATACAAAGTACTGTAATTGCCATCGTAGGACTTCGCAATTTCATTACCCGATTGTGCATCGGTAGCTGTTGCCGAGCTAACTTTCACGCGCATGTCACCTTTTATAAAGGATGCCGGATTGCTCTTAGCCTGCACAATACGGATGATTTGTGAAAGCGCCGAACCTTCAGCCTTTAATTCCACCTGTCCCGTACGTTCGGTATCGAGTTCGTTTTCGGAAATACGGAGTGACAGATTTCCCTTTTTCACTCCGGCCACAGTGATCCAGTCGACATTCGGGGTTACTGTAAATTGTACATTTGTGCGCACTCCGATCGTCAACAACGAATCAAGATATCCAGCCTGAATATCAGTTTTAGCAACTATCAGCGATGGTGCTTTGGTGCTGCTGAAAGTAGCATTGAACACATCGCCCGCCGTAAG
Source organism: Bacteroidia bacterium (assembly GCA_009929375.1). GTDB lineage: Bacteria > Bacteroidota > Bacteroidia > Bacteroidales > Paludibacteraceae > Paludibacter. Next base: position 54,256 of record SAAO01000025.1, read on the forward strand.
ACTAAGAGTGACAAACGTTGCTATTGCAAAAATTATATATTTATAAGTGGTTTTCATTTGTTTAAAAGATTAAATTGTAAGAACTTTTTTCAGCCCCCAACCCCCTGAAGGGGGCTTTGATATAGTCTCATTGAAAATAATTAAATAACTACTTTACGCTGATTAATCAGGTAAACTCCCTGTGGCAATTGCAGCGTCAGACGACCCTGGAAATTATGTATTTGTTTCAACACACTACCGGTCACACTACGAATCACCAGTGTTTGCGGAGTAAGCGCATTTATATTTAATAATCCATGCTGTGAACTTACAATAAGATTTTCGGTATCGTGATTCAGATCAACTGCCGATGGACCGGCCACCTGTGCATTGTCGGACACAATACGAGATAATTCAGAAAAAAGTGAAGAGCTGATTTCACAACGAACAGGATTCTGTGTTTTCAGAAAAGTAAATACGGCATTCTGAACCGTATAATCGACACCTTCGGTGAGTTTGGTATCTCTGCTGAACCATTCAAACTGAGCGTTGGTGTTCACAGCATTGGCGGTAGTGAGAAATGCCGACAAATCAACAGCTTTTCCCACTTCCATATTAGCCGGAAGGACAAAATTCTGTTGAGGTGCATACTGATAAGCAGCAGACAATCCCGGTGACAAAAGCGACTGATATCCAAGTTTGTTATCGTGCAGATAAAGTGCATTGTAGGTTGTACGCGAAGGAAGTTTCAGATCAGTAATCACATTTTTATTGGCTGAAATATACGAGAGTTGCGTACCCGAAGATAAATCCATTGTACTCAGCAGATTATTATCGCACCACACATCGGTAAGCGCTGTCAGACCATCCATTTTGAGTGTTACCAGCGAGTTTCCCGACACTACAAGACTGTTGAGAGCCGTACATTTCGACACATCGAGCGACAGCAGCGCATTTCCACCACACCACAAATGACGGAGTTTTGTATTCAATGATAATGAAAGAGTACTAATCTGATTGTTGCTGCAATCGAGATATTGTAACTGACGGGCAGCACTAAGCGTGAGCGATTTCAGGCTGTTATCATTTACAATCAAGTCTTCGAGCAGGGTAAGACCGGTGAGGTTTAGCGCCGCAAGCTGATTATGTCCGCAATTCAGCGTTCGCAACTTTTTGTTTTTGGTCACATCGAGGGCTACAAGAGCGTTGCTGTGACAATTGAGGGAAGTAAGTTCGGTAAGTTCGGTTACATTCAGTGCGGTAAGTCCCGCATCAGCACAGTCGAGCATTGTAAGGTCGTAAGCATTCACCACCACAGTACCACCTTTGAGCGTTCCCTGCAGTGGGTCTGAAGTCACAGTAATTTGCTGAAACACACCATCGCCCCAGTCCACTTCCACCACAGCCCCATAGTTCAGTGCAAACTGAAAAACATATCCTGTTGGCAGGTTTGTAGTCATTGTAAAAGTTTGCTGCTGTGCTGTCAGTGATATCGCCACAAAACACATCAGAAACAGTGTCATTTTTTTCATCATAATATAGTATTGGATATAAGGATAATTAAAGCAGACAAATATAATATTATTTGATTAAAGCTACAAATTAATAAATTTATTTTATTATCAATGGGGAAATTAAACAAACATATTTAATTACATTATTTAGCATCTCAATATAGACTATCGAGAAACTCACCAGAGGACAAAACACTGATTATTAAATCAATAAACATTCATTTTCAAGCTAAATATTTTGCAAAAAAAAATGTCGCTTAAATTTGAAAGCACTTAAACGCAAAAAATCTTACAGCTCATATCATATATTTTTTTTCATTAGCTGTCATTACAATCATATTTTATTAAATTATTTTACTATCAAATACAACATTATTTATATCTTTGCAAAAACACAAATCAATCAAAGCACCAGCTATTAACAACTGACATGAACACCGGAAAACACATTTTACAAATTCTGGCAGTCATTTTACTGCTCTCCTATCCTGCGTATGGCAACAAATCGACTTCTACAATCAACAAAGACCTGAAAGTTTTCGAAACAACTCTAGCCACTTCGCTCAAAAAAAACGTTAGCAACGCAACCATCAAAAAGATGAAAGATGAGCGTCTGCGTACACTGGCAACTGCTCTCAAAGCCGGAACCTACCAAACTGATTATCGCGTGGCAGAATACAGCGCTTTTCTGAGCCCCGACGTGCTGGGCAAACAGCTCCGAATTGGCAATGGCTACAGTAATTACGAAAACATTACCGGCATCTATCTGCCAAAAGGTAAGCATTTGGTAATGGTGGAAAATATCGCCGAAGGCAAAAAAGTGGAACTTCTGCTTCCTAACTGGAACCGTCGTGCACCGGAAGGCATCGAAACCACCAAAGACCCTAATGGTTGGGGTATTATCAAAAAAACTTTTCCTCTCAAAAACGGTCTCAACGAAATTGAAGTAACCGACTGGGATGGACTTGTGTATATAAATTATTACTCCGATCAGCCTGAAAAGGAAAAAACTCTGAAAGTTCACTTTGTAAACGGTCAGGTAAACGGATATTTCGACATTCGCAAAAACAGCAACGAAGACTGGAAAAAACTGATTGACAACGCGGTTTATCCGGTACTCGATGCACGTGGCCGTCATATTCAGATTGCGTATCCGGTGGAAGCACTCAAAAAGTATGCTTACGACCGTGGCACCGACCTGATCAGCAATTACGACTCGCTGGTTTACCGTCAACATCGATTTATCGGTCTTGAAAAATACAAACGAGTTCCCGAGAACCGCATTCTGGCACGCGTAAACTACAATTACTATATGTTCCGCGATGGCGATGGTGTGGCTTACATGGGCACTCAGCCGGGCTATGCCATGGGAATGGTGGCAAATCCTGACAAAGTAATCAGTGGTGACCCCTGCTGGGGATTCAGTCACGAGGTGGGACATGTGCATCAGTTAAGACCTTACCTGAACTGGGGCGGTCTGGGCGAAGTGAGCAATAATATTGTGACGCTGTATGTCACCACCTCGTTTGGTAACAAAAGCCGCATCAGTGAACAGAAAAATTACGAAAAAGCCCGCAAATCCATTATCGAAAACAAAATTTCGTATCTGCAGGACAACGATGTATTCAACCGCCTCGTTCCTTTCTGGCAATTACAGCTTTATTTTGCAGGTGCAGGCAAACAGCCCGATTTCTATGCCGACTTACACGAAGCATTTCGTCAACAGGCAGACGAGGGCGGTCGCGGTCACAATCAGAAAGTAGCCGAATATCAGCTTAACTTCGTAAAACAGGCCTGCAAAGTAAGTAAAACCGATCTTACTGAGTTTTTCGACAAATGGGGTTTCTTTTATGTCGGAAAATTTGAAATGAATGACTACGGCAAATACAGCTATAATATGACTGCTGAAATGGTGGAAACTTGTAAAAATGAAATCAAAAGCATGAACCTGCCCAAACCGGTAGTGGACATGACTATGATGGAAGATTAATCGAGAGGAATATCGTATTAAATAAAAGCGGCTGTTTCAAAAGAGTTTTTTGATACAGCCGCCTTTGTTTCCGGCATGTTCGGTTTGCATACTTTCCTGATTACTTATTTCTTCAAATTCCATTCATCCGAACTGTATTTACTTATCATAAGACTCTCTGTTTCGGGATTCGAAGTAAGTATTTGAACTGTAGCGTTTAGGAGGTCGGCAAGTGCAGCAGAAAAAGCGTTGAGAAATCCGGTGCTATTCATATCCGGCATACCATTCAGGCGCATATATTCACGGATATTGATCACAGGACTTGGAACAGAAGCCGTTCCACGCAGGTTGAGATCAGGCTTATCGGCTGTCAGGGCTTTATGCAGTTTTTCAAGATCAGCATCGAACAGCAAAGTACCGTGATGCAATTCACGTCCGCGACTGATATGCGAAGCTGTTCCGCTTATTTTATACTTTTGGGCTATCCATAAATCTTTGCGCTGCCCCACTTCCGCATCGATACCCAATGCAGAAAGTGCTGCTACCACAGGCTGTAAAAATGCTCCGTTCATATCGGCAGGATGTCCGTTGCCCTGTGTGATAAACGAATAATTCAGATTTCCGGCATCGTGATAAACAGTTCCTCCACCAGACATACGCCGCAAAACAGGAATGTTTTCAATCCGGCAAAACTCCTGATTCAGTTCATTTCGCAACACCTGATTCGACCCCAGCACCACACAACTATCATTGACATACAAAAATGCCACATCAGCCGAACTATGCAAAAACAGGTATTCCTCAGCAGCCAGATTGAAAGCAGGATTAAGTGAAGGTGAAATAAGAATTTGCATTTACAATTTACGATTTAAAAAGTTACAATTGGGTTGAAAATAACTTATGATGAATTTCTGATTATAATTCAAAAACATCGAAAATGTTCGGAAAATGGATTACAAACAAAAGTACAAAGTTATTTTTGATTTGTGAGTCAGAATTCTTAAAATTGCAATTCTCATTGCATTCAAGAGTAACTGTAACGACGATATTATACACAAAATGACTTTATTTTACCCATTATAATAAAAGCATAGCCTTATCTTTGCTCCCTGAAAAACGAAAAAATACAATTGCTTAATTGCACATTAAATTTAAATCACATGAGAAGATTATCAGGCCTGTTATTTTTGATTTTCGTGCTTACGACCGTGAGTGCCAACACAAAAAACACATTCAGTGGCTATGAAGTGACACCCGAAGGCGCATGGTGCTGGTTTGCCGATCCTCGCGCACTCCATCACGAAAATGCTACAGGAACCATAAACAATTCTTACATAGGCTATATCGATGTGCATGGCAATATCAAGGCCACTCAACAAAATTTCATTACCGGAAAATCGACAGAAGTGTTGATTCGTTCGTATTTTCAGCCCGACGACCACGACAATCCCACTTTTCTGATTCTACCCGACGACAGAGTGATGATTTTTTACTCGCGACATACCGACGAAGCCTGTTTCTATTACCGCATTTCGAAAAAGCCCGGAGATATCACTTCGCTTGGCAAAGAAATGAAAATAGAGACATCGCACAATACCACTTATCCTTCACCCTTTATTCTTTCCGACGATCCTGACAATATTTATCTTGCATGGCGCGGAATAAACTGGCATCCGACCATTGCACGACTTAGCATGCCCGACAGTAACGATGAAGTGAAATTCAATCGCGGACCTTTTCAGATTGTACAATCGACAGGTGCACGTCCGTATGCCAAATATGCATCGAATGGAAAAGACAAAATCTATCTGACCTACACCACTGGTCACCCCGACAACGAATCGCCGAATTACATTTATTTCAACTATATTGACATCAAAAGTTTTCAGCTAAAAGATATCAAAGGAAATGCACTTGGCACCATTGGTAATGGCGTACACAATGTAAACAAAAGCACTTACCCAACATCTTATCCTTTTGCAATGGTGGATATGCCGTCAAACGAACGCGACTGGGTTTGGCAAACTGCAATTGGCTCAGATGGGTTACCTGTCATTGCCATGGTTCGTATCAGCAGCGATAAAAACACTCACAATTATTACTATGCCAAATGGACAGGCACCGAATGGAAAAAAACATTTCTGGCCAATGGCGGTGGAAAATTTCATCAAACTGCCGGGCTCGAACTCTGCTACAGCGGTGGCATGACGCTCGACGACAATGATCCACGCTTTGTATATTGTTCGGTACCCGTGAGTGGCACCTATGGCACTAAGTACGAAATTTTCAAATATACAATGTCGCCGGAAGGAAATTTGCTGAGTTCCGAAGCCATCACCACCAACTCGAAACTCAACAACAGCCGGCCTTATGTCATTCAGAATTCAGGCAATTCTCCACTGAAACTGGCCTGGATGTACGGAAATTATTACGACTGGATTGTCAGTTCATCACGTCCGTTGGGTTACCCTACAGCCATTCACTGTAACTACGAACTGAATGCAGGTACCGTAAATCTGACTGAAGGATTGCTGACAAACGAAGACTTTTCGGGCACAATAAGCGGAAATGCCACTACCAGCAATGGCGTTCTGGTGACAAGCACCGACACTTATGCCACTTTCAATGTATCGGCAAATGCTGATTTTTCTGTATCGTTGACTCCATATTTATACGAAGGAACATACAGCGGAGTAATTTTCAGTACGGATAAATTCAGCTACGGATTAAACGCTACGACACAAAAACCTTATATAAAAGTGGGCAACAACACTTTCGAAAGTCAGAATATACTCGGCACTTCGGATGTATGGCAAACTCAATCGAGAGGAACAGGAGGCGTTTGGTACACACCCACAAAACACAAATACTTCAATTTGACGGTAACCTACGAAAACGGCATTTTACGTACTTATCGCAATGGTCTGATTGACCAAACCATCGAAATGGCCGGTCTGACACCCAATACTATGAACATAGGCGGATTTACCGGCTGGACTGAAGATTGCCGTATTTACAACCGTGCACTGAATCAGGCTGAAGTCAGAAAACTTACTGGAACCTCGCTGGCTTACACTTTCAATCAGGCTTTACTGGCCGATATCGAACTTCTGGCACTTACAGTACCTGCGCAGATTTATACAGATGTGGTTTTACCAGCCAAAACATCGTCGGGCGTAACCATAAGCTGGAGCAGCAACAATACGAATGTTTTATTAAGCAACGGATTGGTCAACTTTCCCGAAAGTGCCACGCGGGTAACCCTCACAGCTACCATTGCGTCAAAAACAAAACAATTTACATGCACCGTTTTTCCTCGTGACATTAATCAAAACAAAGTTCTGGTCTATCGTTTTGCAAACAGCGATCTGTTTACAGCCGATAATCAAAAATATGTGACCGACCATTCAGGCAATGAAAATCATGCCCGTATCATGGGAAATGCACAAGTGAATGGCACGCTCGACCTGACTGCAAACGCAGCCACAACCTTTTCTACAAACGGCTATACCATTGCTCCTGCCGGAGTTTTACAAAACCTGCGCAGTTATACTTTTTTGCTGAAAATAAAACCATCGGCACTCACGTCGCAACCACGTGTTTACGATTTTGGTTCAGGAAGCGGAAACAGTATTTTGCTCAGAGCATCAGCTTTTTCGGCAGGTTTTAAATATAACGGAGGAACAACAGCACTTCTGAATGCCTCGGGCACTATTCCTGTAAATGCAGAAACGCTGCTGGCAGTAAGTTTCGACGCCACTACCAAAACCACCAGAATATACTCAAACGGTTCGCAAGTGGGCACTGGCACAAATATCATTTACGAACCCTGGCAACTTTATGCCATTGCTCCCGACAACCGCAACTACATAGGCCGCACACAGTGGTGGGATAGCTCGGTGGCTGCCGACAACATCGACTTCAAAGGTACTATCGACGACTTTATGCTTTACAATATTGCTCTGACACCTGAAGAAATTGTACAATTACAACAGGGAAATACTTCTGTTGGAAAAATTGAGAAAAAGACATTCAACATTAGTCCGAATCCTGCAAACAGAAATTCTGATATTTGCATTCGTCCGGCCGATAATGCAAAAAGTCAGCTCGACATTTTCAATTTACAGGGAAAATTGCTGGCCTCTCATTCCATCGAAGGAGAGAAAAACCTTTCGGCCAAAGCATTCAGCCCCGGGCTTTATCTTCTACGACTATCCGAGCCCAATGGCAATACAAGTTTTGCCCGGCTTATTCTGCAATAAAAAACACAAAGGCTGCCCCGATAAGAGCAGCCTTTTTTCTTCTAAACCTGAAAAAGTAACACCTTTGAAACCTACACATCCACACTCTTTTCACAAATTGCAGGGACATTGCTGTATTCAACACATAAACACCTTTACTTAAAATAATTTGAATCGTTTCAGGTACCTACACCTGATTTAATTCACTAAAAAAAATCATTAGTAATCACCAATAACACATTTATTAAAAAACTATCACAAAAATAAGTTCACTCTGCAAAGATTCAAAATTCCAGTGTAACACAAAGTACTGTCATCGTTACAAAACAGGGTTCAAATGTTACCTGATTTAAATAAAACCTGTAAAAACGTCCATTTATTGTGTAGAAAAGCGTTCAGCACTATGAAACCTTAATAAATCTGTAAAAAAAGATTTATCCGTTTTCAAACTCCTTCACAGCCGCCATTATGCCCGAAATCTGAGCAAGCGCATACATTCGACCCAGAAATGAATAGCCCGGATTATCGTTCTGATTCACATCGTCGAGCATCAGTTTCCCATGATCGACCCGCATAGGCAATCCCGGATGTTCACTTTCGAAAATGCGTACGAGTTCCACCAAATGTCCACGCCCTTCGAGATGCGAAGACTCCATAAAATTACCATCTTGTGCAACTTCAGTACTTCGCAAATGCACAAAATATGTTCGTTTGGCAAACTCGCGCGCCATAGCAGGTACATCATTATGCAGCCCTGAACTCAGCGAACCTGCACAAAATGTAAAGCCATTCGAGGGTGAATCGACAGCATTCAGAATCCATGAAATATCGTCAGCATTTCCCACAATACGAGGCAATCCGAGTACAGGAAACGGAGGATCGTCGGGGTGCACAGCCAAATGCATATTGTACTTTTCGGCTATAGGAATCACTTTTTCGAGAAAATAGCGCAGGTTTTCACGCAATTGCACTTTATCCACTCCGCGATACAATGCCAGTAAATCCTTAAACAGTTCTACCGGTTTCGACACATCGCCCTTGAAGTTTTCGTTTACAAAACCCTGCGTTTTCACAATAATCGTGTTTACAAGTTCCTGTTTCTCGGCATCGGTGATTGTCGTTTTCAGCAATTCGAGTTTTTGCAATTCATCGGCACTGTAATCTTTTTCAGCACCTTCACGGTTCAGAATGCAACAATCGAAATACGCAAAACGTATTTTATCGAAATAAAGCGTTTGAGTGCCATCGGGTAGCCTGTAACTCAAATCAGTTCGTATCCAGTCGATTACGGGCATAAAATTGTACACCACAGTACGAATTCCGGCTTTAGCAAGATTTTCGAGACTGATTTTGTAGTTTTCAATCATTTGGTCGCGTTCGACTCCGGCATATTTAATGCTTTCGTTCACGGGCAGACTTTCCACCACCGACCAGCGCAAACCGCGCGATTCAATAAGCGATTTGCGTTCCAAAATGGCTTCGTAAGTCCATACTTCGCCGTTTGGCACTTCGTGCAATGCTGTCACAATGCCTTCCACACCAATTTGTCGCAACATATCGAGCGTAATACGATCTTTGGGTCCGAACCATCGCCAGTTTTTTTCCATATAATTGTGTTTGTCTTTTGAATTGAATTCAGCACAAAGCTAAAGTATTGGTTTTATGTATCAAAAAGCATGTCATTTAAAAACTGATATTTTCTTATCGAAAACTGATAAATATCTGTATATACATAATGCGAATTAAGGGTTGAATCAACAATTTTATGGAGGTTTTGTATGAGTGGTATTGTGTGTTAACAGTATTCAGATATCAGAGCTACGCCCCTCTGATATAACATGAATTATTCGTCTATTAAGATTTCACAGCTACGCTGCTACAAATTTATATATAGGGGCGTAGCCCTGATAGCTTAGTAGACAGAATGTAAAATGAATGATTTTTAGGGGCGTAGCCTTGACGTCATAGATTTAAATGAAACAATTTCAACCCTAAATTCGCATACATATTTGAAAAGTATAATAAACACAGCCAGCATTACATCGAAAAACCAGGGAAGAACCATTTCCACCCCGGCTTTTCAATATCATTTGTCAGTATTATTTCACAATTTTAGTCATCAGTTGCTTGCCTTCCACAGCGGCCTTCACCACATACACACCCGATTTGAACGACGACAGATCAACAGTGCATACATTTGTGCGCTGAAGCAACAATCGACCACTCATATCGAACAATTTCACATTGCCATTTGCATGAAGGAAAAGTGTATTGTTAGAGAGATACATTTTTGAGTTCAGCAGATTATCAATCTGAGTAGTTTTAGGTGTGAGATAAGCACTTTCGAGCACCAGCGTTCCTGCACTTTCTCTTTGCAGATAAATTTGTTTCACATTATTGCTTTTAGTTCCATCCAAATCCACTTTAATAGAAGTCGCACCTGCATTAGCATACACATCAGGCGTATTGTTGCTATCGTCGCCATATTGCACAACCAGTTTAATAGTGGCATCGGTTACAGCAAAATTCACCACCACATCTTTGTAAGCCGAAAAATCGCTACCGCCAATCCACCATCCACGACCTTTCCAGCCACCATCGAAAGTAATGGTTTTGGAGGCTGCATCGTATGAACTGTCCCAACCCGAGTCAAGACTTGCAAGCGAGAGTTCGTAATTAGGAAGAGCAGCATCCCCTTCGAGATATGCTTCAGTGAGCGTTACAATACCTGCAGTTGATTTTTGTATATAAATTTGTTTCACACTGGCTTTTCCTGCAGCATCGAGTGCAGCAGTAATAGTAGTCACACCTGCATCCACACCCACTGTAGTACTGGCAATACTATTGTTATACTCTATCACCACCTGAACACGAGAATCGGCAGCATTAAATTTCACAACCACATGGTCGTAAGCCGAATAATCTACACTTCCCAACCACCAACCTTTCCCACCCCATCCAGCAGGATATGTAATAGTTTTAGTTGCAGCATCGTAAGTAGCATCACCAAAACCGGACCCCAATGAGGTAAGCGACAAATTTAAACGAGCTGAAAAAGCAGAAATGCTAATAAAAAGCATCAAAGTAGAAAGGAGTAACATTTTTCTCATAATGATTAAATTTTTAATGATAATTGAATAAAAGGATATTTTGTTGCATTGCCTGAATACATTTTGAGGCAAACAACACAGTGCAAATATAAAGTTAGTTTTATTCAATCCCTGTTTTATATGTAACAGCTATTTTTCCTTGAGTTACATCAGCAGCTTAAATGTTTCTTTTTAAGTACTTATTCATTAAAAAACCATTGAGTAATATAAAGAACTCAACTTTCGCAAGTTCTGATAAGGGGCTTCCGCCCCAAACCCCGACTTACTTTTTGTCTTGATACAAAAAGTAAGCAAAAACATCAAGACTTCGC